>NZ_MDZB01000101.1 GCF_001816145.1 Hymenobacter lapidarius | reverse complement strand
CCCCGCCCAGGCGCCGCCCCCCCAGCCCTCGCCTGACCGGCCCTCCGGCTTGGACTTGCCGGGCACGCGGGAGTCGCGAGAGGCGAGCAACACCCCGGCGCCCACCACCAAGTTCTTTGTATACTCAGGCTTTAGCTTGGGCTACAATAGCTATTTCGCGGGTGCTGCCCAGGTTAGCCAGTTCGTGATTGGGGCGTCGCCCGCGCTGGGCTACCGCGTAAACGACCGGCTGGCCATCGGCCCCGGCATCACCTACTCCTACAGCAACAACTCGGTGGACTTTGGGAACAACCGCCAGGGCCAAACGCTGAAAAGCAATAACTTCGGCGTGAAGGCCTTTGCGCAATTCCGGGTTTACCAACAGTTTTTTGCGCACGCCGAATACGAAGTAACCAGGGCCAAGGTGCTGGAATACGATTCCAATAACAACCCCACCGGCAGGGGGCTTTCGCAAAGCATCGAAAGCCCGCTGCTGGGGGCGGGCTACCGCCAGCAGTTCAGCGACCGGGCAGCGGCCGATATTCTGTTGCTCTACAATTTCAACGACTCGTTTGAAAGCCTCTACCCCAACCCGGTCATTCGGTTTAATTTCTTGTTCAACATCGGGAAGTAGCAAATCGAATTTCGCAGACACGAAAAAACCTGACTGAATTAACAGCCAGGCTTTTTTTTGCTTTTTGGTTACCCCTAGGGGCTAACTATACCGCGCTTCGGCCGCTAATTACACGCAGCAGGATGGCGATGATTGCAATTACGAGCAGGGTGTGAATAATGCCACCGGTGAAGAAACCACCGAAGTAGCTAATTGCCCAAATGATGACAAGAATGACGGCGATGATGTACAGGAGATTACCCATGACGAGAGAAAGTTTGAAGGAGGTGAAAGAAAAATAAGCGTCTCTGGGGCATTGTACGCGGCACTTTGCAAAAGGATATAATAAGTGGAAAAATATTTTTCAATTTTAAAACAAAAATGGCGGCAGCAAATACACGCGTAGCTTTGTTGAACTTTTTTACTCAGCTGTTTTCCCTCTTTTCCCGCTAATTATGAACGTAGCCGTTATTGGTTCCGGCACCATGGGCAATGGCATTGCCCACGTATTTGCACAGCACGGTTTTTCCGTGGCCCTCATCGACATCAGCCAGCCGGCCCTGGACCGCGCGCTGGGCACCATCACCAAAAACCTGGACCGCCAGGTAAGCAAAGCCACCCTGAGCGAGGACGATAAAACCGCCACGCTGGGGCGCCTGCGCACCTTCACGTCGCTGCAAGAGGGCGTGGCCAACGTGGGCCTGGTAGTAGAAGCCGCCACCGAAAACGTGGACCTGAAGCTGCAAATCTTCCGCGACCTCGACCAGTTCGCACCGGCCGATACCATTCTGGCTTCCAACACCTCGTCCATTTCCATCACCAAGATTGCCGCCGTCACCAAGCGCCCGCAGCAGGTCATTGGCATGCACTTTATGAACCCCGTGCCGGTGATGAAGCTGGTGGAAGTAATTCGGGGCTACGCCACCTCCGACGCCGTGACCGAGCAGGTGATGGACCTGTCGCGCCAGTTGGGCAAAACTCCCACCGAGGTGAACGACTACCCCGGCTTTGTGGCCAACCGCATTTTGATGCCCATGATTAACGAAGCCATTATTTCGCTGTTTGAAGGCGTGGCCGGTGTGGAAGAAATTGACACCGTGATGAAGCTGGGCATGGCTCACCCCATGGGCCCCTGCAATTGGCCGACTTTATCGGCCTGGACGTGTGCCTGGCCATCCTACGGGTGCTGCATGAGGGCCTGGGCAACCCCAAATACGCCCCCTGCCCCCTGCTAGTGAACATGGTAATGGCCGGCCGCCTGGGCGCCAAGTCCGGCGAAGGCTTTTACCAATACACGGCCGGCTCGAAGGAACTGGTGGTAGCCGAGCGGTTCCGCCGCTAGTCAGCAGGGGCCACAACGCGCTCCGGAGAAAAGGCCACCGCTTTGCTGCGGTGGCCTTTTCTCCGGAGCGCCGCCCTGTTTACGGCACAATATGGCAGCGGCGATTGTTATGGCCGCACAATGCGCGCCCGAACGCTGGCGGCTAGGCAATAACCCAAGCGGGTGGCAGCGCGTTGTATTTACATCTTAATAAATCTCCCCAGTACATGGAAAAAGCAACATTTGGAGCAGGCTGTTTTTGGTGCGTCGAAGCCGTATTTCAGAACCTGAAGGGCGTGGAAAAAGTGGTATCCGGCTACGCCGGTGGCCGCATCGCCAACCCAACCTACAAGGAAGTATGCAGCGGCCTCACGGGCCACAACGAAGTCATCGACATCACCTTCGACCCGGCCGTTATCAGTTTCGAGGAGTTGCTGGAAATTTTCTGGAAAACCCACGACCCCACCACCCTCAACCGCCAGGGCAACGACTCGGGCCCCCAGTACCGCTCGGGCATCTACTACCACAACGAGCAGCAGCAGCAGCTGGCCGAAGGCTACAAGCAGAAACTCAACGACAACCAGGCCTTCCCCAATCCCGTGGTGACGGAAATCATGGCCGCGCCCACTTTCTACCCCGCCGAAAACTACCACCAGAACTACTACAACCAGCACGGCCACGAGCCCTACTGCCAGTTTGTGGCCCGCCCCAAGGTGGATAAGGTGAAGGCACTATTTGGCGATAAACTAAAAGCAGGCATCTAGACCACGGATGAGCTCGGATTTTTCCGGATTTCACGGATTTTGTGGACGACTACAAAACCAACTGCTTTCTTGAAACAAAATACCAACCACAAAAAAGGCGCTCAATTGAGCGGCCTTTTTTGCTGGTTCTGAATTCGTCCACAAAATCCGTGTAATCCGGAAAATCCGAGCTCATCCGTGGTCTAGACACTCACCCCAAAATCCCGCAGTGCATCATTCAGGCTCGTTTTCAAGTCCGTGCTCGGCTTGCGTTGGCCGATGATGAGGGCACACGGCACCTGGTACTCGCCGGCCGGAAACTGTTTGGGAATGGAGCCGGGAATGACCACCGAGCGGGGCGGCACATAGCCACGGTACTCCTTGGGCTCGGGGCCGGTCACGTCGATGATTTTGGTGCTGCCGGTGATGGTGACGCCCGCGCCAATCACGGCCTCCTTGCCGATGCGGCAGCCTTCCACCAGAATGCAGCGCGAGCCAATGAACGCGCCGTCTTCAATGATAACCGGAGCCGCCTGCACGGGCTCCAGCACGCCGCCCAGACCCACACCGCCGCTCAGGTGCACGCCCTTGCCCACTTGGGCGCAACTGCCCACAGTGGCCCAGGTGTCCACCATGGTACCCTCGCCCACGTAGGCGCCGATGTTGGTGTAGCTGGGCATGAGGATGACGCCGGGGGCCAGAAACGCGCCGTAGCGGGCCACGGCGGGCGGTACCACGCGCACCTGCTGGCCAGCGTAGTCAGTTTTGAGGGCCATTTTGTCGTGGAACTCAAAAGGACCCACTTCCTGCGTATTCATCTGGCGAATGGGAAAGTACAGAATCACGGCTTTCTTCACCCACTCGTTGATGGTCCACTCCCCGCCGTCTTCGGCGGGCGGGGTGGCCACTCGCAAGCGGCCTTTGTCGAGCTCCTCGATGACGTGCTCAATGGCCGCTTTAATTTCGGGGGTTTGGAGCAGGGCGCGGTCGGCCCAGGCCTGCTCGATTAGGGTTTGTAATTCAGCCATGAGAAGTTTAAATGTGCTTCCGGAAGGGCACTGGAAAATGCCAGCCCCGCTTGGAAGTGGCAAAACTAGCATCTTTGGGGCGTGCTTGGCTCCAGTCCCCCCCGTTTATTGGTGTTGCTGGCTTCGGTGTTGAAACCCGTAGACGACACCCGCATGCGCGGAAAGTTTGCCGAAACGCTGCTCAACCGCCCGCAGGTGCAGGTGCACGTAGCGGGCCGCGCCACGCCCGACGATTTGGATTACCGGCTGGTGGAAGCCTTTCCCCGCATTTGCCACCACGCTATTTTTTTGGGCTCTCGGCTTAGCTTCAACCGCCTGCTAGCCCAGGGGCGCTACTGGCGGCTGCTGCGCGTGCTGCAGCCAGCGGTGGTAATCGTGCACGCCCCGGAGCTCCTGCCGCTCACGCTGCTGTGGCAGTGGCTGGGCAAGGGCCGCAAGTTCATTTACGATATCCAGGAAAACTACGCGCTCAACGTATCTACCCAGCGCGTATACCGCGGGCTGGTGCGGCGCGGGGTGGCCGCGGCGCTGCGCTGGGTGCAGGGCTTGGCCGCCTGCCGGGCCGCAGCCATCATCCTGGCCGAAGCCAGCTACGCTGACGAGCTACCCTTTCTGCGCAAGCTGCCGCCCCACCGCGTGCTGGTGCTGGAAAACAAGTACCAGCCCCTGCCCGGCCAGCTTTTGCCGCACCAGCCCAGCAAGTTTCCGCTGCCCGGCGAGCCCCTGCGCCTGCTGTTTTCAGGTACCATCTCGGAGCTCAACGGCATTTTGGAGGCTTTCTGGTTTGCCGGGCAGCTACGCCGGGCCTGGCCCGGTGGCGTGCAACTAACCGTTATTGGATTTTGCCAGCAACCGCAACTGTTGCGGCAGCTGCAGCAGCTAGCGGCCGAAAATGCCGAGTGGCTCACCCTCATTGGTGGCCACGAGCTGGTGCCGCACGCGCAAATAGTGGCCGAAATCGAACGCAGCCACTTGGGCCTGCTGCCTTACCGGCCCCACACCAGCACGGCGCGCTGCCGGCCCACCAAGCTGTTTGAGTACCTGGCCCACGGCCTGCCGATTATCACCTCGCCCAATGCCCAGTGGCAACTGGTGCTGCAGCAGCACGGCGCGGGCCTACAGCTGGACTTTGACCAACCGTTTGACGCGCCTGCACTGGTAGATGAGCTGCGAGGGACCAATTTCTATCCCCAAGGCGTTCCAATTGACGTACTGTGGACGGAAGAAGGCAAAAAATTGTGGCTTTTGCTGGATTCTCTCGTTTAACCTGCCACCTTTGCCCCCCGTTTTGTGTGTTCGGAGCCGCTTCTTTTGGCGGCAACCTCGTTTGCGCTACCACTCACGTATCCTCAAAAATCCCACTCCAACTTTAGCTCCTCATGGCAACTTTGCGTCATTCTTACATTGCCGGCGTCGGCCACTATGTGCCCACCCGGGTGGTTACCAACGCGGAATTGGAGCCGATGATGAACACCTCCGACGCCTGGATTCAGGAGCGCACCGGCATTCGGGAGCGCCGCTGGTTTGAAGAAGGCACCGATACCACCGCCAACATGGGCGCCAACGCCGCCCGCAAAGCCATGGAGATGGCCGGCGTGGCTCCCAACGACGTGCAGATGATTGTCTTCGCCACGCTTTCGCCGGATTATTTCTTTCCCGGTTCGGGCGTGCTCATGCAGCGCGAGCTGGGCATCACCAACAACTGCCCCGCTCTGGACGTGCGCAACCAGTGCTCCGGCTTCATCTACGCCCTGTCCGTAGCCGACCAGTTCATTCGCACCGGCATGTACGACACCGTGCTGGTGGTGGGCTCCGAAATCCATTCTTCGGGCCTCGACAAATCCCCCGAAGGCCGCACGGTTTCCGTTATTTTTGGCGATGGCGCCGGCGCCGTGCTGCTGCGCCCCAGCACCCAGGAAGGCCAGGGCATCCTCAGCACGCACCTGTACTCGCAGGGCGAGCACGCCGAAGAGCTGATTGTGAAGGAGCCCGGCTCGAACCGTGCCGACCGCCTGCAGTACGTGCTAGACCACCCGCAGGACCTGTACCCCTACATGAACGGGCAAACCGTGTTTAAAAACGCCGTGGTGCGCTTTCCCCAGGTCATTAAAGAAGCCCTGGACCAGAACGGCATGGAGGCCGCCGACATCGACATGCTCATTCCGCACCAGGCCAACCTGCGCATCACGCAGTTTGTGCAGCAGAAAATGGGCTTATCCGACGACAAAGTCTACAGCAATATCCAGCGCTATGGCAACACCACCGCGGCCTCGGTCCCCATTGCCCTGAGCGAAGCCGTGCAGGAAGGTAAAATCAAGCGCGGTGACCTGGTGTGCATGGCCGCCTTTGGTAGCGGCTTTACCTGGGCCTCGGCCCTGTTGAAATTCTAAACCGGGCCACCTCAGGCACTACCCGCTTGAGATTCCGTCTTTCTGGACACCGAGCGGGGCAGAATGGCAGTAGTTGCTGCTTTGCCTCGCCTGTCCGCCCTTATTACACCTCCTACTGACGCCGTCAGCATGATTCCCTCCCCCCTTCCGGCGCAACCTTCGCGGCTCCCCAGCCAAACCGAGGAGAACTACCTCAAGGCCATTTACAAGCTGGCCGAAGACGCGCCGGACGCCGCCGGCGTGAGCACCAACCGCATAGCCGCCGCCCTCGACACGCGCGCGGCCTCCGTTACGGACATGCTCCGCCGCCTGGCCGACAAGGGCCTCCTGGCTTACGAGCGGTACCGCGGCGTGCAGCTGACGCCCGAAGGCAAGCGCCTGGCCCTGCTCACCATCCGGAAGCACCGTCTCTGGGAGGTTTTTCTGGTGCAGCAACTGGGCTTTAATTGGGACGAGGTGCACGAAGTAGCCGAGGAACTGGAGCACGTACAGTCGCCGCTGCTCATGCGCCGGCTCGATGCCTTTCTGGGCCACCCCGCCCTGGACCCCCACGGCGACCCCATTCCCGCCGAAGACGGGGCCATGCGCCGCCCCACCCACCGTCTGCTGGCCGACCTGGTGGCCGGCGAGCGCGGCACCCTGGTCGCGGTTAAAGACACCACGGCGCCCTTCCTGCAATACCTCGACAAAGTAGGCCTACAACTGGGTGCTCTAGTTGAAGTACTGGACAAAGTAACGTATGACAATTCATTCGAAATCAGAGTTAATGCGGAACGCACCGCATTGATATCGGCCGAAGTAAGCTGCAACTTGTTCGTTACCGAATAGCCATTTATCAGGGTCCGGCCACCAACTGCGACCCATTTGCTTAATCCCAAAATCCCGTGGTTCAGACAATTTTTTCCGACACCATCGTCGCGTTGTCTACCCCTCCCGGTGCCGGGGCGTTAGCAGTGATTCGGCTCTCCGGTCCCGCCGCAATAGCCATTACCGCCACCGTTTTCAGCAAGAAGAGCCTGCTCGCGGCCCCCGGCCACTCCCTGCACTACGGCACCCTGCGCGACCCCGAAACCCAGCAGCTGCTGGATGAAGTAGTCGTAGCCCTGTACCGCAACCCGCGCTCCTTCACTCGGGAAGACGTGGTGGAAATCAGCTGCCACGGCTCCGACTACGTGGTGCGCCAGGTACTGGCCGTGCTGCTCCGGCAGGGAGCCCGCCTGGCCGAAGCCGGCGAGTTCACCAAGCGCGCTTTCCTGCACGGCGCCATGGACCTGGCCCAGGCCGAGGCCGTCGCCGACCTCATCGCCTCCGACTCAGCCCTGAGCCATCGCGTGGCCCTAAACCAGCTGCGCGGCGGCTTCTCGCAGGAGCTGCGCGAGCTGCGGGGCCGGCTCATCAAGTTTGCGGCCCTGCTGGAGCTGGAGCTCGATTTCGGCGAAGAAGACGTGGAGTTCGCCGACCGCAGCGGCCTAGCGCTGCTGCTGGCCGAAGTGTGGGGCGTAATAGCCGGACTGCTGAGGTCCTTTGAGCTAGGCAACGTTATAAAGAACGGCATCACCGCCGTGATAGCCGGCCGCCCCAATGCCGGCAAATCCACGCTGCTCAACGCTTTGCTGCGCGAAGAACGCGCCATTGTTTCGGCCATTCCGGGTACCACCCGGGACTTCATCGAGGACGAAGTGAGCCTGGAGGGCATCCGGTTTCGGTTTGTGGACACGGCCGGCCTGCGCGATAACCCCGCCGATGAGATTGAAGCCATTGGGGTGAGCCGCACGCGGCAGCGGGTGCGCCAAGCGGCCCTGCTGCTTTATTTGTTTGACCTGACCGAAGTGACGCCCGCTGAAGTGCGGAGCGAGATTGAGGAGCTTACCGAGGGGCTGCACTTGCCGGTAGTGGCCGTGGGCAACAAAACCGACCTGGCCTCGCCGGAAACCCAGGCCAGCTTCGTGGCCGCATTTGAGGGGCCTGCCCAACCGGTGCCACTGGTGCTTGTGGCAGCCGGCCCCAAACAGGGCCTGGACGCGCTGCAGACGGCCTTGCTGGCTCAGGTGCGGGGCTCCGACCTGGAGAACACGGCCTCGGCTACCATTGTCACCAACGTGCGCCATGCCCGCGCCCTGGAAACAGCGGCGGCGCACCTGGCGGCAGTGCAAGCCGGCCTCGACAATAACCGCGGTACCGAGCTGCTAGCCGCCGACTTGCGCCACGCGCTGGCCGCCCTGGGAGAGATTACCGGAGAAATTTCATCGGAGGACTTGCTTACTAGTATTTTCACCGAATTCTGCATCGGCAAGTAGCTCAAGGCCGGCATCGTTGCATTTATTATCGAACCTCCACCCTGTTTATCCTGTATTTATCCTGACTCCGAGGCCGGGAAATTTCCCGGCTTACGGCTTATGCGTTAGTTTCGCACCGTAATTTCTTTCTCATCCCTCCCGCCCATGGCAGAATCTGCTGAACTTATCCTCGACGGCAAATCCATCACCTTGCCCGTCATTGAAGGCACCGAACACGAAAAAGCGTTTGATATCGGCAAGTTGCGCGACCAAACCGGCTACGTTACCCTCGATTCGGGGTACAAGAACACCGGAGCCACCAAAAGCGCCATTACTTTCCTCGACGGCGAAGAAGGCATTCTGCGCTACCGCGGCTACCCCATCGAGCAGCTGGCCGAAAAGTCGAGCTTTCTGGAGGTAGCTTACCTGCTGATTTACGGCGCCTTGCCCACGGAGAAGGAGTTCGCCGCTTTCAACCACGAAATCACGCAGCACACCCTTGTGCACGAGGACATCCGCAAGATTCTCGACGGTTTCCCGTCGTCGGCCCACCCCATGGGCATCTTGTCGTCGCTCATTTGCTCGCTCACGGCTTTTTATCCCAAGAGTATTGCGCCCGAAATCAGCAAGGAGGAGCTGGACCTGAACATCGTGCGCCTCATGGCTAAGATTTCAACCATTGCCGCCTGGAGCTACAAGAACTCGGTGGGCCACCCGCTTATCTACCCGCGCAACGACCTCGACTACTGCGCCAACTTCCTGTACATGATGTTCAGCTTCCCCACGGAGAAGTACGAAGTCAACCCCATTGTGGTGCGCGCCCTCAACAAGCTGCTCATCTTGCACGCCGACCACGAGCAGAACTGCTCCACCAGCACCGTGCGCCTCGTGGGCTCGGCCAACGCCAGCCTTTACGGCTCGGTTTCGGCGGGTATCAACGCCTTGTGGGGCCCCCTGCACGGCGGTGCCAACCAGGAGGTGATTGAAATGCTGGAATCCATTGAAGCCGACGGCGGCGATACCAGCAAGTGGATAGCCAAGGCCAAGTCCAAGGACGACTCGTTCCGTCTTATGGGCTTTGGCCACCGCGTATACAAGAACTTTGACCCCCGCGCCACCATCATCAAGAAGGCCGCCGACGAAGTGCTGCAAGCCCTGGGCCTGCAGGACAGCCCCTTGCTTAAAATTGCGCAGGAGCTGGAGCAAGCTGCTCTCACCGACCAGTACTTCATCGAGCGCAAGCTGTACCCGAACGTGGACTTTTACTCGGGCATTATCTACAAAGCCCTAGGCATTCCCACGGAGATGTTCACGGTAATGTTTGCCCTGGGCCGCCTGCCCGGCTGGATTGCCCAGTGGAAAGAAATGCGCGAAAACAAAGAACCCATCGGCCGTCCCCGTCAGATTTACACCGGCGAGCTGGAGCGCGACTACCAGGACATCAACGCCCGCTAGTTATGGGCGGTTGACTGAGCAGTTTTCTGCTTATTCAACCTGCTATAAACCTGCTATCAACTGGTAATTAGAAAAACAACAGACACAAAAAAGCCCGCTCTGCAAGGCGGGCTTTTTTGTGTCCAGCAGGGGCCTCCCCTACTTCACCCGGTGAGCGGTGAAGTTGGTGCGAAGGGCCTGATATGCCACCAGCTGCTGGGGTTTGAGCAGGAACATCAGCTCGCTCTCGTAGCGCTGCTGCGCCCAAGAGAGTTGGGTGTCCCGCTCTTCGGCGCTGGCGCCGTTAAGAAGAATTTCAAGGTCGCGGCGCTCGGTGAGCATGTTCAGGTGCAGCTGCTTCACGGCAATGAACTGGGCTTCGTTGAAATGGATGCGTTCTGCTAGGGCGCGGGTGAGCGTCGTGGCGCGGCTCATCATGGCGGGTGAATAGGCACCGTGGCCGGGGCCGCCAATTGCCCAAACAGGTGAAGCAACTGATACGCCCGCTGCAATGCAAGTAGCCAAGAACAGATTTTTCATGGGGGTAAGAAAGATTGGGTGAGAGAATGAGTGACAAAGCCAAACCGGTGTGTTCGACTGGGTCAAACGTAGTGGAAATAATTTCTCAAATGGCAAACCCTTTTTTTGGCACTTTTTTGACCTATCAATTTCTATTGAACGGTATAAATACCTCATTCATAATATATTAATTACACATTAAATAATTAGTCAGTGAAACAAAAAAAAGGCTCGCCAACGGGCGAGCCACATTTTTTTATTACCAGAATGCTATTATATTTTACACTTTCTAAAGCCTTGCTTTAAGTAAAAGCCCCCTTATTCAGTTTAAGAAGGCCCTGAGCACAGCTGCCGAACAGCACTTGCAGCTACAGAATATGGAGCTCAATGCGGCGGTTTAGCTGTCGGTGAGCCTCAGAATCGTTGGCTGCCAGCGGGGATTTATCGCCGTATCCCTTCGAACGCAGCCGGTTTGGCGAAATCCCGTGCCCCGACAAGTAATCCACCACCGATTGGGCGCGGCGCTGCGACAATTGCAAATTGGCTTCGGGTGTGCCCACGTTGTCGGTGTAGCCCGATACTTCAATCTGCACGTCGCGGTACTGGCGCAGAAATTCAATCAGGCGGTTCAGCTCGGTGCGGGACCGGGGCTTGAGCTCGTACTTATTGGTGTCGAAAAACAGGTTGTTCAGCACCACGCTGCGGCCAGAGCGCACCGGCTCCAGGTAAATATCCAGCGTGAGCGGGTCGAAGGTGCGCTGGCTGGAGTAGTCGAAGCTCAGGCTTTTAAGCAGATATTTATCGGCCGCCGCATACATGGTGGTGCTGTCGCTGTTGCGGGTCAGTACGAATGAGTTGGTGGGGCCCATTTTGCGGCCTGAGGTGGCTTCGTAAAGCCTGAGGTACTTCTCCAGCAGCTTTTGGGGCTGCTCGTTGCCGTCTACCACCAGGCCTTTGGCCGAGAGACGGAACTGAAACGTGTTCCGGTTCCTGATGAGGCCGTCTTTCAACAGCTCCGCACCCACGGCCTCCTCCACGGAGCCGTTTCTGGCACGGGCGCTTTCCGACTCCCGCATACGGTCGCGCATCTCCTCGCGGCGCTCCTCCATTCCTTCGCGAATTTCCTCCTGGCGTTCGCGCATTTCCTCCTGGCGGAGGCGCATTTCCGTGCTTGGCAGGCCCCCTTCGGCCCCACTCGAGCGCAGCTGCGACGTGGACGCCGCACTTTCCGTTTTCCTGAGTTGGGCCCGCACTTCTTCCAGGCGCTGGTTGAGGCGTTTGCGCTGTTCAGCACTCAGGTTTTTCACCGCGCTGGCTTCCTTGAGGGCACTCTCGGCGGTGCGCAGGGCTTCGCGCTGGGTGCGCAGGCCCTCTTGCTGCGCCCGCAGCGAACCAGCCGGGCCGGTGAAAGCACCGTTGGGCGTCACCATGGTAAACGCCCGGTTGCCGTTGCCCCTCAGGGCGAAGCCATACACTTGGCTATTAACCGAAGCGGTGGGCCCAGACTGGCGGCCGAAACCGCGCGTCCGGAATTCGTCCCCCCGCCGGAACTCGCGCCCGAACTGGTTTTCACCATCGTTCCGGTGCACAAAACCTCGCACTTCAGGCTCATCGCCGGGCATTAGCCGGATGATTTCCACCCGCTGCTCGTCGCGTTTGCCCTTGGTGCCTTTGCCAGGCCGCTTGCCCGTTTCTGTTTCCACGCGCTGGCCGTTTACCACCAGGTCGGTCAGCCTGCCTTTTTTGTCTTTGGTAATAACCACCGTGCCGGGGGTGCGGCCGAAAGTCGAAGCGCCCGGACCGCTGCCACCAACGACCACGCGGCGGTTGTCGCGCACCCGGCCCGGCTTGCTACGAATCACGCGGGTTCGAATGACGGTGTCTTCCTCCAGCATCAGTCGGTTCATACCGAACTCGTCCCGCACCACGCTCATGCGGCGGGCGTCATTGCCCATTGCCACCCCGCCCGCATTCACGGCAAATTCCTGAATAGTGGTAGGCGAGCTTCCCTCCTGCCAATCAAATGCCGCAGGGCCAGCGGCCGGAGCCGCAGTCCGCGTGAGCGGCCCGGCCAGCGCCACGCTGCTGCCCAGCAGCCCCAGGCCGCCCAGCACCAGCGCCCCGGCCAGTAGGCCCTCGACCAGGGTAGGCGCTGCCGGGCGCCGCTGCACTAGGCGGCGCACGCGGTTCAGCAGCGCCCCGCGGCTGCCGATAGCCGCCAGGGCTAAGCGCGGCGCGGTGGGCACCACCGCGCTCTGGCTCCACTCGGCCAGCGCGGTGAGGGCCCGGGCCAGGCGCAGCGAATCACCGTCGCACAGCGCAGTGGCGGCGTCGTCACAGCAGTTTTCGCGCTCGGTGCGCACGCAGCTGGCCACAAACCACACGGCTGATGGTAGAAAAACAGTACTTCCGCCACGGTCTGCAGCAGGTTCACGAGGTAGTCGCGCCGCAGGACGTGGGCCAGCTCGTGGGCCAGTATTGCTTCGAGATAAGCCGGCGGAAGGCCTGCCACTGCCCCCAAAGGCAGCAAAATCACGGGCCGCACATGGCCAACCACCAGCGGCACTCGCACCAGCGCCGATTCCAGCAGCGCCACCGGCTGGCGCAGGCCACTGCGCGCCGCCATCACCGCCACCCGGTCCTGCCACACCTGGCTGAGGGGCCGCACCCGGTAGCGCCGCAAGCGCTGCACATAGAGCAGCCCGCCCAGCATGCGCAGGCTCATGGCCAGCAGGCCCAGCAGCCACAGCAGCACCAGCAGCGGCATATGGTTATCAATGTAGCGCAGGCTCGTGGCCAGCCAGTTCGGCGCTGCCGGGAGCGCAACGGGCGCTTCACCGGCCGTCGCAGCCGGTTTTTGTGGTTGGGCGGTGGCATCAGTCGTTAACCGGGCCTTAGCAGCAGCCGGCGCCGGTAGGGCAGCCAGCACCACGGGCACCTGCTTGTTGGCTGCTGTCGCCTTCACGGTTTCAATTGAGCCGGAAGTCAGCAGCACGTCCTGGCCCGCGCCGGCATTGAAATAGAGGCCGAAGGTGATGCCGGCCAGGGCCACCACCACGCCCAGCGCACCGGCCGAGGCCGCGTAGCGCAATTCGGCCCGCTGGCGCCGGAGCAGGAGCAGCGCCCCCGCCAGCATCGCTGCCACCAGCGCGCCCTGCCAGAGCGAGTGCAGCAGCGTCCAACCCAAAGCCCGCATCAGCGCGGGCGAAACGAAATTCTCAAGCGCGGTCATCGTCGTCGGAATTAGAGGTGGAATTTTGGATTTCAATGTCGTTGAGCAGGCGGCGGATTTGCGCCAGCTCGTCGGCCGAGGTCTGGCGGCTGCCCAGGGCCTGCATCACCAGCTTCAGGGCCGAGCCGCCGAAGGTGGCATCCACGAACTTGTCGAGAAGCAGGCCCTGGGTTTCCTGCTCGCGCACCGCGGCCCGGTACACGTGGCTGCGGTCGGCATCGTCGCGCCGCACCAGGCCCTTTTCCAGCATCAGCTGCAGAATCTTGAGCGTGGTGGTGTAGCCCACCTCTGCCTGCCGGCGCTCGCTCAGGTTGTCGTTAATGGCCCGCACCGTGGCGGGCCCGTGCTGCCAGAGCACGTGTAGGATTTCCAGTTCGGAATCCGTAGGTTTGGAGGGCGGTGCTTTGCTCATGCTGAAAGATACGAAGCATCTACGAAGAATTTCGTAGTGTGCGGCAAAGATGGTACGAATGACTTCGTAGTTGCAAGAATTAACTACGAAGTCATTCGTATAACATAGTAACACTCTGTATTTCATTGCATTAATTTGAGATAGAATATCTCAATGCAAAACCCACTACTTCTTGTGCCGGGTCCTGACCCGCTTGAGGACTTTCGCCGCGCCTTCTTTGGACCCTATGACCACTACTTGGGCTGGCACGGTGGCTACGATGCCAATTTTAGCGTCCTCGACCGGCTAACGCCCCACCACCGCCTCTTGGCCCAGGCTGAGCTTTGCCAAGCCCTGCGCGCCCAGACCGCCGATCCGCGGGCCGTGCTGGGACTAGGGCACCTGCGCAGCCGCGCCAGCCTGCCCGTGCTCCACGACAATCTGATGAGCTTCGGCATTTACGCCCTGGGCGCAATAGCCAGCATCGACCCGGCTGCCTTGGCTACTGACCGGGTGCTGGCTCTCTTGTCTAGCAACAAGCTCTCTGAGGGACAGCTCTACCGTTTGGCCATCGGCTTGGGGACCTACTTCACTCGTGGCCAACTCGACCCGCGGGTACCGGCTCAGCTATTGGAACTGGTGGCCCACCAGCAATATTTGGTGCGGTACCACGCCCTGGCGGCACTTCGCCGGCTCTACCACTTGCCCGACCCGGCGGCTGGCAACGGTGTCACCATCACGCGAGCCGATATCAGCCGCGATACACTATTTGGCTACATCAGCACCAACGGGCGGGCAGCCGACTTTCGCCGGGCACAGGACCTGCTCCAGACCCAGATTCAGGCAGCTACCTCTTCCTGATACGTTCTTAGCTGGCGGCCTGCTTGCGGCGCCGCGTCAGCGTGACGCGCGCCCGGTGGCAGATGCCGCCCAGCGGCGGGTTGAACTTGCTCACGCTCACTTTCACCTTGCGCACGTGCGGCAATTCGGCCATGATGCGGTCCAGTACGCGGTGGGCCACGTGCTCCAGAAGGCGCGCTGGGGCCAGCATTTCTTCCGCCACCAGCCGGTACAGCACTTCGTAGTTCACCGTTTGCTGCAGCTTGTCCGACTCGCCCGCGGCCAGCAGATTGGTGCTGATGTACAGGTCCACGCCGTACTTATTTCCCATTTTCTGCTCTTCGTCGTAGTAGCCGTGAAAAGCAAAAAACTCCAATCCTTCAAGTGCAATCTGGCCCATGCGGTGGTGGTGAAATGGTGAACTGCGCGCTACGTAGTCGTTTGAAAATAAATGGTGTTGCCAACGAGTCGCTGCAATCTGCTGGTCGGGGCTCCCAAAACACTAATAGCTAACAACTGAAACCAGATTATTCCGCTACCACGGAACAAAAGTCGACCACAAAAAAAGAAGACCTGCCATCACAGCAGGTCTTTTCCAGAATCAACTATAGAATCCAATAAATCCGCGGTCTAAATTTCGTCGAAAAACGACTTTTCTGCTACGGCTACCGCGGCTGGCGCAGCGGTGGCGGCCATGCCGGGGTGGATGCTCGGCGAAGGCTGGGTGATTTCGGGCCGGTCGGGGCCAATGGGGCGAATTTCGGGCTCGGTGGGGTCTACGCGAGGCGCGCCGGGATGCGGCACCTGCGAAGGCTCGGGCTGGTCGATGTGGGGCGCGGGCGCAATGCCGGGGTTTTCGGCGGGCGCGTCGGGCCGTTCAATGTCGGGGTTGGGCGTGGTGTAGGGGTCGGGCGTGGTGTAGGGGTCGGGCTGCTGGCCGGGCTTGGGGTTGTAGCCGGTGGTTTCGGCGGTGCGCTCCAGCTGCTCTTCTGAGCGGCTGCGGGCACCCGGCGCGAACGACGCGGGCGTGGCAGCAGCAACAGCGGCAGCCGGCAAAATGGCGGAGGAAGAAGTAACCTGCATGGCGGGAGTGGGCTCAGGAGTGGGGTCAACGGCCGTTTCTTTCGGCCTTTCCACTTGTACGCGCGCCGCCCGCGAAAGGATGGCTGCCGTGCTGCCCTTGGGCCGGCTGCGGGCTTTTTCCACCTTGTCCAGGGCATCGGAGGCGAGGTGGTGCAGGTCGCGGGCCAGGCCGTCGAGCTGCTGCTCCAGGCGCTGGCACTCCTGGCCAAGGCCCGAAACCTCGCGCTGCATTTCCGATACCGTTTTCTCGGCCTGCTGGTAGGCTTCGTCTACCACGGCGCGGGCGCGCTGGCGGGCTTCGGTCAGCAGCTGCTCGGCCTGAAACTGGGCTTCGCGGATGCGCAGGTCGGCGTCGCGCTGGGCTTGCTCGGTGATGTTGTTGCCGGTGTCTTCGGCCGTTTTTAGGGTGCGGTAGAGGCTGCTTTCTACCTCGCGCATCTTTTGCACGTCCTGCTGGGCGTGCTCCAGCTTGAGGCGCAGCTCGCGGTTTTCGTCGCCCAGCCGCTCCCACTGCTGCGAAACGGTATTTAAGAAGGCCTGCACCTCGTCTTTATCAATCCCGCGAAAGGATTTTTCAAACGTTTTCTGGCGGATATCGAGGGCGGTAATTTTCATATTTTCAGTTAGCAGTTATCAGTGAGCAATGAACAGATTAGGAGATAAAGTGCGCGTCAAGCAGGTTTTATGCTAACTGTTCACTGTTAATTGCCAACTGTTAATTGCCACACAGCCAAGCTCCGGTCGTCGCTACACGAAACTAGCCGGTTTTCAGTGCCCGGCCAAACCAGCCGATTCACGGACGTGCCGTGTCCCGCCGCCCGGGCCCGGTCGAGCACGCGCAGCAGGGTCATGGTGGCCGCATCCCACAGCTTTATGCTTTTATCGAGGCTGCAGGAAGCCAGGTAGCGGCCATCGGGGCTGAAGGCCAAATGGTTGATGGTGTACATGTGGGCCGGCACGGTGGTGGTGAGGGCATAGCCCGCCGCCACGTCCCAGGTTCGGATTTGGGCATCGCGGCCGGCAGTAAATAGCTGGGTGCCATCGAACGAAAAAGCCACCGAAAATACCGAATTAGTGCTTTCGCCCAGGGTGTAGCGGGTTTCCAGCGAGTCCAGGTCCAGGATATAAGTGCGCGTATCGGAGCTGCCCACGGCCAGCTCGTCGCGGCCTTCGTGCAGGGCCAGGCAGCGCAGGCTTTTGTCGGCAAGGCGCAGGAGCTTTTCCAGCCGGAAGTCGGGTACGCTCAGCACGGCCAGGGTACCATCGCCCAGGGCCACATACAGCCGCTGCCGGATTTCGGAATACACCATCTCAAAGATGGCCACCGGAGGCAGGGCCGTGGCGTGCACCAGCTGCCGCTGGGCCAGACCAATGGCCTGAATGCCCTGAAAATTGTGCCCTAGCACCAGCATATCCAACGCGGGCAGGTGGCGCAGGGCGTACACCGAATTCTCCACGCGGGCCAACAGCTCGCCGTCCCGGTCGGGCTCGGCGGCGTTCCAGCCCACCACCATGCCGTCGGCACTACCCGAGTAAATAGCGCTGTCCGAGCCGCCCGTCAGGGCATACACCGCGTCGCGGTGGCCAGCCAGGGTGGCTATTTTGGTAACGGACGGGCGGAAAATTTCGGACATACGAGCGGCACAAAGGTAGCTTTGCCAGGGAGTAGTTCGCGGCAAATGGCCAGTGGGCAGCAGTGCGCAGCAGCTGGCTGCAAGCTGCCCGCGGCTTATTCTCCCCATCGGCACCACGCTATTGCGGCCCATTCACTCCCTCTCTTTAATGCCCCTGCACACCCTTCAGCGCCTCTCTCCTACTGCCGTGCTGGGCCTTTGGCACCTCACCGAAACCCCCACCGACCTGTGGCGCGCGTTGCCGCAGCCGGAAGCGTACCGGGCGCTGGTGCCCGCCACCGCCGATGCCACGCGCCAGGCCCAGTGGCTGGCCGGCCGGGTGCTGGCCCACGAGCTGCTCCGCAGCACCGGCACGGCCGACGAGGCCGGCGTGGTGGTGCACAACGATGCCACCGGACGCCCCTGGCTGGCGGGCGGCGGGGTGCATTCTGCCTTGTCCCTGTCGCATTCGGGCGTGTGGGTAGCGGCGGTGCTGGCACAGGGCGCCCGCGTGGGCATCGATGTGGAGATGATTCGGGACAAGGCCCAGCGGCTGGCCAGCAAGTTTCTGAACGCTGATGAATGGGCCGCAGCGCAGGCTGCCGCGCCGGCCGCCCATGCATCAGCGCCTGCGCACTACACCCTGCTGTGGAGCGCCAAAGAGACCCTGTACAAGCTGGCGGGGCAGCGGGGCATCGTTTTCAAAACCCAGCTGCTGCTTGGTACCTTCGAGCCCGGGGAATCCGGCGAAATCCCCGCTACGTTGGTAGTGGGCGGCGCTCATACCCGGCACTGCATTTGCTATTCACAACCGTCGCCGGGCTACGTTCTCACGTACTCTCACCAATCTGACCCGTAGCCTTCGGCACGCCCTCCCCCACAAGCCTTACCTTACCGCCATGTATTTTCGCCGAATTCCCCTTCTTACCGCCGTGGCGCTGCTTGCCGTGACCATGGCCGTGGGCGTGGCACGCGCCCAGTCGGTGGGCAGTACCGTTGCCGATTTCACGCTCAAAACCGCTACCAACTCCAACGTGTCGCTGAAAAGCTACGCGGGCAAGAAGGCCGTGGTGGTGGTGTTTTTGAACCCCGCCTGTCCTTTCTCGCTGGCTTACCAGGGCCGGCTGGCCGCGCTCAACAGCGCCTACGACGCCAAGGGAGTTGAGTTTCTGTTCATCAACGCCCCCATCTACACCGAGTCCGGCAGCAGCACGGCGCCCGGCAAGCTCGACCTGCCCACCCTCACCGATGGCAGTCTGCAGGTGAGCACGCTGCTCGGCGCCACCAAAACCACCGAAGTGGTGGTGCTGCAACCCACGGCGGGAGGCTTCGCCATCCGCTACCGGGGCGCCGTTGACGACAACCCGCAGGTAGCGGGCAGCGTGCAGCAGGCCTACCTCAAGCAAGTGCTCGACAACCTGCTGGCCGGCCGCCCCGCTGGCGTAGAAGAAAAACGCGCCGCTGGCCTGAGAATCAAGACGCAGTAATTGCCTGCTTATTCCAGAATGCTGAGCAGGACGGCCACCTCGGTCGCCTTCACGGGTTCCTGTAGCTTCTCGAAGCTCATTTGCAGGTTGCGCAGGGCGCGCCGCACAATGTCCAGGTTGGTGCAGGGCTCGTAGAAAATCGGGTTCGAGGAAATATTGAGCTGGCCCACGTAGTGCTCGATATCGGTGCGCGAGAGCACCAAGCCACGGTTGTAACAGTTGATGTAGAACGGCTCGGCCCCTGGCAGCTCGGGCCGGAACGTCAACACAAACAGGTTGGGCAGGTTTACCCCAAACACGGGCAGGTGCAGCCGCTGGGCCACCAGCAGGTAAATCACGCAAAGCGTGAGCGGGTTGCCGCGCTTGGTCTCAATCACGCGCTGCAGCATCGTATTGGCCGGCGAGTGGAAATGCTGGGTGTTGGCTGCGAACTTGTGCACCCGGAACATGACGTGGTTCAGGGCCTGCACCTGGTCGGCGGGGTGCATATCGGGGCGCAGGGCGGTCCAAGCCTCGAAGCGCAGCTGCTCAATGGCGCGGTTTAGGGCCTGGAGGTCGGCATCGGGGTATTGATACGTATTGAGCAGCCACATGCCCTCCAGCAGGTCGGTGGCGCCGGCCTCGCGCCACACCCGCAGGCGCTGCTGCAGGCCCTCAAACTGCAGGTGGTGAATCAGGTCCTCCAGCCGCTGCTGCTGCTGGCCGTCGAGGGTTTCCTCCCACGACTCCTCCAGAAACGGGATGATGCTTTCTCCTAAATTCTGGATTTTGTCCTGAATTTGCGGCGCCACTTCCGGGTCGTCGAGCAGCGAGATTAGGGCTTTGATTTCTTTGTTTGTCATTACGCAGGGGTAGCACAGCCCCGCAAATTTACGCCCGGAAGCGGTTGCGGTGCGTTTTGGGCACCGATTTTAACACCTCTCCCCCCGAAACAAGTTCGTTTTGCCCCACTCCGGCCATTCGCCGGGTCGCTCACGGATTGTACTGCCGCTACTGCCCGTGCAGGCTGTTTTCACGCCAGGTCTTTTGTGGCCAGGCCATCAGCCCCGAGCAAGTGCCGGGCGCGGCTGGCACAGGCCGGCTTTTGGGTATTGCCGTGCAGCAGCAGGGGCACCACAGCAGCCAAAAAGGTGCGCGGCTAAACGGCGCGTAGGCTGTACCAGCTTTTTGACCATTTTTGCCGACGACCAGCCGCGTAGCTGATTTTCTGGCGGGTTTTACCATCGGCGTAGTATTCGGTGCGGGTGCCGGTGAGGGGCTTGTCGTTCTGGTAAAACAAGCGGTTTTGCTCCCGCCCATCGGGGCCGTAGGTCATAAACTCGCCGTGGAGCCGGCCGGCTTTGTAGTGGCAAATGTCGAGCGAGCCATCGGAGTGGTAGTTCACCCACCGGCCCACGCGCAGGTCGTGGGCGTAAGCGCCTTCCTGCTCTTTGCCCCAGGCAGCATAGTGCACGGCAGCGCCGTGGCGCTGGCCTTTCCGGTAGTGCAGCACCGCCGCCGGGCAGCTTTTGGCGCCCCATTCCACATAGTCCTCGCACTGGCCGTGGCGCTGGCCGTGGCGCTTGCCGTGGCAGTAGTGATAGGCCGTGGCCAGCCGGCCACTGTCGGGGTGGTACTCGCGGTAGTAGCCGTGTTTCTGACCAGCCAGTTTGGCTTGCTGCTGGAGTGGCTGGAGTTTACGCAGGAGCAATGCCCCGAGCTGGCTACGCTGGAGCACAACGTGTACAATGAATTGCTGCGGGCTTTTTATGCGGTAGCCCAGCTACGTACCCATCACAGCCGGGCCTCGGTTCCCAGCGTGCAGGACCTGTTTCAGCTGGAAACCCACAGCTGGCTGCTCGACTATTACCAGGTGCACATCTGGATGGTGGAGTTGCACTTTGCCACCGGCACCGACGCGGCCGAGGAAACCCGGTTGCTCAGCCACATCCAGGAGTTTGCCGCGCTGCACAGCATGCCATTTTTTGAGCGGGTGGCCCGGCGCATCGGTGTGGCTTAAGCTGGTGTGGCTTTTTTCCGGCAGCGGGTGCGGGTTTAGTGCAGCGGAGCCCGCTATCGGAATTCTCTTTACAGCCCGAAAATCAGCGGACCCGTGCCCGCCTTCGGAACCTTGTGGGTTTTCAGAAAAGCTTTCAGCGCCGCCGGGTCGTGGCTGAAGGCCAGCACCTCGGCTTCCAGCTGCTTGATTTTGTAGTCCAGGCCAGATTTCTGGTACTGGTAGTCCAGCTCCATCGCAACGGGCGTGGGGGTGTAGTAGTAGGGCTTGCCGGTAAAGGCCGACTAGTCCTGCTGCTCGGCCAGCAGGGCCTCGTCCAGCTCACGGGTTTGCTCCTTCAGCAGCTTGTTGTAGTATTTGAGTTGGCCTTCGGCCAGGTTTTCGAGGTGGCTTTGGTCGATGCGCTGCAGCTCCAGTTGCAGGCGCAGCAGGGTGAGCAGCTCGTTGGCCTGGTAGGCGGTGGTGACCTGCTTGAGTAGCTCGGTTTTGCGCAGCTTTTCGGCTTCGTCGGGCTCCAGGTCGGGGTGCAGGTGCTTCACCAAATCCATGTAGAGCGTGCGCACGGCTTTGGTGATGTTCTTCTCCTCGGCCTGCTTCTGCTCCTCGGCGGCCTGCTGCTTCGGGCTCTTTTTGCGCCGGGTGCGGCGCTTGGCGGCCTGGGCTTCCGGCTGCTCATACTCGGCTTCGCGCTCGGCCATCTTCTGGTCTACGTAGGCCATGAATTTTGCCTGCGTGCTCACGTCTACGTTGGGGTCGAACTCGATGCCATACTGCATGGTGAATAGCTGCTTCATTAGCTCCGAAGTGTGCTGGTCGGCGGCCACTTCTTCTTCGGCCGTGAGCGGCGGCGCGTGCTTGTCCATGATGGGGGCAAGGTCGGCGTGGCCGCGTTCGAGCAGGTCGACGCACTGGGCGATGAGGTCGGCAATCTTGTTTTTTTCGCCTTTGGTGAGCTTGTGGGTTTCAAACGCCTGGTCGAGCTGGCGCACCAGGGCGGCGCGGGCGTCGTTGTGGCGGGCTTGCAGCGGACGGTACTCGTTTTGCACGCGCTGCCGCATCGCAGTAGCAGTTTCGCGGAAATCAACCACCTCCTTTTCCAGCCGGGCAATGCGTTTGGTGAGGCGGTTGAACTCTTTCTGGGCCTTGGAAAGCGAATCGGAGCCCGCGCCGGACGACTTAATGTGCACGAGCTGCGGCTTGGGCGCAGTGGTTTTCTTGGCCATTATGATTACAAAGCAGGTAGGCGGCAAAAGTAGTAAGTGGGGCCACTGCCAACCAAGTCGGGCAGCAGGGCGTAGGCAGCAGTGGTTTTGCCCGCGCCGTTGCAGCCGGCCAGGAGGTAGCGGGTTTTCATAGGCTATTCTCCGGCTTGCTTGAGAATTTCCATTTCAATTGCGGCAGAAAAACGAAAGTTGGTTTGCCTGATTTGGTCCAGCAGCGGCTTCACAGCCGGCACCAGCCCTTGGCCTTTGGCCCGCAGCAGCACGCCAAACGTACCGGTGATTCGAATTGCTAGCCTTTCAGCCGTCTTTCGCGCCTTATAATCGTCCAGAATCGGGGTGCATCCCGGCCACTCCAGCGCCAGCGCAATGGCACTGGCCTCGCCGGCATCTACCAGCAGCGCCAGCAACTGCTGCCGGGCGGCGTCGGTAGCCGCTTCCTGCTTCAGCCACGTCGGCAGCGGCAAGCCGTATTCAGCTGCCACGGTCGGCGTGGCCGTGCCGTAGAGCTGGCGCAACAAATCCAGCTGACTGATTTTGGTGAGCACAATCAGGCAGCTGGCATCAGCGATGATGAGTTCAGGCATTGGCCGCGTCGCGCGCAATACTCTCGGCCGGGTAGTTGAACACTGACACGCCATAATCGCCCAGCAGTTCCATAAAGGTGCGCTTGCTGTAGCCGGCCAGCTCAGCGGCCTGCCCCAGCGAGAGCTTGCCTTGCTCGTAGAGACGCGCGGCCAGCAGCATGCCCACCTCTTTGGAGGTAATATTCAGCGAATCGGGCAGTTGCAAGATGATGGTTTGCATGACTTTTCGGGTGAGATGGTTTCTCTAAGTTACGGCCGGCCTGGCAGCATTCACGAACTCGCGGCAACCCAACAGGTCGGACAGCAGGGCGTAGGCGGCCGTGGTTTTTCCCGCGCCGTTGCAGCCGGCCAAGAGGTAGAGGGTTTTCATGAATAATCCCGCGGCTTTACCTAACTTTTAAAACAATGAAAATTTAGAGCTAATCAACTTATGCAGCTTTTCGGTCTCGGGGCTCAGCTTTTTCCAATCACACACCGAATCATAGGTACAAGACTGCGTTACTTGGTTTGAAATAATGGTAAACCTAGCATAACCTACGTAATCTGTACAATAGCTATTGGGGCGAACCGGAGTAACAACTAATCTTTTCATCCACGAGTAAACACTGTCCTTTTCCCATTTAGCTATTTTGGCTTCGTAGCTTTTCTTGTTAATGGGAAGATGGTAAACCACACCACTATTTGCGAGAGAGTCTCGCGTTCCGTGCGTTTCCAACGTCATAACGTTGGTAAAGGCATTAGCAGATACTTTAGCCCATCCAAAATTGAGGTACAAGACGCTGTAAGGATACTTGTCTTTCTTTAAAACAGGCAACTCATGCTGTTTTTCTTTGCTGCAACTCAAGCAAAACATTGCGAAAACTAGCATTATTGATAGATACCTCATACTATTTGCTTTCGTAAAGAAAAACCGTTTACTCACACCTGAATAACGCCCACATTATACGCCTTCTCAATCGGCGCATGATTTGCGGCCGCAATGCCTTCCGAAATGACTTTCCGCGTTTCCAGCGGGTCAATCACGGCATCGACCCAGAGGCGGGCTGCGGCGTAGTAGGGCGAGAGCTGCTCCTCATAGCGGGCCTTGATGCGGTCGAGTAGCTCCTTTTCGGCTTCGGGGGTGATGGTTTCGCCCTTGGATTTGAGGGAGGCTACCTGGATTTGCAGCAGGGTGTTGGCGGCCGCCGCGCCGCTCATTACGGCCAGTTGGGCCGTGGGCCAAGCCACGATGAGGCGCGGGTCGTAGGCCTTGCCGCACATGGCGTAGTTGCCGGCCCCGTAGCTGTTGCCCACGATGACCGTGAACTTGGGCACCACCGAATTGGCCATGGCATTCACCATCTTCGCGCCGTCCTTAATGATGCCGCCCTGCTCGGAGGCCGAGCCCACCATGAAGCCCGACACGTCGTGCAGGAACACCAGCGGAATGCGCTTCTGGTTGCAGTTCATGATGAAGCGGGCCGCCTTATCGGCCGAGTCGGAGTAGATGACGCCGCCCATCTGCATGCCGGTTTTCTTGCTTTTCACAATCTTGCGCTGGTTAGCCACGATGCCCACCGCCCAGCCATCGATGCGCGCCAGCCCGCACAGCAGCGTCTGGCCGTAATCGGGCTTGTAGGCCTCAAATTCGGAGTTGTCAACCAGCCGGTTGATGATGTCCATCATGTCGTAGGGCTTCACCCGGTCCGAGGGCAGCAGGCCGTATATTTCCTGCTCATTCTGTGCAGGTTTGGCCGGCTCGGTGCGGCTGAAGCCGGCCGTGGGGTGGCTGCCCAGCTTGTCAAAAATGGCGCGGATGTGGTCGAGGCACTCCGCATCGGAATCGAATTTATTATCGGTCACGCCCGAAATTTCGCAGTGCATGCTCGCGCCGCCCAGCGCCTCGTTGTCAATGCTTTCGCCGATGGCCGACTTCACCAGATACGAACCCGCCAGAAACACCGAGCCCGTGCTGTTCACAATCATGGCCTCGTCGCTCATAATGGGCAGGTACGCGCCGCCGGCCACGCAGGGCCCCATGATGGCTGAAATCTGCACGATGCCCATGCTGCTCATCACCGCGTTGTTGCGGAAAATGCGGCCAAAATGCTCCTTGTCGGGGAAAATTTCGTCCTGCATGGGCAGATACACCCCGGCCGAGTCCACGAGGTAGATGATGGGCAGCTTGTTTTCGATGCTGATTTCCTGGGCCCGTAGGTTCTTTTTGGCCGTGATGGGAAACCACGCGCCGGCTTTCACGGTGGCGTCGTTGGCCACCACCACGCATTGCCGCCCGGCCACGTAGCCGATAACGACCACCACGCCGCCGCCGGGGCAGCCGCCTTCCTCCTGATACATGCCATCGCCCGCGAAAGCGCCGATTTCGACCTGCGCCGCGTCCTTATCCAGTAGGTAGGCTATGCGCTCGCGGGCCGTGAGCTTGCCCTTGGCCTTGTGGGCCGCAATGCGCTTCTCGCCGCCGCCGAGGGCTACTTTCTGGAATTTCTGGCTGAGCTTAAAGCTGAGTTGCTTGAGTTGGTCTTCGTTGCGGTTGAACTCGACGTTCATAAGAAAGGCAGTGGTGGGGTTTTGGGAGATAAGGCACAAAAAAATCCGCCCGGAGGCGGATTTCAAAGGTACAGCCTCGGCGCGTTCAATCGTGGCCGGGGTTGATGTGGAAACGCGCCCTGGCGCGTTCAATCGTTGGCGCGGATACCGGGCCATTGGGCGTGCAACCTGCTCCGGCGCCGAAAGCGCCAAGGCGCGTTCCTACTTTACGGTGGTCTTTACTTCTTTATCTACGGTGGTACCGTTGGGCTTGGTGGTGGTAGTTTCCACCTCGGTTTTCTTCTTACTGCCGCCGCCAAATACCGAGAAGTGCACGTAGCGCTTGGGGTTGGTTTTAAAATCGGTCATAAGGGCGTTGGAGCTGGCCGCGGTTGCGTTCAGGTTGTTGTACAGCAAGGTGTCGTTTATGAGCTTGCCCATGGAGCCCTTCTGGTCGTTGAGGGCCCGGTTAAGGCTGGCCACGGTGGTTTGGGCTTCGGCCATGGTGGCATCCAGGCGGCGCACCGCGGAGCTCACCGGCGCCTGCTTCAGCGAATCAGACAGCTGCGAGAAGTTCACGGCAATGCGGTCGAGCTTGCCCGTGGTCTGGTTCAGGGCGGAGGTCATCTGGGCCAGGTTGCGGGTAATCTGGTTGATGTTGGCCTGGTTGTCAATGATGAGCTTTTGCAGGGCTTCGGTGCTGGCGCGGGCGCTGAGCAGCGTGCTCTGAATGTTGGTTTCGGCGTCCTTGTTGATGATGCTGTTCACGTGGCGCAACGTGGAGTCGAGGCTGGTGAGCACGGGTAGGGCGCGGGCCTGCAGGGCCGTGGCTAGGCCCGCAATGCCCGTCGAGGACACAGTTAGCAACTCTTCACCGCCGGAATATTCCTTGTTGTTGCGGCCCAGGCTCAGGGTAATGGTTTTGGAGCCCAGCAGCGAACCGCCCAGACTGGCCACGGTAGAATCGCCGAGGACGATGCCCTTTTCCAGCTCCAGCGAAGCCCGCACGGCGTTGCCCTTTTCGGGCATCAGCTCCATTTTTTTTACTTGACCTACCTTGATGCCGTTCAGGATGACAGCCGCGCCCACGTTCAGGCCGTCCACGTCGGGGTAGGTGGCATAAAAAGTACGGTCCGACGAAAGAATATTACTACCCCGCAGGAAGTTGAAGCCGAAGATGAGTGCGGCAATGGCTACGAGGGCAAGTAGCCCCACTTTTATTTCTTTTGACACGAGTGGCGAGGGTGAATTGGTGGATGGGTGCGGCAATAGCACCGGTTCATAAACAGGGTACGTGAGAACTGCCTCCAGAGATTGAATACGGCCCTGACAGCGCCTACAGTGCCATTAATCAGGAGCCGCCTTCCAACTCGCGCTTGTACTCGCGAAAGGCGCGGTAAATTCCCGCTGCCATATACGACTGATTGCCTTTGTCGTTGAGGTACCGCTCTTCGCTGGGGTTGGTGAGGAAGCCCGACTCGATGAGCACAGCCGGCATGGTGGACTTCCAAAGCACCAGAAAACCGGCTTGTTTCACGCCCCGGCTGGGCCGGTTCACGGTGGTGCGCAGCTGCCGGTCTACCTGCTGGGCAAAGCGCAGGCTGTTGGTGATGTAGGCCGATTGAAACAGCGTAAACAGGATGTGGCTCTGGGGCGAGCTCGGGTCGAAGCCGTTGTAGCGCTTCTGGTAGTCCTTTTCCTGCAGAATAACCGAGTTTTCGCGCTGGGCCACGCCCAGGTTGGCCGTGGACTTGTGCAGGCCCATGGTCCACACCTCGGTGCCGTGGCTCTGGCTGGGGCCGGCGTTGCAGTGAATGGAGATGAACAGGTCGGCCTTGTTGCGGTTGGCAATGGCGGCGCGCTCGTCCAGCTCAATAAACACGTTGGTTTTGCGGGTGTAAATCACCTTCACCTCCGGCATGTTTTGCTCAATCTGCTGGCCCAGGGCCAGCACCAGCTTCAGGGCCACGTCGGCCTCGCGAGCCGAAACACCGGCGCAGCCGCGGTCTTTGCCGCCGTGGCCGGCATCGAGCACCACGGTGCGCAGCCGGTAGCGGTAGGGCGAGCCGGCAGCCGCAAGCGCGGAATCGGGAGCGGCACTCGCAGAATCGGCCGGGGTTTGGGCTTCCGCTTTCCACTCTCCGCTACCCGCGCCCAGCAAAAGCAGGGCGACACTGGCCAGGTTGACAATAATCCGCACGGCGTTCGTTGAAGGGGTGGTAGCGACCTGCTACCTTTGTAGAAGCCCCAAAAGTAAACGAATTAAACGCGACTATACTTTGCCTGTTCGGTTTGGCCCTTGTTTGAACGCCGGTTTTTGGCCTGGGCAGCCCCGCCCGGCTCCGGCCGGGGCCCGCCTGGGCTTGCCGGGAATGGTGTTTTTGCTCCTGCTGGCCCTGGCCGGTTCGGCCGGCGCCCAGACGGGAGCACCGGGCCAGCCCAAACCCAAGCCGAAGCCCAAAAAGTCGGTAAAGGTGCAGGAGCGTAAAGCCCGGACGAAAGCCATTCTGGCCACGCCCGCCACCCCGTCGCCAAACTACCAGGTCACCCCGCCCAAGAAGGCGGCACCGGCGCGCCCCCCAGCCCGGCCAGCGCGCCGGTAGCGCGCCCACCCCGCCGGTGCGCTACATCTCGCCCGACCCGCGCGACCCCGTGGGGCCGCCGCCGCCCGGCGTGCGCAACACCGGCAAGCCCCTGGTGCCCGGCACTTCCAACAAGGCCGTGCCCGATACCCTCACGCCCCGCGGCACCACCCGGCGGCCCGGCCTCACCCCCACCGACACCACCAACCTGGTGAACGGCGTGACCCGGAGCGGCGACTCGCTGCAGCTCGCGGCCCGGCGCCGCGGCCAGATTGAAACCACCATTCAGTACACGGCCAAGGACTCCATTCAGTTCGACGTGACCCGGAAGGTGGCGCGGCTCTACAACAAGGCCAGCGTGGACTACGGCGACACCGAGCTGAAGGCGGCCGTCATCACCGTGGACTATGGCAAAAACACCATGACCGCCGACGGCCGGCGCGACACCCTGACCAACCGGCTGGAAGACCGGCCCGTGCTCAAGGACAAGGCCGGGCTGTACACGGCCACCAACATTGCCTACAACTTCAAAACCAAAAAGGCCCGCGTGAGCGATGCCGTGACCACCCAGGGCGAAGGCTACGTGAGTGCTTCCGTCATCAAGCGGCTGCCCGACGGCACCATCAACGGCCTGGTGGGGCGCTACACCACCTGCAACCTCGAGCACCCGCACTTCTACATTCAGGCCCGCAACATGAAGGTAATTCCGGGCGATAAGGTGGTGACCGGGCCGTTTAATCTGGTGATTGGCGACGTGCCCACGCCGCTGGGCTTCCTGTTTGGCTTCTTCCCCACGCCCAGCAAGAGCCGGGGCTCGGGCGTCATCATCCCCACCTTCGGGCAGGCCGCCGACCGCGGCTATTTCCTGACCAACGGCGGCTACTACTTCGCGCCCAACGACTACATCGGCGTGCGGCTCACGGGGGATGTCTACGCCGGCAACGCCCAGACCTTCGGCGGCTGGGGCGGCACCGCCGACGTGTCGTACCTCAAGCGCTACACCTTTCAGGGCAATTTCAACCTGCGCTTCTCCACCCGGCCCGGCACCCAGATTCTGGCCACCGACGCCCTCACCACCAGCCCGGTTTACATTCAGCCGCCATCGGCCAACACCTTCTGGATTACCTGGAACCATACGCCCGTGCCCAAGCCGGGCGGCGGCCGCTTCTCGGCCAGCGTGAACGCGGGCTCCAGCAGCTTCAACAAGGTCAACAGCCTCGATGCGCGCCGCTACCTGGCTACGCAGTTCAACTCCAGCATCAGCTACTCCAAGCAGATTCGCAACTCGCCCGTTAACTACGACCTGCGCCTGAGCCAGAGCCAGGGCGCCGACGGCACCATGACCCTCACCCTGCCCGACGTGAGCCTGGGCGTGGCCCGGCAGTTCCCGTACCAGTGGTTCGGCATCGAGCCGGGCGCTTCCAAGCTGGGCAAGGTCTACGAGCAGTTCACGGTGAGCTACAACCTGACCGGCCGCAACGAAGTGACCAACGTGCAGGCCCCGCGCGTGCTCGCCAACGGCCTGCCCCTGCTGGGCGGCACCACCGTGCCCACCCGCATTCCGCTCGATGTGAAGAACCTGGGCCAGCTGCTGCTCGGTGGCCGCAACGGCCTGCAGCACACCTTCGGCATTGGCCTGGGCTCCTACCCCATTGCCCAGCACTTTCAGTTCACGCCCTCCGTGAGCTACGGCGAGGTGTGGTATGGCCAGCGCCTTGACTACCGCTTTAGCCCCACGGCCCAGGCCGTGCGCATCGACACCACCTACGGCTTCAACCGCATTGCCAACTACTCGGCGCAGGCCAGCCTGAACACCACGTTTTACGGCACCATTGTGCGCAAGGGCACCCGCAAAATTCAGGCCCTGCGGCACAAGGCCACGCCCAGCCTCTCCTACAGCTTCGCGCCCAACCTGGCGAACCGGCGCAGCGTGTTTCCGCAGCCAGACCTGTTTGGCCTCACCAACCAGTTTGGGGTGCAGGTGCCCACCCGGGACCGGGCCGGACGCAGCCTCTACCCCTTCGAGAGCTACAGCAACTTCCTGTACGGCGCGCCGGGGGGCAGCCGGCAGAGCGTTGTTTCCTTCACGTTTCAGAACGCTGTGGAAATGAAGGTGCGCAACGACAAGGACACCACCGGCACCAACCCGTTCCGCAAATCCAGCCTCATCGAGGGCCTGGATTTCACCACCAGCTACAACTTCGCCGATACCGCTTTCCAGCTTCAGCCGATAAACGTCAACTTCCGCACCCAGGTGGCCCGGAAGCTAAACCTGAACAGCACGGCCAGCTTTGAGCCCTACCAGCGCGACAGTGAGGGCCGGGCCATCAACAAGTTTCTGTTCGAGGCAAACCCGCGCAAGCTGCTGCGCCTGGCCTCGGCCAGCCTTCAGGCTACTTACGCCTTTAACCCCGCCAATGGCGAGCGCAGAAGCGCCATTCCCCGCACGGTAGCGCCCACCAACGACCCCACCCTGGGCACAGTAGGCCCGCCCAACTACTACGCCGACTACGTGAATTTCGACATTCCCTGGGAATTGAATATGAGCTACGCGGCCGGTTACACTACCAACCCCATTCCGCTACGCAAAGGCCAGGACCGGCCGCCCATTCTGGCCCTGAACACCGTGCGCATCGACGGCTCGGTGAAGCTGACCGAGAACCTGCGCTTCACCTACAACTTGGGCTACGACCTTACCCAAAACGCCATTACCTACCCCACCCTGGCCTTTTTCCGGGACCTGCACTGCTGGCAGATTGTGGGCAGCTGGATACCTTTTGGCCAACTGAAGGGCTACAATTTCACCATCGCGGCCAAGAGCAGCCTGCTGCAGGACCTCAAGCTCAACCGTAACCGCCAGGTCCAGTTCCAGTAAAGCGGTCGGCCAGCGGTGGGCCGTTCGCACAGAGCAGGCTTGGCTTGAACGGCCCCGGCCCGCTGTTGGTCTGATTGGGCCTTGCGGTGCGCGCCTGTGTTAAAACCTTCGGCTTGTGCTCCCCTCCTACGGTTATGTCTGCCAGCCCCCTGCGTGTCTTAGTAGCCATTGATGACGCTGAGCGCGCCGCGGCCCTGGTGGTGCATCTGCGCGCTGCTGGCATCGATGAAATCATCGTGGCTGAAGCCCGCGGCGATGCGGCTCTGCCAGTGGCCGGCCCAACACTCGAATCCTGAAGAGAAATGGAGTGCCTGACGCCTAATTTATATAACCCCTGTGCCTTGGCCAGGGGCTTTCCTATGTCCGCACGGCGCGAGATACCGAAATTGTTGCCAGCTTTGCCCCGCCAAATGGCGCATTGCCTCGTATTTCTGCCCTCCCTAGCCCATCATGTCCCAGCACAAGGAAGTTAAGCTCGTTACCACCCACCAGATGCTCGCCATGAAAGAGCGGGGGGAAAAAATCTCCATGCTCACGGCCTACGACTTCTCGATGGCCCAGATTCTGGACGGCGCCGGCATCGACGTGCTGCTCGTCGGCGACTCGGCCTCCAACGTCATGGCCGGCCACGAAACCACCCTGCCCATCACCCTCGACCAGATGATATACCACGCCCAAAGCGTGGTGCGCGCCGTGAAGCGCGCCTTCGTGGTCGTGGACATGCCCTTTGGCTCGTACCAGGGCAACTCGTCGGTGGCCCTGCAGTCGGCCATTCGCATCATGAAGGAAAGCGGCGGCCACGGCGTGAAGCTCGAAGGCGGAGCCGAAGTAAAGGACAGCATCATTCGCATTCTCACGGCCGGCATTCCGGTGATGGGCCATCTGGGCCTCACCCCCCAAAGCATTTATAAGTTCGGCACCTACAGCGTGCGCGCCAAAGAAGAAGCCGAGGCCCAGAAGCTGCTCGAAGACGCCCGCCTGCTCCAGGAAATCGGCTGCTTTGGCTTGGTGCTGGAGAAAATCCCCGCCACCCTGGCCAAGCAGGTAGCCGAGGAACTGACCATTCCCGTCATCGGCATCGGCGCCGGTCCCGATGTGGATGGCCAGGTGCTAGTAGTGCACGACCTGTTGGGCATCACCAAGGAATTTAAACCGCGCTTCCTGCGCCGCTACGCCGAGCTGCACGACATCATGACCGAAGCCGTGCAACACTACGTGGCCGACGTGAAAAGCCGCGAATTTCCGAGCAAGGAAGAGGGTTACTAAAGCACCATTGCAATCCGGAGCGCGCGAAGGGCCTTACCACGTTGCAACGTATTGTGCAGCGTTGGCAAGGTCCTTCGCGGCGCTCCGGATAACAGTCCTCAATCGGCTCACTCTCATTCAACCGCGTATCTTTGTGCTATCAACAGCAAGAGCGGAGCGCCCGGTGAGTGTGGTCTGACGACGTGCGGTAGCCCCCTGGTGGGCCCTGGCCCCCCTCCTGCTAAACTTCCTATCCCGCCCGCAACCGCCGCGTGAATCGTCCCAACATCTGGTCCGAAGGCAGAGAAATTCTGTTTGAGGACAACCACCTTCTCGTCATCAACAAGCCCGCTGGCCTACTCGTGCAGGGCGACGCCACCGGCGACGAGCCCCTCTCCAAAAAAGCCGCCGAGTACCTGCGCTTCAAGTACAAGAAGCCCGGCGAGGCCTTCGTGGGCGTGTGCCACCGCATTGACCGGCCCGTGAGCGGCATTGTGGTGCTGGCCAAAACCAGCAAGGCCCTGAGCCGCCTCAACGAGATGTTCCGCGACTCGCTGATGACCAAAACCTACTGGGCCCTCACCGGCAAGCCTCCCATTCCCGAAAACGGCACCCTGGTACACTGGCTGGTGAAGGATACGGTGCGCAACGTGACCAAAGCCTATTCCGAGAAGCATTCGCAGGGCCTGCGCTCCGAGCTGCACTACGAGCTGCTGGGCCAGGCCGGCAACCGCTACCTGCTGCAGGTGAACCCTGTGACGGGCCGCCCGCACCAGATTCGCACCCAGCTGGCCACCGGCCTCAACACGCCCATCGTGGGCGACGTGAAGTACGGCTTCATTGCGCCCCTGCCCGACGTAAGCATTGCCCTGCACGCCCGCCAGTTGCAGCTACAGCACCCCGTCACCAAAGAAGCCATGACCTTTGTGGCCCCCTTGCCCGACGCGCCGCACTGGGACGCCGCACGGGAGTTCTACAAATAGCAAGTAGCGCGCAGCGGCGCATCGCCGTGCCGTTGGAGCCGCTACAAGTATGACAAACGACGCCGGCACGCGAAACACTGCTGCGCGCTACGTGCAACATTTTGGCCTTCCTGGCCCAGAATACCCGCCAGGCGCACCCTGGCCGTAATTTTGCGTTACCTATTCTGAACCTTACCCCGGGCTTTCTGCTTGTGCGGGCAGTTCCGCTTGCTACTCATTCCTATGGCTATCCTCATCTTCTTCGTCGCGCACTACTATTTGTCCCTGTTCACGCAGACATTTTACCTGCACCGCTACGCGGCGCACAAGATGTTTACGATGAATAAATTCTGGGAGAAATTCTTTTTCGCTTTCACCTACATCTGCCAGGGTAGCAGCTTCCTCTCGCCGCGGGCCTACGCGCTGCTGCATCGCATGCACCACGCCTACTCTGATACCGCGCTGGACCCGCACTCGCCGCACTTCTCGAACAACGCGTTCGACATGATGTGGAAGACCAAGGTGATTTACAACGACGTGGTGAACGACGTGCACGAAGGTGCCAAGCGCTTCGACGGCGACATTCCGGAGTGGAAGTGGCTCGACAAGTTTGGCGGCACGGTGTACTCGCGTTTGGGCTGGGGCACGGTCTACGTGCTGTTCTACATCAACTTCGCCACGGCGTGGTGGCAGTACCTGTTGCTACCCATCCACTTCCTGATGGGTCCCATCCACGGCGCCATCGTGAACTGGGGCGGCCACAAGTACGGCTACCAGAACTTCGACAACCGCGACAAATCCAAAAATACGCTGGCCCTGGATTTCCTGGCCTTTGGCGAGTTGTTCCAGAACAACCACCACAAGCTGCCCATGCGCGTCAACTTCGGCGTGAAGTGGTGGGAATTCGACCCTACCTACGTGGCCATCTGGAGCCTCGACAAGGTCGGCGTCATTAAAATCAAACGCAAAAACATGAACCTGAACACCATATCCAAGCTGGCGAAGCCCAAGCCCAAGCGCGAAGCCATGGCAGCGTAGTTTCCAGCGTTTGTCATTCTAAGCGCCGCCAGGGCCCTCATCACGCATGAACGAATCGTGCCAACGTGCCAAGGTCTTTTACTATGCTCGGGATGACAAACGATATAAAAGCCCTGGCCCCGCGCCAGGGCTTTTTTTATGCCCGAGCCTAGCTAATACCCTGAACAAACGCTACCTTTGCACTCCCAATTTCGGGAAAATATCACCAGACGCACGAGCTGCGTCGCACCAAACCCATCGGTTTATGGCAGTTAAAATCCGCCTCGCCCGTCGTGGCCGCAAGAAGGCCGCAACTTACGACATCGTAGTAGCTGACGCTCGCGCTCCCCGCGACGGCCGTTTCATTGAGAAACTCGGTACCTACAATCCCCAAACCAACCCCGCCACCATCAACTACGACGCCGACCGCGCGTTTTACTGGATGATGACTGGTGCGCAGCCCACCGACACCGTTCGGGCCATGCTCAGCTACCGCGGCGTGCTCTACCGTCGTCACCTGCAGTTGGGTGTTGACAAAGGCGCCATCACGCAAGATGTAGCCGACGAGCGTTTCAGCGCTTGGAAAGAAGAGAAAGACGCTAAAATCGAAGGCAAGCGTACTGGCCTGGTTGACGCCAAGGCAACCGCCAAGCAGGCTGCTTTCGACGCCGAAACCAAGGTTAAGGAAGCTCGTTCGGAGTCCCAGCGTCAGAAAGCTGCCGCGCTGCTGGCAGCCAACACGCCCGCTCCCGCTGCCGAAGAAGCCGCTACCGAGGCTCCGGCCGAAGAGGCTGCTACCGAAGCTGCCGAGTAGTTTTTAGGTTTCTAAACCGAAAGGGTTTGGGGGTTGTGAGCCGGACCGGCACGCAACCCCCAAACTTTTTTTCGTTATCTCCCCTTCCCTGCTTATGACCCTCGACGAAACCTATCAGCTCGGCTACATCATCAAGACCCATGGCCTGCGCGGCCACGTGGTGGCCCACTTCGATGTTGACGACCCCAAATCCTACCTCAAGCTGAAAACGGTGCACCTCGCCCTGGCCGGTGCCCCCACCAAGCTGGTAGAGTACCAGGTAGAAAAAATACAGCCCCAGCCCGGCTCCAAGATTCTGCTGAAACTGCGCGGCATTGAGCGCATCGAAGAAGCCGAGCCCCTGCGCGGTGCTCAGCTGCACCTGCCCCTCGCGCAGCTCCCCGAGCTGGCAGAAGACCAGTTTTACTTCCACGACGTCATCGGCTTCACCGTAGTTGACGAAAACCTGGGCCAGCTGGGCACCGTGGAGAATTTCTACGAGCTGCCCCAGCAGGATATGCTGGCCATGCGCTACCAGGGCCAGGAAGTGCTGATTCCAGTAGTAGACGAGCTGGTGACCCACGCCAACCACGAAAAAAAGGAGATATACGTAAAGCTGCCCGATGGCTTGCTGGATGTGTATCTAAAGCCCAGCACCCGCCAGCAGGACGAAGCAGACGAAGCCTAAAAAAAGCTGTCAGCGTCAAGCTTCAAGCCTTTCCTAAAAAATGCAAGCTTGCGGCTTGAAGCTTGGAGCTTGCGGCTTATAGTTAAAAACATGCGCATCGACATCCTCACCTGCCTGCCCGAACTGCTCGTCAGCCCCTTCGCCCATTCCATCGTGAAGCGGGCGCAGGACAAGGGCCTGGCCGAAATCCACGTGCACGACCTGCGCCAGCACGCCATCAACAAGCACGGCCAGATTGACGACTACGTGTTTGGGGGCGGGGCCGGCATGGTGCTGCGCGTGGAGCCCATTGCGGCCTGGATGGATGCGCTGCAGGCCGAACGGCCCTACGACGCCATCATCTACCTCACGCCCGATGGCCAGACCCTGCGCCAGCCGCTGGCCAACCGGCTGTCGCTGTTCCAGAACATCATCATGCTCTGCGGTCACTACAAGGGCATTGATGAGCGGATTCGCCAAACCTACATCACCCACGAAATCAGCGTGGGCGACTACGTGCTGAGTGGTGGCGAGCTGGGCGCGGCCATCTTGGTAGATGCCGTGGTGCGGCTGCTGCCGGGCGTGCTGGGCAACGAGGAGTCGGCCCTGTCGGATTCTTTTCAGGACGATTTGCTGGCGCCGCCCGTCTATACCCGCCCGGCGGAATGGCGCGGCCAGGCCGTGCCGGACATTCTTTTATCGGGCAATACGCCCAAAATTGAGGAGTGGCGGCACGAACAGGCGCTGGCCCGCACCCAGGCCCGTCGCCCCGATTTGCTTTTGTGAGGTAAGCTTTAGCTGGCACCGCAGGGCCGTTAGCAGGAACAACATCTCGTTTTAACGGCCCTGCGGTGCCAGCTAAAGCTTACCTCACAAACCGCTTGCTATCCTCACCCGAAAGCATTATCTTTGCGGTCCGTTTCGTAAAATACTATTTCCCGACGGCAGCGCCGTCTTTTGCAATTTCCCAGCCATGAGCGTACTACTTGACTTTATCCAGGCCGAATCGCAGGAGCGCCGCGCCAGCTTCCCCCTGTTCGCCGCGGGCGACACCGTGAACGTTCACGTGAAAATCCGTGAGGGCAACAAGGAGCGCATCCAGCAGTTCCAGGGCGTGGTACTACAGCGCCGCAACCCAAGCTCCAATGGTGAGACGTTCACCGTTCGCAAGATTTCCAACCAAATCGGCACCGAGCGTATTTTTCCCCTGCTGTCGCCTAACATCGATAAAATCGAAGTTATCCGTCGCGGCAAAGTACGTCGTGCCCGTCTGTTTTACCTGCGTGGCCTGTCCGGCAAAGCTTCCCGCATCAAGGAGCGTCGCCTCAACCCGGTTGCCAAGGCTAAGGCCTAAGCATTGCCGCAGCCATTTGGCTGCTATTGACATCAAAAAAAGCCGCCCCACGCGTGGGGCCGGCTTTTTTAGGTTCGAGCGGGGCAGCAAGCATTCAGCTGCTGACCCGCTACGCGTGGCTTAGCTGTGCGAGGACAAGTCCTGAGGCAGGCTGCCGTCTACTTCTGCCGAGCCGCCTTGCAACTGCTGCGCCACGGCGCTGAGCACCTCGCCCAGCTTGGTTACGCGGGGAGCGGTGTTGCCTTCGGCAAAGTTGGCCGCCTGGGTGGTGTTGGTGCCCAAGCGTGCTATGAGAGGGGCAATAACGTTTACGTCGAGCGTGCCGCTGCCGAAGTGGGCCTTCAGGGCTTGCATGTCGACAACCAGCTGGTGGAAAGCGGGGTTGTTGGCGTCTTTCAGGTCCTCTATCCAACGCTGGAACTGGTTGTCGAGCCCGGCGCGCTCGGCTTCTTCGTTGAGGTCGCCGGAAAGGAATTTGATGGCGCTGTCGAGGTGCACCTGGTGCTGAACTTCTGTCTTTTCCATGGGTGGGGTGTGGTAAGCAGCCGCTACTGTAGCGGACTATGTTGCCAACGTATTTTGCCCCCGCGGGGTTGGCCCCTGCCCCCAAACAAAAAGCCCTGCCGATAAAGGCAGGGCTTTGGTAAGAAGCTCAAATAGCGCAGAACGACTACTCAATCTTGGTCATTCGGTCTTTCACGGCCTCCAGGGCGATGCGCATGCTCACAATGTCGCCGCGGGCAGCCTCCTGCTCTTTCAGGTTGGCATCGATGAGGTTGTTGAACTGCTGCAGCTCGGCAGCGTTGGCAGCCAGCAGCTGCTGGATTTCAAGTTTACGAGCCTTGTTCTTTTCGATGTCCTTCTTGATGGTGCTTGATTTATCAATCACGGCGGAGTGGTTGTTTTGCGAGGCCACCAAGGCGCGCTCGGCTTCGGCAATCTGCGACACCAGGTCTTCGCGGTACATCATGCGGGCGAAATCCTTCAAATACTTCTCGGCCGACTTCCATTGCGCCGGAGTTGCTTCTTTGCCCAGGTAAGCGTTGCCCAGGTCAATGCTCCACCATACGGTGGTACCGGTAGGAGTACCATCTACCTTGCTGATGACGCGAATGGGAGTGGGTGCAATTTCTTCAATGATGATACCGTCCAGGTTCAGCACGCCCTTGCTGTTCTTCAGCTTGTTGCCGAACTTCTCGCTGAGTTGCTTCAGCCACGCAGCTTCTACGCGCTTGTTGTCGAGCTGTATGCTCACGCGCTGGCCCTTGCGGGGAATGTTGTTGATGGACATATCCACCTCGTCCACAGGAGACTTCTGGGCATAACCGCCGAGCGTCGCCAGGCATGTAAAGAGCAGGATGAGTAGGCTATTCTTCATGGAGATAATAACTTATGAAAGCTTTAAAAATGGCAAAGGGAAAAGGCTATTTGCGAAAGTATCGTTGTCTGGCATTTCAAATTTAGTGTCTTTCTTCGATGCAAATTCTGTGTACTCAAACTTTTTTAGGAATATGGTCGTTTTTATTACTTTAATTATATTAGTGCTTTTTTAAATTCTACTCAATTCAAAGGACAACCGGTGTTGCTTAATAGTTTGCCTGGTTGCGGTGCAACAATGCGGACCGGACATCGGTTGTAGGCCCCTATGCAAGTCACTGTCTGCCGCACCGAGCACTTCAACGCCGCCCACCGCCTGCACAATCCCGCCTGGGACGCCGAGCAGAACCAACGCGTGTTCGGCAAGTGCAACAACCCCAACTACCACGGCCACAACTATAATTTGACCGTGCGCCTTACCGGTCCCGTCGACCCCGAAACCGGCTACGTATACGACATGAAGCGGCTGAGCGACCTTATAAAGGTGGAAGTTCTCAACCGCTACGACCACCACAACTTGAACCTGGACACGGAAGATTTTCGTAATTTGAATCCCACGGCCGAAAACATGGCCGTGGTAATTTGGCAGCGGCTACGCCCCCATCTGGCGGAAGCCCTTGCCCTTTCGGTCACGCTCTACGAGACGGACCGCAACTTTGTAGAATACCATGGATAACCCTTCCGGCTCAGCCCCGGCACCCGATGCGCACCTCCCCGCCGAACTGCGCACCCCCCTCCGCGACAACGCTTTCGCGGAATCTGATGAAGCCAAGATTACCGCTATCAGTGGCCATTTTGAGGCCATCATGCGCGAGTTGGGCCTTGACCTGACCGACGACAGCCTAGCTGGTACGCCGCGCCGCGTGGCCAAGATGTACGTGCAGGAGTGGTTCAAGGGCCTCGACCCGAAGAACCGACCGGAAGTGCGCATGTTTGACAACCGCTACAACTACCACCAGCTGCTGGTGGAGCGCGATATCACGTTGTTTTCGTGCTGCGAGCACCACTTTGTGCCCATCATTGGCAAGGCCCACGTGGCCTACCTGCCGGGTACCAACGTGGTGGGCCTGAGCAAGCTCAACCGGGTGGTGCAGTACTACGCCCGGCGCCCGCAGGTGCAGGAGCGCCTCACCCGCCAGATTGCCGAAGAGCTGAAGCAGAGCCTGGGCACCGACGACGTGGCCGTGCTCATCGAAGCCGACCACTTGTGCGTGATGAGCCGTGGCGTGAACGACACCAGCAGCTCCACGCTGACGAGCGAATACAGCGGGCGGTTTGCGAAGGACGAGGCGTTGCGCGGGGAATTCCTGCGGCAGATTGGAAAGTAAGCAGGTCCGTTGTACGTTCACACCCCGGAACGGCAGCCCGGCAGTTTCGACGCGCGTGCCGGAACCACCGGCGCCCTGTTCTACCTTTGCCTGCTATTAGCGCCATGACCGAAAATTCTCCCCGCAAAGTCCTCATTACCGGCGGCACCGGTCTCATCGGCTCCCGCCTGTCTGAAATTCTGATTGACAGCGGCTACGAAGTGGCGCTGCTGAGCCGCGAGCCGGCCAAAAGCAGCCATTACCGCACCTTTCGCTGGGACCCGCGCGCGGGCACCATCGACGAAGCGGCCGTGCCGTACGCGGATTACATCGTGAACCTGGCCGGCGCCAGCGTGTCGGACGGCAAGTGGACCGATGAGCGCAAGCGCGACATCATGACCAGCCGCCTCGGCGGCCTGGCCCTGTTGCACCGCGAGTTGGCCAAGTCCAACCACCACGTGAGAGCCTTTATCTCGGCCTCCGCCATTGGCGTGTACGGCGACACGGCCGATACCGTGCTCACTGAAGAAACGCCCCCCGGCCTGCCCACCCACGACTTTCTGGCCGATGTGGCCCATCAGTGGGAGCTCGCCGCCGAGCCCGTGGCGGCGCTGGGCATCCGCACGGTGGTGCCGCGCATTGGTATTGTGCTGAGCACTGAAGGCGGCGCCCTGCCCCAGATGGCGCGGCCCATGAAGCTGGGCGCCGGCGCGGCGCTGGGCAGTGGCAAGCAGTACATGTCCTGGATTCACCTCGACGACCTCTGCCGCCTGTTCATGGCGATGATAGACGACGACACTTGGCGCGGTACCTACAACGCCGTGGCGCCGGCGCCGGTCACCAACCTGCAATTCACCGAAACGCTGGCCCAGGTGCTACACCGCCGCCTGGTGTTGCCCAAGGTGCCAGCCTTCGGCCTCAAGCTCGCCCTGGGCGAGATGAGTGACATCGTGCTGGCCTCGCAGCGGGTAAGCGCCAAGAAGGTGCTGGCCCACGGCTTCGCGTTTGAGTACCCGGAGCTGCGCGGGGCGCTGAAGTCGCTGTACGCGGGCGAGTAGGGGTGTTTGGGTTGCTTGTTGTCAGTTGTTAGGCTGCTGACGAGCCCTGGTTGGCAACGAGTGGCTGACTACTTACTTTGAAACGACTGCTCAGATGTGCCACTGGCGGGCAGGTGGCAGCATAGCGCCCAATAAGCCTTTGGTTTGTGCCTCCCTGCGAATTCTAGCGGCGCGGCAGGCTGTCTGGCACCCCTCCTTCGGCGTTCATTCGCTCCAGGAGGTTGTCGGCGGCAATGGTATCTACGGCTTCGGCGCGGCGGCGCGGCTCGCTGGGTGATACGCAATTGTACTTCTTGCTGATTTTGACCGAGGGCTTGGGGAAGGGGCCTTGGGTGTAGTCCAGCTCTTTGTCCTGGTATATTTTCTCCATGAACTTGCCGAAGATGGGCAGCGCGGTGCGGCCGCCCTCGCCCTGCTGCGAGCCCGTGAAGTGCGTGCTGCGGTCTTCGCCGCCCACCCACACGCCGGTCACCAAGTCCTTGGTCATGCCCATGTACCAGCCGTCGGAGTAGTTGGAAGTGGTGCCGGTTTTGCCGCCGATTTGGTTGTTGTTGCGAAAAAGCTCGTAGTCCCACAGGGCCTGGGAGGTGCCGCCGGGCTCCTCCATGCCGCCGCGCAGCATGTAGGTCATCAGCCAAGCCGTTTCGGCGGAGATGGCGCGTTTTTGCACCGGGTCAAACTGCTTGATAACGTTGCCGTTGCGGTCTTCAATGCGCGTAACCAGCCGCGGCTCGCTGCGGAAGCCGTTGTTCATGAACGTGCTGTAGGCATTCACCATTTCAAACACGCTCACGTCGCCGCCCGAACCCAGGCCGATGCTTGGCACCGCCAGCAGGGGGCTGGTAATGCCCATTTTGTGCGCGTATTTGGCCACGTTCTCCCACCCTACTTTCTCGGTGAGCTGCGCAGTTACGGAGTTTACGGAGCGGGCCATGGCGTAGCGCAGCGTCATGTTGATGCCGGTGTATTCGCGGGTCACGTTGTCGGGCTTCCACTCCATGGGCTGGCCGTTTTCCACGTAGTTAATGGTCACCCGCTCGTCGCGCACCCGGTCGCAGGGCGAATAGCCGTTGTCGAGGGCCGTGAGGTATACGAAGGGCTTGAACGTAGAACCCGCTTGGCGCCGGCCCTGCTTCACGTGGTCGTACTGAAAAAAGCGGTAGTCGAGGCCGCCCACCCAGGCTTTGATGTGCCCCGTGTAGGGGTCCATGGTCATCATGCCGGCGCGCAGGAAGTGCTTGTAGTACGCCAGCGAATCGAGCGGCGACATGACCAGGGTGGTATCGCCGTCGTCTTTTTTCCAGGTAAACACCTTCATGGGCCGCTTGGCGTTCAGGGCCGAATCCAGACGCGCGGGCTGGTTTTTGTAGCGGTTGGCGAGGGTCTTGTAGCTCTGCGTGCGCTTCATCTGGGTGGCAATGAAGTCGGGGATTTCGTTGCCTTCGTCGTTCACCCACGGGTCCCGGCCCTTGTTGCGCCAGAAGGTGTCGAACTGGCGCTGCAGGGCCTTCATGCGCTCGTGCAAGGCCTCTTCGGCGTGGGCCTGCATGCGGGAGTCGATGGTGGTGTATATTTTCAGGCCGTCGCGGTACATGTCGTGGCCGGTACTGTCGCACCAGGCATCCACAAACTGGCTGATGGCGCTGCGGAAGTACGTGTCGGGCCCGTCGATGTGCTTTTCCACGTGGTAATCGAGCACAATGGGCGTGGCCTTAAGTGCGGCGATTTCGGCGGCCGGCAATACCTTAGACTGGCCCATGCGGTCGAGCACCACGTTGCGGCGCCGCAGGGCCGCCACCGGGTGGAAGCGCGGGTTATAGGCGGTGGGGTTGTTGAGCACACCCACCAGCATGGCGGCCTCTTGGGGCTTGAGGCTGTCGGGCGAGGTATTGAAGAAAGTTTTGGCGGCTACTTTAATGCCGAAGGCGCTGGAGCCGTACTCCACCGTGTTGAGGTACATCCGCAGAATTTCCTCTTTGGTGTAGCGCTGCTCCAGGTCCACGGCCGTGAGCCATTCCTTGGTTTTGGCCACAATGGTGCTCACCACCGGGATGTAGCCCAGGGCCCCGCGGCTTTGCTGCCGCCGAATTTTATAGAGGTTTTTAGCCAGCTGCTGGGTGATGGTGGAGCCCCCGCGCTTCTCACCCCGCAAAGAAGAATAGAAGCCGCCCAGCACGGCCGTGAGGTCGATGCCGGAATGCTCGTAGTAGCGCACATCTTCCGTGGCAACGAGGGCTTTGATAAGCAAGGGAGACATTTTACTCAGCGGCACCGGCGAGCGGTTTTCGCGGAAGTATTTGCCAATCAGCACGCCATCCGACGTGTACAACTCGGAGGCGCGCTCCACTTTGGGGTTTTCCAAGTCGGCCAGGCTGGGCGATTTGCCAAAGAGAAACATGAAGTTGGTGCTCACCAAAACGGGGTACACCAGGAACAGAATCACCACCAAGCCAAACAGGACCCAAGCCCAGCTGGTGACCCGCAACGGCCAGCGGCGGCGCGAAGCAGTGGATTTTGGGCCGGTAGAAGCGGAAGCAGCAGGTGGTTTGAGGTTGGCCATGCGGGGCAACTGGTGGAAGACAGGACCGGCACCCAACCGGGTACGGCCCCGCTGCGAGGAACGGCAAATATACCAGCCGCCTGCGCCGCAAGGTCAGTAGTTTTTCCTGCGCTGGTAAAATTGCCGGGGCCCGGGGAATCCTTTAGTGGCGCTGCCGGGCGGCCAGCAGGGCCTGGTGGTGCACGTTGCGCCGGGCCTTGGCCTGGCGGCGCTGCCAGCGCCACCCCAACTCGCCCAGGGCCAGCAGAATAAAAGCCAAGCCCAGGAAATAGCTCCAGTGCAGCAACCGTACCTGGCTGCGCGTGGGCGAGTCCAGCTCCTGAAACAACAGTAGCCCCCACAGCTCATCGAGCAGGGTAAACGCCCACACGGTCGTGGCAAATACCCGCCCGGCCCGGCCCAGGGCCAGATGCCAGTGCAGCAGGTAGAGCACCACCCCCGGCAGCGCCGACAGCAGCACCAGGGGCGCTTCTTTCACCAGCGGCAGGCCCAGAAATATAATGCTCAGCGTCTCCTTCAGCACCTGCGCGCCGGCCAATGCCCGGCCAAGGCGCGAGAGCTTCGGAACAGCTGGCAGCGGGTGCACGTGAGAAGTGGGCATAAGGCGGATGCTGTTAGGAGTGAGCCAATTAGCCGCCAATATACTACTTTGTGGCTAGTAGCGCGTATCATCATACGGGTGCGCTGACAGTACCAGGTCAGCAGTACAATGAGCAGGCCTTTTACGGAATCCAGCAACAGGTTGTCGGGTTTGCCAAAGGTGTAGTAGATGCCGATGCCAATACCTATCCACCATAGGCCCAGCACGTAGCACCACGTGGCGTAACTGGGCCGCCGCTGCCATACCTGCCCAAAAGCCACCAAGGCCGCCAGCGACACAAATAGCAATAGCCACCCGACGATGTATGTGAGGAACTTCGTCTCCGGCCCGTACTTCACCCCAAATTGCGTGAGGGTGAAAGCCGGCGCGAAAAAGGCCCCTCCCGTTAGCGCCAATTCTACGACCAGGGCGATGAAGAGGACCAGTAAGAGCAGGGTTCGGGGCATGGCGAGCAGGCAAAAAGTTAACCGCAAAGGCCCTTTTTGACCAGGCTAGGCAGAACGGGCCGCCAAGCTAAACAATAATCCTGAATAAGCATTTATTGTTACCTGCGATGCGTCACATTTCATGCATTACTCCGCACTGTTTTACAGCGGCTTGCGTTGGCATCAGCTTCCTTTAACCCTACTTAGTTGAAAGCGTATCTGCTGCATTCAGGCGTGGCTAACTACACCCTCACGTTGGCAAGGCCCACGTCCAGCATTTCGGTAATGAGCACAAGGGCGGACACGAAACCCAGTATGCCAATGATGACGCACCCGGCCATTGCGGGTACCACCGCCATGCGCAACAACAGCCGGGCCCACCCCGGACCATCATAGCCCGTTGACCACGCCTGCAACACCACAACCAACTGGCAGCAGCCAGCCAGCACGGCTCCAAGCGTAGCCAGTAGGAGGACGGGCCCCGCACTCGGGGTATTGGGCCATATTTCCGCTAGAAGCACCAGATTTGCCGCGGCCAGTGCCCCAAATCCGGCTGTGAGCCACAGCCGCGGCGGCACCCGCGGCCACTCCGGCAGCAGGCGCGTCAAAGCGTTACGCATGAGCTAATTGCTGAAATAAGTTATCAGTCACTCGTTGCCAGTTGTCAGCATGCTCACAAACCTTTAGCTGACAAGCAACTGACAACCCTTTCATTTTTGAATGGCTGAAAGAAATCGACCCGAACAAGCTACTGCTCCGACCACAGCAGCATGATTTGCACAAACGCCAGCAGCAGCAGCGCCACCAGCACTACCGCCAGAGGCAGCACCGTGCGCAACAGCCGGTGGCGGCGGGCATCGGGCGAGGGCGCGCGCTCCTGCCACGTGAGCAGCACGCCGAGGATGGCCACGTCGCCGGCACAGAAAAGTAGGCCCAGAAACGTGAGCAGAAGTTGGGGAAGTCCGGTCATGGCAGTTTGAAAATTGAGTTTAGAAGCAAGAAATCAGCACTATTGCGCCCGCAGGGCCTGGGCAGTGCGCCAATCGGTATAGGTGCGGCTCTGCCAGCTGGAGTGGGCCTGGTAGCGGCTTCGCCAGGTGGCCACGGCGGCGTCGAGCCGGCGCTGGGCTTCGGGCGCCGAGATGCTTTCGGTGCCGCCGTATTCGCCTTCGGACGTTAGGTTGGGGGCCGCGTCGATGAGCGCCCGCCGGGCCACCAGCGTGGGCAGTACGCGGCCGGGCATGTCGAGCAGAAAGCCGATGTCGATGCTGCGGAAGCGGGCCTGCAGGTTATAGCTGGCAATCCAGACTTCCCAGTTGCCGGCGGCCAGCAGGAGCAGCGCGGCATACACCGCCAGGAAATTCATTCGAATAAGGCTGTAGGCCGAGCGGCGCTGCCAGATTTTGAGTAGCACCGTGCCCAGTCCAAAAAACACCAGCAGCAGAAAGAAACATACCCCAATACGCTTGTAGGCCAAGCCGCTATGCTGGATGTAGTAGTAATTGCGCAGCCCCACCGACACGGCCAGCACCGCGTTTTGCAGCACCCACACCGTGGCGCCCCAGCGCAGCCACGGCAGGCCGGGCGCGTAGAAGTTGAGGTTGCGCCGGAAAAACCACAGCACAATGCCCATGGCCAGTAGAATGCTGAAAATGAGGACGTAAGTGCCCTCATGCACAAACTGGGTGAGGTCGAACCCCGGCTTGGGCACGAACCCAAACCACAGCCAGTTGATGTCGATGGCATTCACGACCAGCAGCAGGGCATTCACGAGGGCAAAAAGGGCCACTGCCGCTACCCATTCCTTGCGCAGGTCGAGGGCCCGCCGGGCGTTGGGCTGGAAATTGGGCCGACGCACGGTAAACGACGCCACCCGGTCGCGCTGCCGCCGGACAAACTCCCCGAAACGTGATTCGTGGTCGGCGTAGAAATACACCGGCACCATCACCACTGCCCCCGCCGTAACCAGAAAACCCAGCGTGAGGAACACTACGTGCACCAGCGACATTTCCGGCAGCAGCCACAGCAGGAACTCGCCCAGCGCGTCCATCACCCGGCCAAAGTAGGCCATGTACCGGGGGTTGGCGGCCATAAACAGCAGGTGAAAGGCCCCCAGCACCAGCAGCGGCACCAGCAGCATGCGGCCGTAAAACCAGCCACGGCGCACGCCATCCCCGGCATTGCGCGGCGCCCGCAGCCCCAGCAGCACCCGCGGCCCCGCCTGCACCCCGCTGCCCAAGGCCGTGAGCAGGGCATACAGCCCCAGTCGCAGGTGCGGCTGATTGACGTAGCCCAGCAGCATGAGCACCGAGGCCCCGCACGCCAGCGCCGCCACGCCCGAGCCGTACACGGCCATCATGCCGCCGCTCAACAAGCTGCCGCCCACCATCAGCCAGAAATAGCCCGAGCGCCGCACTGCGGCCACTTTGGGCAGCAGCACCAGCTGCGCCGCCACCACAAAAACAGTGAACACGAACACATTCAGCCCCACGCCCTGCAGGCAGAACAGCCAGTCGAAGAGCAGCGCACCCAGCAGCAGGAGCAGCTTTTGGGCCAGGGAAAGCGGCGCGGCGGCGGGGCGCGAAGTGGCGCGTGCTACCGGCGATACCGGCCGGGGGACCGGACCAGCCGGCCAAGACGCGGAAGGTTGCGTGTAATCATTCATGAGCTTGTTGTATTTAAAAGAACTTTGTAATTCAAAGTTTAAAATCAAAAAAAAGATACCTGTATTTGTCGCCTGGTTTTTACGGGCGCAAAAGTTTTTCCAAAGTGGCCAGATGCTGCTGAAAGGCAGTTTTGCCTGCCTCGGTGGCCGAGTAGGTCGTGTTCGGTTTCTTGCCGATGAATTGCTTGCTCACCAGCACGTACTCGGCCTTTTCGAGGGCGGCCACGTGGCTGGCCAGATTGCCGTCGGTGAGGTCGAGCACTTCTTTCAGGTCGTTGAAGCTCACCGAGTCGTTGGCCATCAGCACGGCCATGACGCCCAAGCGCACGCGGTGGTCGAAGGCCTTGTTGAGGGTGTGAATGAGGTGCTTCACCGGGCCACTGCGGAGTTAGGCGCCGCGCCGGCCGTGCCCGGCCGCTCGTAGCGGTTGTACATCACCAGGCCGTAGCCAATGTGGCCCAGGCCGAAACCCAGCGCGAAAAACAGCAGGCCCCAACCCGGCAGCAGCATGCACAGCAAGCCCAGCCCCATTTGCATCAGCCCCAGCCAGCGGATTTCCTCCAGCGTGTATTTGCTGGCGTTGAGCAGCGCCAGTCCATAGAACACCAGCAGGCCGGGCACCACCATGGCCGCATCGCCGCCCAAAAACAGGCGCAGGCAAAACAGCCCGCCCGTGACCAGTGGCACGGCCAGCGCCAGCGCCAGCCGCCGCGCCGGACCGCTCCACAGCTGCTGCCCGTCGTGCCTGGTGCGGCGCTGGGTGAAGAAAAACGCCACCAGCAGCGCCACGCCTATCATCACGGCCGTGAGCAGCAGCAGAAACGGCAGCGCCGCCTGCCGCTCCCGCGCCGAGCCCTGCATCAGCTGCAGGTAGCCGTCGGAGTAATGGCTTTTCAAATAGAAATGACCTACTGCGGCCCCGGCCAGGGCCACCACGCCCGCCCCTACCCCGCTTAGGCCGGACAACGACAAAAAGCGCGAGCTACGCTCCATAATGGCGCGAATCTCGGTGAGTTGGGCAAGCGGGTCGGCGTGGGCGGGCTTCATAACCATAGAAGTACTTTGTACTGCAAAGTTAGATGCAATAGGGGATTGCCAATGCTCTCCGGAAATTTTTTTCAAAATAATTGCTCCCAAAAGCGGAATGAATTTCTAACAGCTGGATAAATACCTCTCAACTTTATTTTATAAATAACTTAATATCAAACCATTAACCTATTCAGGCGCCTGTGGTTCCGGCCTTAGCTCCCCGCTCCCCGATTCCCAATAATATAATTTATCTGATTACAAAAACCAGACAAATGAAGTGGTTCGTAAATTATTCGCCGGTTGAAACTAGACGTTCATCCTTCATTCTGGCACGTTCACAGAATTCATCAGCTTATCGCATTTTCTTTTCTTGCCTGTCCTTTTTTGCATTATGCCATTCACTTACCTTTCTACTCCTGCTACTGGCCAGTCCGCTTTGGTCCGTACCCTCTGGATATGGCTGCTCAGCAACCTGGGAGGCACTGCCCTGCTGGCGCTGGACTTCAGCTTTAAATACCCGACTGACCTGGCGGTGCCCTTGGTAGTAGGCCTGATGGTGGCCTTGCTTTCCCTGGCTTGCGTGCCCCTGGCTTGGCCTTTTTTTGCGATGTCCCGTCATGCCTGCACTGAACTGCGCTGCCGCCTGCTGGCCCTGGCGGGGGTGCTGGTGGTGTTTGGAGTTGCCCACATGGCGCTGCTGCATTGGTTGCCCATTGGCCCGCCTAGCAGCTTGTTGAGCTTTTCGCGGCCTTACCTGGGCGCGGCCGTATTGGCAGTTGCCTGGCTGTATCGGCCCCGCCAAAAGACTTCAAAAGTTGTGTACGCCTAGCTAATGCAAGCCGTTGGTGCGCGATAAGGCTAGCGCTGCGGCCTTGGTACGGTGGCGACCATTGCGCCAAATAAGCGGCCACAGTCGGGCTATTTAATAGAGCTTTTTTGGCTGCTTCCGTCCCATTTGCGTATTCTTGGGCCATGCGCCTCCGCTTACGCCTGTTTGAGTTTGAAGACTTGCCGTGGTTTCCAACGGTTATTCGGGCTGGGATGATGGACTACCTGCGGTTCATGATTTCGGCGCTGGGCACTTATCGGCCCATTGCGCCCTTGCTGGCCGAGGGCCTGCGCCGCACCAGCCAGACCACCGTGCTGGAGTTGGGTGCCGGCGCCGGGGGCGGCACCGAAACCGTGTGGCGCGCACTGGAAGCGCAGGGAATGAGCGGCATACGCATTACCCTCACCGACCTGTACCCCCAGCCCGCCGCCTGGGCCGATATTGCCGAGCGCACCCAAGGCCGCATCGGGCACGAATCCGCCTCAGTTAATGCGCTGGCTGTGCCTTCTCATCTGCCAGGTTTCCGCACCATTTTTTCGGCCTTTCACCACTTCCCACCCGAAGCCGCCGAAGCGTTGCTGCGTGACGCCGTGCGGGCCGGCACGGGCATCGGCGTATTTGAGGGCGCCGGAAAGCACTGGCTGGAACTGCTGCTGGCCTGCACGGTGCTGCCCGTGGCGCAGCTGCTGCTCACGCCGTTTTTCCGGCCATTCCGGCTAAGCCGGCTGGTGTTTACCTACCTCTTGCCTATCATTCCGCTCTGCACCATCTGGGACGGTTCGGTGTCGCTACTCCGTATGTATTCGACGCATGAGTTGCTGAACCTGGCTCATTCGGCCGACCCGGCTGGGCTGTTTGAGTGGCAAGCGGGCAAAAAGCACCACTGGTGGGGCCCGCAAGTCACCTACCTCATCGGCTGGCCCAAGAAGTAGCGAGTAGCGCGAAGCCGTGCTTTGCGTTCCCGCGCCGTTCGGGTATCGTTCAGGGCCGCGAAGCACGGCTTCGCGCTACTTTCGTGCATGTCTCTTGCTGCTTACCGACGGGCGCTGCCGCTGCTGCGCATTCCCTTTTCTATTTACCTGATGCCCGTATTCTGGTTTGGCTTAAGTGCCCTGCGCGGGCCGTGGAACGGCGGGCGGGCGGCGGGCGTGTTTGTGGTGCTGCACCTGCTGGCCTACCCCGCCTCGAATGGCTACAATTCCTTTTACGACAAGGACGAGGGCAGCATTGGTGGCCTCAAGGCGCCGCCCAAGGTGACGCCGGAGCTGCTACACTTGGTGTGGCTCTTCGATGCACTGGCTGTGGCCGGGGCGGCGCTCATTTCGCTGCCCTTTGCGGGGCTGGTGGTGGTGTATCTGCTGGTTTCGAAGGCGTATAGCTACGAGGGAATCCGGCTGAAAAAGTACCCGCTGCTGAGCACGCTGGTGGTGGTGGTATTCCAGGGTGCCTTTACTTTTCTGATGACGCAAATAGGTGCGGGAGCCACGGAAAACCAGCTTTTTGAAAAAACCAACCTGCTGCTGGCGCTGGTGAGCACGCTGTTTTTGTGCGGATCCTACCCGCTCACGCAGGTGTACCAGCACGAGGAAGACGCCCGGCGCGGCGACCGCACCCTGAGTTTGCGGTTAGGCATTCGGGGTACGTTTGTGTTTGCGGCAGTGGGGCTGCTGGCGGGCGCGGCGGCGCTGGGGCTGGCCTATTGGCTGCGCCAGGAAATCCGGCCGCTGCTCCTGTTTCTGGTGGCTACGGGGCCGGTGGTGGTGCTATTCAGCCGCTGGGTCTGGCTGGTGTGGCACGATGAGAAAGCCGCCAATTTTGAGCACACCATGCGCATGAACCAGGTTTCGTCGCTGTGCCTGAGTGCGGCCTTTATTGCCATGCTGCTCTGGCGCTAGAGCGGCCCGGCCCTAAAAAAACACCTCCAATCCATCGCGGCTGCGTAGAAATAGGTGTTTTATCTTTCCTTCTAACTGACCTCATGCGTTATTCCTGGTTTGCCCTGTTACCGCTGCTGCTGGCGGCTTGCAACTCCACTCCTTCGGCCGTGCAGGAAGGCACCGACTCCGCCGCGGCCGGCCAGCCAGCCCGGGATTCCGCGGCCCTGCCCCCGCCCGATACCTCCGGCACCAAAGCCGTCTCGGCCCTGCGCGACACCCTGCGCACGGTGCGCGAGCGGCGCAATTTCAGCAGCCCGCAGGGGCCACCCGATACGTTCCAGCTGGTATTCCGGGGGCCGTCAATGCTGGAAGGCACCGGCGAATTCACCATTACCAACGCCGAGGGTCAAGTCATATTCCGGGAAATGCTCACCGAGCCCGACCTCGAAGCCACACTGGTCTATGAGATGACAACGCCCACCGCCACCCGCGCCCAGCGCGCGGCTTACGTACGGCGGCGCATCGACCGGTTCTTTCAGCCTTCGCAATTCCACGCCCCCGCCATCGCCGCCACATCTGTTTTCCCAACCGAAATCGAGAATCTGGACCGCGCCGCCTGGAACGACCTGAAGCAGCGGCCCGATGCCATTCGATTCGACTATTTGAAAGGCAAGGAAGACCGGCAGCAGATTGCGTGGTCGCCACTCAAAAAACAGGTTATCCGGGTGCGGTAAAGCGGCTAGCTACTGCGCGCCGTTCTCCCGCAACAGCTGCTCCAGGCCCTGCTGCACCAACTCGTAGGGCTGGTAGCCGAGGGCCAGCACGTAGCCCTGCTCGCCCAGCCGCACCACGCTCGTCGGGAAGCCCTGCACCCCAATGCGGGCCACGGCGGCAAATTCCTGCTGCGTCGCCCGAGCCGTTTCTAGGGCCGCAAACCGGCGGTGAAACTCCGTTGCATCAACGCCGAATGGCGCGAGCAGCGCGTTGTAGGTAGTAGGGTCGTTCAAATCCATTCCGTCCCGAAACAGGGCCAGTTGCACAGCCTGCGCAAAGGCCACGGCGCGGGCGGGGTTCTGCGTAATCTGGCGAAAGGCGACAATGGCCCGGCTAGGCGGCTCCGAGTCGTACACGTAAGTCCCTTCCTCGGCTAGGGCGATGAATGCGGCACCTATTTCCACGCCCGTGGCCTTTTTCACATCAGCCAACTCCTTTTTGAGGTCGTGCCACGTTTCTGCGATGGGCGCGGTCTGAGCGCCGGTCAGCATCCCGCCGCATAGCACTGAGACGTCGAGCCGGCCGGCGAAATCGGCCTGTACGCGGCTGATAACGGGGCTCATGCCGTAGCACCAGCCGCAAAGCGGGTCATGAATATAAAGCAGTTCGGGCTGGGAAACGGGTGCAACAGGAGCCATTGGGTAGTATGATAGGGGCTCAAATTTAGCGGGGTTTCCTTGTTGGCATAAGGGCGTAGAGACGCAACATATTGCATCTCTACGCCCTTATAAAGCACAAAAGAGCCCGCTGCATGATTGCAACGGGCTTTTCGCTTGTGAAACAGACCAGAATTAGCCGTTCATGGAGATGAGGAATTCCTCGTTGTCCTTGGTGCCTTTGATGCGGTCCTTGAGGAATTCCATGGCCTCGGTGGCCGTCATGTCCGACATAAACTTGCGGAGTACCCACACGCGGCTCAGCTCGTCCTTGCTCATGAGCAGGTCTTCGCGGCGGGTGCCGGAAGCCGGGATGTCGATGGCCGGGAACACGCGCTTGTTGGCCAGCTTGCGGTCCAGCTGCAGTTCCATGTTGCCGGTGCCTTTGAATTCCTCGAAAATAACCTCGTCCATCTTGGAGCCGGTTTCGATAAGCGCGGTGGCGATGATGGTGAGCGAGCCGCCGCCTTCCACGTTGCGGGCCGCACCGAAGAAGCGCTTGGGCTTTTGCAGGGCGCCCGCGTCGATACCACCCGAAAGGATGCGCGAGGAGCTGGGCTGCACCGTGTTGTAAGCCCGGGCCAGGCGGGTGATGGAGTCGAGCAGAATCACCACGTCGTGGCCGCACTCCACGAGGCGGCGCGCCTTGTCCAGGGCCATTTCGGCGATTTTCACATGGCGGTCGGCCGTTTCGTCGAAGGTCGAGCTGAGCACTTCGGCCTTCACGGTGCGGGCCATGTCGGTCACTTCCTCGGGGCGTTCGTCGATGAGCAGAATCATCAGGTACACCTCGGGGTGGTTTTCCGAAATGGCGTTGGCCACCTCCTGCAGCAGCACGGTTTTACCGGTTTTGGGCTGGGCCACAATCAGGCCGCGCTGGCCCTTGCCGATGGGGGCAAACAAATCAAGCACGCGGGTGCTGATTTGGCTGGACTTGGTGCTCAGCTTCATGCGCTGGTCCGCAAAAAGCGGGGTGAGGTGGCTGAATGGCACCCGGTCGCGGACTTCCTCCACAGTGCGGCCGTTCATGCTGTCCACGCCCACCAGGGCAAAGTATTTTTCGCCTTCGCGGGGCGGACGAATGGTGCAAATCACCGTATCGCCGGGCTTCATGGCATACTGCTTCACCTGCTGCGGCGACACGTAAATGTCGTCGGGCGAGGAGAGGTAGTTATAATAGGGCGAACGCAGGAAGCCATAGCCGCCGTCGGGCATCAGTTCGAACGTGCCACCGCCGGGCACCACCAAGTCCAGGTCCTGGCGGGCGGGGCGCTGGGGCTCGCGCTGTTGCTGGGGTTCGCGCGGCTCGCGCTGGGGCTGGTCGGTGCGGGGGGTGCCGTCGGGGTTGAGGGCGCGCTGTTGGCGCTGCAGGTCGCGCTGGGCGTAGCGCTCCTCGCGGGTCAGGTTGCGATTATTGTCGCGGTCCTGGCGGGGTTCCTGGCCGTTGCGGGGTTGGTCGTTGCGCGGCTCACGCGGCTGGTCGTTGCGGGGTTCGCGCGGCTGGTCGCTGCGCGGCTCGCGGTTTTCGCGGGGCTGGTCGTTGCGGGGGAAGCGCTGCTCGCGGCCGTCACGCGGCTCGCGGTTGTCGCGCTCGAAGCGGTCGGCGCGGTTTTCGCGGCGGTCGCCAAAGCCACTGCCGCCAGCTTCGCGACGGTTGTCGCGGCTGCCATCACGGCCATCGGCGCCATTCTCCAAGGGCGCGTTAGCGGCTTCTGCAGCGGCCGCAACTTCGGCGGCGGCCTTTTCGGCGGCCATCTCGGCGGCGCGCTGCTCCGTGATGGGGCGGCCTGCACGGTCTACCCGCTCGCGGCGCTCCCGGCGCTCGGGGCGGGCGGCGTTGGCGTCCTGCTCGGTGCCGTTAATCTGTTGCTCGGCGCTGGGGCCGGCGTCATCGTTGACTTGCGGCTCTGCTACGGGCACGAGCTCGTTGGCCAGGGAGGCACCGGTAGCTTCAGAAGCAGGCACCAGGGCCAAGCCTTCGATGGGGTCCAGGATTTCAACGTTGGCGGCGGGCTGAGTTTCGCGGCGGGGCTCGCGTGGGGCACGGTCGGCTTTGGCAGCCGGCGGAGCCACGTCCGAAAACGGCTGCTCGGCAGTGCTGGGGCCGGGCGGCGGGCTTTGGCGGCGCGCGGCGGGGCAGCCACAGGGGCTTCGGCAGCCGGAGCGGCCACAGGAGCAGCCTGGTCGGCGGAACCCGGAATGACGGCTTGTTGGTCGAGGATTTTGTAAATCAAATCCTGCTTGCTGAGCCGTTTGAAGTTGCCGACATTCATCTGCTCGGCAATTTCTTTGAGGTCGGACAGCAGCCGGTCCTTCAACTCGTTAATGGTGTGCATAAAGGAAATAAGGGGAGAAACATCGGCGTGAATCGAGGGGCTGGCGGCCCTGGGGGCCCGCGTGGGGCTCAACAAACCAGCTATGGCACGAAAGCGGACAGGCCGCGATAAAGCATTGGCAGGAAACGCGGGCTATTATAAGAATAGCAGCGCGCGGCGCGCAATGGGATAAGCAAGAAAATGAGGTGCGAAAGGGGCCGCGGGGGGAGTTCAGCAAATGACGGGCCGGAAGCAGGCGCCAAGGCCTGCGGTTCCAGCCACGGCGGCCGGTTGCTAACGCAATGTTAGCGCATTACGGGCAAACCGCCAAATCGGATGCCGGTCGGTGAGGGTTTAACAGGTGGGGCCGCAAAATAAGTTGCGGCCCGCGGCAGGGCCCACAGCAGCAGCCCTGTGGTTCCACCCGGTTTTACTTCCGACATTTGCCCCCGTTCCACTTCGACCCCCATGCTGCAAATTTCCGTTCTCCGCGACCAGACCGAGCTGGTGCTGGCTGGCCTCGCCAAAAAACACTACGCCACCGGCCCCGCCGATGTGGCCGCCATCCTGGACCTGGACCAGCGCCGCCGCTCGCTTCAAACCAGCCACGACCAAGCAAAAACTGAAGGTAATGAAATGGCTAGGCTCATTGGCCCTCTGCTCAAAAAGCAGAATTCTGCTGCTATTCCCGCTTTAGATGGCTCTTTGAGCCCTATGGAGGGAATCAGCTTAGCATCTTACCAACGTCAAGCTACTGAAGCCAAAGAAAGAGTTAAAACTGCTCTTTTAGATTTAGCCCAAGTTGAGAAGGAGCAGCAGCAATTGCTTTACAAGCTACCCAACCTGCCCCACGCCAGCGTGCCCCAGGGCCGCGCTGCCCAGGACAATGAGGTGGTGCGCGAGCACGGCACTAAGCCCACGCTAGGCCCCGACGCACAGCCGCACTGGGAGTTGATTAAAAAGTACGACATCATCGATTTTGAGCTGGGCAACAAAATCACGGGCGCGGGCTTTCCGGTGTACAAAAACCAGGGCGCCCGGCTGCAGCGGGCCCTCATCAACTTCTTTCTGGACGAGGCCCGCAACGCTGGCTACACCGAAATTCAGCCTCCGATTCTGGTGAACGAGGCCAGCGGCTACGGCACCGGTCAGCTGCCCGACAAGGAGGGCCAGATGTACCACGACGCCAAGGACGACCTCTACCTCATTCCCACGGCCGAGGTGCCGCTGACCAATATTTACCGCGACGAAATCATTGCCCCGGACAAGCTGCCCGTGCGCATGGCCGGCCACACGCCCTGCTTCCGCCGCGAGGCCGGCTCCTGGGGCGCCGATGTGCGCGGCCTCAACCGCCTGCACCAGTTCGACAAGGTAGAAATTGTGCAAATCACGGAGCCCGACCAGAGCTACGGCGCCCTGGAAGCCATGCTGGCCCACGTAGAAGGCCTGTTGCAGCAGCTCAACCTTCCCTACCGCGTGTTGCGGCTGTGTGGCGGCGACATGGGTTTCACCGCTGCCCTCACCTACGACCTGGAGGTGTGGAGCGCCGCCCAGGGCCGCTGGCTGGAAGTGAGCTCGGTGTCGAACTTTGAAACCTACCAGGCCAACCGCCTCAAGTGCCGCTACCGCGCCGATGGTGGCAAAACCCAACTCCTGCACACGCTCAACGGCTCGGCCCTGGCCCTGCCCCGCATCGTGGCCGCCCTGCTGGAAAACAACCAGACCAGCACGGGCATCGACCTACCGCAGGTGCTACACAGCTACTGCGGCTTCGAGCGGATTGGGTAAAATGGTTTTTAGTTGCTGGTTGTCAGTTGTTAAAATCGGAGTTGGCAACCAGCAACTAATAATAACGCCAAGTGCAGACATTAAAAAGGCGGCCCCAACTGTGGTTGGGGCCGCCTTTTTGCTGCCGCTAGCCGGGGCAGTTAAATTAAGATTTGGGAGCGGTGTAGGGGAATTTTTTGGAAGCATTGCGCATCAGCGCGTCCACGATGGTTTCGGGCGAACTGAAAACCGAACCGGCGGCCAGGTAGTCGTACTTCCAGAGCAAAGTACCG
>NZ_MDZB01000100.1 GCF_001816145.1 Hymenobacter lapidarius | reverse complement strand
CCATTGCGCCGAATCTGTTCACTGCCGCAGGCGGCGCAATAGTGTTGCGTATAAACCATAACCCCCAATACGCATTTCACCTTATATCAGACCACCGCCAAGATAATAGCTACCTGCCAAAGGTTTTCGCGCAGCACGTAAAAGCCGTTGCCAGTACTGAAAACAGATGAAGTGATGGCCGTTTGGGTAGCGGCATTCTGCATATCATTGCTGTTACAGTACATGTAGCCAATCGCCGTATCAATCCATGCCGTCACCTTCGCATGATTTAGTTGGGGCGTCACCGCATTCTTCAGTGGAATATTCGTGGTGTTCGTCTTTAGGCGAGGCATCCAATTACCTAAAAAAGACATGCTACTAATATTGTAAAAGCGCTTTTCCCCGATGGGCTCCCCGCTTTTAGTCAGGACTTCTGCGACAATTTCCGTGATAGGAGTTTTATTTTTTGCATTCTGATTGAGTTTCCAAATCAAAAAACCAATAGGGAAGTTTCCTTTTATACCATCAAACGCTTTGCTATGTATAACGAAGCCATCCATATACACTGCGTTCCATAAAATGCGGAACTTCTCAAAGTTTGGTGCTACCACGTGTTTCAAAGTACTAAACATCGCCACCGTTGCCGTAGGCATTTCATGAGAAATACGTACCAGAAACTGGGTGAACAATTCTCGCGATGCGAAGCCGTACCCGACCATTCCCTTCGCTATTTTGGTAGTTGCCACGTCCGTTTTGCCTTCGTTCCCTTGTGAGTTCGCGGCCTCCGCATACGGCGGATTTATCAGCACCAGAATTTTCTTTCCGTCCGCAATGGCGTTGCGCAGGGCGGCGGGGACTTTGTTGGTCAGGCGGTAATCAATGCTACCGTCTTCGGCAATGTCGTCGTTGAGGTAATCGTACTGGAAGCGGGTGGCGGCGGCGCAGGTTTTGGTGGCTTTCATCACGTCCACGTCCGCCGCGTCCAGGGTGCTCATGTAGATGTTGCGGTGGTTGCTGTGCTTCACTTCCAGGTTGCCCACGCCGCAGCACATGTCCCACACCAGGTAGTCGCGCTGCCAGCTCTTGCCCAGCAAGTCGGTGAGCTTGTCGTAGGCCTTGTCCACTACGTGCAGCGGCGTGTAGTAGGCGCCTTTGAAGCTGCGCTCGTCGAGCGGAATCAGGCTGTCGCGGCGTTCCAGCAGGTAGTTGCGGTAGGCGGCGTCGGGCGGGCGGTGGTAAATGGCCCAGAAGCGTCGGTAGCCCTCGTGGCTGCCCAGCTCGTAGAGCTTGCCGCCCAGCGCGAAAAGGGGCTTGCCGCCGCGGTGCAGCAGCTCGGCCGGCAGGCTGGCGTGGGTGCTCACGGTGCCGTCGCTCATGATGTCGGCGAAGAAGAGCAGGGCGTATTCTTCCGGGGCCACGTCGTTAATCTCGGCCCCAATCATGGCCACCCACTTGTCGAACACCTGTTTCAGGTTGTCGGGCGTGATGGCGACGCGGATGATGTCGCCCGAGGCAATGGCGCCCTGGATGGTGCTGATGAACTCCTGCTCGTGGGTCTCCATCCGGAAGGAGACGAAGTAGGTGCCGATGTGGGCCGACACGGCATCGAGGGCTTCCTGGGTGTAGCCGCTGGCGCTGCGGCCCCACTTGATGGTTTTTTTGGCGAGGAAGGGAATCACGTCCGCGCTTTTCATAATCGCGGCCTTCTGCGTGTCAATCACCGCGAGCAGCGGCGGCACGTATTCGCCCTTGTTCAGAGCCTGCTGCACGTAGTGCATCAGCTGCGTAAACATGGCGTAGGTGGAGTGCCGGTGGCCTTCCTTAGCCTCAAACCACACTTCCTTGGTCTGAATATCAATCAGGTTTTTGCTGTACCCTTTCAGGTTCAGCGCCTTGATGTAGGCGTCTTTAACGTCTTCTTCGGAGCGGGCCAGCTGGAGCGATTGGTAGAGGGTCATGCGGTGGGGTAAGTGCGGGGAAATGAGTGGGCAGCAACGGGGCGCCCGTTGCCAATTGTGGCCGTTGCGAAGTGCTTTACGAATACGATGTAGAGACGCATCCTTGCGTCTCTACATCATTTCACCTCGCGACAGGTATAAAGACGCTCAGCACCTACGCCCCCACCGGCTCCTCCACCACTTCCTTTTCAATCCAACGCCCATCTTCGCGCATCAACTCAATCAAGTCATCCACTGCCCGTTCTTCGGGCACTGATTTCTTGATGACTTCCTGGCCGCGGTAGAGGGCGATTTTGCCTTTTCCCACGCCCACGTAGCCGTAATCGGCGTCGGCCATCTCGCCGGGGCCGTTTACGATGCAGCCCATGATGCCGATTTTGATGCCCTTGAGGTGGTCGGTGCGCTTGCGAATCATGGCCGTGGTTTCCTGCAAGTCAAACAGGGTACGGCCGCAGCTGGGGCAGCTGATGTATTCGGTTTTGCTCATGCGGGTGCGGGCCGCTTGCAAGATGCCGAACGAGAGCTGGTTCAGGCTGTCGATGGTCGTGAGCCATTCAGCTTTGGGGCGCTCCGGCAGCAACTCGGTGCTCAGCACGATGCCGTCGCCGAGGCCGTCGAGCAGCAGGCCGCCTACGTCGGTAGCGGCGTAGAGCTGGGTTTCCTCGTCTTTCAGGGCCGGGTACTGCCGGTTGATGATGACCGGGCAGGTAACGCCCGCATTCATAAGCTCAAAAAAGGCGCGCCGGATTTCCGGCATGGCGTGGGCATTTTCGGTGTACAGAAACAGCACCACGGTGCGGTCTTTGCGCAATTGACTGAGGGCCGGGGCAGTGAGAGACGCCAGGTTGTGGAACACAAAATTCAGCGTCGGGTGCTTCTCAGCGGCCCCGGCGTATTCGGCCTGCGTGAGCACGGGGAAATGGTCGGCGCGGTGGCCGGCGTCGCGCCAGGCGCCGTAGTCCACTATCTCCTTCAGTCCATTGGGCAGCATGAAAGGCGACGGAACCTGACCGGTATAGATATAGTCGGCGCCCAAATCCGACATCTGAAACTTATCCAGAAACGGCGAATACAGCTGCCCGGCCGCGCGCAGGTCTGCGTATTCCATCCCCTCCAAACGCGACAAATCAGCGATAACACGGGGCACATTGGCCCCGCCGATGTTCTCGACCTCCCGCGTCACGCGGCGGAAATACTGAAACGGGTTGATGGGCTCCTCGCCCACCACTGGCGCAATGGGCTGGGCCTGCGCGGCTCGGTGCGAGTACCGGTCTATCAGCATTTTGGCCACCGGGGCCTCGGCTTCGGGCGCTTCGGTCAGGCTCACGCGTACGGTGTCGCCCAGGCCGTCTTCCAGCAGCGTGCCGATGCCCACGGCGCTCTTGATACGGCCGTCCTCGGCTTCCCCGGCCTCCGTCACGCCCAGGTGCAGCGGATAGGGCTGCAGGCCCTCTTCGTCGAGCTTCTGCACCAGCATCCGGTAGGCCTGCACCATAACCTGGGTGTTGCTGGCTTTCATGCTCAGCACCACGTTGTAGTAGTTTTCTTCCTCGCACAGGCGCAGGAATTCCAGCGCCGACTCCACCATGCCGAGCGGGGTATCGCCGTAGCGACTCAAAATACGGTCAGACAGTGAGCCGTGGTTGGTGCCGATGCGCATGGCGGTGCCGTACTGCTTGCAAATCTGAACCAGCGGCCGGAACCGCTCGCGGATGCGCTCCACTTCGGCCGCGTAGGTGGCGTCGGTGTATTCTATTTCTTCAAATTTCTTTTTGTCGGCGTAATTGCCGGGGTTAACGCGTACTTTTTCCACGATGCGGGCCGCCAGCTCGGCGCGTTGGGCGTGAAGTGGATGTCGGCGATGAGCGGCACGTTGCAGCCGCGCTTGCGCAGCTCTTTCTTTATTTCCAGCAGGTTCTGGGCCTCTTTCATGCTGGGCGCGGTGATGCGCACGTACTCGCAGCCGGCCTCCACCATGCGCAGCGTCTGCTCCACCGAGCCCATGGTGTCCATGGTGTCCACGGTGGTCATGCTCTGCACCCGAATCGGATAATTGCCGCCCAGCGGAATATCGCCAATGTTCACCACGCGGGCTACACGGCGCTTGTACTCGGTCAGGCTGGGGCAATACGTTTTATTCATAACCCGAAAACTAGGGAAGGAAGGCGAAAGTTGCGCCCTGGCACAAAGGTAAAGCGGCCGGCGGCCGGCTCCACCCCTGGCGGGCGCAACTTCTGGCCCGGATTCACTGTCTGTGTTACACTGCTCCTGCCTGCGCCGTATGGTTCGGCGCGGATGGGCCTCAAACGGTATTCATTATGTTCTCTCTCAAATATTTGCTGTTGGGCATCGGACTACTTGCGGCGGTACCCGGCTTCGGCCAGCAGGTGGCCGTCATCAAGTTTGTTGAGCTGCAAAAGCGCCTGGCCCGGCAGACCGACACCACCTACGTGGTCAATTTCTGGGCCACCTGGTGCGGCCCCTGCGTGAAGGAGCTGCCCAACTTCGAGCAGGTCGGCAGCGCCAATGCCGATAAGAAAGTGAAAGTGCTGCTCGTCAGCCTCGACTATGCCTCGCAGCTGGACAAAAAAGTAAAGCCCTTCGTGAAGGCGCGCGGCCTCAAGTCCGAAGTGGTGCTTCTCGACGAAACCGACCCAAACTCCTGGCTGGGGCAGGTAGACGCCAAGTGGACGGGCTCCATCCCCTTCACCCTCATAATCAACAACAAAACCAAGCAGCGCGCCACCTTCGAGCAGGAGCTTTCCAAGGCAGCGCTGACGGCCGCCCTCCGGAGATTTTTGTAATTTAACAGCAGGTTCATAGCCAGTTGCGCCCCGACTCTTTCTTATCATCAACCCAAACGTCTTCTTGCCATGAACAGAATACTGCCTTTCTCCCTGCTCTGTTTTGTCCTGCTGCTGAGCAGCTTCGTCCTGCGTCCCCAATCCGAGGGCTACCAGGTGGGCGACAAAGCCGCTGATTTCAAGCTGAAGAACATCGACGGCAAAATGGTGTCCCTGGCCGACAACAAAGCCGCCAAGGGCTACATCGTGGTGTTCACCTGCAATACCTGCCCCTACGCCAAGGCCTATGAAGCCCGCATCATCGCCCTCAACCAGAAATACGCCTCCCAGGGCTACCCCGTAGTGGCCATCAACCCGAACGACCCCGGCGTGGCCCCCGGCGACTCCTACGCCGCCATGCAAACCAAAAAATACGCCTTCCCCTACCTACAGGACGAAAGCCAGAAAATAGCCAAGGCGTACGGGGCCACCCGCACTCCGCAGCTCTACGTGCTGCAGCGCCAGGGCAACGATTTTGTGGTTTCCTATATCGGGGCCATCGATGATAATTCCGAAGACGCCACCTTGGTGAAAACCAAGTACGTGGAAAATGCCATGACCGAAATCATGGCCGGCAAGCCCGCGACTAACAACTCAACCAAAGCCATTGGCTGCACCATTAAGTGGAAAAAGCAGGCATAGCAGCCGACCAGATGTAGCTGTAGCTAAAAGACCGTCATGCTGAGCTTGTCAAGCATCTCTACCGCGCTGGTAATTCATTTACTATTGCAATAGAGATGCTTCGACAAGCTCAGCATGACGTTTTAACGTAACAGGATATTTCACGAATATTTAAAAAGGCCCATTGCAAGTGCGCTCGCCCCTTTGCAATGGGCCTTTTTATAGCCTCACGCCCCCGTTTCCAGTACAATCTTACCGATGTGCGCGCTGCTTTCCATGAGGCGGTGCGCCGCGCAGCCTCAGCCAGCGGGAAGGTCTTGTCAATCAATGGGCGGAATTTGCCGGCGGCTATTAGCGGCCACACCTGCCGTTCTACTTCAGCGGCCAGCGCGGCCTTAAATTCGTCGGAGCGGGGCCGCAGGGTGCTTCCCGTGATGCTCAGGCGGCGGCGCATCACTTCCAACGCGTCGAATTCGCCCGCCGCTCCCTGCATGGCGTTGATGAACACCAGGCGCCCGTCGTCCTTCAGTAGGCGCAGGTTTTTGGCGATGTATTCGCCGCCAATCATGTCGAGAATTACGTCTGCCCCCGCCTGTTTGAGCATCTCCTCAAAATCTTCCGTTTTGTAATTAATGGCCCAGTCGGCCCCCAGCGCCAGGCAGGCCGCGCACTTGGCCGCGTCCCCGGCCGTGATGGCAACCCGGCTGCCCAGAGCCTTCGCCAGCTGAATGGCCGTGGTGCCAATGCCACTGCTGCCCCCGTGCACCAGCAGCGTTTCGCCGGCCTGCAACGCCCCGCGCTGAAATACGTTGTGCCACACCGTAAACACGGTTTCGGGGAGGGCCGCTGCCTCAATCATGCTAAGGCCCGCGGGCACTGGCAGGCAATGCCGGGCGTCAACCACGGCAAAGTCGGCGTAGCCGCCCGCAGGCAAAAGCGCACAAACTGCGTCGCCCGCCCGCCAGCGCCCAACGGCGGCGCCGCACTGCTCCACAATGCCCGCAATTTCCAAGCCCGGCACCAGCCCGCTTACCTCGCCGCTGCCGGCGTACTTGCCCTGCCGCATCAGCACATCCGGCCGATTGACCCCGGCCGCGAGCACGCGCACGATTAATTGATGGGGCGCGGGCTGCGGGCGGCTCCGGTCTTGCAGTTGCAGGACCTCGGCCCCACCGGGCTCTTGAATAACGACGGCTTTCATAGTACGCTGATTAAGGCCGCCCCCAAAATGAAAGCCGCCGGGCCTTAAAACGAAAAGCGGCCTCTTTCGGAGGCCACCTTCATCACATTTTCAAAAATAACCTTAACTACCCGCCAGCTGTTGCCGGAGTGCCTGCACTTCTCGCTCCAGGTCGAGGGTTCGGAACATCACCTTGGCTTCGAGGTCTGCGTAAGCGGCTTCCAGTTGGCCCAGCATCAGGCGCTGCTCGTGAATGTCGGTGCAGGTGCCAAACCAGGCAATAACCTGCCCATCGTCGCCGCGCCGGGGCAGGGCCTGGCCCAGGAACCAGCGGTAGGAGCCATCCCTGGCCTTGAAGCGGTACTCAATGTTGTAATCGACGCCCGTAGCCAGGGACCTGCCCCACACCTCGCGGGCGCGCGCCTGGTCGTCGGGGTGCAGCAGGTTGTTCCACATGTCCGGGCCCACGCTGTCGGCCAGGGTGAAGCCGGTGAAATCAGTCCAGCGCTGATTGAAATACGTGTGAAACCCCGTCGGGTCCGTTATCCAGACCAATTGGGGGATTACATCGGCCAGAAAAGTAAACTGTTCCGGCCCAACGAGGCCCTGGCTACCCGGAATGGGCTGCGAGGTGCCGGCAGACGGGGAAGTGGAAGACGAAATATTCACGACTTAACTGAAAGGTTCGAAATTGAAGACTGAGGGCGGAAAAGCTGCATTTCCATGCCCGAGGCAAAGTAGAGGTTAAGTTGGCTTTGCAAGCCATCGGCCGAGCGGCGCAGGCGCGTCACAAGCGCCCGGGTGACCTCGGTGGGCAGCTCAAAGCTGAGGTAGGGACGGTTGAGGATTTCGTCGCGCATCACGGCCCAGCTACCCGTCTGCGGAAGCGCGGGAGCCTCCGATTGGGTTTCCAGGCGGCTGGGGTCCAGCAGCAGGCGCGTGGCCAGCGCCAGCGGGCTACCGGGGTCGTTGCGATTCAGCACCCGGCTAGCTACTTGCCACTCGCCGCTGAAATAATCGTCGGGCAGTTGTTGTAAATTTAAATCAAGTAACAAATCTGGCATACACAAATGAAGGCACCGGCCTCGTCAAAAAAAAGCGCAGGGCGTAGAAATACGCGCACAAACCACTGCTAAGCTCAACCCAAGTGCAAACTGCCACGTTCCTTTGGCGGCACATTTAGGCCAATTTTGCTCGAATTCCCATGAAAACTCCACGTTTTGTTCCGGCGCTGTTGGGCGCTGCCCGATTCACCGGCCTGGCTGCCTGGCAAACCGGCCGCTTGTTCCGGCAATTGGCCGCCCGGGCCCTCGACAGCATTCAGGACGTGCTACGGGCCGAAGTGGAGAAAGGCAACCTGAAGCTGGTGACTGATTTCCTGGCCGATAAAGCCCTGCCCGCCGCCCGCGTCCTCCTGGTAGAGCAAATGACCGTCCGGCTGCTGGTGCGGCTGGGGCTGCGCGGCGCGCTGGCCTCCAACGTGGTGGGCTGGGTGTTGCCTCTGGTGCTGGAAAAGCTGCTGGTAGCCGGCCATAAAAGCGGCTTGTTCGACAAGCTCCGGGCCAATGCCACCGTGAGCGAATCGCTGGAAAAGCTGGACGAGCTACGCCGGGCCACCTGGAAAATACTGGTACCCGACCCCGGCACCAGTGCCGAAGAAGTAGGCGACGATGGGCTGAGCCCCCGGCTGCCGCTGCTATTGGCAGATACTACGCCAGCACCCACAAAAAGCGCCAAACCAGTTAACTGAGCAAGAAAACGAGCGGAATTTAGTCAAAATAATTCCGCAAACGATTGCGGCGGCATTCCAAAAAAAGGCACCTCACGGAGGCACCTCTTTAAAAACCGGGGCGCGGCGAGAATTCCCACCCAACACCGGACCCGATTCCGTCCCCTAACTACCGGCTGAACAACAGTTCGCGGTATTTTACCAGGGGCCAGTCCTCGTCGGCCACCATCTGCTCGAGCTTGTCAACGGCGCGGCGAATGGGGTCGAATTTTGGTTTTACTTCTTCGCAGTATGCCACGGCCAGTGCGCGGGCGTCTCCGAGTTTGTTTGCTCGTTTACGCGCCTCCGTCATGGCGTCGGCGTTGGTTTTGATGGTGGTGACGTGGCGGGAAATGGCTTTAATCATTTCAATCGTTACCTGGCTGTTTTCATCGTCGAGGCCCAACTCGCGCAGGCCGCGCACGTTGTTCACTAGTTTGGTTTGGTACGAAAGCGCCGTGGGGATGATGTGGTTAATGGCCAAATCGCCCATTACACGGCTTTCAATCTGAATTTTTTTCTGGTATTCTTCCAGCAATATTTCGTGGCGGGCGTGTAGCTCCACCTCCGTGAAAATGCCGTGGCGCGCAAAAAGCTCGGCTGCATCGGCCCGCACAATGGCGTCGAGGGCCTGGGGCGTGGTGGCAATGTTGCTCAGGCCCCGCTTTTCAGCTTCCTGCTTCCACTCTTCCGAGTAGCCGTTGCCTTCGAAGCGAATGGCTTTGGAGCTGATAACGTACTCGCGCAGCACTTCCACAATGGCTACCTCCTTCTTTTTGCCCTCGCTGATGAGGGCATTAACCGAGTCCTTAAAGTCAATGAGCTGGTCGGCGACAATTGTGTTGAGCACCGTCATGGCCGACGAACAGTTGGCCGACGAACCCACGGCCCGGAATTCGAACTTGTTGCCGGTGAAGGCAAACGGGGAAGTCCGGTTTCGGTCCGTGTTGTCTAGCAAGATAGCAGGAATCTTGTCAATTCCCAACTTCAAATAGATATTATCGCCTTTGTCGAGCGGCAACTTGGCCGTGCGCTCCAGCTCATCAAGCACCGAGTCCAGCATGGAGCCCAGGAACACCGACATGATGGCGGGCGGCGCCTCGTTGGCCCCCAGGCGGTGGTCGTTGCTGGCCGAGGCAATGCTAGCCCGCAGCAAGTCGGCGTAGCGGTGCACGGCCTGGATTGTGGTGATAAGGAACGCCAGAAACTGCAGATTTTCTTTGGGGCGGCGGCCGGGCGCGAGCAGGTTTACGCCGGTGTCGGTGCTCAGGGCCCAGTTGTTGTGCTTGCCGCTGCCGTTTACGCCGGCGTAGGGCTTTTCGTGCAACAGCACCTTGAAGTTATGGCGCTCGGCCACGCGGTCCATCACGTCCATCAACAGCTGGTTGTGGTCGATGGCCAGGTTGGCATCTTCAAAGGTGGGAGCGCACTCAAACTGATTGGGCGCCACTTCGTTGTGGCGCGTGCGGAGCGGAATACCCAGCAAGTTGGATTCCTCCTCAAACTCTACCATGAAACCGTGCACCCGCGCCGGAATCGAACCAAAGTAGTGGTCATCGAGCTGCTGGCCCTTGGCGGGCGCGTGGCCAAATACGGTGCGGCCGGTCATCACCAGGTCGGGGCGGGCATCGTACAAGGCCTTGTCAACCAGGAAGTATTCCTGCTCAATGCCCAGCGTGGTGTTCACGCGGCTCACGTCTTTGTCGAAGTACTGGCAAACCTCCAGGGCTGCTTTTTCGAGCACGCCCAGCGACTTCAGCAAAGGGGCCTTGTAATCGAGCGCCTCGCCGGTGTAGGCCACGAAGATGGTGGGAATGCACAGGGTCTTGGACCCGACCGTTTCGATGATGAAAGCTGGCGAAGTGGGGTCCCAGGCGGTGTAGCCGCGGGCCTCAAAAGTGTTGCGGATGCCGCCGTTGGGAAACGACGACGCATCGGGCTCCTGCTGCACCAGCGCGGAACCTTTGAAATTTTCAATCGGCCGGCCGTCCGAGTTCAGGTCGAAAAAAGAGTCGTGCTTCTCAGCCGTTGAGCCCGTGAGGGGCTGAAACCAGTGCGTGTAGTGGGTAGCGCCCTTGGCCATGGCCCAGGTTTTCATGGCCGAAGCCACGGCGTCGGCCACATTGCGCTCCACCGTGGCGCCCTGCTTGATGGCCGCCTGCAGCTTTTTGAAATAATCGCCGGGCATGGTTGCCCGCATGGCTTCCAGATTGAAGACATTTTGCCCGAAACTATCGGAGCGGCGCGCGGCGGCGGGAATCACCGTAACGGGGCGGCGCTGGTTGACGAGTTCTAAGGCTTTAAAACGGAGGATGGCCATGGAGGGAGTAACCGGGCAGGAATAGAGGGTACCAATAATGGATTGTCTGACAGCAAAGATAAAGCGACGAAAACGTTTTTATTCCAAATGACCCTTAAAATTGAGGTCGTTTATCTAAAATACTTCATTTTACTCCTATAACCCCATCAATTTTAAACCCTAAATGGCAATTAGATTCACAACTATTCACTGTCATCCCTATTTTATCATTTTAGGCCGGGTGTTTCTCCCGGCTATCTTTGTTGAGTGAACAACCGATTTGCGTTTCAATCGCGCTACTTCCTTTTTTGGCTGTTGCTTTTTGGCATTAGCCGGGCATTTTTTTTAGGGTACCACCACGAGGCAGCTTCCCAACTCGATGCGGCTACGCTGCTGGCCACCTTCGGCTACGGCCTGCGGCTGGATGCCTCGGCGGTGGCGTACGTGAGCATTGTGCCGTTTGTGCTTTTTGTGGGGTGGAGTCTGTGGCCCCGGTTTCCCTTCCGGCAGGTGGTGGCCGGCTACACCGCGGCCCTGGGCACGTTTTTGGCGGTCCTGATTACGGCCGATTTGGAACTGTACCGAACGTGGGGGTTCCGGCTCGACGATACCCCGCTGCAGTACCTGAGCTCGCCCAAGGAGATGGCGGCTTCGGCGGGCACGGCGCCGTTGGGGCTGCTGCTGGGCTTGCTGGTATTGCTGTTGCTTATGGGATGGGGTCTATATAAGGTAGTGCTGGGGCGGCTGGCGCCGCTGGCAGAGGGCTTTGGTCGCGGCCGCGCGGCGCTGGCGGGGCTCCTGTATGCGGCCCTGCTGGTGGTGCCCCTGCGTGGCGGCACCCAGCAGATACCGGTGAACCAGAGCGATGTTTATTTCTCCCGCATCGCCTTTGCCAACCACGCGGCCCTGAACGCGCCCTGGAATCTGATGAGTGCCCTGGTGCTCAGGTCCCGCGCAAAGCCCCCGCAACCCTTTATGCCGGACAGCACCGCGCGCCGGCTGGTGGCGGGCATCTACCCGCTGGCGGTGGGGGCCCCGCCCCTGCCCCAGACCAGCCCTGCCGTGCTGACGAAGGCGCGCCCGAACGTGCTGTTTATTATCCTCGAAAGCTTCACGGCCAAGCTGGTGGGCAGTGTGGGCGGCGAGCGGGGCGTGACCCCCACGCTGGACAGCTTGGCCCGAACGGGCTTACTTTTTACCGATATATACGCCGCCGGTGACCGCAGCCAGAAAGGACTGGTGGCGCTGCTCTCGGGCTACCCCAACCAGCCCACCACCAGCATCATCAAGTACCCGCGCAAGACTGAGCAGTTGCCGCATTTGGGCCGGAGTCTGGGCGCGGCGGGCTACCGCTCCCATTACTACTACGGCGGGGAGCTGGCGTTTGCCAACATGAAAAGCTACGTGCAGACGGCAGGCTACGAACAGATAACGGAGCGCAGCGACTTCGCTTTGGCTGAACAAAACTCCAAGTGGGGCGCGCACGACGGCGTGCTGTTTACCCGCATGCTTAGGGATTTGAAGAAGCAGCCGCAGCCCTTTTTCGTCACCGCTTTCACGCTGAGCAGCCACGAGCCGTTCACCGTGCCGATGAAGGATAAATTTCCTGGCACCAGCGAAGCCAACCTGTTTCGCAACTCGGTTTACTACACGGATTATTCACTCGGCAAATTCCTGCAGGAGGCCCGGAAGCAGCCCTGGTACGCCAACACGCTCCTGGTACTGGTGGCCGACCATGGCCATCAGCAGCCCGGCAACTCCGCTAATCAAGCGGCCGGCAAGTTCCATATTCCGCTGCTGCTGGCCGGCGGGGCCATTCGCCCGGAAGCGCGAGGGCGGGTGGTTGGCACCATCGGTTCGCAAACGGACGTGGCAGCTACGCTCCTGCGCCAGTTGAATTTGCCGGCCAACGACTTTGTATGGAGCCGGGACTTGCTGGCCGCCAACCCCATTCCCTTCGCTTATTACTGCTTTAATGACGGCTTCGGAGCGGTTTCGCCAGCTGGGCTGATGACCTACGACAACGTGAGCCGGCAGGTGTGGGAACGCGACCCACCCGTGACCAAAGCGCAGGTTGAGCTGGGCAAAGCCATGCAGCAGCTCACCCTGCAGGACTTCGAGCAGAAGTAGCGCTGGGCATTTCCGGATGGTAGCTACCAGCAGCACCACTGCTCCCCGCCTTCGTCCTTACCTTTGCGGGACTATGCCCACCCCACAATCCGTTGCCTTTTATACCCTCGGCTGCAAGCTCAACTTTTCCGAAACGTCGGCCATTGGCCGGCAGTTTGAGGAGAAAGGCTTCCAAAAGCTGCCTTTTGAAGCCGGGGCCGATTTGTACGTTATCAATACCTGCTCCGTGACCGACCACGCCGACCGCAAGTGCCGGAAGGTGGTGCAGCAGGCACTCAAGCACAATCCCGACGCCTTCGTGGCCATTGTGGGCTGCTACGCCCAGCTTAAGCCCCAGGAAATTGCCACCATTCCGGGCGTGAGCGCCGTGCTGGGCGCGGCCGAGAAATTTCAGCTGGTTGATATCCTGGCCGATTTTAAGAAGCCCGCAGCCGGGCAGCCCGGCCACGTGCACGCCTCCCCTATTTCGGAGGCCACGGAGTTTCACGCGGCGCATTCGTTCGGCGACCGCACCCGCACCTTTATGAAGGTGCAGGATGGATGCGACTACTCCTGCTCGTTCTGCACCATTCCGCTGGCCCGGGGCGCCAGCCGCTCGGGCAGCGTGGCCAGCGTGGTAGGACGGGTAGAAAAACTAGCCGAAACCGGCGTGAAGGAAATCGTGCTGACCGGGGTAAACCTAGGCGATTTTGGCTTGCAGGGACCTGAGCGCGAGCGGCGCGAGGATTTTACCCAATTGGTTCGGGCCCTCGACGCAGTGGCGGGCATCCGCCGGTTCCGCATCAGCAGCTGCGAGCCCAACCTGCTCACCGACGATATTCTGGAAACGGTGGCGGCCTCGGCGCGGTTTATGCCCCATTTCCACATCCCGCTTCAAAGCGGCTCCGATAAGATTCTGGGGCTGATGCGGCGGCGGTATAAGCGCGCGCTGTACACCAGCCGCGTGGCCCGCATCAAGGAGTTGATGCCCCACGCCTGCATCGGCGTCGATGTGATAGTGGGCTTCCCGGGCGAAACCGATGCGGACTTTCTCGACACGTACAACTTCCTCAACGAGCTGCCCATAAGCTACCTGCACGTATTTCCGTATTCGGAGCGGCCGGATACGCTGGCACCAACCCTGCCCGGCCGGGTGCAGGACCGGGTGCGCCACGAGCGCACCACCCAGCTGCGGAACTTATCGGAAAAGAAAAAACGCTTCTTCTACGAGCAGCACCTGGGCCTGGAGACCGATGTACTGTTTGAAGACGACGTAACCGACGGTCGCATGGAAGGCTTCACACCCAACTACATCCGCGTAAACGCCAAATACGACCCCTTGCTGGTGGGCGAAATGAAAACCCTGCGCCTAACCGGCGTAAACGCCCTAGGCCTGATGGACGCCGAGGAAATGGGCATTCTGGTCTGAACCGCGGATTTATCGAATTCTTCGGATTTATCGGATTTTGTGGCCGACTGACTGACGTGCTGTTACGCAGCAATTAGCTGGCGCGCGTCTGCGACGCGTTGCCGACTGGGTTCGAGCCTGCGGCTCACCGGCGAACAACGCGCGGCAGGAATCTAATAACCGCTCGCCCGAGCCGCAGGCTCGGACCCAGTCGGCAACGCGTCGCAGACGCACGCCAGCCTATTCAGACCATGCTCTGACGGGCCATGGCCAGCATTTCGCGCAGCATTTGCTGCTGCTCCTGCAGGTGCTGATTGCGCAGCTCCGCAAGGGCCAACTGATGCTGCAGGTGTTGCGCATGCAAGGCAGCAGCAACATACGTTTCGGGGCCAGGTACTACCGCCGGAGCGGGCATTGGCGCTGATTGCGGAGCGGCAACGGGCACTACTGGCGGCGCAACTGGCGGCGGGCTGGCTTCTACTGGCGGAGCTGTTTCAGCAGCGACCACCGGCGCAGGCTGCGGCGTGGTATTGATAGGTAAAACAGCTGGCTGAGCAGGGGCCGATGCCAGTTGGGCAGTGCTGGAAGGTGCCTCCAGCATTTCAACGGGAGCGGTAGCCGATGTGCGGGCAGGTTGGTTGGCAGCGGCGGCCAGGGCCAGAGTGGCAGCAATTTCGGCGGGCTGCAGGCGGGTGCCGGCCACGCCTGGCGTGCTCCGCCGCGACGGGGCCAGCTCCACATCTGACAAATCGATGGGTTCCAGGGGCGGCTCCTTGGAAGCAGCCGGCGCTGCTGGCGCGGCTGGCTTCGTGGCAGGCTCACCGCTCACGAGCATTGGCCCACGGCCCAGTAGGAGCCAGTCCCTCGACACATTTGGGTAAATCTCAAACACTCGGCAGAGGAGGTCATATCCCGGCTTGTTGCGGCCATCAATGAGGTGCTGCACCACGCTGGCAGTTTTACCCAGGGAGATGGCAAAGCTGTTTTTGGTGAGGCCAAACTGCTGAATCAGTTGGGCAAAGCGCTGGTCGATGGGTACGGGAAAGGGGGCAGTCATGGCGTTTCCACAAATGAGTAGATACGCAAATGTATGCTGCCGCGGGACTATTACCGCTTTGGAACAGTATCAGTTGCCGAAACCAAGTGCCGGGCCAGCCCACGCGGCCGCAGCCCGGCCAACGGGAAAGTGTAGGTTTCATTGGGTGTGAAATTCAACAAGCCGTGGGGCAGCCCCACCCGGTATTACAAAAGCACAGCCTGCGGCGAGAGCGCAAATTCGTTCAGGTCCGGCTCGGTGGCACCGGCCTGCCGGGCGTCGCGGGCAAAGACGACCTGCCGGGTTCTGGCATCCCACCCAAAGCGCTGCCGTAAATCGGCTACGGTAGCGGAGTCGCCGTAATCGGCAGCAGCCTGGGCTATTTCCTCCGCCATACGGCGGCTGATGGCCCCGCGCAAGCGGCCGCTCAGGGCCTTAGGAAAGTCGGATACTACATCGGCCAGGGTCAGGATTCGGCCGGTGTTCAGGTCGAAGGTGATGTGGTCCGTGCGCTCATAGTAATAGGCGCCCTGGTATTCGAGGTTGAGCTCCAGGGAAAGCAGGGCGCCCTGGTTGAGCAGTACCGTGTAGTGCACGCCGCTAAAGCAGCAGTCCAGGGCGGCCGCCTGCCGGATTTGCTGCGCCGGGGTGCCCGTAGTGTCAATTGGGCTATCGACGTTGGGCGCGATAACGCGCCGCAGCAGCCGGCGATTGATAAGCTCGGCCACCGCTCGGTTTTCCAGCGCCACTTGCGGCAGTTTGAACGTTGCACCTCGGCCTTTGCCGCTGAAGGTTACGACGTGCGCCTGAAGGCCCGGCCCGGGTTGGGCCGGGCCGGGCATGGCTACCAGCAAGAATAAGCTCAAAAACCCTATTTGCATCTTCGGTGCAGCTCCCCCTGGTACTACTCGTAGCGGAGGGATTCGATGGGGTCCAGGGCAGCGGCTTTGCTGGCGGGGTAATACCCGGACGCCAGCCCCACGCCCACGCAAATGACCAGGCCTGTGGCAATCCAGCCCCATGGCACCAGAAACGAACCGGAACCCACAAACGTGGCTACGCCGTTGCCGCCCAGCACGCCCAGCACAATGCCCAGCGTGCCGCCCATCAGGCAGATGACGATGGCCTCGATGAGGAACTGCCGGCGAATCTGAACCGCCGTGGCGCCCAGGGCCTTGCGAATGCCAATCTCGCGGGTGCGCTCCGTCACCGAAACTAGCATGATGTTCATGAGGGCAATGCTGGCTCCGAGCAGCGTGATAAAGGCCATGATGGTGCCTCCCACCTTCACCTTGCCCGAAATGGAGTTCAGGTCGTTGGCCAGCGACTCGCTGCTTTCCACCACGAAGCTGTCTTCCTGCCCCAGTCGGTCGTGGCGCACGGCCCGCATCACGCCGGTGGCCTGCCCAATGAGGAAGTTGAGGGTGCCTTGCTGGTCGGTGGCGGTTTTGATGTCGTAGGTGAGGGCGCGCTGCCGGGGCATTTGGTTGCCGGTTTCCAAGGGCAGCAGGGCCAGGCGGTCGGCGCCCCCCCCGCCCATGCTGCTGCCGCTCTTTTCGAGCAGGCCCACAATCAGGAAGCGGCGGCCCAGGGCCGACACGTACTTGCCCACGGGGCTCTGCTTGGGAAACAGCTTGAGGCGGATTTCATCCCCTACTATCATTACGTTGGCCCCGCTATTCAGCTCAGCTTGCGAAAAGCTTCGGCCATTGGCCAGGTTATAGCCCTGAATTTTCAGGTAGTTTTCATCGCCCGCCACCACTTGCATGTTGGGGTTGGTTTTGATGCCGTTGGCTTTCATTTCCGCAGCCCCGGCCACGAAGGCCGAAATACCCACCTGGGCGTCTTCGCCCATGGCTTTCTTGTACTGGGTGGCCTGCAGGTAATTGACCGGCGTGTACTGCTTAGACTGCACGCCCCCGCGCCGGCCCCGGTTGTTGTAGCCCTTAGCGTGAATCTCGAAGGAGTTGGCGCCAAGGCTGGCGAAGGTCTCCGACAGGGAATTCTTCATGGCATCGATGCCCGTGAGAATGCCCACCAGCGCAAACAAGCCGATGCTCAGAATGAGCGCCGTGAGGACGGTGCGCAACAAATTGGAGCGGATGGAGCGGAAGGCTTCGCGGACGTTTTCGAGGGGGCTCATGGGAATGGGCTTGGGCCGGAGGTGGGTACTGGTGGCCCGGCGGGCGGGGGGCCGTGCAAAAGTCGTTGCAAAGATGCGCATCCCGCAACGCCGTGCCGGGAGTTTCGTCCCGCTGGGGCGGGCGGCCCCGTTCAAAGTTCGGCGCGCGGCGCTTAACTTGAACCACCCGCGACGCAACCCGGTTGGATGGATGCGTTTCCTTTACCCAAATAACGATGCTGCTCAAGCGTATTCTGCTGACATTACTGGTGGCCTTGACCGGCCTGGCGGCCCGCGCCAACCACGTGCTGGTGCCCATGGACAACACCCAAAAAGAGTGTCTGAAGGCATATGGCGTCACCTTTTGGCTGCTGCAGCGCGAAGTGCCCGTCGACTGGCTGCTGAACTACCGGGGCGGCGCTTTCGCCTTCGAAACCACGGCCGGGGCAGAAAACGAGCTGGCGGTGCGTGGCGTCTCGTTTCAGGTTATCAGTGAGGCCCAGTACACGGCCATCCTGCAGGAAATAGCTGACCCCAACGCCAACATGGACGTGATGAGGCTGGAGAAAGTGCCCAAAATTGCGGTGTACACGCCCAAAGGCAAGCAGCCCTGGGACGATGCCGTGACCATGGTGCTGGCGTACGCCGAAATTCCCTACACCCAGCTTTACGACGATGAGGTGCTGGCCGGCCAACTGCCGAAGTACGACTGGCTGCACCTGCACCACGAAGATTTCACGGGCGAGTACGGCAAGTTCTATTCTACCTACCGCAACTACCCCTGGTACCAGCAGCAGGTGCGCGACGCCGAGGCCGCCGCCAAGCGCAACGGCTTTGGCAAAGTGAGCCAGATGAAGGGCACCGTGGCCGTGAAAATGCAGGAATTCATTGCCGGGGGCGGGTTTCTATTTGCCATGTGCTCGGCCACCGACAGCTACGACATTGCCCTGGCCGGCTTGGGCATTGACATGGTGGAAAGCATGTACGACGGCGACCCGGCCGACCCCAACGCCCAATCCAAGCTGAACTTCAACCGCTGCCTGGCCTTCGAGAATTTCCAGCTGGTGCGCAACCCCTTCGAGTACGAGTACTCCAACATCGACATGCAGCCCAACGAGCGCGGCCTGGGCGAGCAGAACGACTACTTCTCACTCTTCACCTTCTCGGCCAAGTACGACCCGGTGCCTACCATGCTGTGCCAGAACCACGAAAAAACCATCCACGGCTTTATGGGCCAAACCACGGCCTTCCGCAAACGCCTCATTAAGTCGGATGTGATTGTGATGGGCGACACCAAGCAAACCGGCGAAGCGCGCTACCTGCACGGCACCCTGGGCAAAGGCACCTGGACTTTTTACGGCGGCCACGACCCCGAAGACTACCAGCACTTGGTGGGCGAAGAACCCACCGACCTCACCCTGCACCCCAACTCGCCGGGCTACCGCCTGATTTTGAACAATATTTTGTTTCCAGCGGCGAAGAAGAAAAAGCAGAAGACCTGAGGAACCGGGGCAGCGATGGGGCCAGGCACCGGTGGCCGGTGCGTACTGGGCCGCTGGGCGTGGCTGATTGGCTGGTTTTGGGGCCGCTGCATCATTCTGGGCGATTTGGCCGTTAGTTGAGCGGTGAACTCCTTAGCACGCCCACCGCTCAGCTCCTTATCCACTGCCCCGAATGGAAGACCTGCATCCTTCGAACTACTCGCTTTCGTTTAGCCTCCCCGAAGAATCTCCCAACAACGAAAAGGCCAACCCGTTGCCCCGGGCGGTGCTTCGCATGAACAGCCACGTACTGCTGGACGGGCAGTGGCGGTTTGCGCACGACGACGCCGACGTGGGCCTGCAGGAAAACTGGGCTTCGGGCCATTCCTACGAGTACACGGCCCAGTGGCCGGGCTCGGTGGAAGAGCACCTGGCTCAGGCCCGCGGGCAGCAGGGAGCGGCCGCCTGGCACGACCAGGTGGTGGTGTGGTACGAGCGTGAGTTTGCCCTGCCGGCAATTGAAGAGCCCCAGCCGCGCTCCATGGTGCAGCTCACGTTTGGGGCCTGCGGCTACGAAACGCGGGTGTGGCTCAATGGCCAGCCGCTCAGTACCATTGAAGGCGAAGAAGTGCACTTTGGCGAGTACACCTCTTTCACCTACGAGCTGGACCCGGTAAACCTGCGCCCGGTAAACCGCCTCACCGTGCGCATTGCCGACAACATGGACGCCGAAACCCCACGCGGCAAACAGGAGTCGCACGTGTACAAGCGCGGCGGCATCTGGTACCAGACCTACACTGGCGCCGTGCGTAGCGTGTGGCTGGAAGTGGTGGAGCGCAACCGCCTGCGCTCCCGCGTGGGCGTGGTGAGCGTGGTAGAAGACCAGTTGGTGCGCTTCAACGTGACGCTGCGCATCCACGACCCCGGCGACTACGTGATTCGCCTGCAGGTGTTCGACCCCAAAACGCCCAACCGCACCACCCCGCTGGCGGCTTCGGATTTCCCCATTCGCTTGGAGCCCGGCCAGTGGCAGCAGCGCGTGGTGCTGGAAGTGCCCGGTGCCGAGCTATGGTCGCCGGAAGCGCCCCACCGCTACCGCCTGGTGGCGCAGCTAATCGACGGCGAAGGCTACGCTTCCGCCATCGAAACGCTGTTTGGCCTGCGCAAGATTGAAGCGCGGGGCCGGTACGTGTACCTCAACAACCAGTCGACCTACCTCGACGGCATTCTTTACCAGCCCGGCCAGGCCACCTACAAGGAGATGCAGCTCCACATGCACGCCATGAAGGCGCTGGGCTGCAACCTGGTGCGGGTGCACATTGCCGGCATCGACCCACGCATCTACAACTTGGCCGACGAGCTAGGCCTGCTGCTGTGGGTGGAAGTGCCCAGCCCGCACAGCTCCACGCCCCGCAGCCGCGAAAACCACCGCGCCGAGCTGCTGCGGCTGGTAACGCTAAGCGAAACCCACCCATCCATCATTATCTGGAGCCTCTACAACGAGGACTGGGGCGCCCAGGACATTGCCACCAACCCCGAAACCCGGCAGTACATCGTGGATACCTACCACTTCATGCAAATTGCCTACCCGCAGTTTCTGGTGGTGGACAACGACGGCTGGCACCACGTTTCCCACACCGGCCGGCTCAAGTCCGACTTGCTCACGGCCCACCTCTACACCCCCGACCTGGCGCGTTGGCGGGAGCTGCTCGACCGTCTGGTGGGCGGCGAGATGGAGGGCACGGCCGCTTTCCCGCTGGTGGTGGGCGATGCCTTTTTCTACCGCCGGCAAGTGCCGCTCATTGTGAGCGAGTGGGGCGGTTTTGGCTTTCCCGACTACGGCGGGCCGCAGGACGCGGAAGCCCGTACCAGCAGCATCCACGCCTTTAAGCAGGAGCTGCGCCGGCGCCCGATTGCCGGCGACGTGTACACCCAGGCCACCAACATCGAAGACGAGCGCAACGGCCTGATTGACGCCCACACCGGCGCCCTGAGCGTACCGGAAAAGCTGCTGGCCTCGCGGCAGATGAAGTTTCTGGAGTAGCAGCCGCGTTGAGAAAATCGTCAACTAATGGATGGTAGCATACGCGCATTTGAGGAGAAATCATCGGCAACCAAGGTGGCCGGATTGGTACTTATGAGGCCGTGGTGCATCAAAAAAGCAATTTGAGTGGTTCCGAACCTGCCCGCCGCTTCCGGGGTTATCTTTGCAGCGCGCCATTTCCCGGCGCATTGCCTGCCATATGACCATAACCCAAGAAGCCGTTCTCAAAGCCCTGAGCTACGTGGAAGAGCCCGACCTGGGCCAGGACCTCGTGACGCTCAACATGATTGAGAACATTGAGATTGACGGCCTTACCGTAGCCTTTACGGTGGTGCTTACTACACCTGCCTGCCCCCTTAAGCAGCTCATTCACGATGCCTGCGAGCGCGCCATCCACACGATGGTGGACAAGGATGCCAACGTAGTGATTACCATGACGTCGCGGGTGACCACGCTGCGCAACAACCGCGGCGATTTGCTGCCGGGCGTCAAAAACATCATTGCCATTGCCTCGGGCAAGGGCGGCGTGGGAAAAAGCACCGTTACGGCCAACCTGGCAGTGGCGCTGGCGGCCACGGGCGCCAAAGTCGGCTTGGTGGATGCTGATATTTCCGGCCCCAGCATGCCCACCATGTTTGGCGTGGAGAACGAAGCGCCCCATGTTTTTCAGGGGCCCAATGGTAAAAACCTGATTAAGCCCATCGAGAAATACGGGGTGAAGCTGATGAGCATCGGCTTTCTGGCTCCGGCCGAGTCGGCCATCGTATGGCGCGGGCCCATGGCCTCATCGGCGCTCAAGCAGTTTATTACCGAAGTGGACTGGGGCGAACTCGACTACCTGCTCCTGGACCTGCCGCCCGGCACTTCCGATATTCACCTGACCCTGGTGCAAACGGTGCCCGTAACGGGGGCCGTCATCGTGACCACGCCCCAGAAAGTGGCCCTGTCCGATGCCCAGAAGGGCTTGCAGATGTTCCGCCAGCCCCAAATCAACGTGCCCGTGCTGGGCGTGGTGGAGAACATGGCGTGGTTTACCCCCGCCGAGCTGCCCGACAACAAATATTTCATTTTCGGTGAGAACGGCGGCCGGCGTCTGGCCGAGCAGCACGATGTGCCGCTGCTGGGCCAGCTGCCGCTGGTGCAAAGCATCCGCGAAAATGGCGACGAGGGACAGCCGGCGGTACTCGACCCTAAATCGGTAGTGGGTCAGCTGTTCGCGAACCTGGCCGAAGCCGTAGCCCGGCAAATCAGCATCCGTAACAACGTGGCTCCCAAGACGGCCATCGTTCAAATGAATCCTTAATCCCGTGGACATGCCAGCTTCTGCCCCCGTTTTCGACCATCCGTTGATGCCCCGTATTGAGGCGGCATTGGATAGCCTGCGTCCGTACCTGGCCACCGATGGCGGCAACGTGCGCGTGGCCAACATCACCCCCGAAGGCGTGCTCCAACTCGAATGGGAAGGCGCCTGCGGGGCCTGCCCCATGTCGCCGATGACGCGCGCCGGCCTGGAAGACACCGTAAAGAAGGCCGTACCCGAAATCACGGCCGTTGAAGCTCGCTAAGGGTTTTTCAGAATACGTTAATTGACCGTCCGGCTCGGCCGTTGTTCCCTATGCGGACAACGGGCGGGCCGGACGGTCTCATTCTACCCCGCCATAACCCGCGCCCTTCACGTTACTTTTGCCCCGCACCACTCTTTCCATCCATGGCCACTGACTTAAATTCACCCACCCTTCGCTCTTGGATTGACATTCCGCCAACCAGCGACTTTCCCATTCAAAACCTGCCGTTTGGCGTGTTCGAAACCGAAGAGCGGGGCGCGCGACTGGCCGTGGCCATTGGAGGCTACGTGCTCGACCTGTACGCGGCCAGTCAGTACGGTTTCTTTGAAGACCTAACGGAGCTGGGGGCGGCCCAACCCAAAGTATTTCGGCGCCGCTCCCTCAATGCGTTTCTGCGCCTGGGCCAGCCGGCGTGGCGGGCCGTGCGGCAGCGGGTAAGTGAGCTGCTGCGCCACGATGCCGACATTCTGCGCGACAACGAAGAGGCCGTGCGCGACTGCCTGTTGCGGCAAACCGACGTGTGCATGCTGCGCCCGGTGAAGCCCGCCAACTACACCGATTTCTACAGCAGCATCGAGCACGCCACCAACGTGGGCACCATGTTCCGCGACCCGGCCAACGCCCTGCTGCCCAACTGGCGCCACTTGCCCATTGGCTACCACGGCCGCACCAGCAGCATTGTGGTGTCCGGCACGGATATCAAGCGCCCCAATGGCCAGCGCAAAGCCCCCGACGAGGCCGCGCCCACGTTCGGCCCCAGTCGCCAGCTCGATTTTGAACTGGAAATGGCTTTTGTGGTGGGCACCGGCACCGCGCTGGGCAGCACCGTGCCTATTGCTGAGGCCGAGGAGCACATTTTCGGCCTGTGCCTGTTCAACGACTGGAGCGCCCGCGACCTGCAAAGCTGGGAATACGTGCCTTTAGGCCCCTTTTTGGGCAAGAACTTTGGCAGTAGCCTGGCGCCCTGGGTGGTTACGCTCGACGCCCTGGAGCCTTTCCGCATTGCCGGCCCCGTGCAGGAACCCACGCCCCTACCCTACCTCAACCAAGATGGCGCCCATAACTTCGATATTCACCTCGAAGTGGCCCTTACCCCCGCGCAGGGCTCCGAAACCACCATCAGCCGCACCAACTTTGGCCTGATGTACTGGAGCATGGCCCAGCAGCTCACCCACCACGCCTCTAACGGCTGCAATCTGGAAGCCGGCGACCTCTACGCCTCCGGCACCATCAGCGGCACCACCCCCGACTCCCTGGGCTCGATGCTGGAGCTGACGTGGCGCGGCACCCGCCCCCTGCAGTTGCCCGATGGCACCGAACGCAAGTTCATCCTGGATGGCGACACCGTGGCCATGCGCGGCTATGCCGAGAGAGACGGTGTGCGCATTGGCTTTGGCGAGGTGCGCGGCACCGTGCTCCCAGCTGTCGAATACTAAATTTGCCCAGCCTCATTCTATGCAGATTCAGGCGTTCACGAAACTCATCTTAAATTGATTTTCGTGAACGTAGATTCATTGAACCAGTTTTGTGAACTTCAATTTGTCTATTATCTGATTTATCCACTTAGGGTTTGGTATATCCACAGTTTCACGCTAAAAAGAGGATTTTTTTCTGTAGTTTTCAGGCATGAAAGATACCCTCCTTCCCTGCCTATTGTTGGTGGGACTGGCTAGTTGCTCAAAAGTTGGTAATGACTCGCCGCCGGCACCCTTTGCCCCAAGTGTCGTAGTACTTGCCGCCGGCACTTGGCAATGGACGGCTCTAAGCTATGTCGCAATGCCCAAAGGGGGCGGGGCGGACGTTACCAGCAGTGTAATCGTTACGCCGGGCGCCATGGCCGTTACCTATAATGCCGACGGCACCATGTACGCCACCTACAGCTCTTCGTCGGAAGTAGGAAGCTATACCCTCACCGGCTCGACCCTCACTGCCGTGCTTACCAGGAACCCCCTGCTTCCTAGCAGAACCTTGGCCAGCACCGTGAAGGAACTCACGTCCACCCGACTGGTACTGGAGAGCCCACGGGAAGACGCTGGTTTCCGTTACATCGATATGCACACCTTCGCGTGGGGCGCGGGCTTCGGGCACTTCGCCTTCGCCACGGGTTTTCTTGCGCTTGGTGCGCTTGCTGCTTGACTTTATTTTATCGTCGAGGCGGTCGAGCGAGCCTTCCACGATGGCCGATACTTCGGGCTCAGGGGCTTCCTCGCGGGGAGGCAGCAGGCTTTCGATTTTCTCGCCGCGCTTGTTCATTTCCAGCAGCTCCCGCACGCGGGCCGTGTCCAGCATCACCCAGTTGTTGTCGCCTTTGAAAGCAAACCACATGCGGCGGCGGAAAATATCCGTCTTCTGCAAAAACGCCTCACCTCTAGCCGTTTGCAGCGGGCGCTGCACCTGCGGAATGTCCTTCAGGGCGTCGAGATAGGCGTCGAGCTCGTAGTTGAGGCAGCACTTGAGGCGGCCGCACTGGCCGGCCAGCTTCTGCGGGTTCAGGCTCAGGTTTTGGTAGCGGGCGGCCGTGGTGCTCACGGTTTTAAAGTCCTGCAGCCACGTAGAGCAGCACAATTCGCGGCCGCACACGCCGATGCCGCCAATGCGGCCGGCCTCCTGGCGCAGCGATATCTGGCGCATCTCCACGCGCACCCGGAACTCGTCGGCCAGGCGGCGGATGAGCTCGCGGAAGTCGACCCGGTCCTCGGCCGAATAATAGAACAAGGCACGGGTGCGGTCGGCCTGGTATTCCACATCGCTCAGCTTCATGCGCAGGCGCAGTTCGCCCACCATGGCCCGGGCCCGGAACATGGTGCCGTTCTCCAAGTCGCGCACGGCTTCCCAGCGCTCCACATCGTCGGAAGTGGCAATGCGCAGGATGTTGCGGATTTCCTTGGAGTCGGTGGGCACCTTCTTTTTGCGCATCTGCAGACGCACCAGCTCGCCTTTCAGGCTCACGTGGCCCAGGTGCCAGCCGGAGCCGGCGGCGTCTACCACCACGGCATCGCCGGTAACCAGCGGCAGGCGCTGGTCGTTGCGCATAAACTCTTTACGGCCGCCCTTGAAGCGGATTTCTACGATATCGAAGCCGGCAAAGGAGTCCGGCACTTCCACGTCCTGCAACCAATCGAAAACATTGAGGCGGTTGCAGCCCCCGGTGCTACAGCCCCCGTTGGATTTGCAGCCGCCCGGCTTGGTGCCGCAGCCCCCGCCGGAAGAACATGATGAACAAGCCACTAGTAAGAAATTATATAGTTGAGGGAAAATAAGTTTTCCACGAAAATTCAGGTCCTAGCAAAGATACGAAATTCGGCTAGGGCACTTTGGCCACGCAGGCCCCGCTAAGTAAGCCATTCTTGGCTTGATGAGGAAATTCAAACATAACATTAAACAAGCGCAGTAAACGCCGCATTGTGACTTTGTCGAGAAACGTACAAGATTTTGGCAAACGGCTATTATCGGTATAGTCACAAATGCATTTAAAGACACACGTACGCATACTTTGAAATATTTTTAATGTTTCATCTAAATACTGTTGTCTATTACATTTTTTTTCCTCTAATTGCGTCCATACTTTAATAATTTTTCACTTACCAACCGGAAACAAACTAATGAAACTCAAAAATGTACTATCCGCCGCTGCCCTCTGTACCGCCTCGGTGTTGGCACTCTCATCCTGCTCAAAAGAAAAGGAAGCCGTAGCACCAACTCAAGAAATTAGCGTGTCACAGGCGGTAATCAGCCAAATCAAGGAAATGGGCCTGACCACCGACGGCATCAAGCGGGTAGAAGGCGGCTATCTCGTTGAGGGCGACATTGTGATAACCGATGAGAACCTGGCCCAGAAGCCCGATTACCAACTGTTGCGCGTGGGCGACCAAGAGCAGTACCGCACTAGCAACCTGGTAAGCGTGGGCTCGGGCCGCACCATCAGCATTCAAGTATCTATCTATCTGCCATCGGCTTACGTGACGGCTACCGATGAACTCATTCGCCGCTATAACAACCAGAGCCTGCGCATTCGCTTCGTGCGGGTTACCTCCGGCGGCCAGATTTTCCTGAGCAAGGCTCCTGACGGCTCTACTTACCTGGCTTCGGCGGGCTTTCCCTCAGACGGCAACCCTTTCAACTCGATTAAGGTGAACTCCGACGCCATCGGCACGGCCAACGCCAGCACGTACATCGCTACCATCCTGGCCCACGAAGTGGGTCACTGCATTGGATATCGCCACACCGACTACATGGACCGGAGCTACAGCTGCGGCGGCTCCTACTCCAACGAAGGGGCCGGCACCGTGGGTGCTATTCACATCCCCGGCACTCCTACCGGTCCTAGCTCGGGCTCGTGGATGCTGGCTTGCATTGGCAGCGGCCAGAACCGTTACTTCACTTCGAGCGACGTAACGGCACTGAATTACGTGTACTAGCCGACACGGCAACTTGCAAAACTGATTTGTAATAAGAGACCCCGGCCCTATCAAGCTGGGGTCTTTTGGGTTTCCATTTATTTGTTCAAAAACTCAGGTATATGAATTAAATTGATAATTTTTTTTCCTACTCTCACAACTGTCCCATTTTCCCAATTCCACTTTACCCACTCATATGTTTACAAAAAACCTGCTTGCCGCTGGCCTGTGCCTCGTTTCCGCACTCGCATTAACGTCCGCTCCAAAGAGAGCGAATCCCTCACCAAATCTGACGAGGTAAGCAAGGAAGTCCTGAGCCAAATCAAGCAACTGGGCTTTACTTCCCAAGGTGCCATCGCTGTTGAAGGCGGCTACGTTGTGGAAGGCGACATTTTCCTCACCGCGCAAGACCTCGCCAACCCCAGCCCGGTAAAGCTTATGCGCGTGGGTGCCGAGGAGCAGTACCGCACCACCAACCTGGTGAACACTGGCACGGGCCGCAACATCACCATTTCGGTGTCGACGGCGCTACCGGCTGCTTACGTTACGGCCACCGACGAAATGATTGCTCGGTACAACGCCGAAAACCTGACCCTCACGATGTCGCGGGTATCATCGGGCGGCAATATCGTTTTGGCGCAAGCGCCCAAGAGTGCCCGCTATCTGGCCTCGGCTGGCTTTCCTACCAGCGCTGGCGACCCCCACAACCAAGTTCTGATTAACTCCGGTGCCATTGGTACGGCCAACCCCACTACCTACATTGCTACCATTCTGGCACACGAGGTGGGCCACTGCATCGGCTTCCGCCACACCGACTACATGGACCGCAGCTATAGCTGCGGCGGTTCGACCAGCAACGAGGGTGCCAGCACGGTTGGCGCCATCCTGATTCCCGGCACGCCGGCCGCTGCCGACCCCAACTCCTTTATGTTGGCTTGCATTGGTTCGGGTGCCAACCGCCCGTTCAATGCCAACGACAAAACGGCTTTGAATGCGCTGTACTAGTCGTTAGGTAATGGAGCTGTCATCCTAGGCATTCTGCGATTGAAGCAGAGACGCATATAAAACCGGCTTTTTACGACAGCTTCAATATTCAACAAATTGCCCCGGCTCCTGCGAGTCGGGGCTTTTTGTTGCCGCTCAACGAGGCAGTAGCCGTGATTAGCTGAATTCCAAAGCCAACCCCGCAGGCACGACTTATTGGATGACAACCCGAATGATTTGCTCGGCCTGATTTTCCAGTCGCACGCGCAGCAAATACAGGCCCGGCTTCAGGCCATGGGTATCAATGTTGTTGATGACCCCCTCTATTTCGGCTTCGCGCTGGAACTTGCCCAGCACATCAAACAGCTGAATGCTGACCGGGGCGCTGGTGTTGGCCACAAGCTTGAGGACGTCGCCGGCCAGCACCGGGTTGGGATACACCTGAGCAGCACCGGATTGCAAGAGAAAGGCTTCTTCCACGTTGCTGTAGAACTGCTGGCCCGCCAGGTTTTCCAGCCGCACGCGGTAGAGGTAGCGGCCGGCACCTGGGGGAATATCGGTCACCAGAAAACTGGTTTGCGTGACCGGCGAAATGGTTTGCACGGCTTCAAAGCTGCCCGTGCCCATGCGCTCCAAGGTGGCCGACTTCAATCGAAATACACTTCCCAATTCCACGTCGAAACGCACAACATCGCCAACCAGCTGCCGGGCCAGAAACGAGCGGAAGTAGCACGCGGTGCCCTGGGTGGTGTAATCGATGGTGGTGCCGGGCTCGGTCAGTTTGCCCCGCAGCATCGGAGCCACCGCATAGTGCCGGGTGGCCATCTGGGCGCGGTTGAGCACCAGCGTGGTATCGGCGGTGCGCAACAGGGGCTCTAGGGTAGTGGCCCCGAGCTGGTACACCTGGTACTGCGTGGCGCCGGGCACCCGGGTCCACTGCAGCAGCGTCTCATCGGGGCAGGCATAGCCTACCCGCACGGGCGGCACCCGCACAATGGCAAACTCATCGGAGGTAAAGACCTGGCTGCCTGCTACCAGGCGCAATTGCGCCTGCGCGGTAGTATCAGGCACGGCCCAGGCAACGCGGTTTTCGGCGAGGGCCACGGCGGCGTTTACCACGCGCCACTGTGCCGCGCCCACGGGCCGGTATTCTAGGCGGGCGGTGGTGGCGGGGCCGTGCCATTGCCAGCGCAGGGTGGTGTTGGCGCCGGGCCGCACGTTGCCCGCGGTGGGCGGGCTCGTCCATTCCAGGCCGGGGGCGCTCATTTCGTAGGCGAGGCTGAAGGCCTGCGGGCCCTGAGGTACATTTGTACCTCCCACACTCAAGACGTAGCGACCGTTTGACGGCAGATTTATGGTTATCTGCTCAACGTTGTTCACCCGGTCGAGGCCCCGGCGGGCGGGCAAAGCCAGGGAATCGGCGTGGGGAAAGTCACTCAGCACCCACGGGTAAAAGGTGTCTTTGCCAGTGACCAAGTCATATACGACTAGGTCTAAGTCGTTAACAAGCGCTTGGGCCGCATTGGCAGCGCCTTCGGGGTCGTTCCAGACCAGCGTGGCTTTGAATTGGGTGCTGCCGGCGGGCACCTGCACGGTGAACAACTCCCGCGAGCCCGTGGTAACCGTTCCGCTGAAATACTGCTTGTTGCGCATGGCCCGAACGGCACCCAACGCATCGGCTTGGCCGAAACCGCTCACAAAGTCCACGGCAGGCCGGCCGATGTCGTCGGCACTGTTCAGCAGCACGGCTTTGACGAGGGCAGCGGCGGGCAATGCGCCGTTGTTCTGGTCGCGGTACACCTGGTGCAGCAGCACACTAATGCCCGAAACCAGGGCCGCCGACTCGGAAGAACCGCCTTCGCCGTAGGCCACCAGCTCCGGCTTTACGCGGCCATCGTAGGCCGGGCCGCGCGAGCTGAGGGCGTCTACCTGTCCGGAAGGGCCGGTGGCACCCACGCTCAGGGTGTTCTTCGACATCTTGAACTGGCCCGTGAGGTTGGCTACGCGGGGAATGTTGCGGTACGGGCCGGCGTCGCTGGTCAGGAGGCCCGAATTACCGGAGGAGAAAACGTGCAGCAGGGTCGGATAGGCCCGCACCTGCCGGTCGTAGTCCTGCGATTCGAGCCCGTAGTAGTTCTCGATGGCCGTGCCATAGGAATGGTTTTGCACCGAAATGCCGGCCGGTACGAGCTGCTGGTCCTCGTCGGGCAGCAGGCGGGCGAAGTTGGAAGTGGCAAGCCGCACCTGCCGGGCCACGCCCCGGCCCAGGGGGCTGGAATTGCCGGCGCCGCCGATGAGCGTAGCCATGTCGGTGGCGTGGGGCGAAGACGGCCCCGGAAAGCCGCTGGCGCCCACCACCCGGCCTTTAAAATCAATATCGGTCGCATCGAAGGGCAATTCCTTCACCGAAACCGTGTGGCCCTGCCCGGCCAGCTCCGGGAAACGGGCGTGCACGGCTGCAATGGCATTTACCGACAAGTCGGAGTTGTTCAGTTGCCGCTCCTGGCGGGCGGGGCGGTCGGCTACGTCCACAAAGCTCACCAGCGGGCAGGCCGCCAGCTGGGCCAGCGCAGAGCCATTCAGGCCCGACACGGTAAGGGTGCGGGCCGAAGGCGTGGGCTGCGTCGCGTGGGCGGCGGGCAGGTGCTGCCCCAGCCACTGCCGGAAAGCCGTGGGGTCGGTCACGCGCACGCGCACGGTGCGGGTGTTTTTTTGCAGCGTGGCTGCTTGCAGGCCGGGGGCCAGCTTGGCCTGCACCTCGGCCCGGAGCTGGGCCTGGGCCACCACGGCCTGCGCAGAAAGCAGCAGCGCAAACAGGACTGTTTTTGCGCCTCGCCGCAGCGTGCTGCTTGTGGTGTTGCAGCTCGTAGGCCCGCGTTGTGGTGCTCCCATATGGGCAAGTTTCCTGGTATAAAAATCAGCTTAGCTCGTCTCTAGCCAAAGATAACCAGACCAGTTTATCCCGGCTGTTTTAATAAGCCGCAGCTCATAGAAAAAGGAACCTGCGGTAAGAAGGTTCCTTTTTCTATGAGCTGTTTACGTTGGCTGCTTGCCGCGTGGTCGTTCCCAGCGGGACCCTAGGCGCCAGGCTTCAGCACCACTTTGGTGCAGTTGTCCTTTTTGTTGCGGAAGATGTCGTAGCCGTGCGGGGCCTGGCTGAGCGGCAGGCGGTGCGAAATAATATCGTCGAGGCGCACGTCGCCGTCGGATACGTGCTTCAGCAGCTTGTCGATGTGCTTGTGGGCCGGGGCCTGGCCGCCCTGAATGGTGAGGCCTTTGTCGAAGAACTGGTGGATTGGGAAGTTGTCGAAGGGCGAGGAGTACACGCCCAGCACCGACACGTAGCCGCCGCGGCGCACAGCGCTCAGGCAGGCCAGCAGCACCTTATCAGAGCCTTTTTCGACGTTGATAATGGCCTTGGCCCGGTCGAGCAGGTTGCGGTCGGGCTCGAAGCCCACAGCTTCCACTACCACATCGGCGCCGTAGCCGCGGCTCTTGCTCCGGATTTCGTCCACCACCTGGTCGTGGGTTTCCCAGAGAATGCCCTCGGCGTTGGCGGCTTTGGCGGCCAGGTCGAGGCGGTAGGCCTGGGTATCCACGATGATAACGCGGCTGGCGCCACGCAGCCACGCCGACTTGGCCGCCATGATACCCACCGGGCCGGCGCCAAAAATGGCCACTACTTCGCCTCCTTTCACGTTGGCCCAGTCGATGCCGGAGTAGCCGGTGGGGAAGATGTCGGTGAGGAACAGCACCTGCTCGTCGGTGAGGTTGTCCGGCACTTTGCGGGGACCGAAGTCGGCGTAGGGCACGCGGGCGTACTCGGCCTGGCCACCGTCGTAGCCGCCATATAGGTCAGTGTAGCCGAAGAGGGCACCGCCCTTTTCGGTCATCAAGCCGCCTTCGGGGCCGTAGTGCTCGGGGTTGGAATTTTCGCAGTGGCCGGGCAGCTCGTGGTTGCAGAACAGGCAGTGCCCGCAGGCAATGGGGAACGGCACCACCACCCGGTCGCCGCGCTTGAGGTTGCCCACGCCCTTGCCCACTTCCTCCACAATGCCCATAAACTCGTGGCCCAGCACCATGGGCCGGGGCTGCGGAATGCTGCCGTTGTAGATGTGCAGGTCGGACCCGCAAATGGCCGTACTGGTAACGCGGATGATGGCGTCGCGCGGATCAAGCAGCTTGGGGTCGTCGACGGTGTCCACGCGAACATCGCGCATGCCGTGAATTCGGAGTGCTTTCATGAGAAGGGGAAATGGTGGAAGAAGGAAGGACTTGCTAAACCTAACGGCCCCTCTTTTCCAGAGGTTACCCCTGTCCTCCCCTCCATTATCCCTAGCTCGGCACTACCAGCCGCTAGTTATATTGATACACTGTCACTCCCACAGCGGTGAAAATATACGCAAACCCCTCCCCCACCAGCACCTGGCGCACCTCGGCCGCCGGCACGGCAGCGGGCAGGGCCACGCGGCGTTCGGTCTGGTTGTAGAGGTGCGCAAAGTGCAGCGCCTCGTCGGCGAAGTAGTACATTTCATCGCCCCGAAAGCCGACCATGCTCAGGCCGGCAATGGGCATCTTCTTCCGGTACGTCCCCAAGTTGTCGAACACGTAAATCCCCGTGTTACGGTCCACCAGGTAGGTATTGTTCTGATACTGCCGCAGGAACCGGAAGTCCGGCCGGGCGCGGCCGATAATCAAATCCAGCGGGGTATTCTGAATGACGAGCCGGGTGTTGGGGTCGAACTCGCGCAGCACCAGGTTGCTTTCGTCGAGCAGCCAGATGCGGTTGTCGGGGGCCAGCGTGGCCACGCGCACCGTGCCGTCCAGGAAGTCGGCCAGGCGCATTTCGGTGATGAGCGTCAGGAAGCGGTCGAGGAGGACCAGCTGCTGCCGGTCGTCGTTGAACACTAGGGTAGTGGTCACGTTCCAGGCCTCTACCTGGGCTACGTGGCCGGGCTGGGCGGGCGCGTACGTGTTCAGCAGCAGGCCCTCGGGCCCGTACTGGCGCAGGTTATTGTCGGCGTCGGCCACGTAGAGCGCGCCGCGCCGGTCCAGCGATGCCGCGCCGGGGTTGGGCAGCTTGATGAGGCGGATGAGTTTCCAGGACGCGGTGGCGTCAGGCGCACCGTCAACTGCAGGCAACGGAGCGGCTTGCACGGGTGCTGCTACCTGCCTGGCCGCGGGCGCCACCGACGCCGCGGAGGGCGCCGTGACTTGGGCGCAAGCGGTGGTGGTGAGAAGGCACAAGGAGAAAATTAACCTAAAAGAACCGTCATGCTGCGCTTGCCGAAGCAGCTCTACCGCAGCAGTAACTAAATTACTTGAGCGGTAGGGCTGCTTCGCTAAGCGCAGCATAACGTTCTTTTTATTATTCATTTTCCTTACTTTTCAAAATGCCGCAGGGCCAGTTCGCTGCCATCATATACGCCGTAAGAGCAATAATTGACCCATTCGCCGAGGTTGACGTAGCGGCTGCCGGGGCCCACGGCCACATCCAGGGGCAGGTGGCGGTGGCCGAACACGTAATAGTCGTGGTGCTGGCGCGTTTCCTGCTCGCGGCAGTACTGCAGCAGCCACTCCTCATCTCCGAAGTATTTGGTGTCGTCTTTGCCGGTTTGCATGCGGCTGCGGCGGCTCCATTTATTGGCCAAGCCAATGCCGAAGTTGGGGTGCAGCCGCGCAAACAGCCACTGCGCCAGCGACGAGGTAAACACCCGCTTCAGGGCCTTGTAGCTGTAGTCCTTCGGCCCCAGCCCGTCGCCGTGGCCGATGTGAAACAGCTGGTTGCCGATGCGCTGCGTCACCTCATGGCGCAGCACCGGAATCCCCATTTCCTGGGTGAAGTAGCCGAACATCCACATGTCGTGGTTGCCGGTGAAGATGACGATGGGTAAGCCGGCATCGGTCAGCTCGGCCAGCTTGCCCTGCAAGCGGCTGAAGCCGCGCGGAATGGCGTGCTTGTACTCAAACCAGAAGTCGAACAGGTCGCCCAGAAGGTAAATGGCAGCGGCGTCCTTGGCCGCCTCGTCCAGCCAGCGCACAATGCGCCGCTCCCGGGCTAACGACGAAGCCGCATCGGGTGCCCCCAAATGGAAATCAGACGCGAAATACACCCGGCGGCCGGGCGCCAGCGCCAGGTCGGGTAACGTGCGGGGTGGCTTCATGCAATCAGCATAGGGTAAGTAGTTGAGCGTGGGTAATTCCGGCTCTTTAATTGGCAAGCGCCGCAAACTCGTCGTCTTCCAGCAGAAACAACACGAGGCGGCGCGGGCCGTGGGCGCCCAGCACCAGCGTTTTCTCAATGTCGGCGGTGCGGCTAGGCCCGGTGGTGAGCGACACCATCGAGGGCATCTGCTCGCCGTACCGGGCCTGCACCACGCGCAGGGCATCGCCGATTTCGGCCACCACTTGGCTGGGTCGAGCCACTACCAAATGCTGGTCGGGGTAGATGCTCAGGCGGCGGCCGCTGGCCGTAGCAGCGGCCACCAGAATGCTGCCCGTGCGGGCCACCAAGGCTTCGCAGGACGTCAGCCCTAGGTCAGCCTGCTCCACAAACCGGGTTTCATCGGCCAAGTAGGCAACCCCAGCCGCCTGCAGCAGGGCCTGCAGCGCGGGCTCCCACACGTAAGGCGCCCCCACCTGCTGGCGCTTCTGAAATGCCGCCAGCTGCTCGGCCAGGTGCGCCAGCGACTCGCAGTAGTAGAACTCGCCGCCCACGCGCTGGAAGCTCTCGGCAAACGCCACCACCGCGTCGGAGTTGGTGAGCGGAGGGTGCACGGGCGCGGCAAAATCGGGCCGGGGCGGCAGCGGCGCAGGCTGCGCCAAGCCCTGGCGGATGCGGGTCAGAATGGCCTCGCGCGATGATTCTGCCATGGAAAGGGAAGCTGGTGAACGAATGCCCCAAAGGTAACCGGCCCGGCAATAGTAGCGCGCAGGACCCGCAAAGCCCACAAAAAAAGCCAGCCGTTGCGGGCTGGCTTTTTTAAATGCAAGAAGCATCAGCTTACATAGGCGAAGCGGCGCTACCGGCTTCCACATCGGTGCCGGGACGCGTCGAACGGTCGTCGTCGATGCCGGGCAGGTGCAGGTCGGGCAGGTCGCTGATGACACCGGCGGCGGCTTGCTCGCCGCGCACTTCCGAGGCGGTTTCGCTGCGGTCAGTGCCAGCCATGTGGGCCTGGTAGTTGGTTTGGGTGTCAAAGGGGCGCGGGCCGACCAGACGGGTCAGGTCTTCCTGTTGAAGTACTTCCTTTTCCAGCAGCTCCTTGGCCACTACTTCCAACTCGTGGCGGCGCTCGGTGAGCAGCTCCTTGGTGCGGGTGTAGGCGTTTTCGATGATGGTCCGAACTTCTTCGTCAATCAGCTGCGACGTGGCTTCCGAATACGGCTTCGAGAAACCGTACTCGCTCTGGCCCTTGGAGTCGTAGAACGACACGTTGCCGAGCTTGGCGTTCATGCCGTACATCGTCACGATGGAGTAGGCCATTTTGGTGATGCGCTCCAGGTCGCTCAGGGCGCCGGTAGAAATCTTACCAAACACCAGCTCCTCGGCGGCCCGGCCACCCAGGGCCATGCACATCTCGTCAATTAGCTGCTCGGTGTTGTACAGGAACTGCTCCTTGGGCAGGTACTGCGCGTAACCGAGGGCCGCCACACCGCGGGGCACAATGCTCACCTTCACCAGCGGGTCGACGTGCTCCAGGAACCAACCCGCGATGGCATGGCCGGCTTCGTGGTAAGCCACAATGCGCTTCTCGCCGGGCGAAATGATTTTGTTTTTCTTCTCCAAGCCTCCAATCACGCGGTCAATAGCGTCGGTGAAGTCCTGGTCGGTGATGAATTTCTTGTCGCGGCGGGCGGCAATCAGGGCCGCTTCGTTGCAGACGTTGGCAATCTCGGCGCCGGCAAAGCCGGGCGTCTGCGCCGAGAGGCGGCGGGCGTCCACGTCGGGGCCCAGCGTCAGCGGCTTCAGGTGCACCTGGAAAATCTCGGTGCGGCCGTTAATGTCCGGCTTGTCGATGCTGATTTGACGGTCGAAACGACCGGGGCGCAGCAATGCGGAGTCTAGGGTATCAGGGCGGTTGGTAGCGGCGAGGATGATAACCCCGGAGTCGGTACCAAAACCGTCCATTTCCACCAGCAGCGAGTTCAGCGTGTTCTCGCGCTCGTCGTTGCCGCCGGGCGTGGAGCCGCGCGAACGGCTACGGCCCACGGCGTCAATCTCATCAATAAAGATGATGCAGGGCGCCTTGGCTTTGGCTTGCTTAAACAAGTCGCGCACCCGGGCCGCACCCACACCCACAAACATCTCCACAAAGTCGGAGCCCGAGAGCGAGAAGAACGGCACGTCGGCCTCGCCGGCTACGGCCTTGGCCAACAGCGTTTTGCCGGTACCGGGAGGGCCTACCAGCAAGGCACCCTTGGGGATTTTACCACCCAGAATGGTGAACTTGCTGGGGTTCTTGAGGAACTCCACAATCTCCTGCACTTCTTCCTTGGCTTCCTCAAGGCCAGCCACGTCTTTGAACGTGATTTTCACCTTGTCGCCGCCTTCAAACAGCGCGGCCTTGCTCTTGCCGATGCTGAAAATCTGGCCGCCGGGGCCACCGGCGCTGCCCATGCGGCGCATCAGGAACCAGAAGCCGACAATCATCAGAATGATGAAGCCGTAGGTGCCGATGTAGTCGCCGGGGCTCTGGCGGGAATCAATGTTGAGCGGCAGGCGCTGGGTAGCCGGCACGTCCTTCTGCAGCTCTTCCAGCTTCTCCTGGAACGCCTTGGCGTCCACGATGGGGAAGTAGAACTGCGCGCCGGTAGTGGCCGTGCCAAACGGGGTGCGGCGCGTGAGCTCCCGGGCGTACTCGGTTTTGCGCAGGGCCTCGGGCTTGAGGCTCACCTCTACCATCTTCTCGTTGATGACGGTGATTTCGCGCACGTCGCTCGCCGTGAGCATCTGCTCGAAGCGCTGCTGGTTGATTTTGGTAGGCGAGTTGGTGTTGTTCACCCACATCACCCCCATCAGAAACAACAGCAAGCCAGCCAACACCCACAGTTGCATGCCGGGCCGGGGATTGGGCGCGGGCATCAGGGGCTTCTTTTTCTTATTGTTATTAGGATTTTTATCCGACATGAAAATAGCTAGTTAAATCAGGTATAACTACAGGCCCAACACCCCGCCGAAAGCAAATGTTCGGATTGGAGTAGACGCTTCACCAGCGTATTTATTTTAACCGGGCTGGCGCAATTAGGCCGGCTCGGCTTCGATGTAGCTGATGTCGGCGTCGCCCCACAGCTCTTCGAGGGCGTAGAACTTGCGGCGGTCGCGCAGGAACACGTGCACCACCACGTCGACGTAGTCCAGCAGCACCCACTCGCGGTTGGTGCGGCCTTCGGTTTGCCAGGGACTTTCGCCGGTTACTTTTTCAATTTCTTCTTCCACCGAGCGGGCCACAGCATCAATCTGGGTATCGGAATTGGCCGAGCAGATGATAAAATAGTCGGCAACGGCGTTTTTGAGCTCTTTCAAATTCAGCACCACGATGTCGGACGCCTTCTTGTCCTGCATCCCGCGGATGACCAAATCTGCCAATGTGTCTGAATCCTGACGGACCAACGTGCTTTTCATATTGAGGTATTAGGTTTGAGCTTTGCAGCCGAAAGTCTACGAAGTTAACGAAACGCGAAAGAAGGAAGTGGTTGTTACCCCCCAAACCTTGTTCACGGGCCAGCAATTGCTGTGGTTGCCGGCGTGCGCCTCCACCAACACGGAGGCCCAGGCCCTCATAGTCCAAAACCGGGCCAGCGACGGCTGCACCGTAATTACGGACTTTCAGACCGCTGGCCGGGGCCAGCGCGGCAACCAGTGGGAGGCCGCTCCCGCCGAAAACCTGATGCTTTCGGTGGTGTGGCAACCCACGTTCCTGGCCGCCGCCCAGCAGTTTTTATTGAGTCAGGCGGTGGCCCTGGGCCTGCACGACTGGGCCAGCGCGCTGCTCGGCGCCAGCCCCAAACTCAAGCTAAAATGGCCCAATGACTTGTACTACGGCGACCAAAAGCTGGGCGGCGTGCTCATTGAAAACAGCCTGAGCGGCACAAAGATTCAACACAGCGTCATTGGTATTGGGCTGAATATCAACCAACAGCAGTTTGCGTTGCCCACGGCTACTTCTCTCAGCCAGCTCACGGGGCGCGCCTATGCCCGCGAGGTGCTGGCGGCGCGCCTGCTGGAGTGCCTGGAGCGGCGCTACCTGCAGCTACGGGCCGGGCAGGTGGGGCAGCTGCGGCAGGCGTACCTGCAGGCGCTCTACCGCTACCAGGAGACGCATTTATTTTTGGTGGAGGGCCGGCAGGTGAGTGGCCAGATTGTCGGGGTGGAAGAAGACGGCCGCTTGGCCGTAGCGGTCGGAAACGAGCTGCGGCGCTTCGGCATGCAAGAAATCCGGCACCTGTAGCAACCTTTCCGGCCTTTTTGGCATCGAGGTTCCGAGCGTTTAAATTTTTAAATAAATTAATCGCGCGGGCATCCGGCGGGCTTCCTACTGGGATATTTATTCACTGGCCAAACAACTTTTGGCTCCTTTGATAGTCTATCAATCCGTTGGGCGGCGCCTTGCGTTAGTTCTATGTTGCGGGGACGATTCCGGCACGGTGCTTGTCTTTGTCCTATTCGGGCTTCTGCCCTTTTTGGCTCACCTTTTTCTGCTTTCGATATGAAACTCTTTACGCAGTTTGTTGCCTTCTTCGCCTTGCTGGCTTTGCCGCTGGTGCCGTCGGTAGCGGCCAACATCACCATTCTGGTGGGTGACAACTATTACCGCGGCCCAGGCAACACCACGGGGGTTTCCGACCTGCGCACCATCAGCCTGGGCGATGTGGTGACCTGGAGCTACGTGGGCCAGTCCAGCCACCCCACGGTATCGGACATTGCCGCTTGGCCCACTTTTGCGATGGATAACGCCAATAAGACGCGCTCCATCACCTTCAACACCCCGGGCGTGTTTCCGTACCACTGCCAAGCCCACGGCGCACCCGGCTTCGGGCAATACGGCGTGCTGACGGTGGTGGCCACCCCTTCGGCCGCGCTCGATGCGCGTACGGCAGGCATCACCCTCAACGTGTACCCCAACCCCACCCGCGGCCAGATAACGGTGCAGCTGAACCAGAAGCCTGGCGCCGACTACAAGCTGCGCGTGAGCAACATCATCGGGCAGGAGGTGCGCACCATCGCCCTCAAGCCGGAGCTCACCGCCGCCGGCCTGCCCGTGGACCTGAGCAACCTGCGCGCCGGCGTGTACTTCTACAGCTTGGTGGTAGACGGCAAAGTGGCCTCTACCAAGCGGCTGGTGCTGCAGAACTGACCTTTTTTTTGGGATCGAGAAACGAAAAGCAGCTTATGGCTGCTTTTCGTGTTTTTGGCCTGTTCGGCGGCCGCATCGGGGGCTTGGTCCCGGCTTGCTGCGAGGACGGCGCGGACCAGGGCGCTGATTAGCCCAAAAATATGGAGCCCGAACATCGTGCAACTGCAACGTTGCAATGCCTACTTTTGACCTTTAGCTACTTTCCCAACTTTCGTTTCCCGACCCTCTGCCTGCTGCGTTGGCCGTTGGGGCCTGCGCTCTTTCTGATTCTATGCGTTCCTTCAAAAGCCTGAATAACCTCGTTGGCTGGCTCGTTTTCGCCATTGCTGCCGCCACGTACTTCCTCACCCTGGAGCCCACCGCTTCGTTTTGGGACTGCGGCGAGTTCATAGCCTGCTCTTATAAGCTACTGGTGCCGCACCCCCCCGGCGCGCCTACCTTCCTGCTGCTGGGCCGCATGATGTCGCTGCTCGCGTTTGGTGACGTGACCAAGGTGGCGGTGCTCATCAACGCTCTGTCGGGCCTGAGCAGCGCCTTCACGGTGTTGTTTCTCTTCTGGATTATCACCCGCATGGCCCGTAAGCTGGTGCTGCGCGGCGACGCCGCCACCAACAGCCTGGCCGCCGAATCGGTGGAGCCCAGCAGCTCCCAGACCCTGCTCATACTGAGCGCGGGCGTGGTGGGAGCCCTGGCCTTTGCCTTCTCCGACTCGTTCTGGTTTAATGCCGTGGAGGGCGAGGTATACGCCATGTCGGCCCTTTGCACGGCGGCCGTGGTCTGGATAATGCTCAAGTGGGAAGCCCACGCCAGCGAGGCCGACTCCGACAAGTGGCTCATCCTCATTGCCTACGTCATTGGCCTGAGCATCGGCGTGCACTTGCTGAACCTGCTCACGCTGCCGGCTCTGGGCTTTATCTACTACTACCGCCGCACGGCCAATCCTACTACCAAAGGAGGCATTATAGTACTGGTGGTGAGCATGGTGATTGTAGCGTCCATCATGGTGGGCATCATTCCGGGCCTGCCCACGCTGGCCGGCTCGTTTGAGGTATTCTTCGTCAACACCATCGGCCTGCCCTTCAACTCGGGTCTAATACTCTTCCTGGTGCTGTTTGCGGGCCTGATTTACGTTGGCTTCCGGCAGTCGGTTCAGCGCCGCAGCCAGCTGCTGAACACGGTCATGTTGTGCTTCGTGTTTATCCTAATTGGGTATTCGAGCTACCTCATCGTGCCGATTCGCAGCTCATTTAAGCCCACCATCAACGAAAACGACCCCGAGAACGTCCTTTCGTTTGTAAGCTACCTGAAGCGCGAGCAGTACGGCTCGCGGCCTCTGCTCTACGGCCCGCACCTGTTTTCGCAGCCCGACCACTACGAGGAAGGCACCCCCCGCTACGCCCGCGACCTGAAAACTGGCACCTACAAGGAAATTCTGCCCCGCCAGCAGGAAGCCGGCTACCCCGACGGCGACAAGATGCTGCTGCCGCGCATCTACAACTACGAGCCCGACCAGGTGGCCAACTACAAGAAGTGGGTGGACATCCAGGACGGCGTGAAGCCCAGCATGGGCCAGAACCTGGGCTTCCTGTTCCGCTACCAGATGGGCCACATGTTCTGGCGCTACTTTATGTGGAACTACGTGGGGCGCGAGTCCGACGTGCAGCAGGCGGGCGTGGTCACGCCCTTCAGCCCCAGCGCGGCCAATCTGCCGCCGCGCATTGGCGAGAGCCCGGCGCATAATAATTTCCTGGCCCTGCCGCTCATTCTGGGCCTCATTGGCTTGTATTTCCAGAGCCGCCGCAACAGCAAAGACGCCTGGGTGACCGGCCTGCTGTTTCTGATGACCGGCCTGGCCATTGTGTTCTACCTCAACCAGCCGCCGCGTGAGCCGCGCGAGCGCGACTACACCTTTACGGGGGCCACGTTTGCCTTTGCCATTTGGATAGGCTTGGGCGTGCTGGGCCTGGCCGAGCTGCTGCGCAAAGTGGTGAAGGCCGACGGCCTGCGCGCCGGCCTGGCCCTGGTGGCGGGCCTGCTCATCCCCGGCATTATGGTGGCCCAGGGCTGGGACGACCACAACCGCTCCGACCGCTACAACTCGGTGGACTCGGCCAAGAACCTGCTCAATAGCTGCGCGCCGAACGCCATTCTGTTCACCAACGGCGACAACGACACCTTCCCACTCTGGTACGCCCAGGAGGTGGAAGGCATCCGGACCGACGTGCGCGTGGCCGTGCTCAGCTACCTGAACACCGACTGGTACATTGCCCAGATGAAGCGCCGCTCCTACAAGTCGGCCCCGTTCCCCATCAGCATGGGCGAAGACCGGTACGCCCAGGGCACCAACGACATGCTGCCGTTCGCGGCCAACCCGTCGGTGCAGAGCGTGAACCTCAAGGAGTTCATTCAGCTGGTGCAGAACAACAACCCGCTGCTGCAGGTGCAGTACCAGGAAGGCGGCCCGGGCATGATGTCGTTCCCCACGCCGAACTTCTACCTGCCCATCGACACGGCGGCCGTTAAGAAGCTGGGCATCATCCCCAAGGACCGCGAGAAGCAGCTGGTGTCCCGCATGGAGTGGAGCATGGGCAAGCGCGCCATTGAGAAGAAAAATCTGGTGATTCTCGACATGATTGCCACCAATAACTGGGAGCGCCCCATCTACTTCAGCTCCACAGTGAACCCCGGCGACTACATGAACCTGCAGCCCTACTTCCAGCTCGAAGGCATGGCCTACCGCCTGCTACCGCTACGCGACCCCGCCTACGACCCCCGCAGCGGCGAGGAAGGCTACGTGGAAAAGGACATCACCTACCAGCACCTGCTGAAGGATTTCCAGTACCGCGGCCTGCAGGACCCCACCATTTTCTACGACGAAAACCACCTGCGCTTCCCGGCCAACTACCGCGACAAGTTTGCCCGCCTGGCCACGGCGTACCTGGCCGATGGCAACGTGGCCAAGGCCCGGGAAGTGGCCGTCAAGGCCCTGGAGCTGATGCCGGATAACACCATTCCCTACGACTACTACTCGCCGCAGCTGGTACCGGCGCTGGTAGCCGGCGGCGAGAAGAAGCGGGCCGATGAAATTCTCGACACCATGACGCGCCGCTCGGAGCAGATGCTGGCCTACTACGCCACCAAGCCCGACGCCAGCCTGTTTGAAGACGACCAGCGCGGCTACCTCCTGGGCCTGCAAAGCGTGTACCAGGCGGCAGAGCGCAGCGGCGACGCCGCCCGCAGCACCAAGGCCCGCGGGCTGATGGAGCAATTTTACCCGCGCTAATAGGCGGGTTGTAGTTGAAAAAAAGAGGCCGGTTCGCAGTGCGCGAACGGCCTCTTTTTGCTTAACTGAATAGTCGTATGAACAAAGTGAATGAGCAGACTCTGGTAGTAGCGTGAAGCGACGGTGAAAGAAAGTGCTACTGCCGGCGGTCGAAGCGGCCCTTGGTGATGGTGATGGTTTTGCGCGGGTCGAACGTGCTGGCTGCCGTGAATTCGAACGTGCCGGCGCTGATGTCGGCGTGTTTGTCCATTCGGGTCAGCACCACTTGCCCCGTGTGTTGGGCGCTGGTCACAAACGTTTCCCCGCCCGACCCAGCCAGGGTCACCGTGGCGTGGCTGAATATTTGAAGCGGGTCACCTTGCGGGTAGTACGAAGTGGTTCGGTTGAGCGGGTAGGTGCCGGCCACGCGGGTGCGCAAAAAGAGCAGGATGGTGGCCCGCCGATTCTGGTACCGGCCGTTGAGGCTCACGTAGTACACGCTGTCAAAAGCGAAGCCCCCGCTTAGGGCCGGGGTGGGGTTGCTCAGCAGGCTGCCGCCCGACTCGGCGGCCACGAACCCTTCGCCGTTGACCAGGCAGCCGCCCGTGTTCTTGCCCGACTGCGTGGCCTTGGGCAGCGCGTCGATTTCGTCTTTCTTGCAAGCAGAGGCCGTGAGCAAAACGGCGGCCAAGGGCAGGAACAAGTAGACTCGCATGGCGGGGAGTGGAAAAGGACAAATGAAATGCACGGGGAGAACCAAGAAAGTTTAGTGCTACTATATTGTGATGGCGCTCGTTATTGGCAGCCACTTGGCAACGGAGGACAAGGGGCTCTTTACTGCCGGCGGTCGAAGCGGCCTTTGGTGACGGTGATGGTTTTGCGCGGGTCGAACGTGCTGGCCGCCGTGAACTCGAACGTGCCGGCCGTGATGCCACGGCTCAGGTCGGCCCGGGTCAACACTACTTGCCCCGTGTGCTGAGCGTTTGTGATATAAAATTCCTTGGTGTCTGAAAACTCGCAGGCGGCATACCCAAGGGTGTAGCGCAACCCCGCTCGGTCCAAGTTGGGAGTGGTTTGATTGAACAAGTAAGTGCCGGGCGATTGTGAGCGAAAAAACAAGCGGATGCGCGTCTTTCCTCTGCTTGTTTTACCAGCCAAGGTTAAGTAATAAAGGCTGTCCTCGTAGAAGCCTCCCGCTAAGGCCGGAGTGGGGTTGCTCAGCAAGCTACCGCCCGACTCGGCGGCCACAAACCCTTCGCCGTTGACGAGGCAGCCGGCCGTGTTCTTGCCCTCCTGCGTGGCCTTGGGCAGCGCATCAATTTCGTCTTTCTTGCAAGCGCTGGTGGCCAGCAGGGCGGCCAGGCTGATGAACAGGTAGGGTTTCATGGCAGAAAGGGGGAGAGGGTCAATAGAGAAACTAAAATTTGCAATCGAAACGGCCTTTGGTGATGACCACTGAATCCGGCCCTTGGAATTCGCGCAGCATGGCCTCGAACGTGCCCGACACCACGCGCGCCACCGTGTCGTAGCGCGTGACTTCAACCCGGCCCACGGCCGCGGGGCCGGTGAGGAATTGCCGCGCCGGACTCGGTTGCGTAATGCCGTAGATGATGTACGACCGGTTGCCGGTGATGACCACGGGGCTGACGCCGTCGGTGATGGTGAACACGGCCGGGCCGGTGATGCGCGGCAGCACGATGTTGATGCCGGTATCATCCCGGTCAAACTTGCGCCCCATTACTACCGTAATCTTCCGTCCGCCCCTGATGTTGGACCAAATGGCGCCCACTGCTGGGCCGGGATACGCGCTACCCCGGCCCGGCCGATAGGGCTGGCCGTTGAGTAAGAAGTCGCCGGTGTCCTTTCCAGACTGCGTCGCGGGCACCAAGCCGTCGAGATCAAAGTCGTCTTTCTTGCAGGCGCTGGTGGCCAGCAGGGCGGCCAGGCCGAGGAACAGGCAGAGTTTCATGGCAGAAAGGGGGAGAGGGTTGGCGAATGCACGCGGAAGGATAGTTGTGATGTTATTATCTTATTGACAGCACGCATTATTGACAGCACGCAATAACCAGAGCTGAAGCCGACCAACGGCAGACCCAGCAAGCACCTTCATATCATAGCGTCAATTACCAGGAACTGCGCGGCGGCGCTACCAATCTGGTGGCAACCACGGGCTAAAGCTACTGGTTATCAGCACGCAGGTGATGCTGCGCGGCAGTACTATTTTTACCATTGTGGCACTTTTCAAAAGGCCCGGCGGGCGCTTTTTTCCTGTCACTTCCCCGCTTCATTCATCTCCTGCAGCCGTTTCATGCGTTTTCTTCGTTAGAAAAAAAGGACTTTACAATTTCGTCTTCATCGTGCCACGCCTCCCCTACTGTTCGCCCTTTTGGGTCCGCCTCGGCTGGCTGCTGCCGCTGCTGTGCGCCTTTGCTCCCCCCGCACCGCGCCCTGACTACGCCGGCCTGTACCGCGACGGCCCGCGCCTGGAAGTGGACACGCGCCGCGAGGGCGACAGCCTGCGCTTCTACCTGCGGCTGCCCGCGCCCGCCCGCCTGGGCCCCGGCCACGCGCTGCAGCTCACGGTGTGGCCCAGCTACGAAGCCAAGGTGCCGCTGTGGCAGGACAGCGTGCCGCGCCGCCAGCAGCACCCGCGCCCCGAAACGGAGGCCACCCGGCTCAGCTTCTGCGTGGCGGCGGCGCGCCTGCCGCGCGGGGCCGTGCTGGAGTTGCGCACCAGCCCCGTTGATGCCAAAGAAGACTACCAGGAACCCACCACCACGGCCTGGCTGCGCCTCACCGACGCCCTGCTGACGCGCCCGTTCGTGCTCATCGACTCCCTCGGCCAGCCCCTGCTGCGACGCTACGTGCAAGCCGGCGAACCCTTTGGCGTGGACCATTTCGGCCTCTACCAGCCCGTGCGCTGGAAACGCTACGCGGTGAGCCAGGTGGCGGCCCTGCCACCCATGAGCCGCTCCAACGCGGCGCCCGGCGGACCGGCGGTGCTGCCCGTGCTGGACTCCGCCACTACCCGCCCGGGCGAGCCGTTGCGTTTCGATGAGCCGGGCTTGTACAGCCTGCGCGTGGGCGGGGCGGGCGCAGCCCTGTCCGGCCCGCTGGCGGTGATGGTAGCAGACAATGACTACCCGGCCCTGACCACCGCCGCCGAGCTGATTGAGCCGCTGCGCTACCTCACCACCAGCCAGGAGCGCCAGCGCCTCACCAACGCGGCCGACCCGAAGCGCGCCGTGGATAAATTCTGGCTCGACATTGCCCAGGGCAACCAAAGCCTGGGCAAAGAACTGATACGCCGCTACTACGGCCGCGTAACGGCCGCCAACCGCTTGTTTGCCGCCCACAAGGCCGGCTGGCTCACCGACCGCGGCCTGCTGTACGTGGTGCTGGGGCCGCCGCCCAGCGTGCGGCGCCTCTTTACCGGCGAGGAACGGTGGTTTTATTCCGAAGGCGGCGTAAACGGCGGGCCCGTCACCTACACCTTCCGCCCCCGGCCTAGTACCTTTGCGCCTGATTACTACGAATTGGTGCGCCGGCCCGAGTACGAATTGCTCTGGTATGCCGCCGTTGAAAAATGGAGAACCCCACCGACCGCCCTGACCGGCCCGAACGTCCCGCGCGCCCGGTAGCCGGCCGCCGCTTCTACGACGGCGACAACCGCCCCGTCACCCCCAAGCAGTTCCGCCCCGAGCGCAGCGGCAGCGAGTTTGACGACCGCCCCGCCCGCCCCAAAGGCCGCGGCGGCAGCGACAACCGCGACGAAGCCGCCGGCGACCGCACCGGCCGCTCGGACCGGGGCGAAAGCCGTTCCCCCTACCGCGAGCGCAGCAATGAAGGCGGCGAGCGCGGCGGCAACGACCGCCCCCGCTACGAAAACCGCCCGGCCCAGGCCGCCAGCATCGACATGCTGTTTGGCCTGCGCCCGATTCAGGAAGCGCTGAACGCGGGCCGTACCCTGGAGAAAATTTTTCTGTTGCGCGGTACCAAAAACAGCCTCGTGACGGACATTTCGGCTGCCGCCCGCGCGGCCGGCATCCAGGTGCAGCTGGTGCCCGTGGAGAAGCTCGACAACCTGACCCGCAAAAACCACCAGGGCGCGGTGGCCTTCGTGTCGCCCATTGACTACGCGCCGCTCGACAGCATCGTGTCCGGTTTGTTTGAGGAAGGCAAAGTGCCGTTTTTGCTGCTGCTGGACCGCATTACCGACGTGCGCAACTTCGGCGCCATTGCCCGCACCGCCGAGTGCCTGGGCGTGCAGGCCATCGTAGTGCCCGGCCGCGGCGCCGCCCAAATCAACGGCGACGCCTTGAAAACGTCGGCGGGCGCGCTGAACATTCTGCCCGTGTGCCGCGAAAACAACCTGCACGAAACCATCCGATTTCTGCAGCAGTCCGGCGTGACCGTGGTGGCCTGTACCGAGAAAGCCGACGAAGCCGTGGGCGCCGCCGAAGTGGATTTCACCGGCCCGGTAGCCGTGCTCATGGGCTCGGAAGAAGACGGCATTTCGCCGGACCTGCTGAACCTGGCCGATGTGAAGCTCAAAGTGCCCATGAGCGGCCAGATTCAGAGTCTGAACGTGAGCGTGGCGGCTGGCATCATGCTGTTTGAGGTGGCCCGGCAGCGGGTTTCTTCAGGCAAATGAGAAAGCTGAGCTGGCTGCTGGCGGGCCTTTTCCTGTTGAGCCTGTATGGTTGGTTCAACAACAGAATCAGCTACAAATACGAAGCTGAGTTTGCCGAAAAGAAGTTGCTTGCAACCGGAGGTTCCCAGGCAGCGCTTTCCAAAGTGCGGGCTCGCGGCCAGCAGCTTGACCAGCAATTACTCTTCCTCAAAGCCGCTTCAATCGGCTTGATTATAGCTATTTCGCTCAGCGTTTACAAGACCCCGAAGTCATAGCCATCGCCAAAATGCCCACAAAAAAAGCCTGCTGTTCAGCAGGCTTTTTTTATTACTATGTCTCAGGCTCCCCTCTCTTTTGGAGAGGGGCTGGGGGTGAGGTTTTTGGCCGCTAGTTATACCCCGCGCCCTTCTTCGCCTTCACATCGGCCACGAAGTCCTTCACGCGCTGCTCCTCACTGCGCTTGCAAATGAGCAGCACGTTGTCGTACTCGGCCACGATGTAGTCTTCCAGGCCCTGCACCACTACGAGGCGCTCGGGGGGGGTTTTGATGACGCAGCCGCTGGTGTCGTAGAGCAGCACGTCGCCGCTAACCACATTTTCATTCTCGTCGCGCTGGCCGATGCGGTGCAGGGAGTCCCAGGTGCCCACGTCGCTCCAGCCGAAGTCGGCGGGCAGTACGTACACGTTGTCAGCCTTTTCCATTATCCCGTAGTCGATGCTGATGTTGCGGCAGCGCGAGTAAGCCTGGCTGATAAATGCTTCTTCCTGCGGCGTACCGAGCATGGCGGCACCTTCTTCGAATACCTCGGCAATGTCGCTCAGGTAGTGACGAAAGGCGGCGATGATAACCTCGGCACGCCACACAAACAGGCCGGAATTCCAGAGAAAGTCCCCGCTCTCGACGAACATGCGGGCCAGTTCCAGATTTGGCTTTTCGGTAAAGGTTTTGACCTTGTGCAGCTGCCCACCGGGCAAGGACTGGTCGTCCATGTACTGAATATAGCCGTAGCCGGTATCGGGCCGCGAGGGCTGAATGCCGAGCGTGATGAGCACGTCGCTGGCCTGGGCCGCGTCCACGGCAACGCCAATGAGGCGACGGAACTCGTCTTCGCGCAGCACGGCGTGGTCGGCCGGGGTCACGATAATAGTGGCCTGGGGGTCGCGCTTGGCAATACGATAGCTGGCGTAGGCAATGCAAGGCGCCGTGTTCCGGCCAATGGGCTCGCCCAGAATCCGGTCCAGCGGCAGCTCGGGCAGGTGCTCGTGCACCAAGTCAGTATAGTCGCGGTTCGTGACCACAAACACGTTTTCGGGCGGGCAAACGCCGGCAAACCGGTCCACGGTAAGCTGGAGCATAGACCGCCCCGTACCCAGCACGTCATGAAACTGCTTGGGGTGATGGGTGCGGCTGAAGGGCCAGAATCGGCTGCCAATACCGCCGGCCATTACAATGAGGTAGGTGGAATTCATATCGGTAAAGGTAAGCGGTGGCTTAAATCTAAGGCGGAAGCGGTGGCCCACCGGCTGCCCGGAGGTTGCGCTGCAACATACGCCCTAAACCAGCCCTTCCCGCAGTAAATCGTGCAAGTGAATGAAGCCGGCAAACTGTCCGTCTTCCGTTACCACCAGTTGGGTGATGTTGCGCTGCTGCATCCGCGCCAAGGCCTCGGCGGCAAAATCCTCCACGTCGATAGTGGCGGGGTGAGGCGTGAGAATATCCCGGGCCTTCAGCTTTTCCAACTCAGAAAAGCTGCCGAGCATGCGGCGCAGGTCGCCATCGGTGATGATGCCGGCAAGCTGGCCGGCAGCGTCGAGCACAGCGGTGGCACCGAGGCGCTTGCCGGATATTTCCAGCAGCACTTCCTTTAGCGGGGAATCTTCTGTTACCTGGGGGCGCTGGTTCTGGCGGCTCAGGTCGCCCACTTTCAGGTAGAGGCGCTTGCCGAGGGTGCCGCCGGGGTGCAGGCGGGCAAAATCAGCGGCCGTAAACTGGCGGCTTTCGAGCAGGCACACGGCTAGGGCATCGCCCAGGGCCAGGGCCGCGGTGGTACTGGTAGTGGGAGCCAAGTTGTTAGGGCAGGCCTCCTTCGTTACCGGGGCGTGCAGAATGTAGGTGGCCTGCTGGCCGAGGTAGGAATCGGCGTTGCTCACCAGCGCGGCCAGCGGCACGCCCTTGCGGCGCAGCAGCGGCACCAGCACCTTTATTTCGGGCGTGTCGCCACTCTTGCTGATGGCCACCACGAAGTCTTCGGGCTGAATCATGCCCAGGTCGCCGTGAATGGCGTCGGCGGCGTGCATGAACAGGGCCGGCGTGCCGGTACTGTTGAGTGTGGCTACTATTTTACCGGCAATGTGGGCGCTTTTGCCAATGCCCGTGACCACCACGCGGCCCTTGAGTTGCAGAATGGCCTGCACGCAGCTCACAAAATCAGGGGTGGCAGCAAGGGCATCGGCCACGTCGTGCAGGGCGGCGGCTTCGGCGTGCAGCACCTGGCGGGCAATGGCGAGCACATCGGCAGAAGCCGGGGCCGGGCCAGCAAGGGAGGGGTCTGTAAATTGAGCGGAAGCAGGCATGAGCGAAGCAGAAAATGGAGCTACAAAATTGCGGAAAAGAACCTAAGCCCCACTCCCGGCGCGCATGCTGCAGCCCGGCATCAGCGCAAAGCTGACCAGGCGCGACCGCCAGTCTCAGAATCGTCTATTACTGGCACGCTCCCGCAATGAGGCTATTCAGCTACCTTTTGCTTCCCCTTGAGCGAAATACTCGCGATTTAGTGTGACTGAATTGTTTTCCACAATTCACGAAAAACACCATTTTTTTACGTCGGAAAACTAGGCTAGTGCTTATCTTCGTTAAGAACCGGGCCATCTGCCTGCCTGCCACCTGAGCTTACGTCCTATGCCATCTGCTGCCCTCCAAGAAGCCCCGCCCCTCGTCGCCGAGTTAAAACACACACTGAAAGAAGTATTTGGCTTCGGCCAGTTTCGGGGCACCCAGGAGGCGGTAATCCAGAACATCCTGGCCGGGAACAACACGTTCGTCATCATGCCCACAGGGGCCGGCAAAAGCCTGTGCTACCAGCTGCCGGCGCTGGTGCTGCCGGGCACGGCCATTGTCATTTCGCCTCTCATCGCCCTGATGAAGAACCAGGTGGACCAGCTGGGGGCGTTTGGGGTGAATGCGCAGGTGTACAATTCGACGCTGACCAAGACGGAAATGAACCGGGTGAAACGGGACGTTATCAGCGGCGACGTGCGGCTGCTGTACGTAGCGCCCGAGAGCCTGACCAAGGACGACACCATTGAGTTTCTGCTGAAATCAACCATCAGCTTCGTGGCCATCGACGAGGCCCACTGCATTTCGGAGTGGGGCCACGATTTTCGGCCCGAGTACCGCAAGATTCGCGGCATCATCGACAACCTGGGCGGCAACGTGCCCATCATCGCCCTTACGGCCACGGCCACGCCCAAAGTGCAGCTGGATATCCAGAAAAACCTGCAGATGGACGACGCCAGCGTCTTCAAAACCAGCTTCAACCGCACCAACCTCTACTACGAGGTGCGCGCCAAGCACAACACCAAAAAGCAGCTCATTCAGTACGTGAAGCTGCACAAGGGCAAGGCCGGCATTATTTACTGCCTCAGCCGCAAGAAAGTGGAGGAAATAGCCGAGCTGCTGCGCGTGAACGACGTGCGCGCCCGCCCCTACCACGCCGGGCTGGACCAGCAGGTGCGCATCGACAACCAGGACGCTTTCCTTAATGAGGAGTGCGACGTGATTGTGGCCACCATTGCCTTCGGCATGGGCATCGACAAGCCCGACGTGCGCTTCGTGATTCACTTCGACGCGCCCAAATCCATAGAGGGCTACTACCAGGAAACCGGCCGCGGCGGCCGCGACGGCCTGGAAGGCAACTGCCTGATGTTCTACAGCTACGACGACATTCTGAAGCTGGAAAAATTCAGCAAAGACAAGCCGGTCACCGAGCGCGACAACGCCCACCAACTGCTGGCCGAGATGACCAACTACGCCGAAAGCGCCGTGTGCCGCCGCCGGCAGCTACTGCACTACTTCGGCGAGCAGCTGGACACCGACTGCGGCTTCTGCGACAACTGCCGCCACCCTAAGGAACGGTTCGAGGGCGAAGCTGCCGTGGGCCTGGCCCTGCGCGCCACGGTGCAGACGGAGGCCCGCTTCAACCTCAACCACATTGGCCAGGTGTTGCTGGGGCTGAACAACCCGCACATTGAGAGCTACGCCCACAACGCCCTGCCGGTGTATGGCCAGGGCAAGGCCCTGGGCGACGCGCAGTTCTGGCACTCGGTGCTGCGCCAGTGCCTGCTGAACGGCTTTTTGGAGAAGGATATCGACAGCCTGGGCTTGGTGCGCATTACCGACAAGGGCATTGATTTCATTGAAAACCCGCGCTCCATCACCCTCACGAAGGACCACAACTTCGACGAGGAGCAGAAGGCCGACGAGGAAAAGGAGGAGGTACAACAAGCCGCCGGGCACGACGAAGCCCTGTTCACGCAGCTCAAAGAGCTGCGCAAGCAGGTGGCCAAGCAGAAAAACCTGCCGCCCTACGTCCTTTTCCAGGACCCCAGCCTGAAGGAGATGGCCACCACTTACCCCACCACCCTGCACGACCTTACGCACGTGTCGGGCGTGGGCCAGGGCAAGGCCAGCAAGTTTGGCGCGCCGTTCGTGGCCGCCATCAAGAAGTACGTGGAAGACAACGACATCGAAACCGCCGAGGACGTGGTGGTGAAGTCGGCCGTGAACCGCTCAAAAATCAAAATCTACATCATCCAGCAAATCGACAAGAAGATGATGCTGGAGGACATTGCCTCGTCCAAGGGCATCAGCATGGCCGAATTGATGGAGGAAATTGAGCACATCTGCTACTCCGGCACCCGCCTGAACATCGGCTATTACCTCAACGAAATGGTGGAGGAAGACCGCCAGGAAGAAATCTACGACTATTTCATGTCGGCCACTACGGACAACATTGCCGTGGCCATGAAGGAGCTGGGCGACGAGTTCAGCGAGGAGGAGCTGCGGCTGGTGCGCATCAAGTTCATCAGCGAGGTAGCCAACTAGACCACAGATTTAACAGATTTTAACGGATTGAGACGTGTTTATTGTGGTTCCGCGCGCTATGGTTTTTGGTGATGACAGGGTTGCTTAATCTTGAGGAATATAATCAGTTGACGCATGCCATTATTGGGGGCTAGATGGCGGTGCATCGGAAGTTGGGACGTGGGTTTCCGGAAGTGGTGTTTCAACGGGCGCTGGCCATCGAACTTTTCAAGCAAGGGCTGAAAGCCGAGCGGGAAATTGATTTACCTATTTATTATGATGACAAAAAAGTCGGCTCCCGCAGAGCCGACTTTTTTATTGAAAGGCGAGTATTAGTTGAGATGAAAGCGTTGGAAGCGCTTGTGCCCGCACACCACGTCCAGATTATCAATTACCTAGAAGCCTTTAAAGTCCCCGTTGGCCTCCTGATAAATTTCGGCGCATCCAGCCTCGAATTCAAACGTTTCGTAAAGACACTCAAAAAGTAGTGGCCCAAAGCGGAACCACAAAAAATCCGTCCTAATCCGTTAAAATCCGTTAAATCAGTGGTCCTGTGTGGGTAGTATTTGCCTTGTTGGCGGCCATTGCGGCGGCTTCCGTCGTCACGCTGTCGAAAGCCGGCCTCAAGAACGTACCGCCCAGCCTTGCCTTTGCCATTCAGGCCGTGCTGATTCTCCTAGTTTCGTGGGGCACCGTGGTGTGGGAAGGGCTGCTGCCCGAAATCGGCAAGGTTGACCGTAGAAGCTGGCTGTTTCTGATTGGGGCCGGCGTACTTGCGGCCGCGTCGTCGCTGCTCTCGTTCCGGGCGCTGTCGCTGGGCAATGCCTCGCGGGTATCGCCCCTCACCAACGTGTCGCTGGTGTTTGCGGTCGTGCTGGCCGCGCTGTTCCTGAAGGAGAAGCTTACCTGGCAAATTATGGTCGGGGCCGCGCTTATGGCGGGCGGGGCCATCCTCATTGCCGTCGGCGAGCCCGATGAGAAAGCGGAGGCCCAACAAAAAAATGGTCGCCCCGAAACCGGAACGACCATTTACGAAGCCAATCCAAATGCTTGATTTCAGTGGCTAATGGCTAGTGGGCAGCGGTCAATCATTGACCGTTAATCGCTGCCCATCAACCGCTATAAAATCTAGCAATACTCTTCAAACGCGCCTTGCAGGTTGTTCACAATGCGCATGGCGTCGGAGCCTTCGATGTGGTAGCGCTCAATCATGTGCACCAACTCGCCGTCTTTGAACAGGGCGATGCAAGGGGACGAGGGAGGATATGGGAGCAGGTGCTCGCGCATCTTAGCCACGGCTTCGGTTTCCATGCCGGCAAATACGGTCACTAGCTTGCCGGGCTTTTTGTCGGCGCTGGCCAAGGCCATTTTCAGGGCCGGGCGGGCCTTGGCAGCGGCGCAGCCGCACACCGAGTTCACGGCCACCAGCACGGTGCCTTCGTTCGAAGCCAGCGCGGAATCCACTGCTTCGGGGGTCATCAGTTGTTCAAAACCAACCTCAGTGAGGTCCTGGCGGATGGGCGCCACCATGTATTCGGGATAAACTGCCATTGTCTTATCGTTAAAAAGCGGCGGGGCCGCGTGGACTGTAAAAGTACGAAGGTCTAAAGCATCGGCGGCCGGGGAAAGTTTCGGGGCGGGTTCTCAGCGGCTGCCGTAGCGCTGCCCAAAAAAGTCGCCCTTGTTCCAGGTTGGCCGCACCGGATTCTGCGCCACTTGGTAGCCAATCAGAAAGCAGAGCTGCACGTACTTCTTACCGGCCTCGAAGTCGAAGAGGCCGTTGATATCGTCTTGGGGTTTGTGGTAGGTCACGGCGCGCCACTTCTGCACGGTCTCGTTGAGGTTGTTTTTGCCGTCGGCGGTTTTGTTGCCGTATTTGAGGTGAAGGGCGGGAATGCCGGCGGTTACGAAGCTGTACTGGTCGCTGCGGATGAAGCGGTTCTGCTCCGGCTCGGGGTCTTGTTCCAGGGTGATGCCCATGTAGGCGGCGGCTCTGGACACGGGTTGCAGCAGGCTGGAATGCTGCCCACCCAGCGCCACCACCGACAGCAGCGGCGCGATGATGGTGGGCATGTCCATGTTCACGTCGGCCACGATACTGGCCTTGGGCACCGTGGGGTTGGCGGCGAACGCGGCCGAGCCCAGCAGGCCCAGCTCCTCGCCGGTCATCAGTACGAAAAGCATGCTGCGCTTAGGTTTTTCCTTAAGCTTAGAGTAGATTTTGGCTATTTCCAGCACGCAGGCCACGCCCGAAGCGTTGTCGTGCGCGCCGTTGTTGATGGAATCGCCCCGCACCGGGGCGGTGATGCCCAAGTGGTCGAGATGGGCCGAATGCACCACGTACTCGTCGCGCAGCCTGGCATCGGAACCCGTGAATTTGCCCACCACATTGAAGCTCTCGATGTCCTGGTAAGTGGATTCGGCGCTGGCGCTCACGGCGGTTTTCAGCGGGGCCGAAGCAGGCTTGCCGCTCTTAATGGAGGCGAACATCTGGGCCGTGTCCAGCCCGGCGGTTTGCATGAGGCGCTGGAAAGTGGCGGCGTTCACGGCCGCGTAGAGCTGCTGGCGGCTGCCCACGGCAAAGGTGCGCGAAGCGGCCACTTTGCCGTTGGGCCCGAGCACGCTGTAGGTGCCGCGCTTCAGGTCGGGCAGGGTGCCGGCGCGCGTCGAGGCCACCACCAGCCCCACGGCGCCGTGCCGGGCCGCCGCCTGCAAAATGCCCGATAAGTCCTGACTGGCCGCGGCCACCGTGGAAGCAAACGTGCGGGGCGCCCCGCGCACTATCACCACCACTTTGCCCTTCACATCGAGGCCGGCGTAGTCGTCGTAGCCCAGCTCGGGCGCGCTGATACCGAAGCCGGCAAAGGCCAGCGGCGCATCCTGCACGCTGGTGGCGGGCAGCTCCGGGCTGGGGTACACAATGTAGTCCTGGCCGGCGGTGAGGGGCATAGCGCCTTGCGCACCCATAGCCGCAAACGTGGCGCCGGGCTTGAGAAAGGCCTTACGCAGGCGCACGTTCTGAATGTAGGTACCGGCGTCGCCAGCGGGCTGCACGCCCAGGCTTTTCAGCTGTTTGGTCACGTAATCTACGGCCATTTGGTAGCCGGGCGTGCCGGCTTGGCGGCCCTGCAGCTTGTCATCGGCGAGGTAAGCAATGTGGGCTTTGATGGCTTCGGGCTGCACCTGGGCCAGCGCCGCAGCCACGGGCTTGGGAACGGTGAGCGGGGCTTGCGAATGGGCCAGGCTGGCTGTGAGTAAACTGGCGAGTGCCGTTTTCAGAAAAAGCGTTTTCATATTCAAACAATGAGTTGTGCACGTTAAGCAAACGAGCGTTTCCCGCAGAGGTCGCAGAGGTGAAACCGCAGAGGTTCGCAGATTTTTAGCGGCTACCTCTGCGGTTTCACCTCTGCGACCTCTGCGGGAAAAATGGTTGCGCGTAAGTTCTCTATCTCAAAGCCAGAATCTGCTTTAGCTCGGCGGCGGTCACGGTGAGCAGGCCTACTTTGGGCAGGCGCTCGGTGAGGACGCGCCAGTTGGGCTCCTGCTTGAAAATGGGGCGCAACAGGGCCAGCGCGGCGGGCACCTGCTGCTTATTGGCCAGCGTGATGGCGTGCCAGTACTTCATTTCCAGGTTTTTGGGAAACATCTTTTCGGCGGCTTCATACTCGCGGATGGCGGCAGGCATGTCGTTTTTCTCCACGGCCAGGTCGCCGGCGTTCATGTGCTCGTAGGCGCGGTGCAGGCTCAGGAGGCGGCGCATCTCGGGGAGCGGAGCGGCGTGGTCGTCCACGCGCAGGTCCACGAGGCGGTCGGCCCAGGGGCCTTCGGTGGTGGTGTCGCGCACCACCAGCAGCGCGGCAGATTGCCGACCGCGGATGTCGCCGCCTACGGCCTGGGCCGCTTCCAGGGCGGCCAGCACCCGCTCGGCCAAGGGCAGCTTGGCGCTTTGCTCGTAGGCCTTGGCCATGGCGGGCCAGACTTTATCCGAAAGCATCATGTTGGCCTGCACCGAGAACTGGGCGCCCTGCTGGTGGCCGGCCATGTCCACGCACTTCTGGCCGGTGTGGGTGGCCACGCGGCCCTGGTTGTCGAGAATGGCGACCTGGCGCACGTCGCGGCCTTCGTCGTTGGCCAGCAATTCATCCAGCGCCTGCTGGGCCGATTTGCCGCTTTTCAGCAAGGCCAGCCCGCGTAGGCCGAATGATTTGTTGGTGAACGACTGCGTGGCCACCACGCCCACCCCGGCCTCGCCCCAGCTCACGGAAGTACCCACCGAAAACCAGTGGCTTTGCACGGCCACCGCCATTTCGCCGGTAGCAGGGTCGCGCGCCACAATGCTGAACGTGTGCGCAAACGGGTCGGTACTGGAATACATCTGCGCCGCAGCGGGCAGGCATAACGAGAGGAGCAGCAGGAAGGAAAGCAGGTATCGGTAAACCATGTAAAAACGGGTGAGATGGGAATGATGCAGCCAAGTTACGCGGCGAAAAACCACGGGTACGCCCCGGTGGCCAAACCCAAATCAACCTGCCGGGTTTACCTTGCCTCCCTCCTGCCCCATGCCAACCCATCAGCCGCCCGTTGTTCGCGTTTCCCACCTTAGCAAGCACTTTGGGGCGCACGCCGTGGTGCAGGATGTCTCGTTTGAGCTGGCGGCCGGCGAAACCCTGGTACTGCTCGGCCCCAGCGGCTGCGGCAAAACCACGCTGCTCAAGATGCTCAACCGGCTGGTTGAGCCCGACGGCGGCACGGTAGAAATCAACGGCCGGGACATCCTCGCGCAGCGGCCCGAACTCCTGCGGCGGGGCATCGGCTACGTCATTCAGCAAGTGGGGCTGCTGCCGCACTATACCGTGGCCGAGAATATTGCGGTGGTGCCGCGCCTGCTGGGCCACGCCCCGGCCGCCATAGCAGACCGTACCGAGGCGCTGCTCACCCGCCTGCACCTGCCCCCCGCCCGCTACGCCGGGCAGCTGCCGCACCAGCTTTCGGGCGGGCAGCAGCAGCGCGTGGGCCTGGCCCGCGCCCTGGCCGCCGACCCGCCCATCGTCCTGCTAGACGAGCCCTTCGGCGCCCTCGACCCGCTGACCCGCGCCAGCATCCGGCGCGAGTTCCGGGAGCTGGAAGAATTACGCAGCAAAACGATAGTTCTGGTAACCCACGACGTGACCGAAGCCTTCGAGCTGGCCGACCGGATTTTGCTGCTCGACGCCGGCCAGCCGCAGCAGCTGGGCACGCCCCGCGAGCTGCTCTTCCGGCCCGCCAACGAATTCGTGCGCCGCTTCTTCGCCGCCGAGCGGCTGGCGCTACAGTTGCGCACCCTAACGCTGGCAGACGTTTTTGTCGAAACCTCGCATTGGAATATGGCCGATACTAACCGCCGTGATTCCGACAATCTCAATTCCCAAATCACCGTAAACGAGGCGTTGGAAAGGCTGACCAGCGCCGATACGGCGCTCCCGTCATTCCCCTTCACCGTGGCGCAGCTGATGGCGGCTTTCGGCGAGGCCCTGCAACGAGAGGAGGACGCATGGAAACGCTAAGCGCGCTGCTCACTTTCTGGCACGAGCAGGCCGGCAAGCTCGGCGAGCAAACCCTGCAGCACATTGGCCTGACGGCGGTTTCGCTGCTGCTGGCGGTGCTGCTGGGCGTGCCCGTGGGGCTGTGGCTGTCGCGCCGGCCGCACTGGGCCCCGGCGGTGCTGGGCCTGGCGGGCGTGCTCCAGACGGTGCCCAGCATCGCGCTGCTCGGCTTTCTGATTCCGCTGCTGGGCATTGGGCCGAAGCCGGCCATATTTGCGCTGTTTCTGTATTCACTGCTGCCCATCATTCGCAACACGCTGGCGGGCATTCAGGGGGTGGCGCCGGCGGTGGTGGAAGCGGCGCGCGGCTTGGGCCTGACCGACGACCAGGTGCTGCGCCGGGTGGAACTGCCGTTGGCCCTGCCGGTGCTCATGGCCGGCATCCGCACGGCGGCGGTGATAAACGTGGGCGTGGCCACGCTGGCCGCCTATGTTGCGGCGGGCGGGCTGGGCGAGTTCATCTTCGGTGGCATTGCCCTGAATAACCCGGCTATGATTCTGGCCGGCGCCCTGCCAGCCGCCGCCCTGGCGCTGGCCTTCGATGCCGCGCTGGGTGCTGTGCAGCGGCTGAGCGCCCCGGCGCCTGGGCCGGGTGGGCGCGGGCCTGCTGGTGGCGCTGCCGCTGCTGGGGGCCCTGTACCTGCTGCCCCGCGCCACGGGCAAGCTGCTGGCCGGGTTCAGCCCCGAATTTGTGGGCCGGGCCGATGGCCTGCCCAGCCTCACCAAAACCTACGGCCTCACGCGCCTGCCCAACGTGGTGCTGGCGCCCGCGCTGGTGTACGAAGCCGCCCGCAACGCCAACGTGGACGTGATAGACGGTTACTCCACCGACGGCCGCATTCGGGCCTACAACCTGCGTGTGCTGCACGACGACCGCCGCGTGTTTCCGCCCTACTACGCCGTGCCCGTGGTGCGGCCGGCGCTGTTGCGTGAGCACCCGGAGCTGGCGCCCGTGCTGGCCCTGCTCGCTGGCCAGATTTCGGATTCGGTGATGACCAACCTGAACTACCGCGCCGACTACCTGCACCAGTCGCCCCAAGCCATTGCCGAGGGCTTTCTGCGGCGGCGGGGGCTGTGGCGGGCACCCCGGCCGGCCGTGGCCGGCGCGCCCGTGGTGCGCCTGGGCTCCAAGATTTTTGCCGAGCAGTACATTCTGGCCGAAATGTATGCCGCCCTCATTCGCGGCAACACCGGCCTGGCCGTGCAAACCAAAACCGGCCTCGGCGGCACCACCATCTGCTTCGAGGCCCTGCGTGATGGCGCCATCGATATGTATCCCGAGTACACCGGCACCGGCCTGCTAGTGCTCTTGCAGCCCACGCCCGCCGTGGTTGACTCCCTGGGCGGCCGGCCCGATACCGTGCTCCACTACGTGCGCACTGAATTTCGCCGCCGCTACAACCTGGAGTGGCTGGCCCCGCTGGGTTTCAACAACACCTACGCACTGCTCATGCGCCAGCAGCAGGCGCAGCAGTTGAGCATCGCAAGCGTGTCGGATTTGGGGCAGTATTTGCGGCACTAAACGACTATGGACTGGAAGTCCATAGGTTTGGGTTGCGAATGGAATTCGCGGGTTTCGGCTAAAGCCGACTGAAAGAAACCACTGAAAGTGGGTT
>NZ_MDZB01000099.1 GCF_001816145.1 Hymenobacter lapidarius | reverse complement strand
ATATCTTTGGACAGGACTTCCATTAAAATGCGAAAAAAGGAGTGTCGTAACTCAAATTTCGCGCTTTTTTGGGAGTCCTTTTACTTTCTAAACAGCTTCAACGTCATGCCGAGCGCAGCCGAGGCATCTCGCGTGTTGTCACTAATCTCCTCGACTGACGATTGGATTACTGCCCCACGCGAGATGCCTCAGCTGCGCTCGGCATGACGTTCGATATAAGCCGATTTGGATAGCTTCTACGCCGGCACTTCCGCCGTCAGGAACTCCACCGCGCGCCGCTCCGAGTAGTATTCGCCATCGGGGGAGCCTTCCGGAAAGCCCACGTGGCCGCCCTCCGGTGGCGTCTCCAGAAACACAAACGGGGAATTGGTAGCCAGCTCACGCGGGAAGCAGGAGGCCGGCAGAAACGGGTCATTCTGCGCATTCACCAGCAGGGCGGGCACCCGAATGCCGCTCAGGTAGCGCCCGGAGCTGGCGTGCTGGTAGTAGGCTGCGGCCGAATCGAAGCCGTGCATGGGCGCGGTGTAGCGGCTGTCGAACTCCTCAAAGTTGCGCAGCTCCTCAATGCCCGAAAGGTCTATCTGGCCGGGCAGCAGTTCCGCTTTGGCCCGAACTTTCAGGCGCAGGGATTTCAGAAAGCGGCGCATATACACCTGGTTCTGGAGCCGACCAATGTGGACCGAGCTGGCCCGCAAATCAGTCGGCACCGAGAATACGGCGGCCCGCTTTACTTCGGTGGGCACCCGCGTTGGCTCTTCGCCCAGGTACTTCAGCGTCACGTTGCCGCCGGCGCTGAAGCCCACGAGGTACACTCGGCCGTAGCGGCCCGTGGCCAGCGCGTGCCGCACCACCAAGTCCAAGTCGTCGGTATCGCCGAGGTGGTAGGAGCGGAGCAGGCGGTTCATCTCGCCGCCGCAGCTGCGGTAGTTCCACGCCAGCGCATCAAACCCGGCGCGGTTGAGGGCACGCACCATCCCCCGCATGTAGGGCCGGGAGGCGTCGCCTTCGAGGCCATGCGACACAACCACAAGCCCGTCGGTGGGGCGCATCGCGGGCAGGCGGCTCCAGTCCAGGTCCAAAAAGTCGCCGTCGGGCAGTTCCAGCCGTTCGCGCTGGTAGTTCACCTCGGGCACCGTGCGCCACAGACTGGGCACAATGGTCTGCAAATGGCCATTAAAGAGGTAAAACGGCGGTTGGTACCGGGAGTTGGCTACAAGGGGCATGGCGCGAAAAGTGGAGGTGGGCAGCTGCGCGATGGGTGGGAGGGGAAGTAGTAAAGTTCGCACATAATCGGCATGCATACTAATTTAGGGCCGCAGTTTATCCGGTTTCGCTATTTGAGCATCATGTCAGCCCTTGCTCCAACTGCTCCAACGGATTACAGGGGGCGTTGCCTCACTATTTTTTGCCAACTCAGTTTGAAATTGCCGGGCAGCTTCGTACCTTTGCCCTCCCAAACACAGAACTCAAGCATAACGCTCTCATATATTCCAACTCATGGCAAACCATAAGTCGGCCCTCAAACGCATCCGCAGCAACGAAGCTAAGCGCGTGTTGAACCGTTACCAGCACAAATCCACTCGCACGGCCATCAAGAAGCTGCGCGCTGCCACCGACAAAACGGCCGCTCAGGAGCTGCTGAAAAAAGTGACCTCGATGCTGGACCGTTTGGCCAAAAAGAACATCATCCACAAGAACAAAGCTGCTAACAACAAAAGCAAGCTGACAAAACTCGTCAACGCGCTCTAAGTGCGAGACGAGTTTAGTAGGGCCAGACTGCGCCGCCCCAAGGTCTGGTTCTACGCTCCTTACAAAAAGCCTCACTCCGCAACGGGTGAGGCTTTTTGCGTCCTGACCACGGATGGGCGCGAATTATAGCGAATTTCACTGATTTTGTGCACGATTGCCGGTTGCTGCTAATGGCAGATATACTCGCTCTGAAGTTGTGCCAACAGGACTTATCACCAGCTGGGACTAGTATTTTTGAGCGGCTGCGTGAGTACTGACGAAATAAAAGAGGCTTGCCAATAGGCAAGCCTCTTTTGGGTAATGGCCAACGGTAATCGTCCACTAAATCTGTGAAATCAGCGCCCATCCGTGGTCAGGCGACGCTCACTTTTACCATGTTGGCCTTGCCCTTTTCCTGAATGGGCATAGAGCCGGTATTGATGAACACATCACCCGTCACGAGGTGGCCGGTGGTGGTGAGGACGTAGCGGATATCCGTGATGGTGCTGTCGGTGCTGATGAGGCGGTCGTAGTAGAAGCTGCGCACGCCCCACACAAGGCTCAGCGCCGTGAGCAGTGGCCGGTTATCGGTAAAGACGAAGATATCGGCTTTGGGGCGGTGCTTGGCCAGCTGGAAGGCCGTGTAGCCATGGTGCGTCATGCCGGTAATGGCCTTGGAGCCCGTGTTTTTGGCCAGGTGGCAGGCGGCGGAGAGTACGCTGTCGGCCATGAAATTGGGGCTGGCGGGGTCCACGGGCCACCACTTGTGGAAGAGCTGTGGGCTGTTGTTTTCCACGCTCAGGATGGTGCCCACCATGGAGCGGATGACCTCGGCGGGGTAGGCGCCCACGGCGGTTTCGGCGGAGAGCATCACGGCGTCGGCGCCGTCGAGCACGGCGTTGGCTACGTCGCTGGTCTCGGCGCGGGTGGGGCGCGGGGCCGTAATCATGCTCTCCATCATCTGGGTGGCCACGATAACGGGCTTGCCGGCGGCGTTGCACTTGGCAATAATCATCTTTTGGGCCATGGGCACCTCTTCCATCTTCACTTCCACGCCGAGGTCGCCGCGGGCCACCATCACAGCATCGGTAATGGCGATGATTTCGTCGATGTTGCGCAGGCCGTCGGGCGTTTCAATCTTGGCGATGACGCGGGTTTTCTTCCCGGCTTCAGCAATCAGCTTTTTGATGAACAGAATGTCCTCAGCTTTGCGGGCAAAGCTCAGGGCCACCCAGTCCACGTCGTTGGCTAGGCCAAACTGCAGGTCTTCGATGTCCTTCTCCGTCATGCTCGGCGCCGATACTTCGGAGTCGGGCAGGTTAATGCCCTTGCGGGGCTTCACGAGGCCGCCGTAGATTACTTCCACGTCCACTTCCTGGTCGCGGTCGGTGGCCAGCACCTTGAGTTCGATTTTACCGTCGTCAATTAGAATCATGTCGCCGGCTTTCACGTCGCGGGCCAGGCCCAGGTAAATCGTGCTCAGGCGCGTGGCCGTGCTGATTTCCTTTTCGCCGCACACGAGTTTGATTATGTCACCGGCTTTAATCTCCACGCCACCGCCTTCCACATCGCCGAGGCGAATTTTGGGGCCCTGCAAATCCTGGAGCAGGCCCACCGACGTGCGCATGTCCTTGTTGAGGCGCCGCACCGTGTTGATGACCGACAGGTGGTCTTCGTAGGAGCCGTGCGAGAAGTTGAGCCGAAACACATCGACGCCCTCGCGAATGAGCGTGCCGAGCCGTTCGTAGGTGTTGGATGCCGGACCAACCGTGGCCACGATTTTGGTCTTGTTGAATGCAGAACGATTATCCATGAGTTGGAGATTAATGACAAAAAAACTCCCCTCCCTATGAAGGAGGGGATGTTTCAGCCAACGGCTGAAACGGAGGCGGTAAAGCCGTTGAACGGTCCCCGAACGACGGGCTGACACGATGCTGCTACGATTCGTTCAGGCACTGTTCAACGGCTTCACCACCCCAGCTAGCGCTTCGCGCCAGCGTCCCCTCCTTAAAAAAGGAGAGGAGTTTACTCATTCATTATAAGATTAAATTCTCTTTGTACTTCAACGTGTTGGGGTCAAACTGGCACACGTACTGCACGATGTCCAAGGCCGCGAGCTGTTGGAGCAACTCTTCGTCGGCTAGGGCGCCACACCCGTTGCTCACGGCCAGCAGGTAGTCGTATTCCTTAATATCGGGAGCTAAGAAAGGCTTTTTTAAGTTGGAGGGCGCGATGGAGCGGTTGCGCAGCAGCCGAAACGTAAGCGTTTCGGTGGCGTGCAGGTAGTGCGTGAACACCAGCCGGCCCCGGCTGAGTAAGTTCAGCAGTAGTTCGGGCTGCCGGATGAGGCGCAGGCGCAACGCCCGGTTCAGGGCCCAGGCCAGGGTATAGTCGCGGGTGCTGCTCACCAGCCCAAACAGGGCAAAGTCGCACTCGTATTCAACGTCGAGGGTAAAGGTCTTCATAGCGGCCGCAAAGGAGGCACCCACTGGGCGGGCAAAGGCAAATCTACGGCTTGCGGGGGAGCCGTGCCAGGGCCGTCGCCATAATCTTATACCCGCAATTGAGGAGTGCGAGCGTGGGTTAGTTGGGAAATCTCTCGTTACTTTGCGCCGTAGTTTTCCCTAAACCCCACGGAAATGTCTGAAATCGCAGAAAAAGTAAAGGCCATTATTATTGATAAACTGGGAGTTGAAGCCTCGGAGGTGACCACCGAAGCCAGCTTCACCAACGACCTGGGTGCTGACTCACTGGATACCGTCGAGCTGATTATGGAGTTCGAAAAGGAGTTCAACGTAAGCATCCCCGACGACCAGGCAGAGAACATCGGTACCGTGGGCCAGGCCATCAGCTACCTCGAAGAGCACGCTAAATAGTTTTTGTCATCGCCCAGCGAAACGGAGAATTTGAACGGATTACGTTGCCAGACTTCTGCGTTTTGCTGGGCATGAACAGGTAGTTCTGCGCATACCGGCCGGCCCGCCGCCGGCCGGTTTTGCTGTTTTATCCCGTTTTATCTTTCGCGCCAGTGGCGTCTGCTTATGTCGTCCATCCGACGGGTTGTTGTTACCGGCCTTGGGGCCATTACACCGCTGGGCAATACTGCCGCAGCTTACTGGGAGGGCCTGCGCGCGGGCAAAAGCGGCGCCGCCGTCATCACCCGCTTCGACCCGGCCAAGTTCAAAACCCGCTTCGCCTGCGAAGTGAAAGGCTACGAGGCCGATAATTTCTTCGACCGCAAGGAGCACCGCAAAATGGACCTCTTCACCCAGTTTGGGGTGGTAGCGGCCGACGAAGCCATTGCCGACTCCGCTCTGCTGGAAAGTGGCGTGGACAAGGACCGGGTGGGCGTGATTTGGGGCTCCGGCATCGGTGGCCTGAAGTCGCTGCAGGAGGAGTGCATCTCCTTTGGCCGCGGCGACGGCACGCCGCGCTATTCGCCCTTTTTCATCCCGCGCATGATTGCCGACTCCTCGTCGGGCAACATTTCCATTAAAAACGGGTTCCGCGGTCCCAACTACGTGACCACGTCGGCCTGCGCCTCGTCGAACGACGCCATCATTGCGGCCTTCAACAACATTCGCCTCGGCCTGGCCGATGTGATGGTGACGGGCGGCTCCGAAGCGGCCATCACCGAATCGGGGGTGGGCGGCTTCAATGCCCTCAAGGCCATGAGCGAGCGCAACGACGACCCGGCTTCGGCCTCGCGGCCCTACGACAAGGACCGCGACGGTTTCGTGCTGGGCGAGGGCGCGGGCGCGCTGGTGCTCGAAGAGTACGAGCACGCCAAGGCCCGCGGCGCCAAGATGTACGCCGAGCTCATTGGCGGCGGCATGTCGTCGGACGCCTACCACATCACCGCGCCCGACCCCAGCGGCAGCGGCGTGGTGCTGGTGATGCAGAACGCCCTGCGCGACGCCCAGATTACGGCCGCCGAGGTGGACTACATCAACACCCACGGCACGAGCACCCCGCTAGGCGACGGGGCCGAAATCAAAGCCATTGAAAAGGTGTTCGGCGAGTTTGCCGAAACGCTTAATATCTCCTCCACCAAAAGCATGACCGGCCACCTGCTGGGCGGGGCCGGCGGCGTGGAAGCCGTGGCCTGCCTCATGGCCATGCACCACAGCCTGGTGCCCCCCACCATCAACCTGCACACGCCCGACCCGGAGATTAACCAGGCGCTGAACTTCACGCCGAACGTGGCCCAGGCGCGCGACGTGCGGATTGCGATGAGCAACACCTTCGGTTTTGGCGGCCACAACACGTCGGTGATATTCCGGAAGCTGTAGGCTGCTAATACTGAATTTCCCGAACGTCATGCTGAGCTTGCCCAAGCATCTCTACTGCACTACTAATTCAAATTGGTTGCGCGGTAGAGATACTTCGGCAAGCTCAGCATGACGTTCTTTGTATCTGCTTATTTCCAAGTACGGGCCCGGCCCACTTTTTTACACGTTAGCACCCTCTACCTTGCTCGGTTTCGTTTCCCGTTTTTTTGGTTCAGATAAGGCATTCCGCCAGGCAATTAGCACGGTGACGGGCCTCACGCCAACCAATGTGAAGCTCTATCGACTGGCGTTCACGCACTCGTCGGCGGTGCGGCAGCAGCCGGCCCTGGGGCGCCACCATACCAACGAGCGGCTGGAGTTCCTCGGCGATGCTGTGCTGGGCACGGTGGTGGCCGAATACCTTTTTCGGAAGTACCCCTACGAGCAGGAAGGTTTCCTGACGGAAGTGCGCTCGCGCATTGTGAACCGCGAAAGTCTGAACGGCATCGCCCTTAAGCTGGGCCTGGACAAGCTGGTGCAACTGGACGTGGCACAGGGCCGCGCCGCCCGCTCGCGCTCCGTGAACGGCAACGCCCTGGAGGCGCTGGTGGGCGCCGTGTACCTGGATTTGGGGTATAAAGCCGCCCGGAAATTTGTGCTCACCCGGCTGGTGAAGGGTTTTGTGGACGTGCATACGCTCACGACCACCACGGCCAACTTCAAGAGCAAGCTGGTGGAATGGTCTCAGCGCCAGGGCAAAATCCTGCGCTACGACATCAGCGGCGAGGCCCGGCCGGGCGGCATGATGGAATTCACGGCCACGGTTCTGCTGGATGAGGAAGTGGTGGCTACCGGCATGGGCCTGAGCAAGAAGCAGGCAGAGCAGCTGGCCGCCGACCGTGCGCTCACGGCGTTGGGCGTGAGCTAATTAATGATTCATAAATTACTTAATGTTATGCCATCAAAACCTGAGTTGCTAGTGGTGTTGCTGCTGATGGTGGGCTGTAAAAAAGCCAAGGATGAACCGATTTCAGAATTAAAGGGGCATTGGGATAGGGTGCGGATTGACAATTTTTATTACAATGCGGCAGGTCGGCAATTGGCTACCGCCAGCGGGCCAGGGGTAGCCGCTTACATTACTATCAAGGATTCAACCATCGAGTATTTTCAAACTGGCAATACCACGCTTCTGATATTCAAATACAAACGCGTGGGCAACCAGCTACTAGGAACCCGCATTACTGGACCGCAGGATATCTTGGAATTAACGCCACATCGATTGAAGCTTCATACTGGCAATATCATGGTGCAACGAGGGGATACCGCGCGGTTTGAGTATGATGAATCGTTTGTTAGATAAGCAAGCATGACAACAACCTTACTAAATTAGACTAGTTAGTTGCCTAAGTACAAGCTAGCTTTTTGGGAAGATTTTATTAACAACAATGCGTATCGCCGGCGCCGCCCTCAACCAGATTCCCATTGACTGGGCCAATAACCTTCGCAACATTGAGGCGGCCATAGCCCAGGCTAAAGCGGCGGGCGTGGAGCTGCTCTGCCTGCCCGAGCTGTGCCTGACCGGCTACGGCTGCGAGGACCTGTTTCTGAGCGACTGGATGCCGGAGTCGGCACTGGCTTACCTGCAGCAGGTGCGGCCCTGGACCCACGGCATTTGCGTGGTGGTGGGCCTGCCGGTGCGCCTCAACCACCGCACCTATAATACGGCGGCGGTGCTGCGCGACGGCGAGATTCTGGGCTTCGCGGCCAAGCAGTTTCTAGCCAACGACGGCGTGCACTACGAAACGCGGTTTTTTGCGCCCTGGGTAGCGGGCGAAACCACGACTGTGCAATGGGAAGGGCAGGAGTGGCTGCTGGGCGACCTGGTTTTCGAGCACAAGGGCGTGCGCTTCGGCTTTGAGATTTGTGAGGACGCCTGGCGGCCCGATGACGTGCGGCCCGCGTGCCGTCTCGTGGGCCGGGTAGACCTGATTGTGAACCCCTCGGCCAGCCACTTCGCCATGAGCAAAACCGACGTGCGCTATCAACTGGTGATGAAGGCCTCGCGCACGTTCAATTGCACGTACCTCTACGCCAATTTGCTGGGCAACGAGTCGGGTCGCATTATTTTCGATGGGGAAATTCTGGTGGCGCGCAACGGACACCTGCTGCTGCGCAACCAGCTACTGAGTTTCAAGGAAGTTGACTTGGAGTGGATAGACGTGGACTTCGACACCGAGCTGGCGCCAGCCGATATTGTGCCGCTGCCCGCGCCTGATGAATACAAGGAGCTAAACCAGGCCATGAGCCTGGGCTTGTTCGACTACCTGCGCAAGTCCCGCACCCGCGGCTTCGTGCTGAGTTTGAGCGGTGGGGCCGACTCCAGCTTTTGCGCCGTGGGTGTGGCCGAAATGGTGCGGCTGGGCGTGGAGGAATTGGGCGTGGAAGAATTCAAGCGCCGCAGTGGCTGCTTTCCCGAAGTTGAAAAAGTAGTGCAGCAAGCAGGCGCGGGCGGCACGGCAGCACAGGTCGTTGGTGCCGCGCCCGCCACGACCGAAGCTTGGGCCCTAACCGATAACCAGCAACTGGTGCAGCAACTGCTCACCTGCGCCTATCAGGGTACCGTTAATTCCTCGGACGACACGTTTCATTCGGCCAAGGAGCTGGCCAAGAGCATTGGCGCGCGCTTTCACAACTGGGATATTGATGACGCGGTAGCCGGCTACGTGGGTAAAATGCAAGGCGCGCTGGGGCGGGAATTGACTTGGCAGACGGATGATTTGGCCCTGCAAAACATCCAGGCCCGGGTGCGGGCTCCCGGTATCTGGATGCTGGCCAACGTACTGAACTGCCTGCTCGTCACCACCTCCAACCGCTCGGAGGCCAGCGTGGGCTACTGCACCATGGACGGCGACACGGCCGGCAGCATCTCGCCCATTGCCGGCGTGGATAAAGACTTTGTGAAGAAGTGGCTGCGCTGGGCCGAAACCGAGCTGGGCTACACCGCCCTGCGCCACGTGAATGCCCTGCAACCCACCGCCGAGCTGCGCCCGCTGGAGGATAAGCAAACCGACGAGCGCGACCTCATGCCCTACACCCTGCTCAACCGCATCGAGCGGCTGGCGTTCTACGACCGTTTCAGCCCGCGCCAAGTGCTGGCCACACTGGAAGGGGAGGGCACGGGTTTCGACCACGAGCAGCTGAAAACCTACGTGCGCCGCTTCTACAGCCTCTGGAGCCGCAACCAGTGGAAGCGCGAGCGGTACGCCCCCAGCTTCCACCTCGACGACTACAACGTGGACCCGCGCTCCTGGCTGCGCTTCCCCATCCTCAGCGGCGGTTTTGCGGCGGAGCTGGCGGCGTTGTAGCACCTGCTTTAGCTGGTGCGGCGCGTGGGCAGTGCGAATAAAAAAATAAAAGCGAGAGTCCGCGCAAGTTTCTCCGGTAGTTGGGGCCTGATGCTTTGTAGCCCCACCCGACCACGCGCAGGTGTCGGCCTTCATTCACGCTGCTGCTCGTTCTTTCGTGGCTTACTCCCTTCCGCTGCTTTTGATGCCCGACTCGCCGGCCAGTACCCGCTTGCCTGACGCTGGAATGGCGGATGCCGAGGCGGACCTGGTAGCGGAATTGCAGTTGGGCAGCGAAGCGGCTTTCCGAACGTTGGTGGCGCGTTACCAGGACCGGGTTTACCGGACGGCATTTTCCTTGCTGCGCACTGCCGAAGAGGCGGAAGATGTTGCTCAGGAGGTCTTTGTAGAAGTTTACCAGACCATTTCCCGATTTCGGGGCGAGGCTTCGCTCACGACCTGGCTCTACCGGCTTGCCACTTCACGGGCCCTCAAAACCCGCCGAAAGGCCCAGGCTAAAAAGCGCTTCGCTCATTTTACCAGCGTGCTGGGCTTCGACAACGCCGTTTTGCACGAGCCGCCCGACCACGCCCACCCACAGGCGCTGCTCGAAGGCCAGCAGCAGCTCCAGCTCTTGCTCGACCACATCGCCCGGCTACCCGACCAGCAACAGGTGGTCTTCACCCTGCGCCACGAACAAGGGCTGCGCTACGATGAAATAGCGGCGGTGCTGAACACTACCGTGCCCGCCGTGGAATCCCTGCTGTTCCGGGCCCGGCAAACACTTCGCAAACACGTTCAACCCCACCTTCGCTATGTCTGATTCAGCATTTCGCCCGGCTCCCGATGAGGAAGAATGGGAGGACCTGATGCGCCAGTTGCAAGACCAGGCGCAAGGGCAGCCCCGTCCGTTCTTTTACAACCGGGTAAGCGCCCGGCTCTCCAGCCGCCCACTGGCTCCAGGCCGGGCCGTGCCCCTGTGGATGCTCCGCCCGGCCTACGCGGCGCTGCTCGGCGTGATAATGCTGGCACTCAGCGGCGATGTTGGGGCTTTGCGCCCGGCGCCGGCCGCCAATCCGGCCACTGCCCCGGACTCAGCGCAGCCGCTACGGTCTCATTCGCAGTAGCTAAACTGCCAACTAGCGCGCTGCTTCGCGTTGCTGCTATTATCAAAAACCATCAAGTTCATCGGTAGCACTACCTTTGAGCCTTATTTCATTCCTGCGCCACATGCTGCCATTTCTTGCTTCTGTTTACTGGGACGTCGACCCCATCATTCACGCTTTTGGCCCGTGGACGGTGTTTGGCACGCAGCTGGGGCCGATTACGCTGCGCTGGTACGGGCTGTTTTTCATGCTGCCGTTTGTGGTGGGCACGTTCGTGCTCAACCACATCTACCGCTCGGAGCGCACGTCGCCGCAGTGGGTCGATGTGATTACCATCTACATGCTCATCGGCACCATTGTGGGCGCGCGGCTGGGGCACATGCTGTTCTATGACTTCGACGCGCTGGTGGCCGACCCCATGGTGGTGTTTCGCATCTGGCAGGGCGGCTTGGCCAGCCACGGCGCCACCATTGGCATCTTGCTGGCCTGCTGGCTGTTTGCCCGCAACAATAAGTTCGATTACCTGTGGGTGCTCGACCGCATTGTGATTGTGGTAGCGTTGGGCGGCGCCTGCATCCGGACCGGCAACCTGATGAATTCCGAAATCGTGGGCAAGCCCACCGACGTGCCGTGGGCTTTTATCTTCCCCCGCGACACCGAGCACCTGATTCAGGGTGTGGCCGTGCCGCGCCACCCCACGCAGCTCTACGAGGCCCTATTCTGCGTGTTCCTGCTCATTTTGCTCTACTTCATGTGGAACCGCACCAAAGTGCGCACGCCCCGCGGGCAGCTGTTTGGGCTGTTTGTGGTGCTGCTGTTCACCCAGCGCTTTTTGGGCGAATACCTAAAGGAAAACCAAGTGGCTTTTGAAGACGGCAACCTGTTCAACCAAGGCCAACTGCTGAGCATACCAATGATTTTTATCGGTATCTGGGTGCTGTGGCGCGCGGGCAAGGACCCCCAAAACCCGTACGGCTACGCCCCGCGCGACCTGGGCCGGGAAGACGGGGCTCCGGCTGCGGTGCCGACATCCACTCCGCCGCCGGCCGGCCCGGTGCCGAGCTATACCCAGCCCCGCGGGACCAAAAAATAAGCGGCGCGGTGCCGCTGCTGCAGGCCAGCAGCGGTTGCCGCTGGCCTGCTCAACCATCACAAAACGAACGCCCCCTGCGATGACTCTTTACCAGAGTTCGTGCCAGGGGGCGTTCGTTTTGAGACGAGCCTGAACGGCTCTGCGTAGGCCGGATTTAGGGCAGCGTAAACTCGTAGAGCCCGCCTTCTTCGGTGCTGATGACCAGCGTTTTTTCGTCCTTAAACTCGGCGCCTTCCGTTTGGCCGGTGCCGCTGAGGTCTACCTGGCGGGGCGTGGCCTTCAGAATATCGGCCCAGGAGTTGCCGTCGAGGATGAATAGCTCGCCGCGGGCCAGCAGCACCAGGCGGCGGCCGCTGGGGCTCAGGGCCGCATCAGTCACCTGGCCCGGAATGGCGAGGCTGGTTACGCGCTGGGCAGTGTGCTGGCCGGGTTGGTCGGGCACGGTGTACACGTTGCTGGATTTTTGCTGCTGGTCTTTGGTGAAAAGCCATATTTTGCCTTCGTGCCAGAGGGTGGCTTCGCAATCAAAATTGCGCTGCTTCTTCTTGGGTGGAAACTCGGTCTGGTCGGCGTAGGTAAACTCGATTTTGTCGACTTGCTGGGGCGTGGCGGGCTTGAAGCGCAGCAGGCGCAGGTCGCGGCGGTCGGAGTTGTTGTTGCCGCAGTCGCCGATGAAGTAGTTGCCCTGCGGGTCGCGGGTGAGGCTCTCCCAGTCCTTGTTTTTGGAGCCAATGGATAGCTCGTTGGTCACGCGGCCCGTGCCGTCCACTTGGTAAATGATAGCGGCGTTGCCGTTGTCGCCGAAGCTGTAGTAGGTGCCCGGTTGGGGGCCGGCGGCCAGGCCGGAGCTTTCCGACACGCCGTCGAGGCTGCCCACGCGGCGCAGGCCGGGCATGGACGCGTCAATCATGCGATTTTCGAGGGACTCTTTTTCTTGCTTTTTCTTGGGCTTGCCCTCATAGGCCTTGGCAAGGGCGGCAGAGTCATCGATTTTGGCCTCGGAGCACCCGGAGGAAACGGTGAGTAATGCGGCAAATGCAGCCGGCAGAAGGAGGAAGAAGCGCATCGAACAAAAGGAAATGGTGGTGATTCCCCCTATACGAAGGCCGTCTGCTAGGGTACGGGGTCGTAGCCGTGGCCGCCCCAGGGGTGGCAGCTGGCAATGCGTCGCAGGGCCAGGCGCCCCCCACGCCACGGCCCGTACTTGGTGATGGCCTGGGCCGCGTAGGCTGAGCAGGTGGGCGTGTAGCGGCAGCTGGCCGGCTTGAGTGGCGAGATGAAGTGGCGGTAAAACCACACCAAGCCTAGAAAAAGCGCACGAAAAAGCCGGGACATAAGGTGAAGGTAAGCCGGAACGAATATGGGAACAGGGCGAGCTACACGTACAGCGGCCCCGAAACTGCGCTGGAAAGCCGGGCTGCTGCCGGCGTAATGGGATACCCAACCGCCGGCTATTTCGGTAGGGCGTTCAGCTCGTCTTTCCAGCGTCCCCAGTCGGGCATGAGCCGCGTTTGCAGGTCGTAAAACGCTTTGGAGTGGTCGCCCACCAGCAGGTGGCAGCACTCGTGCAGCACCACGTAATCCAAGCATTCGGGGCGGGCGCGCAGGAGCTCGGGGCTGAGGCGGATGCGGGCCGTGCTGGGCGTGCAGCTGCCCCAGCGGGTGCGCATGCTGCGCACCGCCAGGGTGGGGCGGCGGAGGTTGAACTCGGCAAAGCGGGGCCACACGCGCTCCAGCGACGCGGCAAAGGCGGGCCCAGCCTGGCGGACGTACCAGGTGTGCAGCAGGGCTTCGGCCTGTTCGGCAGTGAGCGGAGTGGGAGCGTGCAGCACCAGTTCGCCTTCTGCTGCGCTCACGGCGAGCCTGCGGGCCTCAGCAAAGCGCAGCTGGTGGGGCTGGCCGAGGTAAAAGTGCGTGCTGCCCGCCTCAAAGCGGCACGATGGCGCGGGCAGGGGCCGGGACGCGAACGTCTCCTGGTGCTTCAGTATCCAGTCGGCTCGCTTGAGCACCTGCTGGGCTACCCACTCGGCCGGAATGCCGGCGGGGGCGCTCACGTGCACGCTGCCATCGGGCTTCACGGCAAAGCCGATGGTGCGCCGCGACCGGAACACCAGCGTGTAGTGCAGGGGGCGGTTCTGGTAGAGAAGGGTTTCGCGGCGCGGCGCGGCAGAGAAGGAGCGGGGCATACGGCGGTAAGTTCGGCAGAGGGGCCGGAATGCATAACCGCGAAGGCCCGCAAAATAATTTCGGCCCAAACCTCAACCATTTGCCTTCAGGATATTACCTTCCCGCTATGCAACACTGTCTACCTGGATATCTTTCAATTCTTAAGTACTTGTTGGTCTTGTCTGCCGTGTTGCCGGCGGCCACAGCGGCGGCCCAAGGCAACGGCCCCGGCGTGCGCGGCGCCCGGGCGGCAGGGCTCAGTAATGCGTCGGTGGCGCTGGCCGGCGAGGTATGGAGCATGGGCAACAACGTAGCGGGCCTGAGCGAGATACAGCAGCCCACGGTGGGCTTTTATGCCGAAAACCGCTACTTCAGCTCGGCGCTGAACGTGGGGGCACTCACCGTGGCCCTGCCCCTGGGTCGGCCGATGGGCCCGGCCGTGGCCGATGGCGCTGCGCCCGTTCAAGCGGCGGCGGCGCACAGCTGGGCACGGCACGGGGTGGTAGCGGTAGAGGTGCAGCGCTTTGGCGCGCAGCTCTACAACGAAACCCGCGTGGGCGCCGGCTACGGCTACCGCTTCGGGCAAATCAGCCTGGGCGGGCGCATCGACGTGCTGCAGGTGAGCATTGAGGGCCTGGGCAGCCGGCGCGTGCTACTCGGCACCCTGGGCGGCCAGATTGAGATTGTGCCCCAGCGGCTCAGCTTCGGCGCCTCGCTCTACAACCTGAGCCAGAGCAGGCTGGCCAGCTACCAGAACGAGCGAATACCCACCGTGCTCAAGGCCGGCCTGGCCTACCGCCCCAGCACCCAGGTGGTGCTGCTGGTGGAAACCGAGAAAGACGTGGAGCGCAACGCCAACGTGAAGGTGGGCCTGGAGTACCGGCCGGTGCCCATCCTGGCCGCGCGGCTGGGCCTGGCCTCCCTCACCGAGCAGGCCAGTGCCGGTCTGGGCTTGGTGGCCGGGGCTTTCCAGATTGATTACGCGGCCGCGTTTCAGCAAACGCTGGGCTTTAGCCAGCACGTAAGCGTGACGCTGCGCTTAATGAAGAATGAGAAATGAAGAATGAGGAATTAGGCAGTGCGGTGGAAGAGGGGAGCGAGAACGTCGTTGCTTTCAAGTCGTTCGGCCTGGCGGTGCGTGTGGTGAAGCTGTGCCGCTTTTTGCGCGACAGTCAACAGGAGTTTGTTTTGAGCAAGCAGCTCTTGCGCAGTGGGACGTCCATTGGGGCGAATGTGGAAGAAGCAATCGGCGGCATTTCCCGAGCGGATTTTTCGGCCAAGATGAGCATTGCCTACAAAGAGGCCCGGGAAACCAGCTACTGGCTCAAGCTGCTGCGGGCCACCGAATATTTGAGCGAAGACGCCTTTCAAAGCGTGCACAACGATTGCGAAGAGGTTTGCCGCATCCTTCGCGCCATTTTGAACACCACCAGAATTAAGTAAAGGGCGAGGAATCTTTTATGGTAACACAGCTACTATTTGCCATTTGCCGGCCGGAAATTTTCTCTCAGACCCATTGTCCCCCGCGGGGCAAAGGGAAAAGGTCGCACCTGTGGTTGCTACTCGCAATAATTCTTCATTCTTCATTCCTCATTCCTCATTCCACAAAGGCGCAAGACTTTGTGCGCCGCCCGCCCGACCTGGACCGGCTCACGCAGGAGTTATTCGCCGAAATTCAGTCGGACCAGGTGCCGTTTGAGGACCTGTACGAAACGCTGCTGCAGTACTACACCACGCCCATCAACGTCAACACCGCTACCCGCGAGGAATTCCGGTCGCTGCTGCTGCTGAACGAAAACCAGATAACCACCCTGCTGCGCCACCGCGATACGAACGGCGACCTTTTGAGCGTGTACGAGCTGCAAAGCATCGAGGGCTACGACCTGCGGACCATCCACCGCATTCTGCCCTTCGTGAGCGTGCTCAGCAGCAACGTGAATGCGGGGCGTGGGTCGCTGTGGCAGCGCATTGCCCGCGAAGAAAACAACGCCCTGTACCTGCGCTACGAGCGGGTGCTGCAGGAGCGCAAGGGCTACACCCCGCCCACGCTGTTCCAGGGCCGGCCCACCACGCGCTACCTCGGCTCGCCCGATAAGATGCTGATACGCTACCGCGTGAGCCACACCAAAGATTTCAGCCTGGGCTTTGCGATGGAGAAAGATGCCGGCGAGCAACTGACCTGGAACCCCAAAAATGGCCAGTTTGGGGCCGATTATGTGTCGGCCCACTTCCTGGTGCAGGAGCGGGGCCGGCTGAAAACGCTGGCGTTGGGCGACTACCAGCTGCAGTTTGGGCAGGGCCTGCTGCTGTCGTCGGGCCTGGGCGTGGGCAAGGGCGCCGAGACGATTACGACCCTGCGCCGCTCCTCGGTGGGCGTGCGGGCCTATTCGTCATTGCTCGAAAACACGTTCTTCCGGGGTGGGGCGGCCACGGTGCAGGTGGCGCCCACGGTGCAGGCCACGGCCTTTGCCTCGCACAAAAACGTGGACGCCAACCTGCAGCAGGCACAGGATTCGCTGGCGCAGTTCGATGAGTTTACGTCGGGCCTGCTCTACACGGGCTTCCATCGCACGGCCTCCGAGCTGGCCAACCGCCACCAGCTGAACGAAACCATTGGGGGCGGCAACGTGGGCTACACCAGCCGCAACAGCAACCTCAGCATTGGCGCCACCGGCGTGTACACGCACTACGGCACGCCGCTGCTCAAGCGGGCGGAGCCCTACAACCGGTACGAATTCAGCGGCACCGACAACCTGGCCCTGTCCCTGTACTACACTTACGTGTGGCGCAACCTGCTGCTCTTTGGCGAAACGGCCCGCAGCAGCAGCGGCGGCCTGGGCACCGTGAATGGCCTGCTGGCCAGCCTGGGCCCCACCGTGGACGCGGCCCTGCTGGTGCGGCACTACGACAAGAACTTCCACACCCTCTACGGCAACGCGTTCAGCGAAAACACGCGCAACATCAACGAAACCGGCGTCTACATCGGCCTCAAGGTGCGGCCTGTGGCCCGGTGGGAAGTATCGGCCTACTACGACCAGTTCAGCTTTCCGTGGCTTCGCTACCGGGCCAGTGCCCCCACCACCGGCCACGACGCTCTCGTGCGCCTCGCCTACTCGCCCACCAAAACCAGCCTGCTCTACGCCCAGCTGCGCCAGCGCCTCAAGCCCCGCGACCTGCCTTCCGACGGCGTTATTCGCCCCGTTCCGCTGCCCGGCGAGCAGCTGCGCCAGAGCGTATTGCTCTACTATAACTCGGCCATCAGTCCGGCCCTGGAGATGCGCACCCGTGTGCAGGCTTCGCGCCTGCGCGACGACCCCGGCCTAGCCTGGCGGCGCGGCTACGTGCTGGCTCAGGACCTGAGCTACCAGGTAAATCGGGTGCTGAAAATCACCGGCCGCTATGCCCTGTTCGACGCCGACGACTACGACACCCGCCAGTACGTGTACGAGCAGGACGTGCTGCTGGCCGTGTCCATCCCGGCCCTCTACGGCCAGGGCACCCGCGTCTACGGCATCGCCGAAATCCGCGTCAACCGCGCCATTACGCTCTGGCTGCGCTACGCCGAAACCCGCTACCGCAACCAGAACACCGTGGGCAGCGGCCTGGAAGAAATTGCCGGTTCGCTGCGCGGCGACGTGAAAGCCCAGCTGCGGGTGAAGTTTTAAGACAGCGCCGAGGCGCCATCATAAAACCGAAACATCAAAAACCGGAACGTTATGCTGAGCGCAGCCGAAACATGACGTTCCGGTTTTTGCCTTACTAAAAACAATTTCTCAGTTCTCCGTTTTCAGCACCCCCAGAATAGGACTTATACCACTTCCTCGGCCGCGGGCATCACCGTGCGCTCCGTGCCGGTTACCCGGGCCATGGGGCCCGCCGACTTGATGCGGTACAGGTACGCCACGGCCAGGAGCACGCAGCCCAGGCTCAGGGCGTGCACGTAGGGCAGGCGGCTGGCTTGGTTCGAGAATATCCAGCCGGCCAGCAGCGCCCCCACCCCGATGCCGATTTCGAGGGCGATGTACATGGTGGCCACGGCCCGGCCGCGCCGCTCGGGGTGGCTCAGGTCGATGGTCCAGGCGTAGAGGGTGGGGGAGTTCAGGCCCGTGCCCACGCCCATGACCACGGCCGCCAGCAAAAACCACCCCACCGAGGGCGCAACCACCAGCAGGGCCAGCCCCAGGGCCAGAATACCCGCCGACACCCGCAGCACCGGCACCCGCCCGTGGGTGTCGGAGGCCTTGCCCGCCACCAGCCGCACGGCGAGGGAAGCCACCGTGAAGAAAACGTAAAATAGCCCCTTAGTAGGGCCTTCCAGGCCCAGCAGCCGGCTTTGGTCGGGCACTACGGTGAGCACCGCGCCGTAGGGCACCAGGCACAGCAGCGTGACCACCGCCGGCGCCAGCACCAGGGGCTCCAGCACTTCGCTCCACTTCAAGCGCAGCAAGGCCAGGCTGAACCGCTTCCGCTGGGCCTGGGGCAGCGTTTCGGTGAGGGTGCCCTGCACCAGTACCGACACCAGCGCCACCCCGCTGGAGATGTAAAACATGGTGTTCAGGCTGAACGTCTCGGCCAGCCACGAGCCCATGGCCGGCCCAAAGGCCATGCCCAGCGCACCCGTCACGCCCAGTAGGCCCATGGCCTCGCCGCGCCGCTCCACGGGCACAATGTCGGCGATGAAGGCGGCCGTGCCGGTGGGCTTGAAGCCGGTGCTGAACCCGTGCACCAGGCGCAGCGTGAGAAATCCCGTGACTGTGATGGCCCAGGGGTAAAAAAAACCGCACACAAAGCACACCAGCGAGCCGAGCACCATCACCGGAATGCGGCCCACGGTATCGGCCAGCTTGCCCGAATAGGGCCGGGAAATGGCCGCCGTGAGCGTAAACAAGGCAATGATGTAGCCCTTGTACTCGCCCCCGCCCATCTGGGAGAGGTGGTCGGGCAGCTCGGGCAGCAGCAGGTTGAAGCTGAGAAAAAACAGAAACGACGACAGGCACATCAGCCAGAAGCCGGTGGAGTAGGGGCGGGAAGCGGGAGGAGCCATGGGTGCCGCAAAGGTCAGCAGGAATTTGGGCGGCTGGCTATGGCCGTGCCTGCCGGGGTTGGCGCGGGGCTGGCGCGAGTTTAGCGCAGCGTAACTCGTGCCAGGGCTTCGGGCGAGGCTGTGCCTCGCAGCAGAACGTCTCGCTGGCGCGGTAACGGCTTGCCGCTGGCGCGGCAGGGTAGGCGCAGCCTCCCCGTCATGGTTGGTCACGAGTTACGCTGCGCTAAACTCGCGCCAGTTTGGAGCCAGTTTGGGCGGCTTGGACTACGCCAGCAGCTGCGCCTTGCGGGCGTTGTATTCCTGTTCCGTAATCGCGCCTTTCTCCTTCAGGATGAACAGCTTGGCCAACTCGTCGCTCACGCTGGCGCCGGGCGCGTAGGCATAGCCCATGCGGGGCGCCTGGCCCTGGTTGTACTCGTTGTTGAAATCCTCGTCCGACATCATGAGCCAGATAATGGTGTGATAAAGGCCGATGAGCGACGGAATAAACGTCCAGAACAGCAGCAGGCAGGCAATGCCCCGGCCGGTTTTGCCCAAGTAGAAATATTGGCCGCCGAAACTTCCGAGGAAGAAGGCAATGAACATGGCGGTGATGCGGTCTTTCATGCAGAAGAAAAAGAAGGAGTAAGAAAGTGGGACCGGTCCGGGCCATAGTGGCTCGGCCGCCGGGTGCCCGTGGTGCCGAAGATAGCAGGGCGGCGCGTTTTGGTTGCGGAGCAGCGGCTTGCCACAGCGCTGCCTCTGCCAAAACGGCCGCCCCGCACTTCCGGCCCCAACCTTGCCTCGACCCGTGCAATGCTTAATTTCCTGAAAACCATTTCCGCTAAGAACCCCAACAGCTCCCGCGGTGGCGGCGACAAGCCGCCCGTGAGCGTGCGCGAACGGGTGTCGGCGCTGCGCAACCTGCCTGCTTTTCTGAAGCTCATCTGGCGCACCAGTCCCCGGCTGGCCTTGGCCAACATTGCCCTGCGCCTCCTGCGGGCGGGCCTGCCGCTGGCCATGCTCTACGTGGCCCAGCTCATCCTTGATGCTGTGGTGGCCCTCACCCGGCTGCCCGCCCCAGAGCGGGTGCTCACGCCCGTGCTCACGCTGGTGGCGCTGGAGTTTGGCCTTGTGCTGCTCACCGATGCCCTGGGCCGCGGCGTGGCCCTGCTCGATTCGCTGCTCGGCGACCTGTTTGCCAACCAATCGTCCATCCGCATCATGGCCCACGCCGCCGAGCTGGACCTGGACCAGTTCGAAGACAGCACCTTCTACGACAAGCTGGAGCGGGCGCGCCGCCAAACCCTCTCGCGCACTGTGCTCATGAGCCAGGTGCTGAGCCAGGGGCAGGACTTTGTGACGCTGGTGCTGCTGGCCGGCGGGCTAGTGGCCTTCCAGCCCTGGCTGCTGGGGCTGCTGCTGCTGGCTGTGGTGCCGGCGTTCCTGGGCGAGTCGCACTTCAATGAGCGCAGCTACTCCCTGAGTCACTCCTGGACGCCCGAGCGCCGCGAGCTGGACTACCTCCGCCAGACCGGCGCCTCCGACGAAACGGCCAAGGAGGTGAAGATTTTTGGGCTTTCGGACTTCCTCATCAACCGCTTTCGGGAACTGTCCGACGACTTTTATACCCAGAACAAAAGCCTGGTGCTGCGGCGTGCCGGCTGGGGCGCGCTGTTTGCGGGCGTGGGCGCGGCGGGCTACTACGGCGCCTACGTCTACATCATTTCCCGGGCCGTGGGCGGGCAGATTTCGCTGGGCCAGCTCACGTTTCTGGCGGGCTCGTTTGCGCGGCTGCGCGGCTTGCTCGAAGGCATTCTCAGCCGGTTTAGCTCCGTGGCCGACGGGGCCTTGTATTTGCAGGACTTTTTCGACTTCTTTGCCCTGCGGCCACGCATTGTGCGGCAGCAGGTTACGGGCCAAACGGCCCGGCCATTCCCCCGGCCCATCCGGCAGGGATTCGAGTTTGAGAACGTCGGGTTTCAGTACAAGAATGGTACAAAATGGGCCATTCGTAACCTGTCTTTCAAGCTGGAAGCGGGCGAAAAGCTGGCGCTGGTGGGCGAAAACGGCGCGGGCAAAACCACGCTGGTCAAGCTTTTATCTCGTCTCTACGACCCCAGCGAAGGCCGCATTCTGCTCGATGGCCACGACCTGCGCGAGTACGACCCCGCCGAGCTGCGCCAGGAAATCGGCGTCATCTTCCAGGACTTCGTGCGCTTTCAGCTGCCGGCCGGCCAGAACTTGGCCGTGGGCCGCATCGAGGAGCGCACCAACCAGCCCCGCATCGAAACCGCCGCCCAGCAAAGCCTGGCCGACTCCGTGATTGCGAAGCTGCCCGGCGGCTACGACCAGATGATAGGCCGGCGCTTCAACGGCGGCGTGGATTTGAGCGGCGGCGAGTGGCAGAAAATTGCCCTGGGTCGGGCCTACATGCGCGACGCGCAGCTGCTCATTCTCGACGAGCCCACCGCCGCCCTCGACGCCCGCGCCGAGCACGAAGTTTTTCAGCGATTTGCGGAGCTCACCAAGGGCAAAACGGCGGTGCTCATCAGTCACCGCTTCAGCACCGTGCGCATGGCCGACCGCATCCTGGTAATTGAGAACGGGGAATTCGTGGAAATCGGGTCCCACGAAGACCTGCTGGCCAAGGGTGGGCGCTACGCCGAGCTGTTTGCGCTGCAGGCCGCTGGCTACCGATAGGGCTTGAATATTAGGAGGGTTTGCGTAACTTGGTTGGCTACACTTCTTCCTGATGGCCATGACCATACCATTACGCTTGTTGGTGGCCCTCGCCCAGGGCACAAGCGCGACCACGCAGGAAGCCCGCGCCGTATCCGACTACCGCTACAGCGGTAATTTCCGTAGCCAACACGCCTACTATTGCATGCGTACCCACGGGCTGGTGCTGCGTGCCGTCATTCGGACCCGCCTACCGGCCCACCGTCAAACGCCCCGACCTGCTGGTGAATCACCGCATGTGTGCAGGCGCCACGAACCTGCGCGGCCACAATCAAAAAGCAGTGAAGCGGTGGGTGGCCCGGCACGAGGATGCGGAGGCCAGCGGCGGGCACAATGCTTATTTTTTTATGCTGATTATCAGTCCTTAATGAGTTAAATTTCGTAGTTGTAACCCATTGTTCATCTGTCAGTTTCCAGCATTATGCGTTCCATTGCTACTCTCCTGAGCCTGATTTGCCTCGCGGCAACTATTTCGGCCTGCATGACCACCCGTGAGACCCGGGTGGAGTCGGACTACAGCTACCGTGGCAACTTCCGGCACTACCGCACCTACGACTTTGTGACCGGTGCCGGCCTCACCTCCGACACCAGCCGCCTGGGCCAGTCCGTGCGCGAAGCCATTCAGCAGCGCCTGCAGGTGCAGGGCTACCGCCAAGCCAAGCGCCGGCCCGACATGCTGGTGAATTTCCGAGTATATGAGGGCGACATGAACTTCCACGGCTTCGTGCAGGAAGACCTCAGCCAGTGGATAAAGCGCAACATTGAGGAAAACGACGACACCCCCCGCGAGAACCTGCAGGGCTATCAGCCCGTGCGCCTGCTCCTGGCCGAAGGCACGCTGCTGCTCACCCTTATCGACGTGAAAACCAACCGGGCCGTCTGGAACGGCTACGCCTCGGGCGTGAGCGTGCCCGCCGGCCCCATGGGCGAAGTGGTACTGCGCCGCTCCGTACGGTCAATTCTGGACCGCTACCGGGTATTCACCGAAGAGTTTGCCAACGGCACCCTGCCCCGTACGGCTGACGAATCGGGGCGCTAGCGCCTCGGGGAAGCCGTACGGGGCTATTCTGAAGAACGTGCCAAAAACTGACAACGAACAACTGATAACCAAACAAGGCCGAGCTACCCGCTGTGCCGGGCCTGAATCAATTCGGCGGCGATGCTGATGGCAATTTCCTCGGGGGTCTGGCTATGAATGGGCATGCCAATGGGCCCGCGCAGCCGCGCTACGTCTGCGGCCGAAAAGCCTTGGGCCAACAGCCCCCGGCGCAGTTCGGCTACTTTGGCGGCGCTGCCCATCACGCCTAGGTAGCGGTAGGGGCGGCCCAGCAGCTGGCGCAGCACCTCGGCATCGGTGCGGTAGCCCACGGTCATCACCACCACGTACTGGCTCGGGCCGGGCGGGATTTCCAGCGCCGCCTGCTCGTAGCTGACCACGCGCCGGTGGTGGGCGGCCTGATTGGCTTCGAGCGTGGGCAGGCCGGGGCGGTTGTCGAGCACGGTGAGCTCAAAATCGAGCAGCGCCAGGGTTTTGGAAAGGGCCAGGCTCACATGCCCGGCGCCTACGATGGTGACCTGGTCGCGAAAGCCCAGCCGCTCGCGGTAGCACCACGCGGCGCCCGGCTGGTAGTCGTAGAAAGCAGCGGCGGGTTCTGGGGAGTGCTGCAGCTGCAGGCCGGCCTCGGCGCTGAGCAGGAGCTGGCTGCCATCTCCCAGCGTCAGCGCTGCCACAATGCCTTCCGCTACGGGCAAGTCAGCGGCGGCCAGGGGCCACAGCAGGACTTCCTGCTCACCCGAGCACATCATGCCGGAGCGGTCGGCCGGTGCCTCACGCCGGTGAATCTGCGGGCGCAGCACGGGCTGGAAGTCGCCGGCCAACAGGCGCTGCCGGGCCAGCTCCACAAACTTGTGCTCCATAATGCCCCCGCCGATGGAGCCCGCCAGCCCCGTAGCCGTTACCGCCATTTTGAACCCCTGGCGACCGGGGCTGCTGCCGCTGCTGTGCACCACGCACAGCAGCGCCACGGGCGTGCCCGCCCGCAGGCTGGCCACGGCCAGGGCCCAAACCGGTAAATCACGGGGAGAGGCAGGCATTTACGCTTCGCTTGATGTGGGAGTAAAGGATGAACATAAAATTCTCCTCCTTACCAAGGAGGGGACGCCGGCGCGCGGCGTCGGCTGGGGTGATTGTGGGCGTTGAATGGAGAGCGAATGGCTGGCGGCAGAGATGTTCCCGCGTCGTTCAACGCCCCAACCACCCCCGTTTCAGCCCGTGGCTGAAACATCCCTTCCTTGGTAAGGAGGGGAGTTTTGTTCTGGTTATTTATTGAGTGCCCCTTGCTCAATCCAGCATTTTAGAATGTCCCGCTCTTCATCAGTCATGTGGGTTTTGTTGTTTTGGGGCATTGTTTTGGTGACTACCACGCGCTGCATGATTTTGTCTTTCAGGCGGATAATGTCTTCGGGCGTGTCGTATACCACGCCGTTGGGTGGCGACTTAAATACGTCGTCGGTGGGCTGGGAGGAGTGGCATTGCACGCAGCGGGTTTGCACAATCAGGTTCACCCGGCTCATGGTTACTTCCTCGGTGCAGGCGGGCGCGGCGGCGCTGCCGGACTGGCTTTGCGGGGCCGTCACGAACACCACGCCGAGCAGCAGGACCACCGAGGCCGGCAGCACCCAGGCGTTGGACTGGTGCTTCTCGCGCAGGTTCAGCCAGTGCTTCACGCCGGCGGTGCCCAGGGTGATTACCGCCAGAATGGCCCACGGGTAAGCGTGCCCAAAGGTGCTGGGGAAGTGGTTGCTCACCATCACAAAGAGCACGGGCAGCGTGAAGTAATTGTTGTGCAGCGAGCGGGCCAGGGCATTTTTGCCCAGCTGCGGGTCGAGCGGCGTGCCTTCGGTGGCGGCTTTCACCATGGCCTTTTGCGCTGGGATGATGGTGAAGAAAACGTTGCCCACCATGAGTGTGCCCAGCATGGCCCCGAAGTGGATGTAGGCTGCCCGGGCGCTGAATACCTGGGCGTAGAAATAAGCAAAGCCAACCGCGATGACGAAGCCCACGACCTTGAACCAGGGACTGCGCACGAATTCCGTACGGCACAGGCCGTCGTATACCACCCACGCCGCCGCAAACGACGCCACCCCGATGCCCACGCCCGCCAGCGGCGAAATGTCCAGCACGCGCGGGTCAATCAGCATGGAGCTGGCGTTGAAGTAATACACCACAAACAGCAGGCTGAAACCCGAGAGCCAAGTGAAGTAGGCCTCGTACTTAAACCAGTGCAGGCTTTTGGGTATCTGCGGCGGGGCCGATTTGTACTTCTCCAGATAGTAAAAGCCGCCGCCGTGCACGGCCCACAGGTTGCCGGCCAGCTCGTCGCGCACGTTCTCGGTGCGGTTCAAGGCATTTTCCAGGAATACGAAGTAGAAGGAGGCGCCAATCCAGGCGATGCCGAAGGTGACGTGCATGAGGCGCACCACAATGTTGAGCCACTCCATGATGTGGCCGGCCCAGAGCGAGTCGCGCACCAGCACGTAGCAAATGCCCACGCCCGCCACCACCGCCAGTAGAATGAGGGCATAGGAATATCCCTCCAGCGTGAAGCCGCTGGTGCCCACCACGCCGCCATCGGGCCGGGTTTTGGCCACGCGCTGCAACGCGAAAATGACGCCCAGCAGCAGCAGAAACGCCAGTACTATGGAAAGTAGGGTAACGTATTGAATCATAGAAAAAGCTGGCGGGGGCGGGAAGAAAAAGGCCTGCAACGTCGTTCTACGCCCGAGCCAGAGGCTCGAAGCCAGCGGGCAGCGCGTCGGAGACGCGCGCCAGCTTGTTGATGCGTAACAGCGGCAAATTAATTCAACCGGGAAAAAGCATCCAATTTAGCGTTAAATTTCCCCTTCATGCCAACTATTGCCCTGCGCAGCCAGCGCGTCGTCACGCCCGAGGGCGAGCGCGCCGCCACCCTCCTCCTTGAAAACGGCCGCATTGCCGCCGTGCTACCCTTTGAGGCAGAAGTAGCGGCGGGTATCATGGACGTGGGCGCCCACGCCATTCTACCCGGCGTTATCGACCCGCACGTGCACATCAACGAGCCCGGCCGCACCGACTGGGAGGGCTTCGATACGGCCACCCGCGCCGCGCTGGCCGGCGGCCTCACCACGCTGGTGGACATGCCGCTTAACTCGGCGCCGGTCACCACTTCGGTGGCCAATTTGGCAATAAAACGGGCCGCTACGCCGGGCCAGCTGCACTGCAACGTGGGCTTCTGGGGTGGGGTGGTGCCCGGCAACGCCGCGGAAATTGAGCCGCTGATTGCCGCTGGCGTGCTGGGCTTTAAAGCCTTTCTGACCCATTCGGGCATCGATGATTTTCCGAATGCCACGGAAGCCGATTTGCGCCGGGTGATGCCCATTCTGGCCCGCCACGGCCTGCCGCTGCTGGTGCACTGTGAGCTGTCGGCAGAAGACGAGGCCTGGAAGCAAAACGACCACCGCTCGTACGCCAACTACCTGGCTTCAAGGCCCAAAAAATGGGAAGATGACGCGGTGAATTTGATGATTCGCCTGTGCGAGGAGTTCCGTTGCCCGGTGCACATCGTGCACTTGTCGTCGGCCAGTGCCATCGCGCCCATCGCCGCGGCCAAGGCCAAGGGCCTGCCCCTGACTGTGGAAACCGGCCAGCATTATCTGTATTTCAACGCCGAAGACATTGCCGATGGGCAGACGCAGTTCAAATGCGCGCCGCCCATTCGCGAGCGGGCCAATAATGAGCACCTGTGGGCGGCGTTGCAGGCCGGCCTTATCGACTTTGTGGCCACCGACCACTCGCCCGCGCCGCCCGATCTCAAGCAGCTCAAAAGCGGAGATTTTACCACGGCCTGGGGCGGAATCGCCTCGCTGCAACTGGCCCTGCCCGTGCTCTGGACGGCTGCCCGCCGGCGCGGCGCTACCCTCCGTGACCTGGCCCGGTGGCTGAGCGAAAACCCCGCGAAACTAGCCGGCCAGAGCCACCGCAAAGGCCGCATTGCCGTGGGCTACGACGCCGATTTGCTGGTGCTGGACCCGGAAAAAACCTTCGTCGTGACCGAAGAAATGATTCAGCACAAACACAAAGTGTCGCCTTACATTTGCCAGGAATTGGCGGGAGTGGTGGAATTAACTTTTCTGCGGGGCGAGCTGGTTTATCAGCGCCCGGTTTTCACCCACCCCAACCAAGGCCAACTCTTAACCCGGTAGCGGAATGCAGCACGAATACCTAGCCCGCGCGGAGCGTATTATGCAGCGCATTCAGCAGCTGGCCGCCATCAGCGAAGACGCCCACGGCGTGACGCGCACCTTTGGCACGCCTGCTTTTTTGGCAGGCCGGGCCCTGGTGCAACGCTGGCTGCAAGCCGCCGGCCTGCCCACTCGCGTCGACGGCATCGGCAACCTGCGCGCCCGGCTGGAAAGCCGGCACCCGGCCGCCAAAACCTTCGTGCTGGCCTCGCACATCGACACGGTGGTGAACGCCGGCAAGTTCGACGGGCCGCTGGGCGTGCTTATGGGGCTCGACTTGCTGGAAAATCTGCTGGCGCAGCAAGTGGAATTGCCGTTTCACATCGAGCTGATTGCGTTCAGCGACGAGGAAGGCGTACGGTTTCACACCACGTATCTGGGCAGCAAAGTGGTGGCCGGCTCGTTTGACACGGCCCTGCTGGCGCGGCCCGATGCCGCGGGCGTGACCCTGGCACAGGCCCTGACAAGCATGGGGGCTGATGCCGCCCAAATTCCGGCCGATGCCATTCCGGCTGCCGATTGGCTGGGGTATTTTGAGATGCATATCGAGCAGGGGCCGGTGCTGTGGGAGCGCAACGTGCCGGTGGCACTGGTTACGGCCATTGCCGGGCAGCAGCGCGTGGAGCTGGTGTTTCGGGGCATGGCCGGCCACGCCGGCACCGTGCCCATGGCCATGCGCCAGGATGCGCTGTGCGCCGCCGCCGAGTTTGTGCTCACCGCCGAGCAGTTTGCCCAGACGCACGGCCGGGGGCTGGTAGCCACCGTGGGCAAGCTGGCCGTGAGCCACTCGGCCAGCAACGTGATTCCCGGCGAGGTGACGTGCAGCCTCGACCTGCGCAGCCCCAGCCAGGCGCAGCTGGCCGATGCGGCCCGCGCCCTGCAGGGCTTCGCCGAAGGCCTCGCCGCCCACCGCGCCGTAGCTCTCACCTGGACCCTGGTGCAGCAGACGGCGCCGGTGGCCTGCGATGCGACCCTGAACACCCTGCTCGCGCAGGCCATTGCCGAAAGCGGCCACGAAGCCATCCCGCTGGTGAGCGGCGCCGGCCACGACGCCGTGCCGGTCTCCTTTGTGGCACCGGCCACTATGCTGTTTATTCGCTGCCGCGAAGGCATTAGCCACAACCCGCTGGAGGACGTAGAGCTGCCCGACCTGGCCGCTGCCGTCGCCGCGGCCGACCGGTTTATTCACCTCCTCCGCACCCAGAACCCCACCTGCTAACATGGAAATGTCCGCCCTGACCCGCTCAGTTGTGAAGCGCAATCACGCCATCATCGCCCCCGATGGCTATATCAACAGCAACGTGCCCGGCTGGACCGGCTGCACCACCAACGTCATCATCAACGAGCAAATGGGCGCCCGCCTGTGCCAAACGCTGGTCACGCTGACGGACGCTGGCAAGCTGGTAGGGGAGACGCAGGCGTCGCAGGTTTTTTTCTACGTGGTGCAGGGCCGGGTGCAGGCGGCCTTGGGCGGCGAAACCCGCACGCTGGCCGTGGGGCAGTACCTGTACATTCCGGTGGGCCAGAGCTATGAGTTCAGCCAGCCCGAAGCCGGTACGCAGCTGCTGACTTTCCATAAAGTGTACGAGCCGCTGGCCGGCCATGCCACGCCGGGCATCTTCTGGGGCGAGCGCGACTACAGCAAAGCGCCCGTGTACATGAACGACGAGGCGCTGCGCATTCAGGAGTTGCTGCCGAACGAATTGGGCTTCGACATGGCCGTGAACATCTTCACCTACGGCCTCGGCGGCAACCTGCCCATGGTGGAAACGCACATCATGGAACACGGCCTGATGTACCTCGAAGGCCAAGCCATCTACATGCTCGACCAGTGCTGGTACCCGGTGAAAAAGGGCGACTCCATCTGGATGGCGCCCTACTGCCAGCAGTGGGCCACTGCGATGGGCCAGGAGCCGTCGGTGTACATCTACTACAAGAACGTGAACCGGTTTCCAACGGTAGTTTGAAATATGAATTGAAGGTTAGAACGTCATGCTGAGCGCAGCTGAAGCATCTCGCGTGCAATGGTAATCAATGACGTTGAACGATTAAATTACTACCACACGCGAGATGCTTCGGCTACGCTCAGCATGACGTGCCTAGATTATGATTATAAAATGACCCTCCCCGAACTCAACCACCTCCCCAAACCCGCACTCGCCCAAGCCCTGCAAACCTGCTGTGGCTCCACCGCGTGGGTGGAAAAAATGCGCGCCGCCTTCCCCGTTTCCGACGCCGAAACGCTGATGGACGAGGCCAACACCGCGTGGAACGCTTTGAGTGAAGCTGACTGGCGCGAAGCCTTCACACACCACCCCAAAATCGGCGGCGACGTGGCGGCCCTGCGCGCCAAATTCGCCAGTACCAGCACTTGGGCCGAGGGCGAACAAGCTTCCGTACGCGAGGCTTCGCAGGAAACCCTTGAAGCATTGGCCGCTGGCAACACCGAATACGAAAAGAAATTCAGCTACATATTTATCGTTTGCGCTACTGGAAAATCAGCTGAAGAAATGCTGGCTTTATTGCAGGCACGGTTGGTTAATAATCCGGAAGCTGAAATATTAATTGCCGCCGGCGAACAAAATAAAATCACCCGCCTTCGCCTCGAAAAACTCCTCGCCGCATGAGCCAGATAACCACCCATATTCTAGATACTGCCAAAGGTAAACCCGCTGCTGGTGTGGATATTGCGCTGCTCCAGCAGGCCGGCGATAATTGGCGGGAAATCGCACGCGGCGTAACTAACTCTGACGGCCGAATTCCCGATTTATTGCCGAGAGAAAAGCAGTTTGAATTGGGCGTGTATAAGATGAAATTTTACACCCAGGAATATTTCGCGCAGGACGGCACGGCGAATTTTTATCCGTTTGTAGAAATCGTTTTTAACGTGGCTAGCAATGAGCATTACCATGTGCCGCTGCTGCTGAACCCGTTTGGGTATTCCACTTACCGCGGGTCGTGAGCACGTCATGCTGAGCTTGTCGAAGCATCTCTGCCGGAATAGTAAATGAATTACCTGCGCGGTAAAGACGCTTCGACAAGCTCAGCGTGACGTGCTGCAAAACTCCGCCTGATAACTAACAACGAACAATCAGATTCCCACCATGAAACTCAGCTTACCAGACTCTGATAAAACTGTCCTGCTCGACCAGCTCGGCATGGCTAATATTAAATTTCAGCACACCTACCCCGGCGACCGGCCCGACCGCCAGCCCGTGCACACCGTGTACGGCGGCGCCAACCTCTTCAAGGCCGATACCTGCAAGCGCATGGGCGACATCGCCCTGAATAACCTGCAGATTTACGCGCCCAACTTCGTGGAGCTAGCCCGCGTGCTGCAGCTCAGCAACCACGAGCACCTGCCCACCCTCGAAAAGGATGTTGCCGACCTTACTGCCCGCCTCGACGCCATGACGCCCGCTGCCCGCAAGCAGGAGCCCGCCTGGCTGGCCTATTCGGTGTACAATAAGATTGTGGCGAAGCTGCAGCGTGAAGCTGTGGAAGACTTCCGCGTGGACTTTGAGGACGGTTTCGGCAACCGGCCCGATGCCGAGGAAGACGAAACCGCCGTGCGCGCCGCCACGGAGGTAGCCAAGGGCATGGCCCAGGGCACGCTCTCGCCGTTTATCGGCATTCGCATCAAGCCCTTCACCGAAGACATGAAGGCCCGCGGCGTGCGCACGCTCGATATTTTCCTGACCACGCTGCTGGCCGAAACCGGCGGCAAGCTGCCCGAAAACTTCGTGGTGATGCTGCCCAAAGTGACCATTCCGGAGCAGATGGCCACGATGGTGCGCCTGTTTGAGCTACTTGAAAAGGCCAATGGCCTCGCGCCTGGCACGCTCAAAATGGAAACGATGGTGGAGGCCACGCAAATCATCATGGACGAGGAGGGGCGCAACCCGCTTATGCGCATCATCCGGGCCAGCGAGGGGCGCTGCATCGCGGCGCACTTCGGCACCTACGACTACACGGCGAGCTGCGGCATCACGGCCAGGTACCAGACCATGGGGCATCCCGTGAACGACTTTGCCCACCACATGACCAAGGTGGCCCTCGGCGGCACCGGCATCTTCCTCTCCGATGGCGCCACCAACGTGATGCCCATCGGCCCGCACCGGGGCGACAACCTGAGCTATGCCCAGCTGCGCGAAAATCAGGAATCTGTGCACAATGCCTGGCGCCAGGCCTACCACCATACTACGCACTCGCTGATAAACGGCCTGTACCAGGGCTGGGACCTGAACCCCGCGCAGCTGCCCATGCGCTACGCCGCCACCTATAATTTCTTCCTGAGCAGCTACGACGATGCCGTGCTGCGCCTGCGAACCTTCGTGGAGCGCGCCGCCATCTCCACCCTCACGGGCGATATTTTCGACGACGCCGCCACCGGCCAGGGCCTGCTCAACTTCTTCCTCAAAGCCCTGAACTGCGGCGCGATTTCGGAAGAGGAAATTCTGGCCACGGGCCTAACGCTGGAAGAGGTACAGACCCGCTCGTTTTTTCGGATTCTGGAGGGGCGGCGGGCGAAGGCCTAACCGTATGCGAAAAAGGGCTACGCCTATACTCACGCCAGAATAAAACACGGCTGTCATGCTGAGCCTGCGAAGCATCCTATCACGTTCGAACCTAGTTGTTCAGCGGTGTTAGGATGCTTCGCAGGCTCAGCATGACAACCGTGTGTTTTTAGCGACTAAAATTGTATCAGGTAGAGGCGGTAACTGCTGCCTTTTGTTGGTCCGAATTTGCTGCCACGAACTCCGGGTACAAGCTCACCAGCACCTTTTCCGGCGTCATCGGTGCGGAAAACGGCAGCGCCGTGTGCCCCTGAAACGCCCGCACCGCATCGCGCAGGGCGAAGTAGGTGCCGATGCCATACATGAGCGGTGGCTCGCCCACGGCCTTGGAGCGCAGAATGGCTTTGGGGTGGCCGGGCGTATCGAGAAAGTGCACGTCGAGCACGGCCGGCGCGGCGTAGATATCCGGGATTTTGTAGCTGTTGAGCGAATTACTGAGCAGGCGGCCTTCGTCGTTGTAGGCAATTTCCTCCATCGTCATCCAGCCAATGCCCTGCACGGCGCCGCCCTCAATCTGGCCCCGGTCAATCACCTCGTTGAAGCTCTGGCCAAAGTCGTGGGCGATACGCAGGGCATCCACGGTGTAGGTGCCGCGCAGGCAGTCGACGGTGACGGTGGTGAAGGCCGTGCCGTAGACGTGGTAGGCGAAGGGGTGGCCCGTGTTAGTGCTGGCATCGAAATGCAGGTCGGGCGTAGCGTAGTGGGCGTTTTCGGTGAGGGCCACGCGCTTCCAGAATGCCGACGACACCAGCTTCTCCCAGTCGGTATCGGCGGACACTCCGGCCGCCAGTACCTGCTCGTCGTGTATTTCGAGGCCTTCGTAGTTGAGCGTGTACTCGAGGCAGGCGTGCTGGAGCAGCCGCTCGCGCAGGGCGGCGCAGGCCATTTCGGTGGCCTTGCCGTTGAGGTCGGCAGTGGCGCTGGCGGCGCTGGGGGAGGTGTTGGCCACGCGGGTGGTGTTGGTACTTTCCACCTTCACGCGGTTCACCGAGATGCCCAGGGTGCGGGCGGCCACGTGCGCAATTTTGGTGTTCACGCCCTGGCCCATTTCCACCGCGCCGGTGCTCACGCCCACTGAGCCGTCGGAATAGATGTGCACCAACGCGCGGGCCTGGTTCATGGGCGTTTTGGTGAACGAAATGCCGAAGCAGATGGGCATCACCGAGAAGCCTTTTTTCACCAGCTTGTGCTGCTCGTTAAACTGCTCGACTTCTGCCTGTAGGCCAGCCAAGTTGTACTGCCGGGCCGCGGTATCCCAGGCCTGTTCGGCGTGGCACATCTCGGCCTGCTGGCGGTAGGAAAACAGGTCGCCCTCGCGCAGCAGGTTTTTCCGCTGAATCTCGCTGGCCGGCACGCCCAGTTCCTCCGCCGCTTTGGCAATGGCCGATTCTATCACAAACATGCCCTGCGGCCCGCCAAAACCCCGGAAGGCCGTGTTGGGCGGCAAATTGGTGCGACAGCTGTAGGCCGTGGCGGTCACGTTGGGTACGAAATACGAGTTGGTGGCGTGGAAGAGCGTGCGCTCCATCACGGCGGGGGAGAGGTCGGCGGCCGCGCCGGCATTCTGGAAGAACGTAACCTCATAGGCCACGATTTTAAGGTCCGCATCCAGCCCGATTTTGAAGTCGGACGAGTAGGGGTGGCGCTTGCCGGTCATGCGCATATCGGCCATGCGGTCGAGCACCAGCTTCACCGGTTTTTTGGTGATGAAGGCGCCCAGCGCGGCCAGTGCTCCCCAGGGCGTGGCCTGGTCTTCTTTGCCGCCAAAACCGCCTCCCAGGCGCGTCACGTCTACTTCTACCTGGTGCATGCCCAGGCCCAGCACGTGCGCTGTGTGCCGTTGTACCGCCGTGGGGCCCTGCGTAGACGAGATAATGCGCACGCCGCCCATCTCTGTGGGAAAGGCATACGCGCCCTGCGTTTCGATGTACAAATGCTCCTGCCCGCCGCTCTCCGCCACGCCCTCAAACACGTGGGCACACGCCGCCCACGTAGCTGCCGAATCACCGATTTTAAAGGTGCGCGGCGGCACAATCAGCTCGCCCTGCGCGGCCGCTACCCGCGGGTCGGTGATGATGGGCAGCGGGGCAATTTCGGCCGTGATGAGCTTTAGCGCCGCGTGGGCTTGGTGCTCGGTGCGGGCCAGCACCAGCGCCACCGGCTGCCCCCGGAAATGCACGTGTCCCTCGGCCAGCAGCGGTTCATCGGGTACGATGCCGCCGATTTGGTTGATGCCGGGAATATCGGTCGCCGTGAGAATGTGCGTCACTCCCGGCGCCGCCCGCGCCGCGCTGATATCGAGGCTTTTGAGTACGCCGTGGGCCAGCGGGCTTTCAAACACGGCCGCGTACAGAGTGCCCTGTTGCACGGGCACGTCGTCAAGGTACTGCGATTCGCCGCGCACGTGGCGGTTGGGGTCGAGGTGGTTCATGGTGTAGGCTTGCAAGTCGCCCTCCGCGTCAACCTCACCCCCTAGCCCCCTCTCCCGCGGAGAGGGGGGACTAGTTTTTAGTTTTAGAATTATAATCAGAGGACTATTTCTAGAGCTAAAGTCTAGTTCCCCCTCTCCGCGGGAGAGGGGGCTAGGGGGTGAGGGTGAGGTCAGGCGACGCTTAAATTTAAATCAATTCATCTACCGCCAGCGCCGGCGCAAACTGCAAAAAATGCGCCCACAACAGCTGGCGCAGCAAGAGCCGCTTGTAGTCTGCCGTGCCGCGCACATCCGAAATCGGGCTGATTTCCTCCTGCATCACGGCATTAGCGGCGCTCACAGTGTCGGCCGTCAGCTCGCGGCCCACCAGAAACTGGCTGGTGCGGGCCAGGTACAGCGGCACCGGTCCCACGCCGCCCGCCGAGATGCGCGCCGCTGCAATCAGGCCATTTTCAACCCGAAGCCAGGCAGCGGAATTCACGCTGGCAATGTCGAGGTGCGTGCGTTTCGAGACTTTTTCAAAGTGGAAGAAGTCGCCGGATAGGGGTGTAGGAAAGCTGATTTCAGTGACCTGTTCCTCGGGTGTTTTTGCTAGTTTTTTGTAGCCCAGGTACAGGTCCGGCAGGGCCAGTTCGCGGGCAGTGCCGGCCGGGCTGGCCAGGGTAATGGACGCGCCCAGCGCCAGAAACATGATGGTGAGGTCGCCAATCGGCGAGCCGTTGATGAAGTTGCCCGCCACCGTGCCCATGTTGCGAATGGGCGTGCTCGACACCAGTTTCAGGTACTGCGGCAACTGCGGAATCAAGCCGCGCATCAGCTCCGATTCGAGTAGGTGGCTGGCCGTGGTGGCCGCGCCCAGCACCACGCGGCCCGCCGCCGTCTGCCGGATGCCGCGCCGGCCGCTTTGGTCAAATACGAGGCGCACGGGCTGCTCGCGCAATTCTTCGAGGCGCTGCACCAGCAGGTCGGTGCCGCCACCGAGGAGTGGATGAGCAAATGGATTAGCGGCTGAGGAATCGTGACCGTTCTGGCTTTGCGTGTGGCCGTTGGGAGAGACGGTGGCCGCTGGAGTACCGTTGCTGTGGGCAGTAGCAGCCGCGGCTTCCTCTGCAACTGCGGTGCGCAGAGCGGCCAGCCGGGCGGGCATGGTTTGGAAGTAGGCCGGCACAAACTGCTGTTCGCTGAGCCAGGCCACGGCGTTTTGCGTGGGCCGACTGGCCAGCTGCGCGGTGAGGGTGGCGGCGGCCCGCTCCAGAGATTTGTAGCCCGTGCAGCGGCAAATATTGCCGTCGATGGCCGCAATGGTGTTTTTCTCAGTAGCCGGCTTCTCGCTCAGGCTGTGGCCCGTGAGCGACATCACGAAGCCCACCGTGCAGAAGCCGCACTGCGAGCCGCCTTCGTCCACAATGGCCTGCTGCACCGGCGTGAGCTGGCCGGCCGCAGCGTTGATGCCCTCCACGGTTACCACGTGCTTGCCGTGCGCGTTGCCCAGCGGCGTGAGGCAGCTGGTCATGCTTTGGTAGTTCATGGTTTGGCCATCAGGCGCCAGCTCGCCCACCAGCACGGTGCAGGCCCCGCAGTCGCCCTCGCGGCAGCCTATTTTGGTGCCCTTCAAGTGCTCGTGGTAGCGTACGAAGTCGAGAAGCGCGCTGGCCGGTGGCTCGGTGCTCCGAATGGGCTGGTCGTTGAGGTAAAATTCTATCATGAATCTGGAATCAATAAAAACGTCATGCTGAGCCTGCCGAAGCATCTCTACCTCAATAGTAAATCTAATTACTCGCGCAGTAGAGATGCTTCGGCAAGCTCAGCATGACGTTCTGTTGTATCGTTCTTAATAATCCGTGCGCCCTTCTTTCCGTTCCCAAGCCTGGAAGCCGGCCAGCGCTTCTTCGCGCAGCAGCTGCGTCATGGGCAGGCGGCGGGCGTCCATGGGACGGTCCAGCTCTTCGTAGATGAACTGGTCGTCGAAGCCAATGGCCGCCGCGTCGGCCTTGGTGTTGCCGTAGAACACGCGGGCCGGGCGGGCCCAGTAGATGGCGCCCAGGCACATGGGGCAGGGCTCGCAGCTGGTGTAGAGGTCACAGCCGTCGAGCTGGAAGGTGCCCAGCTCTTTGCAGGCTTTGCGAATGGCGTCGACCTCGGCGTGGCAGGTGGGGTCGTGGGTGCTGGTGACCTGGTTGAAGCCGCGGGCAATGATTTGCCCGTCCTTCACCACCACCGCGCCGAAGGGGCCGCCGTGCCCGGCCTGCATTTTTTCAATGGACAGGCGAATGGCTTCGCGCATGAATTCGGGGTTGGGAGCTTCCATAAAAGAGCAGGGCAGTCAGGAGATTATTATCCGTAATTAACTGAAAAAACGGGCAGCAAAGAACGGTAAAACTCACCCAACAACGCACCCCTGGCCGCAGCCCCGTTTCGCCCGTGCAATGGCCTACTTAAACAGGTTGGGCAGGCGCAGCTGAAAGCCCAGCGAGGGCACAAACGTGACCCCGCTCAGCGAAGTGCTGGCGCCGTTGAGCAGCGCGTAGTCGCCGTAGTTCTGGTAGAATACCGAGATGGCCGGGATGACATACACGTACCGGTAGCCCAGCTTGAGATTGACAAAGCCGCCGAAAGAAGAAAAATTACGCTTCTGCAGCGTCAGCTCCGGTACTTTCACCGAGCCGGCAAAAATCCTCTCGGGCGCAAAGCCGTAGCTCACCCAGCTGTGCCCATACACCAGGCCGTAGCTGATGGCCCCAATTTCCTCTTCGGGACCGAACGACTGGCTGAAGGTGAGCGGCACGAGCAGGTCGTTGCGGGTGGCCCGGAAGTTGAGCACCGAATTGATGTCGTCCAGAAACGGCAGGCTGGGCAGCTTGGCCCGTTGGGTGGCAAACTGCAGGCCGATGCTGGCGTAGGTGGTGCCACTGGCAGCGCCGCGGCCGGGGTTCTCGGGTGAGCCGGTGGGCCCCAGGAGCTGGAGCTGGGTATCGAAAACGTGGGAGCCGAAAGCGTATTTATACCCCGCATCGAGGCGCGGGATGATGCCGTAGCGAATGCTCAGGTCGGCGGTGGGCTGCACGGGGTCCAGCACGTAAGCCAGGGCCGCGGCCTGGAGCCGGGTGGTGGCTTCGGTGTAGTCCACTTTTTCCTGGCTGGCGGCCTGGCTAGCGGCCTCTTTCACGGCGCTGCCCACCTTGCTCAGGGAAGAAGTGGCTACGTTGAAGCCCTGGTTATACCCCACCCGAAACTCGCCCTGGGGCGTGACTTTGCCGGTAGTTACGATGGCGCGGGGGGCCGTGCATGAGGTGGCCAGCAGGAGGGAGGCCGCCGCCAGCAAGGCAACCGGCCGCCGGCGAAAAAGCAATAGCAAAGTGGTGTTCATAAAGCAAAGGTCAAGGATTGTGGGGCTAAAAAACGAAAATCGGGCCGAAACTGCCAAAACCAGCCCTCAGAATTCGGCCCCGGCTCCGGGCGCCGTCTGGCCGCCGGGCATTGGGCGCCGCCGCGCATCGTTGCGCGCATAAATATTTTACTCGAAATGCCCGGCGAGGGCCTGGGCTCCGCCCCGCGCAGCAAGGTGGTCATCACGCATTTGCTGGCCCTGGTCGCCGGAACCGCCCCTGCCGGCGTAGCCCGATAGGAATTTGATTCCGTACTTGACACCCCGCTTCGGCCGGTTCAACCCGGGCCCGCCGCTGCTTCATCTTCCCCCGCCAATGCCCATCCGCTCCCTTCGTTTCTGGCCCGTGCTGCTGTTGCTCGCGGCCTGTACCCGCACCCCGCGCCCCAGCGTGGACCTCGACAACAAGTACCACGACGCCGTGAACCGGCAAATTGGCACCGCCCAGGACGAGCGCAACACCGCCGCGCTGCTTCCCTTTCTCACCAACTCCAACCCCATCTACCGCCGCGAAGCCGCGTTGGCCTTTGCTTCGGTGCAGGCCCCGGCCGCTGTACCGGGGCTGATTCCGTTGCTGCGCGATGGCGACTACAGCGTGCGCCGCGCCGCCGCCTACGCCCTAGGTCAAATTGGCGACAGCACAGCCGTGGACAGCCTGCTGGTGCGCGTGCAGCTGGAGCCCGACGCAGGCGTGCGCCGCTACGTGCACGAAGCCCTAGGCCGCACCGTGACGCGCGCCAGCCTGCCCGCCCTGTGGCGCCACAGCACGCTCACCGACACGGCCCACGCCGTGGCATTGGCACTGGGCCTGAACCGGGCCGCCCTGCGGGGCCTCACCTCGCCCGAAAGCATTCAGCGCACGGTGCAGGTGCTGAACTCGCCCAGGCTACCCGAGCGGGGCCGGCTGGCGGCAGCCGTGAGCCTGTCGCGCACGCGGGGCTCCGACGCCGACTTGGCGCGCCTAGGGCAGGAAACCTTGCTGCGCGTAGCCACCAAGGACCGTTCCTACGCCGTGCGCGCCGCCGCCGCCACTACGCTGGGCCGGCTGGCCGCGGCGGTGCCGGCGGCTGGGGCCCCGGCTGCGGTAGCACCTGCTAACAGAGGCGCCACGCCGGCTGCGGTGCTGGCGCGGCTGGCCACCAAGGACCCCGACTATCGGGTGCGGCTCAGCGCGGTGCGGGCCCTTCCATTTGGGGTGGGCCATTATGGCGCCAGTCGCGAAGCCGTTTTCTACGCCCTCAGCCACGACCGCGCCCCGGTGGCCCTCACCGCGGCCGAATGGCTGCTGGCCCACGCCAAAGGCGAATCGGGTCCCTTAATGGCCGCCCTGGCCGACGGCAACAAGCAGGCCTCGCCGCGGGTGCGGGCGGCCTTGCTGCAGGCCGCCGTGCGCCACGCCAGCCCCGCCGCCCGGCCCAGCCTCACCGAAACCATTCGCAAGCGCTACCCGGTGGTGCCCACGGTGTACGAAAAAGGCTTCCTGCTGCAGGCCCTGGCCGAAGACCCCGCTTCGTTCGACTTCGTGCGGGCCGAGGCGTTTGGGGCCGGGCAGTCGCCGGTGGTGGCCGGCTACGCCCTGGGCGCGCTGCTCACCATGCGCCGCAATGCTGATTTCCCGGCGGCCCGCCAGGCCGATTTTGCCGCCGCCGTGCGCCAGGCCCTGGCCACGGGCGACGTGGCCCAGCTCGGCACCGCCGCCGAGGCCCTCACCGACGCTAAACTTTACCCCGAACCCCAACCCGCCGACCTGGCGGCCATTCGCCAGGCGCAGGCCAAGCTCCAGCTGCCCCGCGAAATTGAGGCCTGGCAGGGCTTGCAGCAGGCCCTCGACAAGCTCACGAAAAACCCCAACCCGACGCCCACGCCCCTTGCCACCGCCCAGCAGCATCCCATCGACTGGGCCGTGGTGCAGGGCGTGCCGCTGGGCCAGCAGGTGCGCCTGCGCACTTCCAAAGGCATTATTGTCCTGGAGCTGAAACCCAACGAAGCGCCCGGCGCCGTGGCCAGCTTCGTCACGCTCATCGAGCAGAAGTTCTACGACAGCCTGTATTTCCACCGCGTGGTGCCCAATTTTGTGGCCCAGGGCGGCGACCCGCGCGGCGATGGCAACGGCAGCGCGCCCTACAACCTGCGGTCTGAATTTGGCGACCTGCACTACGAGGAGGGCAGCGTGGGCCTGGCTTCGGCCGGCAAGGACACCGAGAGTTGCCAGTTCTTCATCACCCACACGCCCACCCCGCACCTCGACGGCCGCTACCCCATCTTCGCCCAGGTAGTGGGCGGCATGGACGTGGCGCACAAGCTCGAAATCGGGGACCAGATTCTGGGCGTGGAGCTGGTGAAATAAGCACGGTTGCGCCGTCTGGTTCGTTGAGGTATTTCGTTGAATTTAGTGTTTAATAACCCGTTTTTTTATGGATAAGGTCACCACGTACACCCAGCAGCTGCAAACCCTCGTTGTGCTCTACCTGCCCCGCCTGCTGATGGCGGGCCTGGCTTTGGCGATAGGCTGGTGGCTGATTGGCTGGGCGACGCGGCTGTTGTCGCAAGCCACCAAGCACCTGGATGTTTCGCTGAGCTCCTTCCTGAGGAGCTTGGTCAATATCGTGCTAAAGGCGCTGCTGCTGATATCGGTAGCGGGCATGGTGGGCTTCGAAACCACGTCGTTTGTGGCCATTCTGGGGGCGGCGGGCCTGGCGGTGGGCCTGGCCCTGCAGGGCACGCTGGCCAATTTTGCCGGGGGCGTGCTCATCCTCATCTTCAAGCCCTACGTGGTGGGCGACACCATCGAATCGCAGGGGAAATCGGGGGAGGTGCGGGAAATTCAGATTTTCAATACCATTCTGGCCAACGGGCAGGGCGATACCATTATCCTGCCCAATGGTGCCACCTCCAATAACGTCATTGTGAACAAAACGGCCCAGAACAAGGCCATGGTGGAAGTACTGGCCGAGCTAGACAACACCACCAGCCTCGATGCGCTGCGCGGCTGGGCCGTGCCCCTCATGCAGGCCGACGAGCAGGTGCTGCCAACCCCGGCCCCGCAGGTAGTGGTAACCGCCCTGAAACCCGGCGGCGTGACCGTGGCGTTCCGGGCCTACACGCTGGCCGGCCAGAACGGCGCGGTCCACGGCCGGCTCATCGAGCAGCTGCAGCGCGCTTTTGCCGAGCAGGGCGTGGCCAGCCCGGTTCCCGTGTCGCATAGCTACATCCGAAACATGCCGCAGTAAGATATGCCAGCAAAACGCGGCTTGTTTTGTAGGGCTTCCGCACCAAATTTCACACAGGTGCCACCTGTGCTTGGAAACAAAGATGAAGCACCTGAGCTTCGAGAGTCTGCTGATACCAAAGTGTCATAATAGGCGAAAAACGCAGGTGTTAGTTTTGGTGCGGAAGCCCTACTTGTTTTGTGATGGTACAACAGGGACGTTCACAATGCGTTATCTTGTAGCAAAGAGGAGAAACAGGACATGACCCCAGCCGAGCTACAACATGCCCTGGAGCAGCAGCAGGCCGAGAATGCCGCCTTGCGCGTGGCCCTGGCCAAGGCAACGAGCGCCCCCGGCCCGGCTTCTCCCTTGCCAAACTACCAGCAGCTGGTGCTGCTGATGCAGCAGCTGTGCTCCGCCGTGCTCCTCACCGATGCCAACGGGCGGGTGGCGTGGGCCAACGAAGGATTTTCGACCCTGTGCGGCTTTGAGCTGCACGAGGTGGTGGGGCGGCTGCCCGAGACGTTTCTGCACCCCGACCTGGACGACCCGGCTACGGTGGCTTACATAGAAGCCGGGCTCCGCAACAGGGTCCCTTTTCAATTCGAGGTCCCTAACCCGCGGGCCAGCAACGCCTCCTGCTGGATTCGGGTAAAAGTGCAGCCCGTTGTCAACGAGCAGGGCGAAGCCGTGATGGCCTGCCTGCTGGAAGACATTACGGAGTGGAAAGAAAGCCAGCTCGCCCTCGCCGAGAATGAGCAGCGTTTCCGGGCACTGGCCGAAAACGTGCCGGTGGTGCTCTACGAATGGCGCCAAAACTTTGACGGCACCTTCGGAACCACCTACATGAGTCCGAAGCTGTCCGAGCTGTTTGGTATTCCCGTTACCGACTTCAGCGACGCGCTCAAGTATGCGTACTTCGAGGATATGCCCGCGCTCTGGCAGTCCATCGAGGAAGCCACGCGCACGCAGACGCCGTGGTTCTACGAGGGCCGGGTGGCCGTGCCGGGCCAGCCCCTGCGCTGGATTCGGGGGAGCTCCGTGCTCACGGGCCGCGACGAAACCGGCGTGAACTACAGCGGCATCCTGCAGGACATTACCCCGCTGAGACAGGCGCTGCGGGAAGCCGACCTGCGATGGCGGCTGGCCGTGGAAGGCTTCGGCGATGGCATCTGGGAGCAGAACCTGAGCAACCCGGCGCTGGTGACCTACTCCGCAGACTACAAAGCCATGCTGGGCTACCAGGAAGACGAATTCCCGGATGGCTACGCTTCTTTCGCCTCGCACATCCACCCCGAGGACCTGGCGAGCACCGTGCGTGCCATCAATGCTTGTTTGCGGGGCGATGTAACGCTGCTGGTGGTTGAGTTCCGCATGCGCTGCAAGGATGGCAGCTACAAATGGATACTGAGCCGCGGGCTGGTAACCGAACGCGCCCCCGACGGCGAGCCGCTCATCTTCTCGGGCACGCACACCGATATTTCAGAGCTGAAAAAGGCCCAAGAAGCCCTCGATGCTTCGATGCGGCGCTTGTCCACGGTTATTACCAATTTCCAGGATGGCTTGGTGCTGGAGGACGAAAACCGCCGTATCGTGCTCACCAATGAGGCCTTCTGCAGCCTGCTTGCTGTGCCCACCGCCCCAGCCCAGCTAATCGGCAAAGACGGTGGCTGGCTGACGGAGGGATCCAAGGCCTCTATCAAAAACCCCCAGCAATATGTGGCGCGCATTAAGGAGCTGCTCAAGCAGCGTCAGCCCGTGGTGGGCGACGTGCTAACTCTCCTCGACGGTCGGACGCTTCAGCGGGACTTCGCGCCAATCTTTGACCAGAGCCGCTACATTGGCCACCTGTGGAAATACGCGGATATCACCATCCGCACCCAGGCCAGTGAGGAACTCAAGCGCCGGGAGGAAAAATACCGTGGCATCATCGAAAACATGTCGCTGGGGCTGGTGGAAGCTGATTTGGAGGACCACCTGCTCTACGTCAACCAGAGCTTTTGCAGCATGACGGGCTTCTGCACCGAGGAGCTGATGGGCAGGCAGCTTTCGCCCCTGCTCCTGAGCGGCGAAGACCTGGCGCTGGTCGAGAGCAAGAAGGAACTCCGGCAGCAGGGCATTGCCGATTCCTACGAAATTGCCGTGACCACCAAGAGTGGGGAAATCAAGTGGCTGCTGGTGAGCGCCGCTCCGCTCTACGACGACCACCAGCGGCTGATTGGCTTCATCGGCATTTACCTCGACGTGACGCCCCAAAAACGCCTCGAGGCCAATTTGCGCGAAGCCAAAGGACTGGCCGAAATCAGCTCAAGAGCCAAGCAGGATTTCCTGGCCAACATGAGCCACGAAATCCGCACGCCCATGAACGCCATTCTGGGCATGAGCCAGCTGCTGACCAAAACCGCGCTCGACAGCTCGCAGACCAGCTACCTGCACGCCATCACGGCCTCGGCCGAAAACCTGCTGGTCATCATCAACGACATTCTGGACTTGTCCAAAATAGAGGCCGGGCGCATGGCCATCGAGAAAATCGGCTTCAGCCCCGAGCGCGTGGCCGTGCAAGTCGAAAAAACCCTGGTCTATAAAGCCGAAGAAAAGGGCCTGTGCTTCGAAACGCGCATCGGGCCGGGCGTGCCCCCCGTGCTGCTCGGCGACCCGTACCGCATCACCCAAATCCTGCTCAATCTGGCCGGCAACGCGGTCAAGTTCACAGAAAAGGGCGGTGTCAACGTCTCTTGCGAGCTGGTGCAGCTGCTGGACGAGGGCGAGGCGCTCATTGAATTCATGGTGAAAGACAACGGTATTGGCATCGATGCCGAGTACCTGGCGCAGGTTTTCGAAGATTTCAGCCAGGAAGACTCCTCCGTGTCGCGCAAGTTTGGCGGCACCGGCCTGGGCTTGGGCATCAGCAAAAACCTAGTGGAGTTGTTGGGCGGTACGCTGCGCATCGAGAGCCAGAAAAACAGCGGCACCACCAGCCGCTTCACCCTGTGCCTGCCGGTGGGAACCACGGCCGACGTGCCCCAGAAGGACGAAGCCGACACCAGCAGCCTCCTGCCGGCGCTGCGGGGCAAGCGCATTCTGCTGGTTGAAGACAACGTGTTCAACCGCATGCTGGCCAACATCTTCCTGACCAATGCCGGCATGGAAGTAACCGAAGCCGAAAACGGCCAGGTAGCCGTGACATTGGCCGAAAGCCAGGCGTTTGACCTGATACTGATGGACCTGCAGATGCCCCTGATGAACGGCTACGTGGCCACGGCCATGCTGCGCCAGCAGCTCACGCTCACCGTGCCCATCATCGCCCTCACGGCCAACGCCATCACGGGAGAGCGCGGCAAGTGCCTGGCCGCGGGCATGAACGACTACCTCACCAAGCCGTTTCAGGAGGCGGCGCTGGTGAAACTGGTGCATGACTGGACCGTGGGGCCCCTGAGCCGAGTGCCAGCCTCACCGGAAACGGGGCCGGGCGGCCGCTAGCGGTTCACCAGCTTCAGGGCGCCTTCGCCGTAGCGGGCCCCCACCACCGGGTGGGCCGCCAGCAAGGCCTGCAGCCGGTGGCTTTCGGCCACCGACAGCTCCACTTCCGCAGCAGCGGCGTTCTCATCCAGATACTTCCGGCGTTTGGTGCCCGGAATGGGGATGAGGTGCGCGTCCTGGGCCAGCAGCCACGCCAGCGCCAGCTGCGCCGTACTGATGCCTTTTTCGGTGGCCAGCTGGTGCAGGCCCGCCAGCAGGGTCGTGTTGGCATCGCCCACTTCCTCGCCAAAGCGGGGCATGCTGCGGCGCAGGTCCTTTTCGGCCAGCTGCGGCCCCGGGTTGGTAAGCAGCCCCCGGCCCAGCGGCGAAAAAGGCACTAAACTGATGCCCAGCTCCTGGCAAGCGGGCAGAATTTCGGCCTCCACATCGCGGGTGAAGATGGAATATTCCGACTGCAGCGCCGCGATGGGATGCGTGGCTGCTGCCCGCCGCAACGACGCCGCCGAGGCCTCGGAAAGCCCCAGGTACCGCACTTTGCCGGCCTGCACCAACGCGGCCATGGCGCCCACCATTTCCTCTACGGGCACGGCCGGGTCGATGCGGTGGGCGTAGTAAAGGTCGATGGTCTCGATGCCCAGGCGCTGCAGGCTGGCGTCGCAGGCGGCGGCAATGCGCTCGGGGCGCACGTCCACGGCCGAGCCGCCCTGCCCATCGGCCACAAAGCCGAATTTGGTGGCCAGAAATACCCGCGCGCGGTTTGGCACTAACACCTGTCGCAGCAGCTCCTCGTTGGCCCCAAAGCCGTAGATGTCGGCCGTGTCCCACAGCGTCACCTCCAAATCCAGGGCGTGGTGCAGGGTGGCCAGGGCTTCCTGCTCGTCGCTGGGCCCGTAGGCGTAGTCCGAGGCCATCGACATACAACCCAGGCCCAGGGCCGATACCTGCTGGCCGGTGCGGCCTAGTTCACGTGTTTTCATGCGGTGCGGGAAATCTAGTTGTGAAGAAACGGGACGGCACAAGAACGTCATGCTGAGCGCAGCCGAAGCATCTCTACTGCAATACTAAATTTAATTAGTTGCACGGTAGAGATGCTTCGGCTGCGCTCAGCATGACGTTCGTTTAGTTGCGGATAGCCGTTGGCGACTACTCTTCGTCGCGGCCGTGCACCTGGGCCGGGGGCGAAGTAGCCTCCACCGCCGAAAAGCTTTCCAGAATCTTATAGGTATGCTCGGCGCCTTTGGGAACTACCCAGGAATTGCCCGGCTCCAACACCACTACCTGGCCCGCCAGGTGCAGCTCGGCGCGGCCGCTGAGCACATAGCCCACGGTTTCGTAGGCACTGGTGGAAGGTTCTTTGGGGTCGCCGGGCTGCTCGTTTTCCCACATGCGCATGGCAACGTGCTTGCCGGAGGCGAGGTATTTTTCGCCATCGGCGCCCTTGGGCGAGAAGCGGGAATCAACTTTGGTGATGGTGGTATCGGACATGGTATTGGTTGGGAAAGGAATGAAGAAGTATCTTTTCGGCCAGACTCCGAGCCCGTGAAGCCGCGGAACCAGCGCTTGAGGTAAACGGGCCGTTTGCCTTCACAGTTGTCCATCTGGGCCGAAACCTTCGTTTGCCCACTTGGTTAAGTCCCTCGGTTCTTTCGCCCCCTTTTTTTCTGTTGCCGTGCTTCCCGACTCATTTTCTGCTGAACTGGCCCGCGCCCACGCATCGGTGCCCGATGCCCTGCCTGGCGCCGCCTTTTGCGCTCTGGCCGACGACCTGCTGGCGCTCCTCTTCCCGCACCGCGCCGAGCGCCGCTGGCCACGGCCGACGCCGTAGCGGCCGAGCTGCATCATTTCCGGTCCGAGCTGGCCGCGCTGCTGGCCCTGGTACCGGCCCTGCCTTCGCCGGCCCCCGCGCTGGCCGACGAGTTTACGGCCCAGCTGCCAGCCTTGCGGATGGCCCTGCTGCGCGACGCCAGTGCCATTCTGGCCAGCGACCCCGCTGCCCAGGGCCTGGCCGAAATCATTGGCTCGTACCCCGGCTTCTACGCCACGGCGCTGTACCGGCTGGCTCACGCCCTTCACCAGCGCGGCCTGCCCCGGCTGCCGCGGCTGCTGAGCGAATACGCCCACCAGCGCACCGGCATCGACATTCACCCCGGCGCGCAAATCGACCATTCCTTCTGCATCGACCACGGCACGGGCCTGGTCATTGGCGAAACCGCCATCATCGGGGCCAACGTGCAGATTTACCAGGGCGTCACCCTGGGAGCCCTGAGCGTGACCAAAGGCCTGCAGGGCACCAAGCGGCACCCCACCATCGAAGACCACGTGGTGATTTATGCCGGTGCCACCATTCTGGGGGGCAGCACGCTGGTAGGCGCCCACAGCATCATCGGGGGCAACGTCTGGCTCACCGAAAGCGTACCCTCGCACTCCCGCGTGTACCACCGCGCCCACATTCAGATATCGCGCAGCGTGGACCCGGCCGCGGAGCTGGTTTTTTCCATTTAGCGAGGCGCTTGAGGAGTGAGTGGGGCGTTGCAGCAGCACCGCTAAACGCTTCTCTTCACGCTTCGCCATCACCTCACCTCACCATTTCACCTCATGAAAGCCAATACCATTCTCGACACCATCGGCAACACGCCGCTGGTGCGCCTCAACCGCTTGTTTGCCACCGTTCGGCCCGACATAGAAGTGTGGGTGAAGCTCGAACGCGCCAACCCCGGCGGGTCCATCAAGGACCGGATTGCTTTGTCCATGATTAACCAGGCCGAAGAAGATGGCATTCTGCATAAAGATAGCCTCATTGTGGAGCCCACTTCGGGCAACACCGGCGTGGGCCTGGCCTTGGTAGCCGCCGTGAAAGGCTACAAGCTCACGCTGGTCATGCCCGAGAGCATGAGCATTGAGCGCCGCCGCCTCATGGTAGCCTACGGCGCCAACCTCGAGCTCACGCCCCGCGAAAAAGGCATGAAGGGTGCCATTGAAAAAGCCCAGGAAATTGTGGCCTCCACGCCCGGTGCCTGGATGCCCATGCAGTTCTCCAACCCCGCCAACATCAAGGTGCACGCCGAGACCACGGCTCAGGAAATTCTGCGCGACGCGCCCGAGGGATTTGACTTTCACATCACGGGCGTGGGCACCGGCGGCCACATTACGGCCGTGACGGAAGTGCTTAAGCCCCTGTTTCCAAACATGAAAACCTTCGCCGTGGAGCCCGAAGCTTCGCCCGTCATCAGCGGCGGTGCGCCGGGGCCGCACCCCATCCAGGGCATAGGGGCCGGCTTTATTCCCGAGAACCTACACGTCAGCGTGCTCGATGGCACCATCCAGGTATCGCAGCAGGAGGCCTACGACATGACCCGCCGGGCCGCCCGCGAAGAAGGCATATTCATCGGCGTGTCCTCGGGCGCGTCGCTCGCGGCCATTGCCAAGAAGCTGGTCGATGTGCCCCAAGGCAGCCGCATTCTTACCTTCTGCTACGACACCGGCGAGCGGTACCTGTCGGTAGAAGGCCTGTTCGTGTAACTGTGACGCACGAGGCTGTGTAACGGCCGGGCGCACGACCAAACAAAAAGCCCGACCAGGAAACTGGTCGGGCTTTTTGTTTCACATCGTCAGTGGAGAATATCGGAGTCGAACCGATGACCTCTTGCATGCCATGCAAGCGCTCTAGCCAACTGAGCTAATCCCCCGAGTTTGTGTTTCCCGCCGCGCCTATTGCGCTTTGGTTCGACAAAAGTACGGCCAGTTTGCGGTTTGGCAAGGGTAACACATACTTTATTTTGGCAGAAAGGCGCAAGCGCCAAATAATCAGCCACAAAAAAGAGGGCCGGAATTAATTCCGGCCCTCTTTGGCGTTGCGCTAAGCGGGGGAGCTTAGTTGAAGATGAGGCGCAGGCCCACCTGGCCCTGCCAGCGCGAGCTGAGTCCGCCGGTGTCGTCGCGGAAGGTCTTGGTGAGCTTCTGGCCGGCGTTAACCGTGGCGTCCGCGTTCCGGGTCGGGTTCACGAGGTAAGGGAACTGGAATACCGGCTGGCTCTGGGCGTTGTAGCCAGCAAAGGTGAGCGGGTTGTTGCGGTTGGTCGTCTGGAAAGTGCCCCAGTTGCTGTTAATCAAGTTGCCCACGTTGAAGAGGTCAACGCTCAGCTGCACCGTGCCGCGGTTACTTGCGCCCAGGTCGGTGAAGATGTCCTGCAGCAAGCGCACGTCCAGGGTGTTCTGCCACGGACGGGCACCCCCGTTGCGCTCGGCGTACTCGCCCCGGCGCGTCTTGAGGTAATCGTCCTGGCTGATGTAGTTGTTGAGGTCTTCCCACTGCTGTGCCGCGGTGTAGGTTGAGAAAGTGGTGGTAGTGCCACCGGAGGTAGTGCTGAAGTTAATGTCGCGCAGGTTGATTTCGCTCTGGTTACGGGGCACGTACATCAGGTCGTTCGAAATCTGGTTGTCGCCGTTCATGTCGCCCGCATACACATAGGAGAAACGGCCAGCGGGAGCCGCCTCGTAGAAGAACGAGATGGTGGTGCCCAGGCGGTTCAGGTACTCGCGGCGGTAAGAGCCCGAAAGAATGACGCGGTGCTGCTGCAGGAAGTTGGAGTAGCTCAACGTATTGGAATTCGGGTCGCTCGAAACCGCGCGGTCGCGCCAGATGGACTGAGCAATCGAGCCGCCGTCGTTCACCGAGCGCGAATCAGAATAAGTGTAGGCCGCGCTGGCGAATAACCCCTTGCTGAAGGACTTCTGCAATTGTGCCGTGGCCGCGTACGAATAGCCTTTGTTGACGTTCTTCATCACAATGGCGTCGCTGATGTTAGGCAGCGCGGCAGTGTTGCCGCCCTGGGCCGTGGGTACCGGGCCGTAAATCTGGAAGTTGCGGGTCGTACCCACCAAGCCGGCGTTGGCACCCGTTAGCGGAGCGCCAAACGTGTAGAAGATGGGGCGGGTGTCGGCGCCAGCGGAGCGAGCAAACGGGGTGGCTTCGCTGCCGGGCAGGTTCACGTTCTGGTGGTAAACGGCGTTGACGTCCTTGGTGTAGAACGCCTCGAGCGTACCGATGACGCCGCCGGGCAATTCCTGGTCAACGGCGAGGTTGGTGCGCCATACCTGAGGAAATTTGAAGTCCTTGTCCGTTACGGCCAGGTTGTAGCGAGTGTTGGCCACCGCATTTTGCGGGCGGTAGGCATCTACGCTAGGATTGAAAGGGTAAATGGAAGCGCCGGGATTGGTGCCATTGGGCACTGCGCCAGCGGTGCTGAACGAGCCAAACTGCACGCCGTTATTGCTGGCCTGGTTCGAGAGCCACACGAATGGTACGCGGCCCGTGAAAATGCCCGTGCCGCCACGCAGCTGCGTTTTGCGGTCGTCGTTCACGTCCCAGTTGAAGCCCACGCGGGGCGAGAACAGCACGTTCCTGGCGGGCGTCTGGCCGGTGTTGATTTTAACACCGTCGCGGAAAGTGAGATTGGCTGCGTTGGTGTTTTGCTGCAGGTCCGAAGTCAGGTAGGGCAAGTCGGCGCGCAGGCCAACGATAATGCGCAGGTTGTTGCGCGGCGACCACTCGTCCTGACCGTACAGACCGAACTGGATGGCCTTGATGTCGGCGAAAGGGAAGGCGCCGCCGGGCAGTGCCGAGTACGACAGGTTGTAGCGCTGCGGGCCCGGACGGGTGCCGGTGAGCGGCGCGAAGGTGCCCGCCGTGCGGTTGTAGTCGAAACCGGCCGAGGCGTAAAAGTCTTCGAGCGAGTTGTAGGAGTAGTTGCCGTAGTAGTTGGGCGAGAAACCGTTGCGGAACTCGTAGTACTCGTTGTAGGTGCCCACCGTCACGTTGTGCTTGCCGAGGTAAGCCGTGAAGTTGTCGCCGAACTGGTACACGTCCGAGTTCAGCACGTTGAAGGCCGAAAACGGCTCAAATCCGAACGAAGTAAATGAGTTGTTGGCGTTGATGCTGTTCAAAGCAGGGCCCGTGCTGCGGCCCACGCTGGTTCCAATGTCAACCAGCGGAAAAATGCCCCCGCTGCTCTCGCGGAAGTCGCGGAACGCCGTGAAGCCTGCCGTCATGTTGTTCGAGAACTTGCCACCGCCTAGAGTGCTGTTCAATTCCGCAATGAAGGAGTTCAGGTTGTTATTGATGGTATAGTACGACGACAGGAAGGGCAAGCCGAACTGCGTCTGGGCCCGCTGGTTGTTGATAGCGCCCGACGTGCTTGGGTTGATGTCGCTCAGGGACTTCAGGTAGTTGTACTTGATGTTGAAGCGGTGGTTGTTGTTGATGTTCCAGTCGAGCTTCACCGTGGCTTTTTCGCTATTCGAGCGCAGGCTGTATTTTTCGTACGGACCGGGGTTGTAGCCGTACTCCCGCTGCAGGAAGTCGCTGAGAATGGTGAGGTCGCGGGCGGAAGCGTTCGACACGGTACCGCCTGCGGGCGGGTTCACGCCTTCGTTGCGGTTGGCAGTGAAGTTGCCGCGAGGGGGGTCGTTGCGGCGCTCGCGCTCGGCGTTCACGAACAGGAACAGCTTGTCTTTGATAAGCGGGCCGCCCACGCGGAAGCCGAAGTTGTTCAAGTCAAACTTGGGGTATTCGGATTTGATATCACCCACTTTGTTGCCCACCAGGTCCTGGTTGCGGCCAAAGTAGTAGAGCGAGCCTTGCACCTTGTTGGTGCCCGAACGGGTCACCACGTTGATGCCCGCGCCGGTGAACGAGCCCTGACGCACGTCGAAGGGAGCGATGCTCACCTGAATCTGGTCGATGGCGTCCAGCGAAATGGGCTGCGCACCGGCCTGGCCGCCCACCGTCGGCGACAAGCCGAAAGCGTTGTTAAAAATGGCTCCGTCGATGGTGATGTTGTTGAAAGCGCCGCTGCGGCCGCCGAAGCTTTGGCCGTTGGCTTGGGGCGTGAGACGCGTGAAATCGTTCAACGAGCGGTTCAGGGTGGGCAGGCGCTCGATGGTTTCGCGCTGCACCGTGGTGCTGGCGCCGGTGTGGTCGGCGCTCATAATGGGGTCGCGGCGGCCACCTACCACCACTTCGGCCAGCTCTGTGCTGGTGTCGCTCAATTTCTGGTCGAAGCGCAGGTTCTGGCCCAGCGACAGGTTGAGGCCTTCCCGCGTAAGGTCTTTGTAGCCCACGAAGGTGATGCGAACCGTGTAAGGGCCGCCCACGCGCATGTTCTGGATGTTGAAACGGCCGTCGGAGTTGGTGGGGGCTACGTACTGCGTGTTGGTGGGCGTGTGCACGGCGATGACCGTGGCACCGGGCAGGCCTTCGCCTTTGCTATCGGAAATGACCCCACTCATAGACGCCGTGGTGGCGCCTTGGCTCCAGCCTAACCGGGCAGTGAAGAGCATCAACACCAGCAGGAACAAATGGCGTAAACGTATATTATTCATACAAAAAGATTTGTGAAACGAATGAGCATGAGCAAACTCGGCACAAAGGTAACAGCAAGGTGAGTGCACCAATGTTACCGCAATGTTACTGCTGGGGGCAACGCCTGCTTTCGGCGTTTCGGTAAGGAACAAACGGGTGCATGAATACCCATAGGGCATCAGGCACCTGAATTTATTTCAGCCGGCGTGGTGACTTTTCCACAGGATATATAAAGCTATTTGGCCGTTAACCGAGCGTGCTGCTGCGCCAGTCGAAGCATCTCTCCCCGTCGAGCAAGCGCAGCAGGACGTTCTTTTACGGTTAGACCAACTTCCGGAATAGCTTGAGTGCCTGGGTGAATTCGCAGGCAGGCATAAAAAAAACGGCTGGGAGAAACCCAGCCGTTTTTCAGATAAAATTCCACGTTACTTAGTTGTTGGCAACTATTGAGATGCCAAGCGGAGTGGTGCTGCTGCCGGCGATGCCCCGAACGTACAGGGTATAGATTTTGCCCGCGACCAGCGTGATGTCCTGCTGGGTGCCCACCAGTGGCGTGGCGGCTACGCTGCGAACGTCCAGCTTGTAGGTGCCCGCTGCAACCTCTGTGAAGTTGGCAAAGGTGACTGCAGTAGTGCCCGTGCCGGTAGAAAGGCCCCGGAAAGCACGCGTGGGGGCAGCAGAAAACAGCGGCGCCTGCGTCAGAGAATTAAAAATTCCGTAGGTTGTGCTGCCGCCCGTAGCCGTTGGTGCCAGGTTCACGAAACGAATCTTGGCGTTGGTGGCCACTGCGGGTGCCGCCAGGTTGTCCGTGAGCGTAAGCGTGCGAATGCCGCCCTGGTCCGAAGTGCTTGTAACCGGCGTGGTAAATGGCCGAGTAGGCACGTCGGTCACGAATACGGTGTAGTTGGTGCCGCCCAGGTAAAGGGAGCGTGCTGCCAACGTGCGGGGCGTTGCAGGCGAGGTAGTGGCGTTGGAGGGAACGTTGGCCGGGTCGTTGAACAAGAACAAGCGCTGGCCGGCACTCACGCCCGTGTACGTACCAGCAGCAGTGCCCAGGTAGGGCGCAACAGCCCCGAACGGGCTGCCGTCGACCGTAGTCGTAACGCCCTGCGAGCCCGGTGCAGCATTTACCACCAACACACGCGCCTGGCCCACGCTGGACTCCGTTACCGGAGTGGGGGTAGGGTAATTAGGCTCGTCGCAGCCAACTAAGGCGCCAGCTACCGAAGTAGCCAGCGTTAGTTTGGTGAGGAGCGAAGCAAAGGAAAATTTCATATGGAGATGCGTTTAGCTAAACCTTCTAACTGATTAAAACAAGTAACGGGCGCCAAACTGGGCCTGCCAGCGCGAAGACAACTGGCTAACCTGGTACGCCTTTGTGGCGGTGGGCGTAGTGCCGTTGCCGTAGCTAAACGTGGGGCGGCCAGTGGTGCCGTTTTCCAGACCCTGGTAACGCAGCAAGCCAAAGTTCTGGTTCGCTACGAAGTAGTCACGGCCCCATTCTTTGTTCAACAGGTTGCCGAAGTTGGTCACGTCAGCCGTCAGCTGCAGGGTGTGGGTTTTGCTGCCCACTGTAAAGAAAATGTCCTGCATCAGGCGCACGTCGATGCGGTGCTGCCAAGGGGTGCGGGCACCGTTGCGGGCGGCGTACTCGCCGCGGTTTTCCTTCAGGAATTTGTCGTTCTCGATGAAAGAGTTCAGCTCATTCCAAATCTGGGCAGTGGTCCGACGGTCGTTTACTCCGTCGGTTACCAGCACGATTTCGTTTTGGCTACGCGGAATGTAAATCAGGTCGTTCGAGCTGCCCGATGGGTTGCCACCGTCGTTGTTGATGTCGGTGCCGAAGTAGGTGTAGGAGAAAGGCGTGCCCGACTGCCCGTTGTAGAAGGCCGACAGGGTGGTGGCGAAGTGGCCGGCGTATTCCTTGCGGTAGGAGAACGAGCCAATCACGCGGTGACGCAGGTCGAAGTTGGAGTACGAGAGCGGCAGGTTGTTCGGGCCGGATACGTGGGGGTTGAATTCCCAGGTCGAAACGGCTACCGAACTGGTGCCGGAGTACAGGTCACGCGACTGGCCATAGGTGTAAGCCGACGTGGCGAAGAAACCGTTTTCGAACTGCTTTTTCAGTTCTGCCGTGAGGCTGTACTGGTAGCCTTTGCTGGTGTTGGTCAGCAAAATCACGTTGTTGAAGTCGCGGCTGTTGCGGTAGCGGTTCGGGCCGCCGGTGGCAGGGTTGGTACCAGCGGTGTATACCGGGCGGCCATCGCCCAGCAGCGTGCTGGTGGGGTTGGCCAGGTTGATGTCCTGGGGCAACACGTCGTTCAGGGTCTTCGAATAGATGCCTTCCAGGGTGGCCACCAGGCCAAAAGGCAAGCGGTAGTCCACGGCCAGGTTGGTCCGGAGCAGCTGCGGGTTGCGGAACTCCTTATCCGTTACCGCAATGCTGCCTTTCGAGGCGCGGGCGGGCAGGCGCGACACGGAGTCGGGCACCACCGTGGCCAGGCGCGGGGCCAAAGCCCCGGTACGGTCGAAGTTGGCAAAGTCTACACCGGTACCGCCGTACTGGTTCGAAATCCAAACATAGGCGGGGCGGCCGGTGAAGATGCCTACGCCACCACGGGTCTGGAACGACTGGTCGCCGCGCACGTCCCAGTTGAAGCCCAGACGGGGCGACACCTGCAACCGCGACTTCGGCAGCCGGTCGGTCCGAACGTCGTAGGCCGCACCCTGAGCCGGGCCGGTTTCCACCGCTTTGGCAAAAGTCGAGTCCACGCGGGGGTTGTAGGAAGGATTGTTGAAGTAAGCGGGCAGGTCGAGGCGAAGGCCGGCCGTCAGGCGCAGCTTTTCGGTAACGTTGTATTCGTCCTGGGCATACACGCCAAACTGGGCGGCGCCGAATTTGGCAGTGGGCTTGCCGCCGGGCAAGCTATAGTTTTGGCGGTAGCGGTAGTTGCTGGCATTGCTGCGGCCGGCGAGGAAGCTGGCCAGGTCCGGGAAGTCGTAGCGACCGCCACCGTCGTTCACAAACAGGTTGTCGAAACGGAAAATCTCGTTGTTGGTACCGAAAGTCAGCACGTGCTTGCCGGCGAATACGTTGAAGTTGTCCGTGATTTCGAGGATGTCCTGGTCGAGGCGGTTCCGGGTCGAGCTGCGCTCCGAGCCAGCCACCACGGTGTTTGCACCGAAGTTGATGGTAACAGAAGGGAATAAGCTGCCATTGACGGAGCGCTGGTCGCGAATAGTGGAGTAGCCCAGCAATAGGTTGTTGGCGAAGCGGCTGCCAAAGCGGCTCTTCAATTCCACAACCGTCGAGTTGGTCTTGCTCACAAACCGGTAGCCGTTGTTGCCAAAGCGGAAGTTGTTCTGGGAGCGCGAGAGGTTGTCGTCCGAGGCGTCCACGAAGTTGTGGCGCAACGTGAGCTGGTTGTTCTGGTTGATGTTCCAGTCCAGGCGAGCAAACGCCTTGTTGGAGCGGGTTTCGTTGTTGATTTCGCCGATGCTGCCGGCATCGTAGCCGTACCGCTCGCGCAGCACGCCCGAAATTTGCTGCAATTGGTCCGTATTAACGAAGCTCACAATGCCGGAGCCAACTTCGTTAACGCCATTTACCTGGTTGGCAACGCGGAACAACAGCGGCGCACTGCGGCGGGTGATTTCGCCGTTCACGAAGAAGAACAGCTTGTCTTTAATAACTGGACCGCCGAGGCGGAAGCCGGTCTGGTAGTCTGAGAACTCAGCCAGCTTGGTGCGCTGGCCGGTCAGGGGGTCGGGCGTGGGGCTTTTGCCTGCCGTGTTTTCGTTGCGGCCGAAAACGAAAGCCGAACCCGAGAATTCGTTGGTGCCGGACCGCGTCACGGCGTTGATGCCGCCGCCGCTGAAACGGCCCTGGCGCACATCATAAGGAGCAATAACTACCTGGAATTCCTGAATAGCATCCAGGGAAATGGGCTGGGTACCGGCCTGGCCACCGGGCGTGCCGGAGTTGCCAAGGCCGAACAAGTCGTTGTTGGAAGCACCGTCAATCTGGATGTTGTTGAAACGACCGTTACGGCCCGAAATCGAGTTGCCGTTGGCCTGGGGCGTCAAACGCGTGAAGTCCTGGAAGCTACGCGAAATGGTGGGCAGGCGCTCAATTTGCTCGCGCCGCACGGTGGTAGCAGCGCCCGTGCGGTCGGCGCTCATGGTAGCGTCGCGACGCTGGGTCACGGTTACTTCCGAGAGCTCGGTAGAGGTGTCGCTCAATTTCTGGTCGAAGCGGAAGTTCTGACCCAGAGCCAGGTTGATGCCTTCCCGCGTAAGGTCTTTGTAGCCCACAAACGTGACGCGAACCGTGTAGGGCCCACCCACGCGCATGTTCTGGATGTTGAAACGGCCGTCGGAGTTGGTGGGGGCTACGTACTGCGTGTTGGTGGGCGTGTGCACGGCGATGACCGTGGCACCGGGCAGGCCTTCGCCTTTGCTATCGGAAATGACCCCGCTCATGGCGGCGGTGGTCACACCCTGAGCCCAGCCAAGGTGAGCAGTGAAGAGCATCAACACCAACAAAAACAAGTGGCGTAAACGTGAATTATTCATACAAACAGGAATTGGTGGAAATGGTGAGCTGGGGAAAACGCAAGTCAGAAAAACAGTTGAAGAAACAACTTCACCTTCAGTGACCTTGCTATTAATTAGTTGATGACACGGGTCTGTCTACTCCGCAAAGGTAGCAGGCTTATTTCACAATTGAGGCCGTACAGCCCGAATAAATCGACTCAGGTAATAGTCGGATTCCAAGCTGTTTTCGATGACTCCCAGGGAAGTGGAGGCATGAATAAAGTCCACCCCTTCGTCGTCGACCACCGTTACCAGTCCCACGTGCGTGATGGTACGGCTGCCCGGCGAAGCCCCAAAAAACACCAAGTCCCCGGGTCTCAATTCCGAGGTTCGCACCGGCGAGCCCCACACGGCTTGCTCGTTGGAGGAGCGCGGAATGCTGATGCCAGCCTCGCCAAACGAGAGCTGCAGCAGCCCCGAGCAGTCGAGGCCCAGGCGGGTGGTGCCGCCGTAGCGGTAGGGCGTGCCCTGGTAGGACCGGGCCGTTTCTATCACCGAGGCTAGCGCCCCGGTAGCGCTGCCGTCGCGGAGCGGGCGCCGGGTCACGGTTTTGGCCTTGCCGCCGCTGGGTGTTTTGCCCACGGTTTTGGTTTTGCCCACGGGCCGGGCGGCGTAGCGCCCCCCTTTTTTCAGGCGCACCATTTCGCGGGCCGTGCGGTACTTGCCGTCGCGGTAATTGAGCTTCTGCTGGCAGCCGGCTAGCCAGAGCAAAGCCAGCAGCAGTAGCGGTAGTATCTTCGTTGTCACCCTCCCCATTGGCTGCAAATATAGTTTACGCGGCCTGCCTAAGTTTATCCGCCGATGCCGTTCAACGCCCTGACCTCCGAATTAATTGTCGCGTTTGAGGCAATAGTGGGCCCTGCCCACGTGCTCACTGCTCAGCGCGCCGAGGCCGCTGCTACCGCCGAAGTGTACGCCGACTACGGCCGCGACCACACCGAGGACCTGCACTACGCCCCCGACGTGGTGCTGCGCCCCGCCAACGCCGACGAAATCAGCCAGATTATGCGCCTGTGCCACGAGCACCGCGTTCCGGTCACGCCCCGCGGCGCGGGCACGGGCCTGAGCGGCGGCGCCTTGCCCGTGCACCACGGCGTGGTACTGAGCACCGAGCGGCTCAATAAAATCATTCAGATTGACGAGCGCAACCTGCAAGCCACCGTGGAGCCGGGCGTGGTGAACGAGGCGTTCCAGAACGCCGTGAAAGAAGTGGGCCTGTTTTACCCGCCCGACCCGGCCAGCAAGGGCAGCTGCTTTCTGGGCGGCAACCTGGCCCACAGCAGCGGCGGCCCCAAGGCCGTGAAATACGGCACCACCAAAGACTACGTGCTGAACCTGCAGGTGGTGCTGCCCACCGGCGATATTATCTGGACCGCCGCCAATACCCTCAAAAACTCCACCGGCTACAACCTCACGCAGCTCATGGTGGGCTCCGAGGGCACGCTCGGCATCATTACCAAAGTGGTGTTCCGGCTGCTGCCCTACCCGCAGCATACCATTCTGATGCTGGTGCCCTTCCGGCAGGAAGCCCAGGCCGCCGAGGCCGTGTCGGCGGTGTTTCGGGCGGGCATTATCCCTTCGGGCATGGAGTTTATGGAGCGCATTGCCATGGAATGGTCGGCGCGCTACCTGGGCATCCCGCTCACGGTGCCCGAAGACGTGCGCGCCCACCTGCTCATCGAGCTCGACGGCCAGGACCTGGACCAGCTTTATAAGGAAGCCGAGCAGGTGTACGCCGTGCTGGATAATTACAACGTGGGCGAGATTTTGCTGGCCGACACCGCCGCCCAGAAGGACGAGCTCTGGCGCATTCGCCGCAACATCGGCAACGCCGTGAAAAGCGCCGTGTATAAGGAGGAGGACACCGTGGTGCCCCGCGCCGAGTTGGGCACCCTGCTGGCCGGGGTGAAGGAGATAGGCGCCCGCTACGGCTTCCAGAGTGTGTGCTACGGGCACGTGGGCGACGGCAACCTGCACGTCAACATCATTCGCGGCAACCTGAGCGACGAGATGTGGAACGTGGGGCTGCGCGAGCCCATCAGCGAGATTTTCCGCCTGTGCGTGAAGCTGGGCGGCACCATTTCCGGCGAGCACGGCATTGGCCTGGTACAAAAAGGTTACATCGGCATCGCCCTGGCCGAAACCAACCTGAATCTGATGCGCGGCATCAAAAACGTGTTTGACCCGCACGGGATTTTGAACCCGGGCAAGATATTCTGAGGTGCGTTTGAAAACGCCTGTCATCCTTATCTGGCGTCCGCGCAGCGAAGGATGACAGGCGTTTTTTTGTTAGGTCAAGGGCCTTATCCCGCCACCGTGGGCAAAAACTTCGGCGCCATGCGCTTACGGCTGGCTTGCTCGTACGCGTAGCCCAGGGCCAGCAGCCGACCCTCTTCATACGCCGGGCCCACAAACGACAGGCCTACCGGCAGCCCCAGCACCTGCCCCATGGGCACGGTGAGGTGCGGGTAGCCCGCCATGGCAGCCGGCGACGAAAACCCGATGCCGGTAGAGTAGTCGCCATTGACCCAGTCGATGCACCAGGCCGGGCCAGTGGTCACGCCCACAATGGCCGTGAGCTGGTTGTCGCGCAGCACGCTGTTCAGGGCCTTGCGGGCGCCGGCTACCGTTTTCTGCACCGCGGCCTTGTACTTGGCGCTGTCCAGGCCATCGGTTTTTTCGGCATCGACCAGAATTTCCTGCTGGAAGTAAGGCATGGCCTCTGCTTCGTGGGCTTTGTTGAAAGCAATAACTTCTGCCAGGTTGCGCACGGTGGCCCCGGCACTGGCCAGATACTTGTTCACGCCGTCCTTAAACTCATAGAGCAGCACCTCAAACTCGGCCTCGCCCAGCGGGTCGGTCTGTTTCAGCAGCTCTACTTCTACGATGGTCGCGCCCTGGGCCTTGAGCACGGCAACGGCGGCTTTGAACAGCGCCGCCACGGCCGGCGGGCCATTGAGGTGCGACTTTTCCACGCCCAGGCGCTGGCCTTTCAGCGCGTCGGCTTTAAGAAACGGGGTGTAGTCGGCGGGAATAGGAGCGGAGTTGACGAGCTGGGCCGGGTCGGCGGGGTCGGGGCCCTGCAGCGCGCCGAGCAAAATGGCTGCGTCGCGCACGGTGCGGGTCATGGGGCCGGCCGTGTCCTGGGTGCTGGAAATGGGGATAATGCCGCTGCGGCTCAACAGGCCCACCGTGGGCTTGAGGCCCACCAGCCCGTTGCAGGACGCGGGCGACACCACCGACCCGTCCGTTTCGGTGCCAATGGCCACGGCGCACAGGTTGGCCGAGGCGCCGCGCCCGAGCCGGAGCTGGAGCCGCTGGTGTTGCGGTCCAGCGCATACGGGTTGCGGCTCTGGCGGCCACGGCTGCTCCAGCCGCTCACCGAGCGCGTGGACCGGAAGTTGGCCCACTCGCTCAGGTTGGTTTTGCCCAGGAGCACGGCCCCGGCAGCCCGCAGCTTCTGCACAATGAAAGCATCCTGCTTGGCCTTGTGCCCGGACAGGGCCAGGGCGCCGGCCGTGGTCATCATCTGGTCGCCGCTGTCAATATTGTCTTTAATCAGCACCGGAATACCGTGCATTGGGCCGCGCACCTTGCCCGCTTTGCGCTCCTTGTCCAGCTCGTCGGCAATCTTCAGCGCATCGGGGTTGGTCTCGATGACGGCCCGGAGCATTGGCCCCTGTTCGTTCACTTCCTTGATGCGGGCCAGGTATTTTTCGCTCAGGCTGCGGGCGGTTTCGGTGCCCTTGGCCATGCGGTCCTGTAGTTCCGTCACCGTGGCCTCGTGCAGGGCAAAGGCCGAGCCATCGTCCGAGCCGGCTGTGGTGGGCGGCGCAGCCGCTTCACCCTTAGTATTCTCAGTGGTGGGTTGGCAGGCTGCCATGGGCAGTAGCGCGGTGGTGAGGGCGGCCAAGGTGCCGCGATTCAGAAAAAGACGACGGTCCATCAGAAATATGTGGAATAGGGGAGGGGGCTGGGAGCCAGTGAGCAATGATACTACCAGTGGACTGATGCATACCCTCACCCCCCGACCCCTCTCCAAAAAAGAGGGGGCACCAGTTAAGAACAAAATCAAAAAGGCCACTGCTTTTGCAGTGGCCTTTCTGTATAGGTGATGTCCTTTTAGGACGCGTGAACAATTAAAGTAGCTTTGAAGATGCAAAAAGACCGCACATTACTCACTGACGCGCACTGGCAACGCCTTTCACCGCTCTTACCGGGC
>NZ_MDZB01000098.1 GCF_001816145.1 Hymenobacter lapidarius | reverse complement strand
GCCCGGTAAGAGCGGTGAAAGGCGTTGCCAGTGCGCGTCAGTGAGTAATGTGCGGTCTTTTTGCATCTTCAAAGCTACTTTAATTGTTCACGCGTCCTAGCATTGACAAAATTAATGTTGTAGGGCGATATACCTTGATTGGAAGGACTACAGACTTTGTAAGTTATGATGATGTAAGGACTGGTTGCATGTACTATACCGATGCTACTCATCCGGCAATTGTAGAAATCACGCGTTTGGATGTGGTCAACCGTGTCGTGTCGGGCCGGTTTGCTTTCACGCTGGAAACGCCCAGTTGCGGCAAGCTCGTAGTGACCGATGGGCGGTTTGATTCGCGCTTTTAATAGGCTTTACATTCACCCCTTTTCCACATGAAACAGCCAAATCCGGTTGCGACACGGTGCGCGTCACCAACGGCCGCTTCGACAAGCGTCTCTAGCTTCTATTTTGAAACCTAAGCCCAGCTTCTACCCCGCAACATGCGTGCTTCTTCTTCTCGCGCTGCTGAGCGGCTGCCACCGCGCCAGCTACCAGTTTCAAGGCGTTGGGGATACCTCGTTGCACCCGGCTACGGCGGTCCCTTCGTCTGCTACGGTACCTTCAACAGCCCCGTTTCACGCAACTGCTCCCGCGGCCTGGGCATCTTCGCGGCACGGGAGAACTAGCGGTTCATCCATCACCCGTAAAAAGAACAGGAGCAGAGTGCCGGTTGTGGCCGTGAAGAGGGTGCCGGTTGGCGCAACGCCTGCTGGCCGGGCGTTGGAATCGGTGCGGCCCGTAGCGCATCGGCGAGTGAAAGCCCGATTGCCCACTACTGCCCTCGCTAACGAACCGAACCCGCCGGAGCGCTACCGTTCCCGCGGAATTGCGCTGCTACTCGCCATTGTGCCCTTTTTCTACAGCATTCTCGGGCTGCACCGCTTCTATCTGGGTTATGCCGGACGCGGCATTGCCTACTTGTTGGGCGGCCTGCTGGCGGTTTCAGTAGTCTACTTTGAAGGGGTACTTCTCGGCTTTGGCAGCTTCAGCATTGCAGCCCTCCTTATACTTGGGATATTAATGGCCCTGATACTCTATGGTTTGCAAATTTCTGACGTTGTCCGAATCATTAACGGCAGATTGAAACCCAAAAACGGAGAGTATAATCCCGGCTTTTTTCAAACCAAACCCAGCATAAAAGTGCCCGGGCCGGAGCAGCGGTAACTACATCTCGTGGCCCAGGTCCCCGCGGGGTTCGGCGCGCTCGGCCACGGTGGTCACGCGCAGCTGCACCAGCTCCACGGCGCGGCGCGAGCGCTGCAGCACCCGGAACTCGTAGGGGTCGAGCACGGCCACGTCGCCCACTTCCGGAATGCTGCCGTAGATGACGTTGAGCAGGCCGCCCACGGTTTCGTAGTCTTCGCCCTCGGGCAGGGGGAAGGGGAGGTACTCGTTGGCGTCGGAGATGGGCGTGGCGGGGTTCACGCGGTACTCGTCCTCGGATACCTTCTCCACCACGGGCACCTCGTTGTCGTACTCGTCCTGGATTTCGCCCACCAGCTCCTCCATGATGTCCTCGATGGTGACAATGCCCGACACGCCGCCGAACTCGTCGCTCACGATGGCCATCACAATGTGCTTGCGCTGGAACTGCCGCAGCAGGCGGTTGATTTTCTTGGTTTCGGGCACGAAGAAGGGTGGCCGCATGATGCGGGCCAGCTCCACGGCCTCGCCGCGCCGGATGATGGGTAGCAGGTCCTTCACGTTGAGCACGCCCACGATGTTGTCGATGTTGCCCTCAAACACCGGCAGGCGCGAGTAGCCCTCGCTGAACACCACGTCGAGCAGGTGCTCGGCGGGCGCGTTCACGTCCAGGGCTGAGAGCTTGGTGCGGGGCACCATAATCTGCTTCACCATCCGGTCGTTGAACTGGAACACGTTCTCAATCAACTCGTGCTCGGAGTCCTGGATTTCGCCGCTTTCCTTGCTCTGGTCGAGCAGCATGCGCAGCTCGTCGGAGGTGTGGGCGTCGCTGCCGTGGGTGGAGACCACGCCGAACAGGCGCAGCGTGAGGCCCGACATCTTGTTGAGAATCCAGATGAAGGGAAAGCTCACCACGTAGAACACCCGCAGCGGCAGGGCCACGGCAATGCTCAGGGCTTCGGGCCGCTGAATGGCCAGCATTTTGGGCGCCTGCTCGCCGATGACGATGTGCAGCACCGTGATGGTGGCAAACGACACGGGCAGCGCAATCTGGTGGGCCAGCACGTCGGTCATGTCCAGGTTGAGGGCGTGCACGGCCCCCAGAATAATGGACGCCACCACGCTTTCGCCAATCCAGCCCAGGGCCAGCGAGGCCAGCGTGATGCCCAGCTGGCAGGCCGACAGGTAGGCCTCCAAATCCTGCAAGATGGTGAGCGTGAGCTTGGCCAGGCGGTTGCCCTCTTTGGCCTTGAGCTCGATTTGCGACAGGCGCACTTTGACGAGTGCGAACTCGGCGGCCACAAAAAATCCGTTTACTAAAACAAGTAAAACGGTGAATAATATTTTTAAACCCATGTGAATGGTCCCCGCGACACGGACGGTCTGGGGACCTTAGTTGCTCAAAAGTACGGAGTTTAGGGCGGCTGGTTGGGCCACTGAACTTTCCGGCCGTCAGTTTGTGGTACGGACAGCCTTATTTTGTAGTAGAATGCAGGTGTAAGAAACCACACGCCGGGCCGTCTAGCCTCCCAGGAAGGGGGAACGGATTCCGTCGTCAAAGCCTTTTCGCAAAGAGAAGAGGTAACACCAAACACCGGGCTTCTGGTTTGTAGTTATGAAGAAAAATTTGATAGGTAAGTTATTGTTGCTGTGGTTGTGGGCCCTCGCCCCGGCCACGGCGCAGATTCTCACACCCACGCATTTGAGCACCACCCTCAGCAAGCCCACCGCCAAGGTAGGCGAGGAGCTGGAGCTGATAATAAACGCCCGAATCGACAACACGTGGCACCTCTACGCCTCCGATTTTAGCGACGAGGTGGGGCCGGTAGTATTTACGCTGGCCCTCAAGCCCAGCCCCGCCTACGCCCTGGTCGGCAAGCTGCAATCCATCAAATCGCACCACGAGCAGGACGAAGTTTTTAAAGGCGAAGTGGCCTTTTGGGAAAAAACCGGCCAGCTGCGCCAGCGCATCCGGGTGCTAAAGCCCGGCCCCCTCACCATCACCGCCACCGCCGACTACCAGAGCTGCACCAACGTGGACGGTAAGTGCGTGCCCGGCAGCGATGTCCTCACCTTCGGCCCCATCACGGTAACCGGTGCCGCGGCAGTTGCTCCGGCGGCCTGGCCCCGCCGCCGGAGCACTGCCGCGGCCTCCGCAAGTCCTGCTGCCACCGCTGCCGCCCCGGCGGCCCCGGCCCTTGCGCCCACCGCGCCCGATACCGCCTCCCAGCCGGCTGCTTTTGCCGCCGCGCCCGCCCTGCCCGGTACTGCCGCGCCCGCCACCATGCAAAACCCGGAGGCCGCCACCGTGGCCCCCGCCGCCGCCGTGGCCGCCGAAGACCCCGTGAGCAAGGCCGGCGGGCTGTGGAGCTTCGCCTTGCTGGCGTTCACCTTCGGCCTGGCCGCGCTCATCACGCCCTGCGTGTTCCCCATGGTGCCCATGACGGTTTCGCTCTTCACGAGCGGCAACGACAGCCGGCAGCGCGGCATCTTCAAGGCGCTGGTGTACGGGGCCAGCATCATCGGCATTTACGTGCTGGTGGGTGTGCTCGTGTCGGCCTTGCTCGGCGAAGACGGCCCCAACCTGATTGCCACGCACTGGCTGCCCAACGTTATTTTCTTCGTGGTATTTGTGGTATTCGGCCTGTCGTTTCTGGGTTTGTTTGAAATCACGCTCCCGCACACCATCGTGAATACCGTGGACATCCAGGCCGACAAAGGCGGCTGGGGCGGCATCTTTTTCATGGCCCTCACGCTGGTGGTGGTGTCGTTTTCGTGCACTGCGCCCATTGTGGGCAGCATTCTGAGCCTGGCCGCGCGCGGCGAGCGGATTCAGCCCATTGTGGGCATGCTGGGCTTCTCGCTGGCTTTTGCGCTGCCGTTCACGCTGTTCGCCATCTTCCCGTCGTGGCTCAAGAGCCTGCCCCGCTCCGGCGGCTGGCTCAATACCGTGAAGGTGGTGCTGGGCTTTGTGGAGCTCATGCTGGCCCTTAAGTTTCTGAGCACCGCCGACCTGGCCTACCACTGGAACCTGCTGGACCGCGACGTATACATCGTGCTCTGGATTGTGCTCTCGGCCCTGCTGGGCTTCTACCTGCTGGGCAAGTTCCGGCTCTCGCACGACTCGCCGCTCGACCACCTCAGCGTGGGCCGCTTGCTGATGGCCGTTTTTGCCTTTGCTTTTGCCGTGTATTTGGTGCCGGGGCTCTTTGGAGCGCCGCTGCCCTTGCTGGCCGGCTACCTGCCGCCCCAGAGCAAGCGCGATTTCTCGCTGGCTACTGCCGGCACGGCGGCCCCCGTGGTCAGCACGGGCAGCAGCGCGGGCCAGGAAGTGCCCCGCTTTGGCGAATTTCTCGAACTGCCCCACAACCTGACCGGCTACTTCGACCTGGAGCAGGCCAAGCGCGTGGCGCGCCAACAGAACAAGCCTGTCTTCATCGACTTCACGGGCCATGCCTGCGTGAACTGCCGCAAGATGGAAGCATCGGTATGGAACGACCCGCAGGTGCTGGCACGGCTACGCAACGACTTTGTGGTGGTGGCCCTGTACGTGGACGACAAAACCGAACTGCCCGAAAGCGAGTGGTACACTTCGCCCCGCGACCAGCAGCTGAAAAAGACCCTGGGCAAGCAGAACGCCGACCTGCAGGTGACCCGCTACGGCTTCAATGCCCAGCCCTACTACGTCATCATCGACCCCAATGAGGCAACCGGCAAACCGGTGGTAGCGCCCATTGCCTACGAGCCCGACGTAGCCCAGTTTGCTGCTTTCTTAGATGCTGGTCTCAAGCAGTTTACCGGTCAGCGTGCCCCGGTAGCAGTGCGCTAAGTGCCCTGTTGCCCGGGCTGGGCCGTAGTTTTGCACCCGCTTCACCATCGGTTTAAACACGAAGAGGCGACCCCCACCCAGAGGTCGCCTCTTCCTAATGTGAGGAGCGCACCCACCCAGATGCGCCGCCCCGTTTTCCCCTCTTCTCCTCCGTATTAAACCCTGACCGTAGCATAGGGCATGTGCCTTTTGCTGAAAAAAGAGCGTAGTGTAAAGCCAATAAATCAGCGTTTTACTGCTATTTTTCCGTGTTGCGTTGATGCCGGGGCCTGCTGCCTTGGATTGTAACAAATGTAAGCGAGTGGGGTAGATAATGCAAACTGCACACTTCTTTAACTCTAAATTTGAAATAAATTTAATTTTTACCCGTTAGTTTTGTATTCCTTTTAATTCTTTTCTGCATAAAATGGCACGTAATTACGAACTTGATGATACCGACCGCAATATCCTGAACCTGCTTATTCAGGACGCTAAAATGCCTTACACCGAAATAGCCCGCAAGGTGAACGTATCGGGGGGCACGGTGCACGTGCGCATGGCCCGCCTTGAGGAGCTTGGCATCGTGCAGGGCGCCACGCTGCGCATCGACTACCAAAAGCTGGGCTACGGCGTGAATGCGTTCCTGGGCATCTACCTGCTCAAGAGCTCGGTATACACGAGTGTGGTGCAGCAGCTGCGCGACATTCCGGAGGTGGTAAACATCTATTTCACGACGGGTGCCTATGGCGTTTTTGCCCGGTTGGTCTGCCGCGATACGCACCACTTGCGCGACGTGCTGCACGACCGGATTCAGCCCATTGAGGGCATTGAGCGCACCGAAACCCTGATTTCGCTGGAGGAAGTGGTCAACCGGCCCGCCCAGCTAACCTAACCTCCCGCACCGGATTATTGGCAGCGCCAGCGTTGTGTGTGATGAAACACACGGCGCTGGCGCTGTGGCGTAGCGGAGGCGCCCGGTGGGGCCGCGGCCATCTTCCGGCGCAGGAAGCGAAACGCCACACACGCCCGGCGGGCGTACTTTTGCGCCACGTTTATGCCTACTCCATCGCCCGCCACGCTGCTCATCCAAACCGCTTTCATTGGCGACGTTATCCTGATGACGGCGCTGCTGGAGCACTTGCACCGCACCGAGCCGGGCACGCCGGTGGACGTGCTGGTGCGCCGCGGCAACGAGGGCCTGCTGCTGGGGCACCCCCACGTGCGGGAAGTGCTGATTTGGGACAAAAAGCACCGCAAATACGCCGCTTTGTGGGACCTGCTGCGCCAGATTCGGGCCCGGCGCTACGGCCGCGTGGTCACGCTGCAGCGCTTTGCCAGCACGGGCTTCCTGACGGCCTTTTCGCGGGCGCGGGAGCGGGTGGGCTTTGCCAAGAACCCGCTGAGCCGGTTTTTTACGCAGCGCGTGCCGCACCCCATTGGCGACGGCACTCACGAGGTGACGCGTAACCTGCGCCTGCTGGGGGCCGGGCCCGGCGCTGCGCTGCCCCGGCTCTACCCTTCGGCCGCCGACGAAGCCCACGCCCTCGCGCTGGCCAGTGCCGGGCCATATGTGTGCCTGGCGCCCACGTCGGTGTGGTTCACCAAGCAGTACCCCGAAGAAAAGTGGCTGGAGCTGCTGGCCGCCCTGCCGGCCACGCTGCGGGTGTACCTGCTGGGCGGGCCGCCCGATACCGCGGCCTGCGCGCGTCTGCTGGTCGCCAATGGGCGCGAAAACGTGGTCAACCTGAGCGGGAAAATGAACCTGCTGGCTTCGGCTGCGCTCATGCGCGGGGCAGTGATGAACTACGTGAACGACTCGGCCCCTATGCACCTGTGTTCGGCCGTAGGGGCGCCCGTGACGGCCATCTTTTGCAGCACCGTGCCCGCGTTCGGGTTCGGGCCGCTCTCGCCGGTGTCGCACATTGTGCAAACGACGGAGGCGCTGGCCTGCCGGCCCTGCGGCCTGCACGGGCACGGCGCCTGCCCGCTCGGGCACTTTCGCTGCGCGCATAGCATTGCAGTGGGGCAACTACTGGAATCAGTTAACAGTTATCAGTGAGCAGATATCAGTTAACAGTGAACATCTATCAGTGGACAGTGCAAGACGTTCTGAATTGTTCACTGCTCATTGATAACTGTTAACTGATATCTGCTCATTGTACCTTTGTGTTACTTATGCTTGACTATCACATTCACGAATATCCCAACGGTATCCGCCTCTTACACAAGCAGGTACTGCATACTAAAATTGCGCACTGCGGCTTTTTGCTGGACATTGGCTCGCGCGATGAGGCCCCGCACCAGCAGGGCCTGGCCCACTTCTGGGAGCACATGGCCTTTAAGGGCACTACCAAGCGCAAGTCGTTCCACATCCTCAACCGCCTCGAAACCGTGGGCGGCGAGCTGAACGCCTACACCACGAAGGAGAAAATCTGCTTTTACGCTTCCTTGCTCAGCACGCACTTCGAGCGGGCGTTTGAGCTGCTGACCGATTTGACGTTCAACTCCGTGTTTCCGGGCCGGGAAGTGGAGAAGGAGCGGGGCGTGATTCTGGAGGAGATGAGCATGTACCAGGACGCCCCGGAAGACGCCATCATTGATGATTTCGACACTGTGGTGTTCGGTGACCACCCGCTGGGCGTGAACATTCTGGGCACCCGCGAGAGCGTGAGCCGCTTCCAGACGGTTGATTTCCATACCTTTTTGCAGGAGCAGATGCGCACCGACCGGCTGGTGTTCAGCTCGGTGAGCAACCTGCCCTTCGCGGAAGTAAAGCGGCTGGCTGATAAGCTACTGGCACCGCTGCCGGCCCGGCTGGGCACGCGCGTGCGCCGGCCGGTGGGCGGTTACGAGCGCAAGTCGCAGGTAGAAACCCGGCCCATCACGCAGGCGCATTGCCTGGTGGGCGGCCCAGCCTATTCGCTGAACGACCCGCGCCGCATTCCGTTTTTCATGCTGAACAACATCCTGGGCGGGCCCGGCATGAATTCGCGTCTCAACCTGGCCGTACGGGAAAAGTACGGCCTCGTGTACACCATCGACAGCACCTACTCGCCCTACACCGACACTGGTTTGTTCGGCATTTACTTCGGCACCGAAGGCAAGCAGGTGAAGCGCACCCTGGGCCTGGTGCAAAAGGAGCTGAAGCTGCTGCGCGAAAAGACTTTGACCACCAACCAGCTGCACACCGCCAAGCACCAGCTGATGGGCCAACTCGCCATGAGCGAGGAAAGCAACGGCGGCATGATGCAGCTCCTCGGCAAAAGCACCCTCGACCTGGGCCGGGTGGAGCCGTTGAGCGAAATCTTCGATAAAATCGAGAAAATCTCGGCGGCCGAGTTGCGCGAAATGGCCAACGAAGTGCTGACCGAAGAGCACCTGAGCGTGCTGCAGTACGTGCCGGAGGGGAAATGAGCACGGCAGTTTTCGGCCACGTAGGCAGCTACCGGCCGGGCGACACTTTCCGCAATCGAATTGAACTGGCGTTGAGCGGTGTGCACCGGCCGCGGCGGGCGGGCGTGTGCGGCACCCAGCAATTAGGTGCGGAAAGCATTGTATTAGCCGGCCAGTATGAAGACGACCAGTTTGACGAAGAAGAAATCCGCTACGCCGGCAACGGCGGCCGCGACTCCAAAACCGGCCACCAGATAACTGACCAAGTAGCCACCGGCACCAATCTGGCCCTGTTGAAAAGCCAGGAAACCGGCTTGCCGGTGCGCGTGCTGTGCAAGGTGCCAGCCGAGGACGGTGGCGCGGATGTGTACCGCTACGAAGGACTTTATCGGATTGTGAGCTCCAGCTACGGGCCGGGGAAGTCGGGTTTTCAGGTGTTCGTGTTTCGATTGCGGAGTGCGGCCGATTTTTTTTAGCCCGCAGAGGGCGCGGAAGATTGCGCAGAAGTCGCAGAACGTTCTGCGACTTCTGCGCAATCTTCCGCGCCCTCTGCGGGAAATCTTAACTGGTATGACCGACCCCATCCAAACCTACGCCGAGCAACACACCGCGCCCGAGTCGCCGCTGCTCGCGCAGCTCACCCGCGAAACGCACCTGCAAACCATGACGGCGCGCATGAGCAGCGGGCACGTGCAGGGGCGCTTGCTGAGCATGATTAGCCACCTCATGCGGCCGCGCCGGGTGCTGGAAATCGGGACTTTTTGTGGGTATGCCACGCTGTGCCTGGCCGAGGGCCTGGCCCCAGACGGGCGCCTGCACACCATCGAAATTGACCCTGAAAAGGAGGCGCGCATTCGGCGCTACGTGGCGGCGGCTGGCATCACGGAGCAAGTGCGGCTGCACATTGGAGCCGCACTCGACGTTATGCCGCTACTGGTCGATGAAGAGTGGGACTTGGTCTTTATTGACGCTGATAAGCGGAATAACGATGCTTATTTTGAGGCAGTCATCGGGCAGGTGCGTCCGGGTGGATTGCTCATCGTAGACAATGTGCTGTGGAGCGGTAAGGTGCTGCCCACGCACGAGGTACGAAGCGGCGACAAGGACACGCCGCACGTGCGGGCTTTCAACGACAAAGTAGCGCAGGATGCGCGCGTAGAGCCGGTTTTTCTGCCGCTGCGCGATGGCCTGCTGCTGGTGCGAAAGAAGTAGCTGCCTGCGCCCACTTGACTGGTTAATTAACGTGGGCCGGCATTTTACGGCTGGCGGTTTTTGCTTTTCTTCGGTTGTATGCGGCTTTTTCTCGGACTGTTTTTCTTGCTATTGGCCGGAGGGAGCGTGGCTCAAGCCCAGGCGCCTACCACCGTGAGCGGGCGCGTGACCGATGGCAAAGACCAGTCGGCGCTCATTGGGGCCAACGTGCTGCTCATCCGCCTGCCGGACTCGACGAGAACCGGCGCGGCAGCCGCTGCCGAGGGCCGGTTCCAGTTTGATAACGTGGCCGCCGGCCGCTACATCATCGACGCCTCTTTTGTGGGCTACCAGAAGCTGAGCCAGGCCGTGACCGTGAGCGGGACGCCCGTGCGGGTGGGTGCCCTGGCCCTGCAAACCGGCGGCGTGCAGCTCAGAGGCGTGGTGGTGACGGGCCAGGCCGCGCAGTCGGTACAGAAGGGCGACACCACCCAATTCAACGCCAAAGCCTTCAAAACCAACCCCGATGCCAACGCGCAGGACCTCATCACGAAGATGCCCGGCGTGAGCGTGGGCACCGACGGTAAGGTGCAGGCCCAGGGCGAAAACGTGCAGCGCGTGCTGGTTGACGGCAAAGAATTCTTCGGCAACGACCCCGACGCCGTGCTCCGCAACCTGCCCGCTGAGATGGTGGACAAGGTGGAAGTATTTGACCAGCGCAGCGAGCAGAGCCGCTTTTCGGGTTTCGACGACGGCAACACTACCAAGACCATCAACATTGTGACCAAGGTGGCATTCCGCAACGGCACCTTTGGGCGGGTGCTGGCCGGGGCCGGCACGGAGCGCTACAAGGCCAGCGGCAATGTGAATAACTTCAAGGGCAACCGCCGGATTTCCGTGTTGGCGCAGTCCAACAATGTGAACGAGCAGAACTTTGGCACCGAGGACCTGCTGGGCGTGGTGGGCAACTCCAACCAGGGCGGGGGCGGCCGTGGGGGCCGCGGCGGCGGCCAGGGCGGCGGGGGCAATGGCGGCAATGCCGGCGATTTCCTGGTGAACCAAAGCGGCGGCATCACCAAAACCAACGCGGTGGGCCTCAACTACTCGAACGCCTGGAACAAGAAAACCGAGCTGTCGGCCAGCTACTTCTTCAACCGCGCCAACAACACCGTGTTCAGCAACACGCAGCGCCAGTACGTGCTGCCGCAGCAGGCCAGCACCACCTACAACCAAAACGCCAACACCAACAGCCTCAACACGAACCAGCGCTTCAACATGCGCCTGGAGCACAAGATTGACTCGGCCATGTCCATCCTGTTTCGGCCGCGCTTCAGCTACCAGCAAAACGAGGCGGTGAGTGCGGTAGACGGCCTCACGCGCCGCAGCGGCACCGAGCAGAGCCGCATCACGAGTAATTATAATTCCGACAACAACGGCCTGAACACGGGCGGCGACCTGCTGCTGCGCCGCCGCTTTGCCAAGCCCGGCCGTACCGCCAGCCTGAATGTGGGCGGCACCTACAGCCAGCGCGACGGCAACACCGCCCTGCGCACCGCCGACACCGGCTCGGCCCGCAACAACCTCAACCAGACCAGCACGCTGAACCAGAACGGCGGCAGCATCAACGCCAACGCGTCGCTGACCGAGGCCCTGACCAAAACCGACATCCTGCAAGGGAATTACGCCATCAACTACGCGCCCAACAGCTCAAGTAAGTACACCTACGACCTGCTCACCGGCGACACCCGCCTCCTGAACGAAGGCCTGAGCAACGTATTCGATACCTACTACCTCACGCAGTCGGGCGGGCTCACCTACCGGCACATCAATCCCAAGTACCAGGCCAGCATCGGGCTGTCGGGCCAGCACGCCGAGCTGTACAGCGACGCGCAATTTCCGCGGCCCAGCATCGGGCGCTACACCTTCGTGAACGTGCTGCCTAACGCCAACGTCAACTACCGTTTCACGCGCCAGAAAAACCTGCGCTTCAACTACCGCACCAGCACCAATCCGCCCAGCGTGAACCAGTTGCAGGCCGTGGTGAACAACTCCAACCCGCTGCAGCTCACCATTGGCAACCCCACGCTGCGCCAGGAGTTTCAGCATTCGGTCAACTTCCGCTACACGGCTTCGAGCCCGGAGGTGGCCAGCAACTTCTTCGCCCTGCTGGCTGGCTCCTACCTCCAGAACCCCATTGCCAACCGCACCCTAGTGGCGGCCCGCGACACCACCGTGGTGCCCGAGGGCGCGCCCGGCGTGCGCCTGCCGGCCGGCGGCCAGCTCACCCAGCCCACCAACCTGAGCCAGCAGTACACCCTGCGCTCGCTCATCAGCTACGGGCGGCCCATCAAGGCCCTCAAAACCAACTTGAACCTGAGCGCCAACGCCAACTACACCCAGACGCCGGGCATTGTGAACGGTGGCCTGAACTACGCCCGGGTGCCTTCGTTCGGGGCCGGCCTCACGCTCAGCTCCAACATCAGCCCCAACCTGGATTTCACGGCGTCCACCACGTCGAGCCAGAATTTTGTGCGCAACACGCTGCAGTCTAACCTTAATACCAACTACTTTGCGCAAGTCACGCGCTTCCGCCTGGGCTGGATAGTGGGGCCGGGCATCAACCTCCAAACCGACCTCGTGCACCAGGCCTACTCGGGATTATCGGCCGGCTTCAACCAGCAGTACACGCTGTGGAATGCCAGCGTGGGCAAAAAGCTGTTTCCCGGCCAGCGCGGCGAAATCCGCGTGTATGCCTTCGATTTATTGAGCCAGAACCGCGCCATCCAGCGCAACGTGACGGAGGCGTACTACGAAGACGTGCAAACCAACATTCTGCAGCACTATTTCATGCTGATGTTCACCTACAACATCCGCAGCGGCAATGTGGTGGCGCCCGTTGAAAGCCCGGAAAACCGGGGCGACCGGGGTCTGGGCCGGCCCGACGGCGGCGGCCGGCGCGAGGGCGGCCGGCCGTAGCCAGGCCGGCGCCGGTTTTTCTGGCCAAAAATCAGGTTCTTTGCAGCTTCCGGGCAGGCGGCGGCCGCGGTGGTCGCCGCCTGCCCGCCTTATTTTATGCGAAATTCGATTGCGTTATTTTTCCTGCTATTGACTTTGGCGGGAGCTGCGGTAGTCACACCGGCCAAGGTTCTGGCCGCCCCCATCGTACCAGCTTATATGGATGTGCTGGGGTTGCGCCTGGTGCTAAATGCCGAAGCCCAGCGCCTGGTGCAGCTAAAGGCCGACGGCCTGACCCGCCACCCGCCCTCGTTTCAGGCGCGGGTAAACTTGGCCGATGCCGCATTCCCTATCATCGACCGCGTGCTGAAAGAAGAAGGCGTACCGCTTGATTTCCGCTACTTGGTGTTGCAGGAAAGTGCCTTGCTGGGCGATGCCGAAAGCGTGAGCCAGGCGGTGGGCTACTGGCAGCTGAAGCGTGAAACCGCCAGCGAACTGGGCGTGGTGATGAACAGCGCAGTAGACCAGCGCAAGCACCTGGTGGTAAGCACCCGCGCTGCCGCCCGCTACCTCGTTCGCAACAATGCCGGGCTGCGCAACTGGCTCAATGCCCTGCTCAGCTACAACACCGGCCTGACGGGCGTGAAGCCCTATACGCTGCCCACCGACGCCAACGCGACGGAAATGGCCATCACCGAGCGCACGTCGCCTTACGTACTGACCTTTTTGGCCCACAAGCTGGTGTTTGAGCCCGCCTGTGGCCTGAATCCCAACCCGCCGTTGCGCTTGCAGGAATTTCCGGCCACCGCCGGCCAAAACCTCGAAAGCCTGGCCCTGGCTCTGCACACCGACGCCGCAAGCCTGGCCGTGCACAACCGCTGGCTGCTGGCCGCCGCCGTGCCCACCGACCGGCCCTATACCCTCCTGGTACCCATCGGCGACGTGACCCAGGCCGCCGGCATCATTGCCAACCAACGCCTGCAAAGCATCAAAGAGCTGCTTATCGCGCCCGAGGTAAGCCCCTCAACCACGGCCGAAGTGCGCCTCAATAGCCTGCGGGCCATCATCGCGCTGCCCGGCGAAACCATTGCCGACCTGGTCCGCCGCGGCCGGCAGCGGCCGCGCGACTTCCTGCGCCACAACGAGCTAACCGCCTTCGACGCCGCCATAACGGGCCGCCCCTACTACCTGGAAAGCAAGCGCGACAAAGGAGCCGTGGAGTACCACGTGGTGCAGCCCGGCGAATCGGTATTCGACGTGTCCCAGAAATACGGCATGCGCAAGCGGGCCATATTGGCCAAAAACCGCATGGCCCGCAACGAGGAGCTGCGCACCAGCCGCCTGCTGTGGCTGCGGCACGTGCGCCCCCGCGAGGTGGCCGTAGAGTACCGCTCACTGCCCGAAAGCCGGGGCCTCGAACGTGCGGTGGCTGCAGCACGCCCCGCACGTGCGGAAGCCGAAACCCAAACCAAACCCGCCGAGCCACTCTTCAAAAGCAATAAAAAAAGCACCGTCAAAAACCGCCGAATGGAGGCTGAGGATGGTTGGGGCGAAGCCCTGCCCAGCCGCAACGCGCCGGCCGTAGCCGTTGTGATGCCGGCCCCTGTGCCAGCCCCGGTACCGGCCCCGGTTCGCCCGCCTGCCCCGGCCCCCGAGGCGGTTGTCTCGCAGCTGCCGCCTCCCGCTTCGGCGCCCGCCCCGGCTCCATTGGCTGATGAGCCCAGTGCAGCCGAGCTGGAGCCTGCTCCCGCCGTGGAACCCGTTGCAACCAGCTTAATTGCGGCGGCTCCAGCGCCAGCTCAAGCGCCTGCAACGCCAGTACCTGCTGCTGTTGCTACTGCGCCCGCGCCCGTCGCGCGCCCCACTCCGGCAGCGCCCCCCGCGCCCGTTGCGCCCCCCCGTGGCGTCGCCCTCCGTTGCAACGGTTCCCGCAACCCACCAGGTAGCGCCGCGCGAGTCGGTGTATTCCATCGCCCGGCTCTACCAGATGCCGCCTGCTACGTTAATGGCCCTCAATAACCTGACCCTGCCGGCTAACCTGCTCATCGGCCAGGTGCTGCAGCTGAAGGCGCCGCTAGCCCAGCCGGTATATGCAGCCCCGGTGCCACCGGCGCAGGCGGCTGGGGTGGTGGGGCAGCGCAACCCAGCCATTTATACTCCCAAGGCGGCCGTTGCGCCAGTGGCTGCCGCGCCAGGAGTATCGTTTGGGGCTGCCAGTCAGCACACCGTTGTGAAAGGGGAGAGCCTCTTCAGCATTTCCCGCTTGTATAAAGTGAAGGTAGCAGACCTGCAGGTCTGGAACGGCAAACTGGATGAGAGCGTGAAAATTGGCGAAGTGCTGCGGGTGCAGGCCAGCGCCAAGTAGGCCGGCGAGCAGGGGTGCTACACGCGGCGGAACTCTATTCGGCGAGCAAGTTTAGGTCGGGCTGACCTTCAGCCAACTACGCCAACGCGCCAAAAAAACGCAGCGCTCAGGGAATCAGGCAGCAGGCAAATGGGGTTTGGGAATGCCCGCCACTCGGGGGTATCTTTACTAAAATGAGGAATGGAGAATGAGGAATGAAGAATTCTCAGACGACAATTCTTCATTCCTCATTCTCCATTCCTCATTAAGCGCAGCGCCTAATGCCCGTTTTCTCGCACCTGCACTCGCACACCCAGTACTCGCTGCTCGACGGCCAGGCCAGCATTTCGGCCCTGATGAAGAAGGCGCAGAAGGACGAGATGCCGGCCGTGGCCCTCACCGACCACGGCAACATGTTCGGGGCGTTCAACTTCGTGGCCGAGGCCAACAAGTACAACGTGAAGCCCATTGTGGGCTGCGAGTTCTACATGGTGCAGGACCGCCACAAAAAGGCCTTCAGCCGGGAAAAGGGCGAGCGCGACACCCGCCACCACCAGCTGCTGCTGGCCAAAGACCAGGCCGGCTACCACAACCTGAGCAAGCTGTGCTCGATGAGCTTCATCGAGGGCCTGTATTCCAAGTTTCCGCGCATCGACAAGGAACTGCTGCTGCAATACCACGAAGGCCTGATTGCCACCAGCTGCTGCATCGGCGCCGAGATTCCCCAGACCATCCTCTTCGGTACGGAAGCCGAGGCTGAGGAGAAGCTGAAGTGGTGGCTGGATGTGTTCGGCGACGATTTCTACATCGAAATCCAGCGCCACGGCCTGATGAATTTCGACGGCACCGGCAAAAGCCAGGAAGACGTGAACCAGGTGCTGCTGGGCTTTGCCCAAAAGCACAACGTGAAGGTCATCTGCACCAACGACTCGCACTACGTGGACCAGACCGACTACGCGGCCCACGACCTACTGCTGTGTGTGAACACCGGCGAGGAGCACAGCATCCCGGTCGGCGACATCCGCACCAACTACTACACCCTGGTGTCGGGCAAGGGCGAGGTGAAGTACGATTTGCTCGACAACCTGCGTCGGGACCACAGCCGCGACGAACGCGCCCAGCGCCAGCTGCGCCGCATTGACGAGGAGCTGCAGAAGCCCAAGCCGCACACCCGCTTCGGCTTCGCCAACGACCAGTTCTTCTTCAAGAACCAGGCGCAGATGAACGAACTGTTTGCCGACGTGCCGCAGAGCGTGGACAACACCAATGAGATTGTCGATAAAATCACGCCCCCGAAGCTGGCCCGCGACATTCTGTTGCCCAACTTCCCCATTCCGGCCGAGCACGCCAACGCCGACGCCTTCCTGCGCCATCTCACGTACAAGGGCGCCTTTGAGGGGCCGAAGCCGCGCTACTCCGTGCGCACGCCTGAAATTGAGGAGCGGCTGGACTACGAGCTGCGCATCATCCAGACGATGGGGTTTGCGGGGTACTTTCTGATTACGCAGGACTTCATCAACCACGGCCGCTCGGTGGGCGTGGCGGTGGGGCCGGGCCGGGGCTCGGCGGCGGGCTCGGCGGTGGCCTACTGCGTGGGCATCACCAACATCGACCCGATTAAGTACTCGCTGCTGTTTGAGCGGTTCCTGAACCCGGAGCGCGTGTCCATGCCCGACATCGACATTGACTTTGACGACGTGAATCGTCAGAAAGTCATCGACTATGTGGTGGGCAAGTACGGCAAAACGCAGGTGGCCCAGATTATCACCTTTGGCACTATGGCCGCCAAATCGTCCATCAAGGACGTGGCCCGCGCCATGGAGTTGCCCCTGCCGCAAACCAACGACCTGACCAAGATGGTGCCCGAAAAGCCCGGCACTACGCTGGCCGGGGCTTTTGCCGAAAACCAGGAGCTGGACATGATTCGGCGCGATGAGTCGCCGGAAAACCTCAAGGGCCACATTCTGCGCTTGGCCACGCAGCTCGAGGGCTCGGTGCGCAATACCGGCATTCACGCCGCCGGCGTCATTATTGCGCCGGACGACATCACGAAGTATATCCCCGTTTCGACCTCCAAGGACTCGGACCTGCTCATCACGCAGTTCGACGGCAAGGTGATTGAGAGCGCCGGCATGCTGAAGATGGACTTTCTGGGGCTCAAAACCCTGACCGTCATCGTGGATGCCATGAATTTGATTGAGCGCAACCACGGCGTGAAAATCGACATCGACGAAATTCCGCTTGATGACGAGAAGACTTACGCTCTCTACCAGCGCGGCGATACCATCGGCACCTTCCAGTTTGAGTCGGAAGGCATGCGCCAGTACCTCAAGGACCTGAAGCCGACCAACATCGAAGACCTGATTGCCATGAACGCCCTGTACCGCCCGGGCCCGATGCAGTTCATCCCGAACTTCATCAACCGCAAGCACGGCCGCGAAGAAGTGGTGTACCCGCACGAGTTGCTAAAACCCATCCTAGAGTACAGCCAGGGCATCATGGTGTACCAGGAGCAGATTATGCAGACGGCCCAGATTCTGGCCGGCTACTCGCTCGGCGGCGCCGACTTGCTGCGCCGCGCTATGGGCAAGAAGGACATGAAAAAGATGGCCCTGGAGCGCGAGAAGTTCATCGAGGGCGCCAAAAACCTACACGGCATCGTGGCCAAAAAAGCCAACGAAGTGTTCGACGTGATGGAGAAGTTCGCCGAGTACGGCTTCAACCGCTCGCACTCGGCCGCCTACTCCGTGGTGGCCTACCAGACCGGCTACCTCAAGGCCAATTACCCAGCCGAGTACATGGCCGCCGTGCTCACGAACAACATGGGCGACATCAAGAAGGTGACCTTCTTCATTGAGGAAGCTCGCAAGCAGGGTGTGCCCGTACTGGGCCCCGACGTGAACGAAAGCCTCCTGAAATTCAACGTGAACCAGGAAGGCGCCATTCGCTTCGGCATGGGCGCGGTGAAGGGCGCGGGTGAGCTGGCGGTGGAAAGCATGGTGCAGGAGCGCGAGACAGCCGGCAACTACTCCGACATCTTCGACTTTGCCAAGCGTGTGAACCTGCGCACCGTGAATAAGAAAACCTTCGAAAGCCTGGCCCAGGCCGGCGCCTTCGACGGCTTCGACAAGCACCGCCGCCTGTACCTGGATGCCCCCGCCGGCGACCAAAGCCTGATTGAAAAGGCCATGAAAATGGGCCAGCAGCACCAGGCAGCCAAGGAATCGGCGCAGCACAGCCTGTTTGGCGCCGGAGCCTTTGGTGCGGTGGCCGCGCCGCTGCCCAAGATGCACGAGATGGAGCCCTGGAGCAAAACCGAGCAGCTGCGCCGCGAAAAGGAAGTGGTGGGCTTCTACCTCTCGGGCCATCCGCTGGACAGCTACAAGCTGGAGCTGGACGCCTACTGCACCTGCGGCCTCGACAAGGTGGACGAGATAAAGAACAAGGAGCTGGCGGTGGCCGGCCTCATCAACAACGTCCTGTTCAAAACCACCAAAACCGGGCAGCCGTTTTGCACCTTCACCCTGGAGGATTACGAGACGAGCATCAACCCGGCCCTGTTCCGCGACGATTACACGAAGTTCGCGCCCCTCATTAACCCGCGCAATTACCCCAACGAGCAGGTGCCGCCCATGTACGTGCGCCTCAAGCAGGAGCTGCGCCGCCACACCCAGGACCAGTGGGACCTGCGCATCCTGACCATGGAGCCCCTGTCGGAGGTAGCCGAAAAACGCAGCAAGGGCGTGCGCGTGCGCCTCGACTTGCGCACCGTGACCAGCCTCATGCTCGACCGGTTGGAAGAAGCCATCGAAGCCGCGCCGGGCAGCAAGCGCCTGGAAATCCAGTTTGCCGAGCCGCACGAGCATCTGGCCGTGGACATGTTCTCGCGCCGCTTTCAGATTGAGCCGAAAACCTTCATCCAGAAAATGCACGATATGGAAATGGAAGTCTGCACCTTGATATAAACAACCTGATAACGTCATGCTCAGCTGGCGTCCGCGCAGCCGAAACATCCTTGCTGAACTTTCCTCCGTACACGATGTTTAACCATCCAATCTGCTACCTTGCGACCCCGTTGGCCGTACACGCCAGAATAATTCTAACCCAACCCAAACCGTAATGGGACACAAAGCAATTGAAATAACCGACGCCAACTTTGACGAAATCATCAGCGGCGACAAGCCTGTATTGGTTGATTTCTGGGCCGAATGGTGCGGCCCCTGCCGCATGGTAGGCCCTGTAGTGGAAGAACTTGCCGGCGAATACGAAGGCAAAGTCATTGTGGGCAAAGTGGACGTTGATGCCAACCCCCAGACGTCGATGAAGTATGGCATCCGCAGCATTCCCACGCTGTTGGTGTTCAAAAATGGTCAAATCGTGGACAAGCAGGTTGGTGCCGTGCCCAAGCACGTACTAGCCCAAAAGCTCGAAGCACAGGTAACGGCGTAAGTCTGTTTTCCTTTTTGCTAAAAAAGCCTCTCGCCGTTTTGGTAAGGGGCTTTTTCGGTTTCAGAAGGTGTCATGGGTGTACTAGAGCAGGGCTTGGCCGCACCTGGCCCGGCGGGTCCGGGCTTCCATGCGGGTTTTGGTCCGGAGCTGCTTCTGGAGGGAGCGGAGCTGGCGCTGGCGCTGCATGGGCGTGGTCACGCTTTTGCCCTCCTCCAGGCCGAGCATGGTCAGCACTGGCCGGCGGGACAACGACGAGGACTTACGTGCCTTGTTGGAAGTTGACTAGGTGCTTTCGGCCGCTTTGGCTTTGGCCGTGCGTGCTGTGGCAGCGGCTTTGCGTGGTGTTGCGGTAGGATTTTCGGGGGAAGAGCCGGCTGCAGTGGCATAAACGGCGGGGGCTGTGAACAGCAGTAAGCCTCCCGCGAGCATCATGGAGTAAAGGGTATGCTTCATAGTAAGTCGAAAAGGGGTTTTTGAGTGTTTGGAGAATCGAAGGTGACTTTGTACCCAGTATATGGTACTAAAGTAAGGTTCGTTATCACAAATAGCAATTAAATTGCATAAATGTCATAATATTATATGTAATCATAATAGCTCATTAGTCCTGGTATGGGATGTAATTTGTTTGTAATTGGGGTTTTCCTGATAGTTAAATTGTCTTGCGCATCATCGCAAAAAAAGACCGGGGAAGACAGGCGCGGATTGCCAGGGCCGCTTGGGTCCGTCGTGCGCTGATCCGTGAAGCCCCGCCTGCAATCCGTACCTGCGCATACCTACTCCGGCAAGCTCCTGCCCGCCCTGGCAGGGCCTTGTGGCGAGGGTAGTTACCCGTTTTCTGGCCCTAGCTAGCGCCTTGCAGCCGCAGCGGCGGCCCGGTGAACATGCATTTTTATTGCTCCATGGAAACCGAGCGAGCTGAGCAATTGGAGCGGGATGCGCGGCCCGGCGGCTAACTTGCGGCTCGTAATTCACGCCTTACACTTCCCATCCCGCCCATGCGATACGCCCCCCTGGCTCCCCAGCTTTTTGTTGAAAACCGCCGCCGTTTCTGCGAGCAGCTGCCACCGGCTTCGTTGGCCATCTTCCAGTCGAACGACATCATGCCGACTAATGCCGACGGCACCCTGGCTTTCCGGCAAAACAATGACCTCTACTACCTCAGCAGCGTCGACCAGGAAGAAAGCATCCTCGTGCTGTTTCCGGATGCGCGCCTGCCGCAGCACCGCGAAATCCTGTTCTTGAAGGAAACCTCCGAGCATATTTTGATTTGGGAAGGATACAAGCTGACCAAAGACGAAGCCAAAACCAATTCCGGCATCCGCACCATTATGTGGCTGGAGAGCTTCAAAACCGTGCTGCCCGCCCTCATGAACGAGGCCGAAAACGTGTACCTGAACTCCAACGAGCACATCCGGGCCGTGGTGGAAGTGCAAACGCGCGATGCCCGCTTCATCAAAGCCATTCGGGAGCAGTACCCGCTGCACACCTACCGCCGCGCCGCGCCGCTGCTGCATCGCCAGCGCGCCATCAAGAGCCCGGAGGAAATTAAGGCCATGCGCACGGCCTGCGACATCACCGAAAAGGCGTTTCGGCGCCTGCTGGGCTTCGTGAAGCCCGGGGTATGGGAGTTTGAGATTGAAGCCGAAATCGTGCACGAGTTCATGCGCAGCCGCAGCCGCGGGCCGGCCTACGGCAGCATTGTGGCCAGCGGCAAAAACGCCTGCGTGCTCCACTACACCACCAACGACAACCAGTGCCAGGCCGGCGACGTGATTCTCCTGGACTTCGGGGCCGAATACGCCAACTACGCCGCCGACCTTTCGCGCAGCATTCCCGTCAACGGCAAATTCACGCCGCGCCAGCGCCAAGTGTACGATTCCGTGCTGGCCGTGATGGACTTCGCCAAAACGCGCCTCGTGCCGGGCGGCGAAATCGAGGCCTACCACCAAGCCGTGGGCGAACGCATGGAGCAGGAGCTCATCAAGCTCGACCTGCTGAATGCCGCTGATGTGAAGAACCAGGACCCCGCCGCGCCCCTCTACAAGAAGTATTTCATGCACGGCACCAGCCACTACCTAGGCCTCGATGTGCACGACGTGGGCTATAAGTACCGCACCTTCGAAGCCGGCATGGTGTACACCGTGGAGCCCGGCATCTACATTCCGGAAGAAGGCCTGGGCATTCGCCTGGAGAATGATATTCTGCTCACCGCCAGCGGCAACGAGGACCTGATGGCTAACATCCCCCTACAGGCCGATGACATTGAGGCCCTAATGGGTAAGGCGTAAGCGCCTGAACGAGAGTGAGAACAGCAAAAAAGAACGTCATGCTGAGCTTGCCGAAGCATCTCTACCGTGTTACTAATCAATTTTAGTATTGCGGTAGAGATGCTTCGGCAAGCTCAGCATGACGTTCTTTTTTGTCAGCGTGACGCTCTGGTTGTTGTGAGAAAAAAGACCGAAAACCCGCTTATCTGGCTGTGGCCTGCACAATCTGCGGCAGGTACTTGGCCAGGGCCTGCACCTGCGAGCGGGTAAAGTTGCCCTCCACCGATACCAGTACGAACGAGTCTGCCACGTCAGGGAGCTTGCCCGTAGCGGCAAACTCGGAAACCCGGTCACCATTGGCGCGCACCGACACCTGGTAGTCGCTGCCCAGCGTGGTGCCGGTGGACAGGGGTTCGTATTTGTTGCCTTGCAGGATGCCCGTGGCCTCTTGCAACAGCCCCTGCTCGGCCAGGTTCTGGGCCGAGCCGGTGGTGGGGGCGAAGGAGATAACGCGCGCTTTGCGAATGCCTGTGATTGCATTGGTAAGCTCGGAGCCTCCCAGCAGCTTGGCGGCTTTCACCAGGGCCATGCGCTCGAGCAAGTCGGCGGACCAGTCGGCGGTTTTGAAGCCGGAGCGGTTATCGTATTTCGAGAAAAACGAGGCTACCGTGGTAGCGGGCGTGCCGGGGCCACCGGCGCGGCAGCCCACCAACAGCAGAAACAAAAAGAGGGCGGGGAGGCGAAGTTTTAGAATCATAAAGCAAAAGTGACGAGAAAAGTGGTGCGTTATACGCACGCAACCCCTGCTACAGTTGCAAAGCCACGATTCAAAGACAGTGGGGCGGCGCTACCTGCCTTGGCTCGCCAGGGCGTTATCAGTTCCTTTCAGACCTTGCCGATGGCTGTTTGTCCTGGCGGTGCGGCGGGCGGGTAGCTCCCGTGGCGTGTAGTCCCCTTCCGGTAATTTCACGGTAAGTACCGCTATATTTAGCTGCGAACTGTGTGTTTTACACCGTCGGCTTACCCTCCTTGCATGAACTACCTGCTATTCATAAGTTCGGCGGCGCTTGCCCTCGGCTACCATACCGCAGGCGCCCAGGCGCCCGATTCTACCACTCACAAACCCCAATGGTACGTGGGAGCGGGCGTGGCCCTGCAGCAGTATTGGGATTTTAATACACCTTATGTGCGGTTGAAGCCCGTGAATGTGCTGGTTGGCCGCAGCATCGGGACCCGCACTGCGCTCCAGGCAGCCCTTCAGTTCGGAGGTCGTAATCAGGAACATTCCGAGCAAGGCACTGATTATTTAACGGGGGAACCCTACACCCTCTACACAGAGGAGAAAACACGTGGTGCCGCGGCTACGCTGCTGGTGCGGTTTAGCCGCAGCCGCCCGCAGCGGCACCTCCAGTTTGACTGGTTGGTTGGCGGAACCGTATTGTTTGGCCGGGAGAGGTTAAACGCAACCACTACCAAGGCTAGCGGCAAAGAGTCCTATAAGGGGCCTGTAAACACGAGCTTCTCTCCTCATTTGGTGGGCGGGATAAGCCTGCGCTACCTGCTGGGGCCGCGCCTGGCCCTGGGAACAGAATTCACGCTAAACAGAAACGTGTCCATCCCGCTAACCAGTGCTTTGGGAATATTGCTGACGGGGACGGGGGCGAACGTGCATCTGACCTATCAACTGGGCCAGGCTCATCCCTAGGCCCGGTTCCGCGCCGGCAGCAAGCGCTAGAAAACGACCGAATTCATAAAAAACACCTCGCGGGAAGGGCCAGCTGCGGGGTGCACGCGCTGGTAGCCCGAAGCCACGAAGCGGCTGCCAAACCACGGCATCACGTCGGACTGCGACGTGTCGCTGATGCGCTCCACGCCCACGGTGGTCCCACCCGAACCGGTTTGAATGGGCACGTGGTGGTCATTGGGCGACGACTCGGCCCGGTTGATGAGCTTGTAGCGCAGCTTGTCTTCGTCGAGGTAAGCCAGCGCCAGCCGCCCGTCGGGCAGGGTTTGCAGGCGCACGGCTTCCTCCAGGGTGCGGCGGCGTAGGTTTTCTACCACAAAAGTGTTGTCCCAGAGCAGCGCGCCGGAGCGGTCGAAGCCGCACACCAGCGCGTGGGTGGTCTGGTAGCCATCAAACACGCGCGAGTTGCCGCCGTAGGAGCCGAGCTGCGAAGCTCCGGCGTTGAATGCCGCCGGGAGGCTGCCGTAGTTGTTGTAGCGGTAGTGCGGGTAGTACACCTCGGCCACCAGCACGTAGCCGCCGTCGGGCTGGGGCAGCAGCTCGTGCAGCAGCAGGCGGTAGCGCCAGCGCAGGGGCGGTACCGAGCGGGCAATGCGGCGTTCGGTGCGTTCACGGAGCTTGGCCTGGCGCGCCGGCTTGAGGTAGTCGAAAAAGTGCTTCAGGCGCAGGAAATCATAAAAGCGCAGCGGGGGTTTGGCGCCGGTGCCCGCCGCGGGGCGCAGGTCGGTGGCAAATAGGCCTTGAGCATAATTGGGGTCGCGCAGGGAATAGGTGCCCATCAGCAGGCGGGCGGTGGTGTCCTGCGGCGGCGTGAGCTGGGCCGTAATTAGGCTCCGGTCGCTCTCGGCTTGCACAAACTCGGAGCTCACCAGCTGGCCCTGCTCCGTGAGCTGCTTGAGGAGCAGGCGGGACTTGCGGCCGTTGGTTTGGCTGAGTACGTATTCGGCCCGACGGCTGGCGGCATCCGCCACAAAGGTAAACTGGGTGGGCAGGGGCTCGTAGATGGACGAGAGGTACTGCATCTGGCCGGTGGCCACGTTGAGCAGCAGGGCCGTAACGTGGAGCTGGTCGTTGAGCAGCACCGTGGCAAACAGGCGGCCTTCGAGGGCCTTTAGCTCCACTATTTCCCGGCTCAGGCGGGTGTCAAACTGCTGGGTGCGCACCTGGCCCAGGCGGCCGTTGTAGGCAGCGGCCAGCAGGCGGCCGGGCGTGCTGCGTGACGTGAAAAGGGCGTACACGGTGTTGCCTTCGGCACACATCCGGTTAAAGTCAAATTCATCGGGGATTTCCAGCGGCGTGTCGTTCCGCAAGCGCAGCCCTTGGTCGTACTGTTGAAACGCAAAGGTGGACTTATTGGAAAACGGCCGGTCGCGGCCCACCAGCAGCACCACCGTGCTGTCGAGGGGCAGGGGCTGCACGTGCACTTCGCTTTCCGAAGCCGTGAGGGGCAGCTCGGTGCGGGCCGGCTGCACCGGGGCGTGGGCCGGCGCCGGCGCAAGAACGCGCTTTTGGGCCCAAAGTGCCGGCGCGCCAGCCAGGACCCCATAGGTGAGCAGCAGGGAAAAGTAGCGAAGTTTCATGCCCTTCAGCTTAAAGAAAGCAACTGTGTACACGCCACTGCTACCAGTGGTTATCGTTTTAAAGATACAACCGAAGCCCGCCTTTTTGTTCTGTGCAATCCGCTTTATTTGGTGCCCAGCGCCAGTATGGCGTCAAACTCTTCGGGCCGCACCAGCAGCACCGACAGGCGCGACTGGCGCAGCAGGGCCAGTTCGCTCAGGCGGGCATCGGCCTTGAGCTGGGCCAGGCTCACGGGCCGGGGCAGGGGCTGCACCGGGCGCAGTGCCACGGCCACCCACGGCGAGCCAGCTTCGGCGGTGGCATCGGGTGCGGCCGGGGCGGCTACTTCGGCAATGCCCACCACGGCTTTTTCGCTCACGCTGTGGTAGAACAGCACCAGGTCGCCGGGCTGCATCAGGTTGAGGTTGTTGCGGGCCTGGTAGTTGCGCACGCCGGTCCAGGCGGTGCCGTCTTCGTGCACAAACGTGGCCCAGGAATACGCTTCGGGTTCGGATTTAACCAGCCAGTGCGTCATCATCAATCAAAAAGTGGGGGAAGCAGCGGCCCGTAGCGTGAGCCGGTGGCGTTGCACCACAAAGTAAGCTCCTGCGTCACGCACCAGCCCGGTCAGCCACTGGCCTACAGAGAAAATCCCAAGTCGAAGCTCAGGATGTCGGCGGTAAGGTCGGTGCTGCGCTGGTAGTGCGCATAGCGCAGGTCCACCGACCGGAACCGCATGACGCGCGCCCGGCCCGCGCGGTCGTGGCCCGGCACGCGAAAGCGGCCGATGCTGTACACCGGCGAGTAGCGCAGGCCCAGGCCCGTTTTGTGGGCCGTGAAACCCGACAGGTCGTAGTCGGACGTGTAGTATTTATCAGCAATAGAATGGCCCAGGTAAGGGGCAAAGTAGGTAGAAGCCGTTTGCTGATGGTAGCGGTAGAAGGGGTACAGCACGAAAAACGGCGTCACTTTCACCGGCAGCTCCAACTCAAACGTGTGGGCCTGAATACCGAAATTGTCGTTGTAGAAGCGGTAGTAAGAGCGAATCTGGACCAGGTCCGACGCGTAGTAGTTCAGCCGCAGCCCCACCGGGTACTTGAAGCGGGAGCTGGGCAGCTTTTCGACCCGGGCCGCCGAGGGCGCGAGGGGCGCGAAGCTGTTGTCGACCGTGAGCGCACGGTTTGGGTCGGGATTATCGAAAAAATACACCCGGTGAAACGGCGTGCTCAGCAGCCCGTTTTGCTGCACCAGCTCTGTGCTGATGCCCACTTGCAGGCGCTTGGTCAGGACTTGTGAGTACGAAACTGACACGTTGTAGCTCTGGCGGGCGCCATCGCCCACGGCCGGGGTGCCGCGCAGCTCAATGGGCCTGATTAGGGTAGCCTGGTCGATAAAAACCTGGGCCGTGATGCCCAGCTGCCGGTTGCCATCGGCCGAGGTCTTGGCGAAGGAGCCCACCCCGTTGAACGACAGGTAATCGTATTCCTGCGAGAAACCCACTCCCGCGCCCCACTGCGTGCCCCGGGCCTTTTGCTCGCGGGTGTAGCCAAAGTCGGCGTGTATCCGCTCGTCGCGGCTGGAGGGCGTGGACAGGGCAAAGTCAATCCGGTCGGTGGAGGCGGAGGCGTAAAAATCGGTGCCGATGTTGACGGTCAGCCGGCTCACCGTATCCAGCGGGATATTGAGGATAATGGTGGGCGTCAGGTCGGTTAGCTGCTCGGTGCCGCGGCCGCCTTCCACCGCGCCGTGGGTACCGTCCTGCTGGTAGTAGCTGCCCAGAATGTCGATGGTGGCTTCGTCGCGGGCCCGGTTTACGGGCACGGTAGCCGCCGCCGGGGCACCGAAGCCGTCTACCCGGTTCGGCAGCAGTGGCGTACCGCTCGGCTGATTCTGGGCCAGCACCGGCGCGGCAAGCAGCACGGCGGCCAGCAATTGAAGTAGTAAGTGTTTCAAGGAATTCATTATTTCTGGATGGTACTCCCCGCCGTGGGAAGCGGTGCCGGCTTGTGGCCGGGCGCCGCATTGGCTGGCCGCAGCCCCCGTTCCAAATTAAATAGTCTCATGTGTTTAAGTGCCCAGCCATTAGCGAATACTTCAATTAATTACAGCCGCAGCCGCCGCCTACTTTACCACCATTGGCGCCGCCGGCGCCCTCGCGGTAGCTTTGGAAGTTGGTTTCGGGGGTTTCCACTATCTTGCTGCTCAGCTTCATATCCTCGTCGTTGAGGTAGGCTTTCTGGTACGCCGCTACCGATACGCAACTGGGCAGCGCCGCGAGCAGCGGGAGTAGTAGTAGTGCCAGCAGCAGGCGGGCAGGGAATGGAAATCGGGTTTTTGGCATGGCCATTGGTCGATGAGGTTAGGGCTGGGCGTTGGTAGGGCCGTGGTAATAATTCAGTTTCATGCCGCGCGACACCAGCGTGCGGTTGTCGTCCGTTATCAACGTACAATCAACTCCTTTCAGGCTATTGATAAACGCCAGGCCCTCGGTGGGGCCCTTCACAAATACCACTTCGTCCAGGCCGTCGGCCAGTTCCACGTCGGCGCACACAATCGTGACCGAGCGCAGCCCCACCGAGGGGTAGCCGGTGTGCGGGTTGATGATGTGCCCGTAAACCTGCCCGCCCACCGTGAAGTACTGCTCGTAGTTGCCGGCCGTGACCACGGCCACGTCCGTCACCTCCACCCAGGCGGCCACGCTGTGCGGGTGGTCGGGGTCGCCGATGGCCACGCGCCACAGCGAGCCGTCGGCCTGTCGGCCCCAGCAATAAATGTCGCCCGAGCCGTTCAGCAGCCCGCCCCGAATGCCCATTTCGGTGAGCACTTGCTTGGCCCGGCGGATGCCGTAGCCTTGTAGGATGCCCGCCAGGTTGATGCGCATGCCTTTTTCGGGCAGGTACACCGTGTGGCGGGCCGCGTCCAGTTTGAGTTTTTGCCAACCGATGCGCCGCACCGAAGCCCGCACCAGCGCCGAGTCGGGCAGGCTAGGGTGGGCTTGGCGGTCGAATCGGTAGAGCTTGTCGGCGCTGGCAAAAGTGATGTCGAAAGCGCCGCCGCTTAGCTGCGAGAGCCGCAGCGTCCGGCTGATGAGGTCGAAGGTTTCGGGCGATACCGCCACCGGCCGGATGCCGGCCATGCGGTTGATGTGCACCACCTCGGAAGTAGAATCCCAAAACGACATGAGGCGGTCGATGCGCCGCACTTCGCCCAGGCCCGCGCGCAGAGCCCGCTGCCCGGCCGAGTCGTTCTCGGCCACCACCGTAAAGGTAAACCGCGACCCCATCACGTGCGCGCTTCGGGTGAATGTATGGCGCGGCGCCCCGCCCCGCGCCCCACCCGGCTGCCCCAGCAGCAACAGGCCCAACAGCAGCCCAAGCCACTGCCCGGGTTTTCTTATTGCTTTCATTAACCTAAAAAAACCGTGAGCCAACAAAGCGCTTTGCCCGATAAGCTCACGCTGGTGGGGCAATGGAACTACCGCGCCAGCAATACTTTGTTCAGGTAAGCCTCAAACGCAGCGGGACCACCGGCAACATATCCGGTTTTGGCCAGCACCTTGCCATCAGGCGAGAGCAGCACGGCCAGTGGGAAGTCGCCCGACCGGTTGAGCTGCGCGGCGGCGGCTTCGTTGAGCTTTAGTTGAGCGGCCGTGGGCTGGTTGCGCTTCTGGCGCGGAAAATCAAAATGAGCCAGCACCAGCCGGTCCTTCGCATAAGCAGTGAAGGCCGGCTGCGAAAACACTTCCCGCTCGTACATAATGCAGGGTTTACACCAGTCGGAACCCGAAAAAACTACCAGCACGGGCCGGTTGGTGGCTTTGGCCTGCGCCTGGGCCGCGCCCAGGTTGCTGAGCCAGGCGGCCGGGGCATCTAGCAGCACCTGCGGCGCCGAAATGAGGGGCGACACCGGCTGCGGCGCGGTTTTGGCCGAAGCTGTAGTAGCGGCTTGCTGTCCGGCGGCGGGCGAAGCGCTTATCAAAAGGCAGCCCAGGGCAATGGCCAGCAGTGGGCCTTTCGCAGTCAACGGCATCATAGGTCAATGAGGTAAGTCAGGTAGTCGCGATAACTCCCTACCCGGTAGGTTGGTTCTGAGAGATGGACAATAAGTGATGGGCCAAGGGCCGCAAGCGTCACCGGGCCTATTTTCTTTCAGGAAGCCGGCGCACTTTCAGTATGTGTTTCACCGTGTCAAGGTCAAGTACTTGTAGGGTGTAGTTCGGATTCGGGCCACTTTCGAGGGTGATGCGCATGTACAGCTTACGGTCGATGGTCCAGGTACCGGGGCGGTCGGTGAGGCCGTCAGTGGGCGCAATATCAAACTGTTCAAAGTGGCTGAAGGGCTCGATTCTAAAGCCGGTGCGGCCCCGCGAAGGAGGGAACTTATACGTTTGGGGCCGGTACACCAGCGTGTCCCCTCCGTTTTCTTCGTGGGAATTCAGCCAGGTGCCCTCAAGCTGGTGCATGGTGACGACGGCCGTGGACCGGGTTTTTTTGCAGGCGGTAGCCAGCAGCAGCGCGGCCAGCAAAAGTCCGGTATAAGAAAACAGCGCACGCATAGGATTCGGCGAAAAGGACGAGCGGAAAGGTAGGCTTAATCAAGTAGCTACGGATTTTAAGGGCAGTTGGACGACCCCTGCTCAGGCGCGTAAGCCCTGTCATACGCTACATTCGTGCCCCCAACAACCCCCTCCCCGTGGATAATCGCGCCCTGACCCGCGCCTTCAAGCTGGCCGCCCAGCTCATGGAGCTGCACGACGAAAACCCTTTCAAAATCCGCGCCATCGAAGGCACCGCCAGCGCCCTCGAGGCCCTGAGCTTTCCCGTGGCGGAAGTGGAGCGCTCCGGCCTGCCCGACCGCACCGGCCTGAGCAAAACCGCCGCCGCCAAGGTGGCCGAGCTGCTCGATACTGGCACGTTCCCGGAGCTGCAGCGCCTGCTGGAAGCCACCCCGCCCGGCGTGGTCGAAATGCTGAGCATCAAAGGCATTGGCCCCAAAAAAATCCGCAGCCTGTGGCGCGAGTTGGGCATTGAAAGCACTGAGCAGCTGCGCGAGGCCGCTGAAACCGACCAGGTGAGCAAGCTGAAAGGCTTCGGCAAAAAGACCCAGGAATCCATTCTCGAAGCCCTGGAGTTTGCCGGCCAGAGCAAGGGCAAGCTGCTGTACCCACAGGCCGAGTCCTTGGCCGAAGACATTGCCCAGCACCTGCGGCGTGCCCTCAAAACCGAGCAGGTAGGCGTGGCCGGCGAAGTCCGCCGCCGCCTCGAAACCGTGGAAATGGTGCGCGTAGTAGCGGCTACCGACCAGCCAGAAACGGCGCACAAGCTCCTCAACACCATGGGCGGCCTCACCGCCGACCCGCGCCGGTCGGGGCCGTTTGCGTGGCGCGGCACGGCCACTCCCTCGGGCGTGCAGGTGGAGGTACTGCTCACGTCGGTCGAAGATTTCGTGACGGAGCTGTTTCTCAACTCTGCCGCCGAAGCGCACCTGACCGAGAGCCTGCCCGGCGCCGACAGCCACGGCCCCGCCACTAGCCTGCGCCAGTGGGCCCGGCGCGAAAAATTCCAGCAGGAAGAAGTCCTCTACGAGCGGGCCGGCCTGCAATTCATCGTGCCTGAGCTGCGCGAAGGCCTGGGCGAAATTGCCCTCGCCGCCGAGAAAAAGCTGCCCCGCCTGCTCGAAAACGGCGACCTGCGCGGCGCCCTGCACAACCACAGCACCTACTCCGACGGCAACCACAGCCTGCGCGAAATGGCCACCTGGCTGCGCGACCACCAGTACGAGTACCTCGGCATCTGCGACCACAGCCAAGCCGCGCACTACGCCAACGGCCTCAGCGCCGAGCGGGTGCGCCAGCAGCATCAGGAAATAGACCTACTGAACGCCGAGCTGGCGCCCTTCCGCATTTTCAAAGGCATCGAAAGCGACATTCTCAGCGATGGCTCCCTCGACTACCCATCCGATGTGCTGGCCAGCTTCGATTTCATTGTGGCTTCGGTGCATTCCAACCTGAAAATGGAAGAGCGCAAAGCCACTGACCGCTTGCTGCGCGCCATTGAAAACCCCTACTGCACCATGCTGGGCCACCCCACCGGCCGCCTGCTGCTGCGCCGCCAGGGCTACCCCATCGACTACAAAGCCGTTATCGATGCCTGCGCCAAAAACCAGGTCATCATCGAAATCAACGCCAACCCCTGGCGCCTCGACCTCGATTGGCGTTGGGTTCGCTATGCCCTCGACCAGGGCGTGCTGCTCAGCATCAACCCCGACGCCCACCATACCGACGGCTACGCCGACATGCGCTACGGCGTGCTCATGGGCCGCAAAGGCTTGCTGACGAAGGAAATGACGTTCAATACCAAATCGGTGGAAGAAGCCGCCGCCTATTTTGAGAAGCGTAAAGCCGGCATCACCCCGCCGCTGGAATACAAGAAGTCGTTGTTTGAGTAGGGTTATGTAGCTACAAGCTTCAATCCTTTTGAAGGCAAGAGCTTGCAGCTTATGGCTTGCAGATTGCCGCTAAAAAATGAAAATCCTCGTCCTTCGCTTTTCCTCCATTGGCGACATCGTCCTGACCACGCCTGTGGTGCGGGCGCTGGCGCAGCAGGTGCCGGGGGCGCGGGTTCATTTCGCCACCAAGCCCGGCTACCGCGGCCTGCTGGAGCCCAACCCCTACGTTGCCAAAGTCCACTGCCTCACCGGCAGCCTTGATGAGCTGGTGCAAGAGCTAAAAACCGAGCAGTTCGATTACATCATCGACCTGCATAACAACCTGCGCACCCGCCTTATCAAGCTGCGCCTGGGTGTGAAATCCTACAGCTTCGACAAGCTGAACTGGCAGAAATGGTTGCTGGTCAACTCCAAGATTGACCGGCTGCCGCGCGTCCACATCGTGCAGCGCTACCTGGAAACCGCCGCGCCGTTGGGCGTGCAGGACGACGGCCTGGGGCTGGACTACTTCATTCCCGAAAACCAGGAAATCAGCCTCCATACCCTGCCGCCCGCCTTTCAGCGCGGCTACGTGGCAGTGGCCATTGGCGCGCAGCACGCCACCAAGCGCCTGCCCGTGGAGAAGCTCATCGAACTGTGCGGTAAGCTCAATCGGCCCATCGTGCTGCTGGGCGGGCCGGAGGACGAAAGCATCGGGCACATCATCGAACAGGCCTTTGAGACGAGGGCCGCCACCGCCCAGGCCCCGGCCGCCACCATCCCCGACGACCCGTACCGTTTCCCCCAAAAGTCACTCAGTTACTCAGCCACTCAGCCACTCATTGTGAACGGCTGCGGGCGCTATTCGCTGCATCAATCGGCCTCACTAGTGCGGCAGGCCCAGTTTGTGGTGAGCCACGATACCGGCCTGATGCACATTGCCGCTGCCTTCAAAAAGGAGATTTTCAGCGTGTGGGGCAACACCGTGCCCGCCTTCGGCATGTATCCCTACCGCACCGATTTCCGCGTGCTGGAAGTGCAGGGACTGGCGTGCCGTCCGTGCTCCAAAATAGGCTTTGCCAAGTGCCCGCAGGGCCATTTCAAGTGCATGCGCGACCAAACCCTGGATTTGGACTTGCCACCTGCGCGTGACGGCCGCTGAAAAGAGAAAAAAGACACTAGATTTGCAAGCCCCAAAGCCGGCGCAATTCTATTTCATTTTCTCACCTTTCAGATTCGCTTTATGCGCCTTTCTACTTTCCGGGCCACCGCTGCAATGGCCCTCACTGCCCTGCTGCTAACTGCATGCGGGCCTACTATCTACCTGGCCAAGGATTTCCGCGATTATGCTCCCAAGCACAAAACGGTGGCCATTCTGCCGGCCGACGTGACCATGCAGCTGCGCCCCAACCAAGCCAAAAATATCAATGCCGAGCAGCAACACGCCACCGAAGTTAAAAGTGGCCTCGATTTTCAGGAAAAAATCTACGCCTGGCTGCTGCGCCGTGGCCAGCAGCGCGGCTACACCGTGAGCTTCCAGGACGTGCGCCAGACCGATGCGCGCCTGCGCGAAAGCGGCATTCCTACGGACCAGCTGCGCAGCCGCACGCCCCAGGAATTGGCCAAAATACTGGGCGTAGATGCCGTAATGACCACCAGCGTGCGCACTACCAAGCCCATGAGCGACGGCGCGGCACTAGCCGTTGGCCTGATAGCCGGCGCCTGGGGCGCCACCAACCAGGCCAACATCACCGTGAACATTCACGAGGGTAGCGCCGGTACTTTGCTCTGGAAGTACGACTACCTGGCCGCCGGTTCGGTTTTCAGTTCGCCCGAAACCATCGTGGACGCGCTGATGCGCAATGCTTCCAAAAATTCCCCTACACCGCTCCCAAATCTTAATTTCCGCACCGTTGCCGGTTGCGCTATCCAGGTCGGCGATGATGGTGCCGATGCCGATGGTTTCGCCTTCGGCTACGCGGATTTTCAGGATGCCGTCGGCTTCGGCGGGCAGCTCAAACGTGGCCTTGTCCGACTCCAGCTCGGCAATGACTTCGTCACGCTTCACGGCGTCGCCGTCCTGCTTGAGCCACTTCGCGATGGTGACTTCGGTAATGGATTCGCCAACGGCGGGAATTTTGATTTCGAGGGGCATGAGGTGCTAAACGTAAGAAACGTGAAGAAGAATTATGTCAGAAAAGCTACGGCCAAGGGGCGCAGCTTGGCGCGGAACCGGTGCGCCATGGCTAATAGGTCGGCCACGGCGAAATCAGGCGCGTCGTCGTGTTCGTAGCGCCACTTTACTGCAAAGGCAGTGAGAATCGTGGCAGCCGAAACATCGTCTTGGTCGAACACAACTTGCGTAGCCAAACCGGTGGCCAGGCTGGTCAGGTCGTGAATAAACGGCGCGGGCAGACCGTATAATAGTAGTGCTGCCTTCAAATATTTTTCGGCCGCCTGCTGACAGCTGAAGCCGATGCTCTCGTAAAGGTGGGGCGAATGCTGAGCCAGCGTTTCGGCTGTTTCCATGTCGCGGTCAGCCGTTCGCAGAAAAGTATGTACCCGCATTTGCGCGGGTGTTTTAGGCTGCTGCATATAGAATTCGGCCTTTTTGCACGGCTTCGGCTTCAATGGTGTAAACCTGCGCCACTGCGTCGCGAAGCTCGCGGGGAGTTCTAACAAGGATGTCCATCGGGGGCATTTCGCCTCCCCAAAGCAAATGGCGAATAGTTAAATCCCGCTCAACGGTTTTTTTTTCAGCCCCCTGCTTGATGATGAGCAGGTCTAAATCCGAGTCCTCGTTCGGCACCCCGTAAGCATACGAGCCGAACAGGATTATCCGGTCGGGCGCGTAGCCTTCAACGATGCGCTGCACCACGGCTTGAATCTGAGCTTCGGTTATCATAGTGAGGAAAGATTTAGCTGCCACCGGAGGGCCGTTGGGGAATGAGCCGCGAGGTTGTAGAGTCGTTGATAGGGCAAGCTAAAGCTTACCGTACTTCGCTAGTCCTGCTTTTTGGCGATTTCGGCGGTAGCCTTAATGGTATCGTCGGCCACGGCTTCTTTGGGTTTGTTAAAGGCCCGGGCCACTACCTCCTTTTGCTCCTTGACGTGGATTTTGTTGTAGCCCGTGGCCGGCGAGGCCGACGGCTTGCGGGCAATAACGTCTTCCAACTCGCGGCGCATGTAGCGGAGCATGTAGTTCCAGTAGCCCATATTCTCAGGCTCTTCCTGCACCCAGTACAGCTTGGCTTTGGGGTACTTGGCCAGTTCGGCGTCAAGTTGCTTTTTGGGGAAGGGGTGCAGCTGCTCCAGGCGCACAATGGCCACATCAGTGCGCTTGGATTCGCGCTGCTCTTCCAGCAGGTCAAAATAGACTTTGCCCGAGCACAGCAGCACGCGCTTCACCTTTTTGGCATCGGCGAAGGCGTCGCCTATCACCTCGCGGAAACTGCCGCTGGTGAAATCCTCTATCGGCGACACGCACAGCGGGTTGCGCAGCATCGATTTCGGCGACATCACCACCAGCGGCTTGCGGAAACTCCAGGTGAGCTGGCGGCGCAGGGCGTGGAAGAAGTTGGCCGGCGTGGTCATGTTGGCCACCACTATGTTGTGCTCGGCGGCTAGCTGCAGGAACCGCTCGGGGCGGGCGTTGGAGTGCTCCGGGCCCTGGCCTTCGTAGCCGTGGGGCAGCAGCATTACCAGGCCGTTCATGCGCTGCCACTTGCTTTCGCTGCTCACAATAAACTGGTCAATCATGGTCTGGGCGCCGTTGGCGAAGTCGCCGAACTGCGCTTCCCACACCACCAGGGCCGTGGGGTTGGCCATGGCGTAGCCAAATTCAAAGCCCAGCACCGCGTACTCGCTCAGCAGCGAGTTGAAGATGCTCAGCTTTTCGTTTTCGCCTTCGATGTGGTTCAGCGAGTTGTACGGGGCCGAGGTTTCGGCATCGTGTAGCACCGCGTGCCGGTGCGAGAACGTGCCGCGCTGCACGTCCTGGCCGCTCACGCGCACCACATGCTTTTCCGTCAGGAGCGAGCCGTAGGCCAGCAGCTCGGCGGCGGCCCAGTTCAGCACGCGGGTTTCGAAGAACATCTTGCGGCGCTCCTTCAGCAGGTTGTCAATCTGCTTCAGGGGCTTGAAGCCTTCGGGCAGGCTGGTCAGGGCTTTGGCCACTTGCGCCACGGTTTCGGCCGAAACGCCGGTTTCGGGCGACTGGTCAAAGTCCTCGGGGGTGCTGCGGCGCAGGCTGCGCCACTCGTTTTCCAGGGCCTGGTACTTATAAGGAAGCGGCGCCTGCTTCACCAAATCGAGGCGCTCCTGCAGGGTGTCACGGAACTCCTTGTCCATTTGGGCAGCCAGCTCGGCGTCTACGTCGCCGCGGTTCACCAGCATGGCATTGTACACCTCGCGCGGGTTCTGGTGCTTCGAGATGAGGTTGTAGAGCGTGGGCTGCGTGAACTTGGGCTCGTCGGACTCGTTGTGGCCGTGGCGGCGGTAGCACACCATGTCAATAAAGATATCGGCGTGGAACTGCTGGCGGTATTCGGTGGCCAGCTGCACGGCAAACACCACGGCTTCGGGGTCGTCGCCGTTCACGTGTAGCACCGGCGCGTCAATAATTTTGGCCAGGTCCGTGGAGTAAATCGACGAGCGGGCATCTTCAAAATCGGTGGTAAAACCGACTTGGTTGTTGATAACGAAGTGAATGGTGCCGCCTGTTTTGTAGCCTTCCAGCAACGACATCTGGGTCAGCTCGTAGCCAATGCCCTGGCCCGCCACCGCGGCGTCGCCGTGAATGAGAATGGGCAGAATCTGGTGGTAGTCGTTGCCGTACTGATGCTCAATTTTGGCCCGCACGAAGCCTTCCACCACCGGGTTCACCGCTTCCAGGTGCGAGGGGTTGGGGGCGAGCTTCAGGTTCACCTTCTGGCCGCTGGCCGTTTCCACTTCCGACGAGTAGCCCATGTGGTACTTCACGTCGCCGTCGCCCATCGTCAGGTCGGGCACGGCAGTGCCTTCAAACTCCGAGAAAATTTGCTCGTAGGTTTTGCCCATGATGTTGGCCAGCACGTTGAGCCGGCCGCGGTGGGCCATGCCAATCATCACTTCCTGCACGCCCAGCTCGGCCGCTTTGCCAATGATGGCATCCAGGGCCGGAATGGTGGTTTCGCCGCCTTCCAGCGAGAAGCGCTTCTGCCCCAGGAACTTGGTGTGCAGGAAGTTTTCAAAAACCACCGCCTCGTTGAGCTTCTTTAGAATGCGCTTCTTGTACTCCCCGCTGGGGTTGAAAGCCAGCGAGTCGCGCTCCACCTTCTCGCGGAACCAGTCCAGTACCTGCGGGTCGCGGATGTACATGTACTCGAAGCCGATGGGGCCGGTGTAAATCTTTTCCAGCGCCGCCAGAATGTCGCGCAGCGTGGCCTGCGCACCCAGGCCAATGACTTCCCCGTTTTTGAAAACGGCATCCAAATCGGCTTCGCCCAGCCCGAAATCGCCGAGGTCGAGGCGGGGTTTGCGGTCCTTGCGCTCGCGCACTGGGTTGGTTTTGGCGCGCAAGTGGCCGCGGCTCCGGAAAGCGTGAATCAGGTTGCGCACGGCCGTTTCCTTGTCACCGGCTGGTGCGCCGCTGGCCATACCAGGGGCATTGTTGGTCGAGGCCGGGGTAACGAGGACTCCGTAGGAATCGGGCTGCGGTCGGGGGCCGGGAGCGTCTGCGGCTTTGGTGGCCAGCGCGCCGGTGCCATTGGCAGCGGTACCGGGCACTACGGGTGCGCCTTCGGGGAATTGCTGGGAGAAATCAAAACCCTCAAAGAACTTACGCCAGCCGAAATCCACTGACTCTGGATTTTGCTGATACGCTTGGTATAGGGTTTCAATGGCCGCCGCGTCAGCGTTGGCGATATACGAGTATGAATCCATGTGAGAATCAGGGTGGATAGGGCTGCGTAAATGTAGTGGGCTTAAATGCCAAGCAAAAACCTAAATTCGGGTAAACGAATACACTTGCTAATCAAACGCATTACATTCTTTGGATTTAAGCCTCAAATCAGGTTGGCTGGCCAATTTATTGAAAATTGATAAGAGGGTTGAGGATACTCCTTACGTGGGCGGGCTGAGATAATATAATTCGCCATTATTTTAATAAGGCGCGCCACGCCGATAAACTCAGCCATTTCTTCTATTCGTGCTGTAAAATTTCAATTATTATAGCCCCATGGAGCACCTGAGACGCCTTCTAACTGGATAATTTATTTTCAGAAAACTTATCTATCTGCCTAATCGTTAAATCTTTCCCCAGAAACAAAAACCGGGGACGCCCATACTGCCAGGCGAAGAATGGCGGATGAACGAAATCCTATTTAATGAGTTCTGTACAGTTATTTTTAGACATCCTTTTAGCAGCCTCCGCGTTAACAGCCCCACTTTTCTCCTCCTCACCAGCCACTAACGAAGCATCCGGTCTGGTTAAGTTTATTACGCCGCTGGAAGTGAGCCGCCCCGCCGAGCGCCGGGTAGCCAAATCAAAAGTTAACAAGTCAAAAGAGTACGTTGCCCAGAGCCCCACCTACCGCGTGACGGCCACCATTTACGAGGCAGTACCGGGACAAACCGACGACGAGCCATTCGTGACGGCCGACAACTCCCTGATTAAGCCCCACTACGGAACCAAAAAGCGCTGGATGGCCCTGTCGCGCGATTTGCTGAAGCGTTGGGGTGGAGGATTTGATTTCGGTGACACCGTGCGCGTCTCCGGCATCTCCAAAAAGCTAGATGGGGTGTACACCGTCCACGATACCATGAATCAGCGGCACCGCCACTGCATGGATATTCTGGCCCACACCAGCGAAAACCTGGACGTTTTTACCAAAGGCGTAAAAATCCAGAAAGTGGCATTCGAGTAATTATATTTATCATATCAGCTACCTCAAAAAAGCCGCGCCACTTTATGGCACGGCTTTTTTGATGCCCACAGCTCCGGGGTTTTACTTGGGAAGCGCCATTTTAAAGATGCGGAAGGGCTCGTGGGGCTGCTCCACGCCTTTGTTCCAAGTGGGCATTTTGTGAATGGCCGAGTTGGCCACGTACAGGTTGCCGTCGGCGGCGAAGCTGTACGTATCGGGCCACTGCAGGCGGGCGTCCTTGGCCACGGTTTCGATGCGCCCGGCGGGTGTGCGGCGCAGCAGGGCACTCTGCTCGAAGGAGGTGATGTAGACATTATTAGCAGCGTCGATTTCCAGGCCGTCCGAGGCAGGAATTTTGCCCACGGTTTCTACTTGCTGGGCCAGTTGGGCCTCGCTGAGGGAGGCGTCGCGCAGAGCGGCCGTTTTGATGCGGTACAGGGTGTGCCCCGTGAGCGGGCAGTAGTACAGATAGGCGTTGTCGGTGCTCAGGGCAATGCCGTCGGCGTTGAACTGGGCGGGCTTGCCCTGGGCGTCAACCATGGGATGGTCCTCGGCTTTCACGACCAAGCCCTGCTCAGCTTTGGTTGATGGGTGGCTGCCGAGCAGGCTGCGGGATTTGCTGGTCTTCAAATCGACCACCACGAGGGCACCAGTGCCCGAATCGGTGATGTAGGCGTAGTTGTTCTGCAGGTCAATCCGCACATCGTTGAGGTAGGACTTGCTGGGCGCCACGCTGGCGGGAAACGGAATAATGAGCAGCACCTGGCCGGTTTTGGGGTCGGTTTTCACCAGTTTGGGGCCGCCGGGCACGGTGCCCTGAAAGCCGGGCGAGGCGGGGTCGAGCACCCACACCATGCCTGCTTTGTCGGCGAATACGCTCTGGGGGCAAATCCAGTGCTTTTGGGGCTCGTTCTTCACGGCGTCGGTCCAGGTGCACCAGCTGGCATCCGGATACGGGATGAGCGTGTTGTTGGGGCCCACCACGGCAACGGGGTACACGGGGTTGTAGTCCCAGCGCGGAAAGCAGGCGAAGATTTTGCCGCCGGGCGCTACGGCCACGCCCACCATCTGAGGACCGGTGAACTCGGCCACTACCTGCAGCGGCGACGTGGGTGTGGCCGGGCCGGCGGCCGCGGCAATGCTTTGCGATTCGTTGCCGGGCGAGGAGCAGCTGCCGAGCAAGAGGCCGGCGGCGGCCAGCACGGCCGAAATCCGGGAAGAGTGGTACAGAGTAACCGGCATGGGGCAGGGGTGGTGGAAAGGAAACGAAAAAGTCCCGGCTGTTACCAGCCGGGACTTAGCATACGGCCACTGGGCCGGCGCGTTGAATAAGTGCTGCCCAACAAGCTTGCTGGAGCCAGAGTCTAGGGATTTCGCGTCGAATCGGGCCTGATGGGGGCAGACGTTGCGTTTGGCACCGGAGCCGGGGCAGCAGCCGAGTCGCGAACGGAAGCGGTGGGACGCTCCAGCACCATGGGGGCCGGGTTAGTGGGCACCACCCGAATGGTTTCGGGCACTGCTTCGGTTTGCGGCAGGGGCTCGGCCTGGGGCCCTACCTCTATGGTAGCGGCTACCGAATCGGCGGCGGTCTGGCTGGTGCTGGTGAGGCGCTCGGAGGGCGGGCGGTTCATAGACAGGTACACCACCAGGGCCAGCAGCGCCAGCAAGCCGCCAATGGACAAGATGAGCGCCAGCGGGCTGCGGGCCGCCGGGGAGGCCGACTCCGGAAACTCGCTCGTAACCCAGCCGGCATCTGCATCGGGCGCAGGAGCGGCGGGCGGCACGGCAAAGCTTCTCGGCGGTACCTCGTTGCTCAGCTCCTCCCCTGCCCAGGGCGGGCCTACCGGCGGGGCAGCGCTGCCGCTCGGGGTGAAGTGCTGGGGCACGTCTTCTACCACGGGATGCTGCTCGCTGAAGGGCGACGCGGGTGTGAAAACGGGCGGCGGGGCTGAAACAGCGGGTGGCACGGGTGCTGCCGGAACAATGGGCTCGGGCGTACTAAACGGGGCCGCCGGGGCGGGCTCGGCGGCGGCGGGGCCGGGGGAGTGGGCGGGTCCGTGAATAGCAGTCGCTGCTTCAGGGCCTCAAACTCAGTGGGCGTGAGGGCGCCCGCATCCAGCATTTCCTTGAGCTGGCGCAGGGTTTCGAGGGGCGACGTGGGGTTGTCCATGACCTGAGTACGGCCGGCGGCGGGGCTAGTTTTTGCGGTCGAGCGTGGAGAGCTGGTCGCGGCGGCGCTGCAGGAGCACCCGGCTTTGCTCCAGCAGCAGCCCGTTCGATATCAGCGAAACCGAGTCGGAACGTGACTGAATGAGGTTTTCGGCGTTTTTCTTCTTCAAGTCTTCGATGCGTGACAGGTTGGAGGCGGTGTTGCTGCGCAGGTAGTTTCGGTTCTTTTCGAGCTTGTCTTTTTCTTTCTCGGCGGTTTTGAGCTTTTTTTCAGCCTCGGTTACCTGGTCGCGGTAGGCCTTGAGGCGGGCGGCGCTGGCAAAGCTCTGCGCAATGGTGCGCAGGGCGTTGTATTCGGTGGCGGTTTTGTCGGGGTCGAAAAACGTATTGTCATCAAACCCACCGAACAACGCCACTTCGGTAATGGTATCGGCGGGCGCTACCACGCTGGCGTAGATGTCCACGAGCTTGCCCGACACAGTGCTGGCCGGGGTTTGGCGGGCCACCAGCACGTCGCTCTTGCCAAGGCCCAGCACCCCGCCGCCCTTAAATTTGATGTTGTAGCTGCTTTTCATCCAGCTTTGCAGGAAGTCGCGCACGTCGGAGGCCTTGCCGTCTACCTGCACTTTCACCGCCGGGCGCGGGCCTTTATTGTAGCTCACTTCGCTGGCGCGCACGTCGTAGAGCTGGGCCGTGGCCGGGGCCGCCGCCAGAAAACCCGTGAGGGCGAGCAGCAGGACAACTAGTTTTTGCATCACAAATGGGGAAATAGATTGGCCTTAACGTAACTCGTGGCGGTCGAAAGCGGCCTGCAAATCGGCGCGCATGGCCTGAAAACGCTCAATGGCACCGGCCAGAAACTCCTCGTCCAGCAGTTCACGCACTTCGGCGTCGGTGCCGGTGAGCAGGTCGAGCTCGGCCACTTTGTAGGTCTGCTCCAGGTTGCCCTGCTCCAGCTTCAGCAGGAACTTGCCGTTCCAGGCCAGAAGCGTGATTTTGACTGCGGGATGGGGAATATCGGCAACGTGGCGCATAAGAGAGCAGAATAGGCCGGAGCCGGCACGAAAGTAGGCGGCACCGCACGGGAAGCCCGGCTGCCCGCCAGAGCAGGGCAAAAGTACGAGGCACCAACGCCCGTCCCGGCTATCGTTTCCCCAAAAGGCTCCAATTCCCCGCACCAACCAGGTGCTTATGATGATGCCGCGCGTGTTGGCTACGCGGCGTAGGGACTGGGAAAAGCACGGGCCCGCCACCCCCAAAGGCAGGGCCAATACTTGAACGAATGGGTCAACTCGAATTATTAATTTGATAATGACTCAATTCTTTTCAAATCGATTGTCGAAACCACCGCAAAGAGGGTCAATTAGCTCAGCTATTCGGGCCTTAATAAGCCAAAAAAGGCCTTTTTGTGGATTTTTGAACGACTAAAAAAAACCTAAAACAAGGACGACTTACATAATATATTCAATGAAATTGATGTTGAAAAATGAAGAAATCGCGCTAATATTTTTATGGAAACGAACTTATGTAGCAACATTATTAAAAATTTGGCAATCTGTTTTTACAGTCCTTCCGTAGGTTTCGTCATCATTTCTCACTCTTTATAAAAACAAGCTTTTTTAAACGATGAAGAAAACCCTACTACTGATGTTGCTCTCCGCGAGCAGCGCGGTGACGCTCCAAGCGCAGGCCCTCCTCGACCCTCAACTGCAAGCAGCCATGGTGGGCGGCGCCGAGTTACGGCAGGTGATTGTTACGTTCAAGGGAGCAGGCGCGCCATCGGCCGCAGCCCTGCAAACCCTCAGCGGCCTCGGCATTATTAATGGCCGGACGCTGCGCGAGTTGCCCATTGCCGGCGTGCTTGCCACCGATGCCCAGATTGCCCAGCTGGCTGCTTCCCCCAACGTGCTGTCGCTGTACCTCAACCGCTCGCTGAGCCTAGAGAACGAAGGCGCCACGCACCTCACTGGCGCCCGGCGCGTGCGGAACGAGAGCAGCTTTACGCAGCGCAACGGCGGCCTGCCAGTAGCCGGCACCGGCATTGGCCTGGTAGTGAACGATAGCGGCGTGGACGGCACGCACCCCGACCTGAAGCTAGGCGCCAATCTGAAGCAGAACGTGCTGGGTACCAGCAACCTCAACGCACAGAACGGCATGCTGCCCGTTACCTACCTCGAAGACATTGCTAATACCGACCAGAGCGGTGGCCACGGCACGCACGTGGCCGGCATTGCCGGTGCCACCGGCGCAGCCTCCAACGGCCAGCATGCCGGCGTGGCACCCGGTGCCAGCATCGTGGGCTACGGCACCGGTGCCGGCCTGTTCATACTCGATGTTATCGGCGCGTTCGACTACGCCTTGGTGAACCAGTTCCGCTACAATATCCGGGTTATCACCAACTCCTTCGGTACCACCAGCGACATCGGTACCAACGTAGACCCAGCTGACCCCATCACCGTGGCCACCAAGCGTTGCGTAGACCGCAACATCGTGGTGGTGTTCTCGGCCGGCAACTCCGGTTCGGGCTCGGGCACCATCACCGGCAAATACAAAAAAGCACCCTGGGTAATTGCCGTGGCTAACTCCGACAAGGCCGGTGTACTGGCTCCGTCGTCGTCACGCGGCCGCAAGGGCGTGGGCGGAACGTTCTCAGTGGACGGCGAAAACTTCACCTGGCGCGATGAGCCCACGGTAACGGCTCCCGGCACGGATATTATTTCGACCCGGACCGCCTCGCCCGTAGGTGTACTCAGCACTCAGAAGGACGTAGCCGTCCTTCCTGCTGGCCAGCTCCCTTTCTACACCCACCTCACCGGCACCTCCATGGCCGCGCCCCACGTGGCCGGCATTGTGGCCCTGATGCTGGACGCCAACCCCGCGCTGAATCCTTACCAGGTGAAAGCCATTCTGGAAGAAACCGCTACTAACCTACCCAACCGCGAGTCGTGGGAAGTGGGCCGTGGCATGGTAAACGCTTACGCCGCTGTGGACCGCGCCTTCCGCGCCGCCCCCGGCTACGGTGCCTTCTCCAACGCCACCCGTGCCTTTGTGAGCAGCGTGAACACGAGCAGCGCCAAGAGCACCTTTAGCATTGAATACGACCCGACCACCACTGCTACCAACGCCCGTACTTTTGCCGTGAGCAGCGGCACGACATCGATGGAAGTGAGCTGCAAGGTGAGCGGCGTGCTGGGCGAAACCGGCAACCCGGTTAACCTGGTATTGGTATCGCCCACGGGCAAACGTTTCGCTTCCGGCGTCTCGGTGCTGTTTGCCACCAGCCCCGGCCGCGCCGTGGCCGTGGTATCGCCTGAGGCCGGCACCTGGACGGTGCGCCTCGAAGGCCTGCAGGGTGCTGCCTTCCCAGAAAGCGTTACGGGTAACATCTCGCTGAACCAGGCCACCGGCACCACCGGCCTGAACGACGCCGTAGGCCATCCGGCCGAAGGCTCCATCAAACTGGCCGTGAGCAAGCGCCTGATGGACGGCCTGGCTTCCGGTTTTGCCCCCGATGCCAACCTTACCCGCATTCAGCTGGCCGATTACCTGATGATGGGCCAGGCCATTCGCCAGTTCATGCCCCTCGACGGCTCGGGGAGCTTCAGCGACGTAAGCAGCAGCCAGCGGTTGTTGGCCGAGTCGGTGATTTCTAAGGGCGCTGCCCTGCGCGACCAGACCCAAACCAAGAACGGCGTGATGACGGCAACTGCTCCCGGCGTGTTCTCGCCTGATGCCGCTGTGCAGCGGGCCAGCCTGGCCTACTCGCTGGTGCAAAGCCTGGGCCTGCAAAACAACGCCCTGAAAGCCACTGCACCGGTAACGGTGCTGGTGAGCGGCCAGCGCATTGCGATAGACGACGCGGCCCAGATTCCAGCCGGCCTGGCTGGCTACGTGCAGGTGGCACTCGACATGAACATCATGAACGCCTTCTTCAGCCTCACGCAGGGCCCGAACGACTTGCAGCCCGTGCTGCACGCCACGTTCAATCCAGCGCAGGTAGTGAAGCGCGCCGACTTCGCCGTGCTCGTGACCCGCACCCACGACCAGTGGAACATGCCCGCCGTGCAAGTTGCTCGTGGCAGTGCTGCTACTAGCGCCGCGCAATCGGCTAAAGTAATTGAGGCTGCTCCGAACCCCTTCCAGAACCAAACGGTACTCACCTACATCCTGGCCGAAACCGGTGCTGTACGTCTGGACGTTTACAACCTGCTGGGCCAGCGCGTGAAGACGTTGCGCAACGAGGTGCAAACCGCTGGTGTGCATAAGCAATTGTTCGACGGCACGCAGCTCGCGGCCGGCACGTACATCTACAAGCTCACCACAGGCAGCAAATCCAACAGCGGCCGGGTGGTTCTAACCCACTAATCCCCCCGTTACCTTTTCCAAAAAAGCCCGCTCAATTCGTTGAGCGGGCTTTTTTGTTTCCTACTCCGACGCCGCTGTCACCCTTTCAATCGCTCAGGTTCAGGCCTTATACTAAAGCTGTATGGGCCGATATGCCTGTAAGCAGGCATTAGCTTATTGCATAACTATTTAGGGGCTCGTGTAGCAGCAATCGTCTTCGGAGTAAGACGTCATACTTCGACTGCGCTCAGCATGACGGCCTTTTAGCTACGGTTGCTTTATAATTCATTACTTCGCTAGCACCTCGGCCACTTTGCTGATGTCGCCGCTCACCTTTTGCAGGAAAACCAGCTGCTGCAGCACCAGCTTGTCTTCCGGGGTCGGGGTGGCCTCGGGCGCGGTGGGGCTGCGTTCCGGCAGAGGCGCCACGGCCGGGGCACCGGGCACCAGCAGCACCAGGCTTTTGTGCAAGGCGGCCAGGGCACTGGTGAGGGCGCGGCGGCTCTCGGGCAGGAAGGGCGGCACGGCAGGGGCCGCTTCGCGAAGCGTGGCGGTGAGGGCGGCCACGTTAGAGTACAGAATGTGGTTGAGGACCACAAACTCGTGAGTGTCGGTGGGGTGATGCTGCTTGCTGCGCGGCTCGTTGAGCATGCGCTGGAACGCGGCCGCGAGGTTGGCGCCGCTTACGTACACGTTTTTGCGCAACAGGCGGTACTCGTTGGGCGGCAGGGGCTGGCCGGCCAGGCGGTTGGCCAACTGGTGCAGGTAGGCCAGGTTGGCCCGCAGGGCCGCGGCCATAAAATCGGTGAGCTTCTCCGACTCCCAGCTGGGAAACAGGAAGTACCCGGCCGAAAACGCAATGGCACAGCCGATGAGGGTATCAGTGATTCGCTCTTCGACCACGCCAATGTAATTCAGGCCCAGAAAGCTGAATAGAATCAGCAAAAAGGCCGTCAGAAATACCACCGTCACCACGTACTTTGTGCGCTGGAAGCTGTACGCCACCACCATAAACACCACCAGCACGCCGAACTGCGCCTCGGTCCAGGGCACCAGCCAAAGCACCACGCCCCCCAGCACCCCGCCGGCCAGCGTGCCCACAATGCGCTCGGTGTTGCGCTGCCGCGTGAGGCTGAAACCGGGCTTGAGCATGATGGCCACCGTCATCAGAATCCAGTAGTTGTGCTCGCCGCGCCAGAGCCACTGCCCCGCGCCATACGCCACCAGGCAGGCCAGCATCATGCGCACCGAGTGCCGGAACACCGCCGATTTCGGCGTAAAGTTTTCGCGCAGGGCTTTTGGGTCGAGGTGCTGCGGGGCGATGAACCGGGTATGCTCGGCGGCGCGGCCGGGCGCGGGGGCGGCTTCGTCGATGCCCTCGTCGAAGTAGCGCCGGATGTTGCCCACGCGCCGGATGATGTCGCGCAGATTGACTATTATTTTTTTCAGGACCAGCGTGCTGCCCTCAATGCTGGCGTCGGTGTCCAGGGCCGCCAGGCGGGTTTGCAGCAGGCTGAGCTCGGCGTCCAGGTCGGGGCCGGGGGCGTCGTAGGGGCGGTTGGCCTGAATGGCGATGCCGAGGTGGTCGAGCTCGGTGGCCACGTGCCGAATGAGCGTGGCCACGGCCGGCAGCGCCCCGGTCTGGCCAAAGCCGGCCCGTACGGTGGCGTAGTCGTAGTACGTGGCCGTGATGCGCTCGTACAAATCCACGGTGGCCACGAAGGTGAGCACCAGGCGGCGGCCGATGCTGGTGCTTTCGTTCACAATCTGGCGGGTGCGAAACAGCAGGTCGCGCGCGGCTTCCTGCTTTTCATTCACCACCACCTGCTGGGCCACCAACTGCCGGTAGTTGTCGTCGAGGGCCGTGGTGGGGTCGTAGAAACGGGCTTTCAGGGCCAGGAAGCGCGCCAGGGCGTGCACGCACTCGCCCAGGGCCTGCTGGGCCGGCCGGTAGGGGCGCACGCGGTGCACCAGCAGCGCCAGCCCGGCGTACCAGAGCGCCCCCGCCACCAGCAGCCCGGTGTGCGGGAGCAGCTGGTTGAACGACGGCGGCCGGGCCAGCAGCAAAATCATGTTGAGCAGGCCCGCCGTGCCCACGGCGGCCGCCCGGGCACCCCATACCAGAAACATGGTGAACAGAAAGGCGAACCCGCCCACCACCAGGCCCAGCAGCCAGACGTTGGCGGCGGCCAAGCCGGTGGCCAAGGTGGTGACGACTACCAGGGCCAGCGTGGCCAGCATGCCGTTGCGCCGGTGGCGCGCCGGGCCGGGCGTATCGGTCACGCTCACGCACAAGGCCCCGGTGGACATAATCAAGCCCCATTCAAATTGCCCCAGTTGGGACAACACCAGCGTGGGCACCAGAATGGCCAGCGTGGTGCGCAATCCGTCCGAGAAATTCTGGCCGAAAAAGAAATACTGCAGATTGCGCGTTCGGGTGTTCATGCTACGCAAAGAAACGAGCAGAACCGGGCCAGGGATGCCCGCAGTTCCGGATGGTGCAATATTCCAGTGGGCCTGCCCACTGCCGGCGCCTGGGCACCGTGGCCTAAAACAGTACGTCGTCAATCGGCTCAATCTTCGCGGGCAGGCGGGTTTCGGCCAGCAGCTCGCGCAGGTCGATTTCAATGCTGCGGCAGATGGCCGTCATGGGCACGTCGTTCATCTGGTTTTCGAAGGGGTTTTCGCTGATGTGGCCCACCGTCTCAATGGTGTTGAACACGCCCGACACCAGCACCGCAAACGGCACCATGAGCCAGATGTGGTTGGGTCCCAGCTTGGAAAACTCCCCCACCAGGCCCAGGGGTAGCACCAGGGCAAAAATCCAGACAAACAGGAAACTAAAAAACGCGTACTGCCGCGGAAACGGCGTGTTCTTGATGCGCTCGCAGCCGCCCTGCGCGTTAAACATATCCTGGATGGTGTCCATCATGGCCACGTGGCGGAACTCGGTGAGCAGGCCGCGCTGGTGCAACTGGCGCAGCTCGTCGCTCTGCTGGCGGAGCAGGTGGGTGGGCGGGTTGCTCATACGGCGCACGTCGGCGTCCTCGTTGGGGTCGAGGAAGGGGGCCACGTCGGTGTCCCAGAGCTCGGCGGTTTGGCGGCGCAGGTGCAGGCGCAGGGCGTTCACCCAAGCTATCTGGCGGTAGAGCAGGCGGTGGTGCAGGTCGCGGAGGTCTTCGTAGTCGGGCAGGCGGTCGCCGGCCATGGGCTCCACGAAGTGAAACACCCGAATGGACCAGATTCGGCTCACGTTCACGATGGTGCCCCACAGCTGGCGCCCCTCCCAGAATCGGTCGTAGCTGCCGTTGCTCTTGAAGCCGATGTAGAACGCCACCGCCGTGCCCAGCGTGGCCACGCCGCCCCAGGGAATGTCAATCCAGTGCACGTGCCAGAATTCATACGCCAGGCAAACGAGGGAGTCGTAGATGGTAAACAGCAGCAAGCTGCGCCACGACAGGGCCCAGACAACGCCAAAGCGCAGATTTTTCCGAACGTACATAGGGCGTTAATTATCAGTTAAGGGTTAGCAGTTATCAGTGACCTTACGCAGTGCGCCCGTCAACCTCACCCCCTAGCCCCCTCTCCTTACGAGAGGGGGAACTAACTTTTAGTCTTAATCTCTATAAATCATATCTTTAAAATTAAAACTAGTTCCCCCTCTCCTAAGGAGAGGGGGCTAGGGGGTGAGGTTGACGGGCGCGGTGCATCAGGTCAGTTACTTACCGCCGCGATGCATTTCAACTCGATGGCAATGGGCGTGGGCAGGCAGTTGATTTCGAGCGTGGTGCGGCAGGGCTGCGCCGTGGAAAAATACTCGGCATAGAGGCGGTTGTACACCGGGAAGTCGTCCTTCATGTTGGTCAGAAATACGGTCACGTCCACCAAATCGTCCCACTGCGCCCCGGCTTCTTCCAGGATGTAGCGCACGTTCTGAAACACGGCGCGGCACTGGCTTTCAAAATCGTACTTCAGGATGTTGCCGTCTTCGTCGAGCTCGACGCCGGGAATGGCTTTTTGGCCGCGCTGGCGCGGGCCCACGCCGGACAGAAACAATAAGTTGCCCACGCGGCGCGTGTAGGGGTAGGCGCCCACGGGCTCGGGGGCACGGGATGGTTGCTCGGTCATGCAAAAAACAGCAGGCGATGAAAGTAAATGGCTCCAAAGAACGTCAGCCTGCTCGACACCGCTGGTCCTGGCAAGGTTTTTAGGGCGCTGCGTTGCGGCCACCGTTCTTTTCGGGTTGCCGTACTTTGTAAAAAGGGTCCTACTTATTCCCATAACATACGATACGCTATGCTTTTCCGTGTACCCAAACCACTAGTAGTCCCGCTTGCCGGGTTGTTGCTCCTCTCTTTTGGCGCCCAGGCGCAGAAGCGGAAGATGCCCCCCAAGCCGTCGGCCACCGAGGTGTATGACTCCGTGGCGCAGCCCGCCGTGCCCCTGGGCGGCACCGAGAGGTACGCGCAGTTCCTGGCCGCCAACCAGCGCTACCCCGCCGGGGCCATGCAAAAAGGCATTCAGGGCACGGTGAAAGTGAGTTTCATTGTGGAGAAAACCGGCACCGTGAACGAGGTGAAAGTGGATGCGCCGGTTTCGCCGGAGCTGGACGCCGAAGCCATTCGCCTCATCAAGAGCGGCCCGAAGTGGACGCCCGCCAAGCACCGCAACCAGGTAGTGCGCCAGCGCATCTACGTGCCGGTGTCGTTCGTGATGTCGCCGGGCAGCGAGGTAGTGACCACGGGCGCCAAGGAGCGGCCCATCACCACCTCCGCGGCCGACATTGCAGCGTCGGCCAACCCCAACCGGCCCGCCGTGGTGGCCCCCGACCACCCCACCCGGCCCGTGGGTGGCACTGCCGCCTTCTTCGAATGGATTGAAAAAAACCAGAAGTACCCGCTGCTGGCCCGTCAGCGCAAGATTCAGGGCAAAGTTCTGGTCGAATTCGTGGTGCAGACTGATGGCAGCCTGACCGATGCGCGCGTGGTGAAAAAGATGGGTTCCGGCCTCGACGAAGAAGCCCTGCGCCTGATAAAAGCGGCCCCCAAGTGGGAACCCGCCTCGTATCAGGGCAAGCCCTTAAAGCAAAAGATGATATTGCCGGTTCTGTTCCAGTTGTAGCCCCGCTCGTGCGGCCGCACGGCTCCACCCTTCCTTGCTTCGGCTGAGCAGGGCGTCTTCGATTTGCTGCTTGTTTTTCCGTCATCATGCCTGCCCCCGCCCCTGCTCCCGTTCTCCTCTGGCCCCATCAGGAGCGTTACCGCAAGGCCGCCCAGGCACTGGCCACCGACCTGTTTACGGGCCTGGATGAAGACCTGAACCCCTTTGTGGTGCTGCTGGCCCTGCCCAGCGACCCCGCCCAACCCGCCCGCTGCCTGGAGCCGGCCGACTGTGGGCTGGACTCCGGTGCATTTTCAGGCGTAGTGGCCCGCGGCCGCTTCATCCAAAACGCGCGGCCCTGGCCCTACCCCGAGCGCGAGGACGTGAGCCCGGCCATGCTTCGGCGCAAGCACGAGGGCCTGGGCGTGCGCGATGCCGTGCAGGAAACCCTCGACGCCCTCGATGAGCACGAAAGCCACCAGCACTTTGCGGGCTACCCCATCGAAATAAGAGGGCATTTTGTGGTGACGGTGCTGCGCCTGCAGCGCAAGCCGCTGCGCGCCTACCCGTCGCTCCGCCCCCACCGCTTTTATACCGACGGCCGGCCGCTGGCGCCGTCGCTGCTCGTGGCGGCCATGTACCGCTTCAACGAAGAAAGCGTGAAGGCCCTGACCGAGCCCGAGCCCGGCGCGGGCTTCATTGTGCGTCCCCGCGAAAGCGAGGAACTGCTGCGGGCCGCCGGCAAAACCCTGCTCGACACCCCCGCCCAGGCCCTGGGCCTCGACCCCTCCACCACCAAGCTCTTTGCCACCTGCAACACCATCAGCAGCCTGCGCTACGAGGGCGCCGAGGGCGTGGGCAAGCTGCTGCTGGCCCGCCGCGGCCACCCCAACATCGAAGAAGTATTTGCCCTGACCTGCCCCACGGAACTGACCGACTACCGGGCCGTGCGCAAGCTGCTGGAGATGGCCACGCCCGACGTGCACCTGCTCGCCAACGGCGAAAACGTGTACGCCCTGGGCCGACAAGTGGGCAAGTACGACGCCGTGCGCGAGGACCTGTTCATCATCAATTTTGTGACGCACTACTCCTGGGAGCTGCAGCACGACACCCACGTGCTGCTGCGCTCCCACTATGGCCTGCCCGGACTGGCGCGCAACCGCCTTAGCCGCACCGCTTTTCGCCGGGCGCTTAAGCGCACCTTTGCTCTCACCGACCCGCCCAAAGTGGAGCGCCTCTGGGAGGTAGTGCTCGAAGCCAGCCGCCAGAAGCACGGCACGCTGCTGGTCATCACCACCGAGGCCCTGGCCGAGGCCGACCGCCTCAAGCTGCAGTGCACCCTGGTAGAGCCTGTGCCGCTCACCCCGCTCATCACGCGCCTCGTTACCAGCATCGACGGCGCGGTTTTGCTCGACCCCGAAGGGTATTGCTACTCCATCGGCGTCATTCTCGACGGCCGGGCCTCCGGGCGCGGCGACAGCACCCGCGGGGCCCGCTACAACTCGGCCCTACGCTACGTGGAAAGCTCCGACTATCCCTGCTTGGCCGTGGTGGTGAGCGAAGATGGATTGACGGACATCATCACGTCCGCACAGGAGGAGTAACCCGCGTACCCCATGGGGGCTGGGTATGGAATTGTGGTTTTTATGGGCGTCATTTGGAGGCAGTTCCGCGCAGGCGGGGCTGCTTTCTTTTTTTGACGCTTTGTTTTCTCCTCATGGCTACTATTCGACCCTTGCTGTTCCTACTGTGGGGCTGGCTGCTGCTACCCGCGGTGGGGCAGGCCCAGTCGCGCTACCCCACCCCGGTAGAGGGCGACTTCAGCTTGCCGCAGTTTCGGTTTGAGAGCGGCGAGACGCTGCCGGCCCTCAACCTGCATTACACCACCGTGGGCCAGCCCCGCAAGGACAAAGCGGGCAAAGTGGTGAACGCAGTACTCATCATGCACGGCACCACGGGCAGCGGGCAGGCTTTTCTGAGCGAGCTGTTTGCCAGCCGCCTCTTCGGGCCCGGGCAGCTGCTCGACGCGGCTAAGTACTACCTCATCCTGCCCGATGCCATCGGCCACGGCAAGTCGAGCAAGCCCAGCAACGGCCTGCGCATGCAATTCCCGAAATACACGTACGACGACATGGTGGTGGCCAACTACCGCCTGCTCACCGAAAAGCTGAACGTGGCCCACGCCCGCCTGGTGATGGGCACTTCCATGGGCGGCATGGAAACCTGGATGTGGGGCTACAAATACCCCGATTTCATGGACGCCCTGATGCCGCTGGCCAGCCTGCCGGTGGAAATAGCCGGCCGCAACCGCATGTTGCGCAAAATGGCCATCGACCTGATAAAGATGGACCCCGCCTGGCAGGGCGCGCCTACACCACCCAGCCCCAGACCGGCCTCACAGGCGCCATCTCCTCGCTGCTGTTCATGACCAGCAGCCCCAAGCAGATGCAGAAGCAGGCCCCCACCCGCGAGCTGGCCGAAGCCGCTTTGGCCAAGACCCAGGCCCGCTTTCTGGGCTCGCTCGATGCCAACGACTTCATTTACCAGTTCGACGCCTCCCGCACCTACAATCCTGCCCCGTACCTGGCCGCCATCAAGGCGCCCCTGCTCGCCATCAATTCGGCCGACGACCAGGTGAACCCGCCCGAGCTGGGCATTATGGAAACCGAAATTAAAAAGGTGCCGAAGGGCCGCTACATCCTGCTGCCCATCACGGACCTTACCACCGGCCACGGCACCCACTCCAACCCCGCCATTTGGGGCGAGTACCTGCTGGAATTCCTGGCGCGGACGGAGATTAAGTGAGCGGCTATTTTACCCAATAAAAATCATTTGGAACGTCATGCTGAGCTTGCCGAAGCATCTCTACCACTTCGTTGAATCAGCATTGATTACTACTGCGGTAGAGATGCTTCGGCAGGCTCAGCATGACGTTTTTTTTTAATTGTTCTTTTTTGTCCATTCCTATGCCTCACTCCTACACCTCCCTCAAAACCGGCTTCCTTGCGCTGCTTCTGGTGCTCACTGTGGCATCGGGCAGCTTCGGGCAATCGAAAACCAAGAGCAAGAGCAAACCGGCCAAAGGCACCGTGGCCGTGTTTGATTCGGCGCTATACAACGGGCTGACGTGGCGCTCCATTGGGCCGTACCGGGGCGGGCGCTCCTGCACCGTAACGGGCGTGCCCGGCCAGCCCAACCTCTACTACATGGGGGCCACGGGCGGCGGCGTGTGGCGCACCAAAGATGGCGGCGGCACCTGGGAAAACATCTCGGACAAGTACTTCGGCGGCTCCATTGGGGCGGTGGCCGTGAGCGAGGCCGACCCCAACGTGCTCTACGTGGGCCAGGGCGAAAAAACGGTGCGCGGCAACGTGTCGTCGGGCTTCGGGGTGTGGAAATCAACCGATGCCGGCAAGAGCTGGCAGAACGTGGGCCTGAAGGATTCGCGCCACATCGGGCGCATCCGCATTCACCCCAAAAACCCGGACCTGGTGTACGTAGCCGCCATGGGCGACCTCTACCAGCCCAGCGAAATGCGCGGCGTGTACCGCAGCAAGGACGGCGGCAAGAACTGGGAACGGGTGCTGTTTGCCAATAAAGACGCCGGGGCCGTGGACCTGACCTTTGACCCCACCAACCCGCGCATCCTCTTTGCCACCACCTGGAATGTGCGCCGTACGCCCTACGGCTTCTCGTCGGGCGGGCCGGGCTCGGGGCTGTGGAAAAGCAGCGACGGCGGTGATACCTGGCAGGACATTTCCCGCCGCGAAGGCCTGCCCAAGGGCACACTGGGCATTGGGGCGGTCACGGTTTCGCCCGTGAACTCCAACCGGATGTGGGTGCTGCTGGAAGCCGAAAACGGCGGCGTGTTCCGCTCCGACGACGGCGGCCTGACCTTCAAAAAAACCAACGAAGACCGCAGCCTGCGCCAGCGGGCCTGGTACTACACCCGCATCTACGCCGACCCCAAGGACGAGGACGTGGTGTACGTGATGAACGTGTCGTACCACAAAAGCAAGGATGGCGGCACCACCTTTGAGTCCCGCAACGCCCCGCACGGCGACCACCACGACCTGTGGATTGCGCCCGAGAACACCAGCCGCATGATTATTGCCGACGACGGCGGCGCCCAAATCAGTAGCGACGGCGGCCTGAACTGGACTACCTATTTCAACCAGCCTACCGCCCAGTTCTACCGCGTGGTGACCGACAACCACTTCCCCTACCGCATCTATGGTGCGCAGCAGGACAATTCCACCGTGCGCATCCTGCACCGCAGCAGCGGCAATACTATTGGCGAGCGGGACTGGGAAACCACGGCCGGCTCGGAAAGCGCCCACCTGGCCGTGGACCCCACCAATCCCGACATTGTGTACGGCGGCAGCTACGGCGGCCTGCTCACCCGCGTAGACCACAGCACCGACCAGACCCGCAGCATCAACGTGTGGCCCGACAACCCCATGGGCCACGGCGCCATCGACTCGAAGTACCGCTTCCAGTGGAACTACCCCATCCTGTTTTCGCCCCACAACCCCAAGAAGCTCTACGCCGGCTCAAACCACCTGCACGTGAGCACCAACGAAGGCCAGTCGTGGGCCACCATCAGCCCCGACCTGACCCGCAACGACCCCAAAACCCTGGGCTCGTCGGGCGGGCCGCTCACCCAGGACAACACCAGCGTGGAGTACTACGGCACCGTGTTCGCCATCACCGAGTCGCCGGTTGAGGCGGGCGTTATCTGGACGGGCTCGGACGACGGACTGGTGCAGGTGACGCGCGACGAGGGCAAAACCTGGACGAAAGTGACGCCCAAGGACCTGCCCGAGTGGAGCCAAATCAACAGCATCGAAGCCCACCCCACTGCCAAGGGCACGGCCTACATTGCCGCCACGCGCTACAAATCCGGCGATTTCCGCCCCTACCTCTACCGCACCACCGACTACGGCCGCACCTGGACGAGCATCTCGGCCGGCATTCCGGCCACGCACTTCACCCGCGTGGTGCGCGCCGACCCCAAGCGCGCCGGCCTGCTCTACGCTGGCACCGAGTACGGCATGTACACGTCGTTCAACGACGGCGCCAGCTGGCAGCCGTTTCAGCTGAACCTGCCCCAGGTGCCCATCACCGACCTCACCCTGAAAAACGACAACCTCATTGCCGCCACCCAGGGCCGCGGCTTCTGGCTGATTGACGACCTTACGCCCCTACACCAGCTCACGCCCGCCGTGGCCGCCAGCAAAGTGCACCTGTTCAAGCCCCTGGCCAGCTACCGCCTGGAGGGCGCCGGCGGCCCCACCGTGCCCAAAACGGCCGGCCAGAACCACCCCGGCGGCGTGATGCTGCACTACTACCTGGCCCAGAAACTGGACACCACCAGCACCCTGAAGCTGGAAATCCTCGACTCCAACGGCAAGCTGATTCGCGCGTTTACCAACAAGGCGAAAGCCGTTGAAAAAGACAAAAAGCCCGCGCCCGGCGCCGACAAGGATAAACTGGTTACGAAGAAGGGCCTGAACCGCTTTGTGTGGGACATGCGCTACCCCGAAGCCAGCAAGTTCGACGGAATTATCCTGTGGGGTGGCGGCACCGACGGTCCCAGGGCTACGCCCGGCACCTACCGCGCCCGCCTCACCCTGAACAAGGAAACGCCGCAGGAAACGGAGGTCGTGGTGCTCCCGGACCCGCGCGCCAAGGCCACGCCGCAGGAGCTGCAGGCCCAGTTTGCCTTCCTGCAGGAAGTGCGCGACAAGCTCACCGAAACCAACGACGCCGTACGCGACATTCGCACCATGCGCGGGCAACTCAAGGCCCTGACCACGCCCCTAAAAGCCGACGCCGCATATCGCGAAATTGTGCAGGCGGCCGATGCCATCGACAAGAAAATGACCGCCGTGGAGGAAGCCCTCTACCAAACCAAAAACCGCAGCGGCCAGGACCCCCTCAACTTCCCGATTCGGCTCAACAACAAGCTCGCCAACCTGGTGGGCCAGGCCAGCGAAGGCAACTACGCGCCCACGGACCAGCTGGTAGCCTTCAAAAAGGAAGTAACCGAACAAATCGACCAGCAGCTGGGTGCCCTGAAGCAGTTGCGCGAGCAGGACGTGCCCGCCCTCAACAAGCTCATTCGCGACAAGGCGGTGGATGCCATTTCGATGCCCAAACCTAAACCAGCGGCGGCCCCAGCCTCCCTTTAGGAGCAGCCTCAACATGCTCTAATTAAAATGGTCATGCTGAGCTTGCCGAAGCATCTCTACCGCTGTAGTAAGTCTGATTACTTACGCGGTAGAGATGCTTCGGCAAGCTCAGCATGACGGGCTTTTAGCTACTGTGGCCTTAAGGCTACTTCGCAGCCGGCAACGCCGGAAACAGCGCGGGCGCCTTGCGATGCCGGGTAGCCTGCTCATAGGCATAAACGTATTTTATCAGCGTCGGCTCATCAAATGAGCGCCCCAGAAACTGCAAACCAGCCGGCAGGTTATCGTAGGTGTAGCCCATGGGCACAGTGAAGGCCGGCTGCCCGGTGTGCGGCGCGATGAACTGGCTATTGTCGCCCCGGTAGCCTTTGAGGTCGCCTATTTTGGCGGGTGGATTGTTCCAGGTGGGATATACCAAAGCGCCCACCTGGTTTTGGTCCATCACGGCCGTAACGGCGTTGCGGAAGGCAATGCGGCGCGGGTCGGTATAGGCTTCGCCACAGCCCGCGGTGGCCTGGCCGGGCAGCACCCCATTGGCTAACTCATCCTCCAGGTTTTCTTTGATGTAGGCCGAGTATTTGCCCGAGGCCAGCACCTGGTTGATGTTTTTTACGGGAGCCCCGGGGCCCAAATCCGATAGGTAGACATTGACGTCGTGCTTGAAAACGGTGCACCAGTGGCCTTTGCTGATTTCGTCAAAATTTGGGATTTCGACCTCGACGACCACCGCGCCCGCTTTGCGTAGGTCGGCTACGGCCTGTTCAAATACGGCTTTCACCTGCGGGTCGGGGTTGCGCTCGCTCAGCGTGCCCAACACGCCAATCCGGGCGCCTTTCAAGCCGTTTTTATCAAGAAACTGGCGGTAGCCACCGGCCGGAATCTTGTCGGCACTGTAGGCCGTGAGCGGGTCGGCCGGGTCGGGGCCGGCCATTACCTCCAGCAGCCGGGTGGCGTCGGCCACGGTACGCGTCATGGGGCCGCCGGTGTCGTTGCGCAGGTACAGCGGCGTGATGCCGGCCCGGCTCAGCAAGCCCAACGTGGGCCGAAAACCAACCAGCGCGGTGTGCGACGAAGGCCCCCGGATGGAATTGCCGGTGTCGGTGCCCAGCCCTACGGTGCCCAGGCTGGCCGCCACCGCCGCGGCCGTGCCGCCACTGGAGCCCGCCGGTACATGCGCCAGGTTGTAGGGATTCCGGGTTTCGCCCGCAATGGAACTGATAGTGACCATGGGGCTGAAGGCCCATTCGGCCATGTTCGACTTGGCCAGCACAATGGCCCCCGCCGCTTTCAGGACCTTCACCATCGAGGCATCGGTGGTGGGCGCAAAGCCTTTTAGCGCCAGCGAGCCTGCGGTGGTTTGCAGGCCGGCGGTGTTGTAGTTGTCCTTCACAATCACCGGGATGCAGTGCAGGGGCCGCATGGTGCCGGTGCGCTTGTACTCGGCGTCCAGCTGCCGGGCCGTTTCGAGGGCCTCCGGGTTAGTGATGACAATGGAATTGAGCGTGGTGGGCTGGTCGTAGGCCGCGATGCGGGCCAGGTAGGCGCCCACCACTTGCTCGCAGGTGCAGTCACCGCGCTGCAGCGCCCCCTGCACGTCCTCAATAGAGGCTTCTGTCACCTCAAAAGCAGGATTTTTGGCGCGCTGTTGGCGCTCAGCAGAGCTGCAGCCACCACAGAATAACACGCCAATAGCCAGCAGCACACAGCACGAGAACCGGACAAGAATTGTCATGCTGCGAAGGTATGCCAGCCGAAGGCCCCACGTGCCTAGTGCCCGCAAGCCGGCCGCTACGCCCTTGTAAACGGGGTGGGCATTTACTTCTTAGCGCGAAACGACCAGGTGATGCGGAATACCGCTACCACGTCGCCGGCCTCGTCTACGCCGGTGCTGGTGCACACTACGGTGCGGCCCTCGCCGGTGGCGCGGCTCTCGGCTATGGCCTGGGCGATGTCGGGCCCGTTGGGCGAGTTGAAGGCAATGACTCCTACTGCTTTCTTGGCAAAATCGGCCTCCATCTTTGTCACAAGCATCGACACCGGGCTGCCGGCCTGCACGTGCATCATGGCCTGAATGCCGCTGGCCAGCTCGGCCGCCATGGCCAGGCAGGCAAAATAGATGCTGCGAAACGGGTTTTGGGTGAGGTACTTGAAGCGCACCGTAACCGTGGCCTCTTCGGGCGTGAGGCCAACGAGGCGCAGCCCCGCCAGCCAGGCCATGGGCAGCTTTTGCAGCATAAACAGCCGCAGCTTCGTGGGGCTGAGCACCTGGCGGCGAAAGGCCGCCGCTTGGGGCGTGTCGGTGAGGGCGGGCATGGGGCGAAGGTAGCTGGTAGCACTGCGAGTGGCAAACATCCACTACGACTGGCCGTGCCGCAGGCCGCCTATCAGCGCCTTTATTTCTTTGGCCTGCTGATGCCCTTTTTTGATGGCGCCTTCGGCTGAGGCAGTGCCGGGGCTGGCGCGGGGTAAATCACCAGTTCCTGATACCCAAAAGTGGGGTCAGGTTCGCGGCGGAATTCTAAAGCCGGTAATTCGCCGAGCACAATCTCGGCGGTGGTGTACACGCGGCAGCCGTCGAGCAAATGCCCGCCAATGGTCCGGCCCGTGCTGTCGGCCACCGACAAGTGCAGGTGCGAGCCGTTGGTGGACAGCGTGCCGACCAGGGACACAATCTCAAAATGGCCCCGGTACTCGGTGGGCCCGTCCTGGTTGGCCAGCCGCAGCGTGGCCACGGTGAGACTGCCCACGCAGGTGAGCACGGCCCCGGCCCGCATGTGCTGGGCCTGCACAAAGGCCGTGAGCTGCTGGCGCAAATCATCGCCGGGCCGCAGGCGCAGGGCGTAGGTTTTTAATGGGGATGACGGAGCAGCAGGCACGGCAGGATTTTTTTGGGCAACTGCCGGACCAGCCAGCACCACAAGGAGAAAGAAGCGCAGCATTGACATTACCCCAAAGAACGGCACGCGGCGGCGCGGCGCAGCACGACATCCCCGCTGTACTCCCTAAAAACCCCGCGCCTACTTGCTGAAGCGCACCGTGCCGTAGCGCACTTTGATGTTCACGTTGCCAGCGTTACGGCTCGGGATGCTACTGCCAAAAGTGCCCAGCACGTCGCTGGTGAGCGGGCCGTTTTCCTGCGAGAGCACCCGCACCATGTCTTTATCCACCAACAGCTGGCCCTGCTCGGTGCTCACATCGAAGCGAAAGCTCGGCGACTCGGCAAAGCCCAGCCGGATGGAGCTGTAGCCGCCGTCCAGGTTCACCTGCCGGAAGTTGGGGCCCATGTCACGCACCACAAAGTCGGGGCAGTAGCGCAGGGCCATGTCCAGGCCCTGGTCGAGTTTGTCCACCGTGAAGCGCGAATAGCCCGAGGAGCCGCGCAGGTTGCGCACGGTGCCCAGGGCCACGTCGCCGTACTTGCTGTGAATGGTGAGGTCCTCCACCGTCCCAATGTCAACGTCGGAATGGTTGTTGCGCAGCACCAGCGTAGTCCCCTGGTCCAGCCGCAGCCGGGCGTAGCTGGCGTCGATGCTGGCTTGGCCCGCGAAGGCAATGGTGCAGTTGCCGTTGCCAATGCGCACCAGGTTCTGCGGCCCTTCGAGACGCCCGGTGCGCAGGGTGCCGTATTCCACCGCCAGTTCGGTGGGCCCGCTCAGGTCGCCGTTGATGGCAATTTCTCCGAAGCTATTGTACAGGGCCAGGGCCGTGGTACGCGGCAGCCACACGGTGTAGTTCACTTCGTAGCGGCAGCCACCGGCCCGGCCGCGCAGCGCGGGGCCAAACAGCGTACTCACGGCCACGCCGCCGGTTTTGGCATCGTAGTCGAGCCACTGCACACCCAGCGCGTCCAGCACCTGCCGGGCCCCGGCTTCGGATTCGGAGCGGGCCACCAGCTCGGCTTCCACCTTTATTTCTTTCTTATTCCAGGGGTTTACCTGCACGCGGCCGTAGCGCGTGTGCAGCGAGAAGGCCCGGCCGCTTTTGGGCACCGCGTAGCTGCGGCTCACGCGGCGGCGCTGCTCCACTTGCAGCGTGGCCTCTTCCTGCTCGGTGGGCTGTTCCGGTTGCAGGTTTTGGGCGGGCAGCTGGCCGGCGCCGGTCAGGAAATCCTCGGCTACGAACGCCTGCACTTCCAGGGCCCGCATGGCGCGGGTGGGGCACACGGCTACCCACTGGCTGGTTTGGGCCAGCGCCACGCGGGGCTGCCACAGCCCCGCCACCGCCAGCGTCACCATTGCGGCCCGCCAGGTTATCGTAGCCATCCGGGGTTTCATTTATTGGAGGAGTTCCGGCTGTCAGCCAGCACAAAAGCGTTGGGGCCGTTTTCTTCGGTGGGCGTGCCCACCTGCAGCTGTTGGTCCAAAATATCGAGGCGAATCTGCAGGTTGCGGTTCATGGCCGTGAGCACGGCATCGGGCTGCGGGTGGTGCAGCAGCTCCACCTTCAGCTTGCGGTAGCTGGAGTCCAGCGACACCAACTCGCGCTGCCAATCGGCGGTCATGCCGGCCATGCCGGGGCCGGTCATCTCGTGCAGCTCGCTTTGGCGGCGGGCCAGCTGGCTGGTGTAGTAGGCTTCCATGCCGCGCACGGCCCGCACCAGTTGGCTATCGGCGCCGGTGCTGCGGTCGGCCGCCGTCATGGCCATGGGTGCGCTGCTCTGGTACAGGGCAGCGTCGGGCTCGGCCGCGGTGTGGGTGCCCTCGTAGCTCGCGGCGGCCACCGGCACTGGCGTGCTGTACCTGGATTTCCAGGCTTCGCTGGCACCGGCGGCAAACACCAGCAGGGCCAGCGCCGCCGCTACGCCGTAGCGCTGCAGCCAGTTGGCCCGCCCGGGAGCCACAGCCGCGCCGGCTGCGCGAGCCGAAGCCACAGGGGCACTGGCTGCATCGGCCAAGCGCATAACCGGCGTGGCAGGGGCCGCCACCGGCTCGGCCAGCTGTTGCTCCAAGGCGGCCCATAGGTCCGGGCGCGGCTCGTGCGTGTCGAAATCGGCACGGTGCCGCTCAACGAATTTTTCTAAAGAATCAGGCTTATGAGTATTCATGAAAGAGAAGCAAACGCACGGTTCTTCCAGAGTCGGCAGGTGGCGGGGATAGGCGGGGATAAACGCAACCGAGTGCCGAAGAGTGAAGCGTGGTGGGGGTTAATTAACAGCGGAAACAGAATAAATGATTAGCTAAGACCGCGCTGGGCGGCTAATTCGCGCAGCCGAACCCGGGCCCGGCTGTACTGGGATTTGGAGGTAGATTCGGAAATGCCCATGATGCTGGCAATTTCGAGGTGGTCGTAGCCTTCGAGCAGGTACAGGGTCAGCACCACCCGGTAGCCGTCGGGCAGCTCCTGAATGCAGCGGCGCAGCACGTCGGCCCGGTAGTGGGCATCGGCTTCGTCTTCGGCCGAAGGCGCGGCCTCGTCCCGCTCTTCGTGGTGCTGCTCGCCCAGCGGCACCAGCGCCAGCCGCCGCTGCCGCAGGCAATTAATGCTTTTGTTGACGACGATGCGCTTGAGCCACGCCCCAAACGCGGAGTCGCCCTTGTAGCCGCTAAGCTCCCGAAAGGCGCTCAGAAACGACTCCTGGAGTACATCTTCGGCCTCCGCATAGTCGCCGGTGATGCGCAGGGCCGCGTTGAACATGGCCTTGGCGTAGCGGCGGTAAATCTCAGCCTGCGCTTGGCGGTCGTTCAGGCGGCAGCGCTCCACCAGGGGCGCGTTGATGTCAACGTAGGCAGCAGCGGCTTCCATGCAGAAAGGCGAATTAAGAATGAGTAAGCGAGCAAGAGACCCCACGGCGGGCGCCGGGGTTGCACCGCACGGATAGGTGCGGTGCGTAGTAAATTTAAGGATTCCTGCTTAAGTCCTGTCTGTTACGCAGCCATGCCGGCCAACCGACCACCGCCGGGCAGCAACAAAAAACCCCATCGGTACTACCGATGGGGTTTTCTGTTACTGCTATCAAGCCACTGCTTACACGTCGAACTTGATGCCCTGCGCCAGCGGCAGCTCCGTGCTGTAGTTGATGGTATTAGTCTGGCGGCGCATGTAGATTTTCCAGGCGTCGGAGCCGGACTCGCGGCCGCCACCGGTTTCCTTCTCGCCGCCGAACGCGCCGCCGATTTCAGCGCCGCTCGTGCCGATGTTCACGTTGGCAATGCCGCAGTCGGAGCCGGTGGCGGCCAGGAAGGCTTCGGCCTCGCGCATATTCAGCGTGAAAATGCTGCTAGACAGGCCCTGGCGCACGTCGTTCTGCAGCGCGATGGCCTGCTCCACGTCGCCGCTGTACTTGATGAGGTAGAGAATGGGCGCGAAGGTTTCCTCCTGCACCGTGTGGTAATGGTTTTCCACTTCCACCAGCGCGGGCTGCACGTAGTGGCCGCCTTGCAGCTCGGCACCGCTCAGCACCTGGCCACCAGTGAGCAGCTTGCCGCCTTCGGCCTGCACCTTGGTCAGGGCCTCATCAAACATCTTCACCGCGTCGCCGTCGATGAGCGGGCCCACCAGCGTGCCTTCCTGCAACGGGTGCCCGATGGGCAGCTTGGGATACACGGCCAGCAGGCGGCTTTTCACTTCCTCGAAAATGCTGTCCTCGATGATGACGCGGCGCGTGCTGGTGCAGCGCTGCCCGGCCGTGCCCACCGCCCCAAACACAATGGCGCGAATGGCAATGTTGAGGTCGGCGTTTTTGGTGACGATGATGGCGTTGTTGCCGCCCAACTCCAGCAGGGCACGGCCCAGGCGGGCGCCCACTACCTCGCCTACTTTGCGGCCCATGCGGGTGCTGCCCGTGGCCGAAACCAGCGGCACGCGCTTGTCGGCGGCCATAGCGGCCCCAATGTCGGCCCCGCCGATGATGATGCTGAACACGCCCTCGGGAATGTCGTTCTCAGCCAGCACGTCCTTGATGATGTGCTGCACAGCCACGGCCGTGAGCGGGGTTTTCTCCGACGGCTTCCAGATGCTCACGTCGCCGCACACGGCGGCCAGCATGGCGTTCCAGCTCCACACGGCCACCGGGAAGTTGAAGGCCGAAATGATGCCCACCAGGCCCAGCGGCTGGTACTGCTCGTACATGCGGTGCGCGGGGCGCTCCGAGTGCATGGTCAGGCCGTGCAGCTGGCGCGAGAGGCCCACCGCGAAGTCGCAGATGTCAATCATCTCCTGCACTTCGCCCAGGCCTTCCTGCAGGATTTTGCCCATCTCGGCGCTCACCAGCTTGCCCAGCGGCTCCTTGTATTCGCGCAGCTTGTTGCCAATTTGCCGCACAATCTCGCCGCGCTTGGGGGCCGGCATCAGGCGCCAGGTCTTGAAGGCTTCCTGCGCGGTTTTAACCACGGTGTCGTAGTCTTCCACGGTGGCAAAGGCCACGCTGGCAATCGAGCGGCCGTCGGCGGGGGCCAGCACGGTGCGGCGCTCGGCGTTGGCGCTGCCACCCCACTGGCGGCCGGTGCTATACGCCGCGTTCTCAGCCTGCACGCCCAGCTGGCGCAGCACGTCCTGGATGCCGTGGGGGTCTTCGTGGGGATGAGCTACGGTTACGTCAGGTGCGGTAGCTTGTTCGAGGGCTTGCTTCATGAGGAACGGGTGGAAATACAATGGGTAATGCTGCCGCAAAGCTACGGAAAGCCCAGTGCCGCAACCATCCGTTGCCATTTTTCCCTTCCCCCATCCCGTAATCAAGGATAACCAGCGCTCATTATAAGAGCCGCGCAACTACTCCGCACTGGCTTTTTCAGCGGTCCGAACGCCGGCGCGCTCCTGCTGGTCGGTCAGCCAGATTACGGCTTCGGCTTCATCGTCGTAAAACAACGGGTACGAATCGAGGGTGGCGGCGTGGCGCAGGTGCAGCTCCATTTCGGCGCTTTCGGCCGCAAGGCGCTGGTGCGGACCGGCCAGGTAGGCCGTAAACAGCGGCCCACCAAGCGCGGAAGCAATCTGGGGCGAGAACTGCTCGCGAAACCACTCGTTGAGGTCGGGGCCGGCCAGCGGGCGCCGGCGCAGGTCCAGCAGCCAGAAGCGGCAGCTGCCGTGGGCCTTGGCCGCATCCAGCATGGCCTCGTACGTACCCTGTAGTTCGGGTGGGGGCAAGGCATGCAGCCAGCGGCCAATCAGGATTCCTAAATCGGCGCGGTATTCCAAAGGAAAAGCGTTGTTTGAGAAGGTAGCCACCGGCACTGCAAAAATTTAGCTCGTCAGTTGTACGAGGCAAGCAAAAGCCAGGTTTAGCCCGCATTGGGCTCAAAACCCAATTTTGGGCAGGCAGTTGTTGCTGGTTGGCAAGGCCCGGCGCGGCCCCTAAAGCGCATTTCGGGCTTGTGTACCGCCTAAGCGGCAACCACAGGCAATCCCCCTCCTAAACCCACAAAAAAAGCCCCTTCCAGCGTGGAAGGGGCTTTTTTGACTTGTAAACAACTGGAGCTTATTCCTGGCCGATGGGATAGTACGCCTTGCGGCCATCGGGGTAAACCCCTTCCACCAGCGCGCCCGATTTCTCGCGGGCTTCGTCGAGGTATTTTTTCACGTCGGCCGGATTGTTCACTTGGTTTTTGTCGATGCGGGTGATGATGAAACCGTCAGCAATGCCCGTCTCGCGGAAGTTGCTGCCCTTGATGCCGCTGATTTGGGCACCGCCCTCCAGGCCCAGCTTGTTCTGCTCGCGGGCCGGCACCGGCGACAACGTGGCGCCTTCGTATTTCACCGTGGCCGAAGCCGGCTCCTCGCGCACCACACTGGTGGTACCGGTCGCGTTGCGCAGCACGGCAGTCACCTCGTTTGCGGCAGTGCCGCGCAGGAAGTTCACTTTAATCTTATCGCCAGGACGGAAACGCGCCACTTGCTCCTGCAGCTGCGAGGAGGTGTTCACGCTCGCTCCGTTGATTTTGGTGATGATGTCACCCGCTTTCAGACCGGCGGCGGCGGCGGCGCTGCTCTCGCTAAAGCCCTGCACGTACACCCCATTCAGGGTAGCTAGCTTTTTCTCCGAGGCCAATCTGGCGTCTACTTCCTGAATCTGCACGCCAAGCAGGGCGCGCTGCACCACTTTGTACTTCAGCAAGTCATCGACTACTTTGCTGGCCAACGAGCTGGGAATGGCGAAGGCATAGCCCTCAAACGAGCCCGTGTGCGAAGCAATGGCCGAGTTGATGCCAATAAGGTCGCCGTTGAGATTCACGAGGGCCCCGCCCGAGTTACCGGGGTTCACCACGGCGTCGGTCTGGATAAACGACTCGATGCCCATGTTGTCCTTGCGGCGCAGGATGTCGATGTTCCGGCCCTTGGCCGAAATGATGCCGGCCGTCACGGTGGAATTCAGATTGAAAGGGTTGCCCACGGCCAGCACCCACTGGCCCACGCGCACGTCGTCGGAGTTGCCATACTTCACGAAGGGCAGGTTGTCGGCCTTCACTTTCAGCACGGCCAAGTCGGTGTTGGGGTCGGCCCCCACCAACTCGGCCTCAAACTTGCGCTTGTCGTCGAGCACTACTTCAATCTTAGAAGCCTTGTCGATGACGTGGTTGTTGGTCACGATGTAGCCGTTGGCGGCGATAATCACGCCCGAACCCGAACCCTGCCCACCGCCACGGGGCACCTGCGGGTGGCCAGGAGGCATCTGTCCCTGAAATTGCTCCAGTTGGTCGCCAAAAAACTGCCGCAGGAAGGGGTCCATCTGCTGCTGGCGGCGGTCGACGGCCGGCGCGGCGTACTCGGTCATCACGTGCACCACGGCCGGGGTTACGGCGGCGGCGGCGGCCACGAAATTCAGACCCTCGGGCACGGCGTAGGCGCTGCTGCGCATCTCAGAGGTATAACGCACCTGGGGGTCGGCAGAAACAGCCTGGGGCGCCACCGGGGCCGGCTCCAACAGCTTGTACCCCCCTACGGCCACGCCGCCGCCGAGAATGGCGGAACCGAGCAGGCCGAGCATCATTTGTTTTGCTTGCATGGGTAAGGGAAAAACGGGGAAAGATGATTTGATTATTTCAAGAACCTAATTTAGGTAAACGGCGGGTAAACCAAGTGCCCCGACTAGGAATTTTATTAGCAACGACGAAAGGATTCGCTTTCGTGTCTCAAGGTTGCTTTTGGCAGAAAGCAGGCCAAATCGCGGCGCTGATAGGATAACAACGATAACCGCAAAAAAGGCACCCCAGGGGGCGCCTTTTTTTATCGGGCCATCGGAAATTACCGAATTTCGATGCGGTGCCTGGTCACTTTCGCGGTGTCGAAGGGCAGCATGAGGCGCAGAATGCCATCGGTGAGCTCGGCGCCAATGGCCGTTGCGTTCACCGTATCGGGCAGGCGGAAACTGCGGGTAAAATCCCCGTAGTTGGTTTCCAGGCGGCGGAACTGCGGGGCCGCGCTGGCCTCTGGAGTTGCCGGGGCAGGCTGCTGGTCATCGGCTGGCGCGGCCGCTTCGGCGGGCTGCGCCGGGTTGGGGCGAGTGCCGGAAACCACGAGTTGGCCTTCAAGAAATTCAATGTTTACCGACTCCCGCCGCACGCCCGGCAGGGCTACGTGCAGCTCAAAGCCTTCGGCCGTTTCCAGAATATCGGCGGCGGGCGTGAAGGCCGGTGCGGCCGGTGCGGAAGCGGCCTGCGGGTCGCGCAGCATGCCGGCCAGCATCGCGCTCAGAGCGCGATTCGGACGCAAAGAAGAGCGGGTATTATAGAGCAAAGTTGCCATGATGGTAGGAGTAATTTAAGTGTGACAAATAGCAGGTAGTGCCGCAACGGGCACACCTACATTCCTTAAATTCTATACCAAATCCGCGGAGCGTTCTAATTGCGCCATTTTGTCTTTTTGAAACAGAACCGACAGTAATCAACTTGGCAGCAACCTGTTGCAAAACATCACTCCCAGCAGTGAGCTGAATTTTTTAGGAAAACCAGATTGCGTCATTTTGGCACAGAACCTCCAGTTACCCTAATGCTGGCTGGGCAGCTGCCGCCGCTCACCTGCCGCTGCGGCACCCCCGAGCGTGAGCCGCACGTCCAGGCCCACTAGCGGGGTCAGCAGATTGGTGCGGCCCCCTCCCACTTGCTTGCCCGCGTTGTCAAACTGGGGCAGCGTATTGATGTACCACGTTTGGGACGCCACCCAGGGCGTGATGTCCAGGTAGGACGAAAAGCGCAGGCCCACCTCCCCGCGCAGGTTGCCGAAATCGACCACCCGCTCCTTCAACTCGTTGTCGTCGCGCTGCAGCCGGACGTAGGCTGCCGCTTCGTAGGCCAGCCGGGGGCGCAGGCTCACTTTTTCACCCACGGCCAGCGGCCGTTCCACGTCCAAGCGCAGGCGCGCCAGGGCGCGGTCCTTCACGTCGCTGCCCAGCACATCGTAGGTAGTGCCGTATTCGGCCCCCAGCCGCTGGCCGAAAACAAAGCCGCCAGCGGTGCTCGTGTGCCGCAGCAGCAGTCCCGGAATGATGTTGCCAGCCTGCCCGATGAAGTCGCCGTAGCCGTCATTAGGGCCGCCCAAAATGCGCAGTGTGGCCCCGCTGCTCCACTTTTCGCTCCAGAAACGCTCGTATCCCAGCCGCAGCTGCCCACCGGCAAAAGTGGGACCGCCGCTATTCCCGGGCGCCAGCGCGCTGATTCCCACCAGCAAATAATCGCTGCCCTTCAGTGCCAGCTCTACTTGTGCTTCCGGCTGCAGGGCAAGGTTCCCCACGTTTCGGCGCTGCGCAACCGCAGGCAGGGACAGCAACAAACCAGCCGCTGCAAGCAGCAAACGAGGGACAGGACGCATTCGGGAAGGGTGTAAATTGATGATATGGAACCGGGCTTATTTCCCAGCCAGCTCTTTTACTGCTAGCCAGGCCATCAGGCCCGGGCCGGTGGCCAGCGCTTTTTCGTCGATATCGAAGGTGGGCGTGTGCACCGAAGCGGCAAAGCGGCCGTCCTCGTGCCGCGTGCCGAGGCGGTAAAAGCAGGCCGGCCCAGCCTGGGAGAAGTAGGCAAAGTCCTCGGCCGCCATCCACTGGTCCAGCTCCACCACGTTTTCAGGGCCCAGGTATTCTTCGGCGGCGGCTTTCACGCGGGCCGTGAGGGCAGGCTCGTTTTCCAGATACGGGTAGCCCCGGCGGATTTCCAGCTCGCACACCGCGCCCATGCTCTCGGCCAGGCCTTCGCAGAGGCGCCGCAGGTGCTGGTGGGCCTCGTTGCGCCACTCCTCGTTCAGGGTTCGGAAGGTGCCTTCGAGGTAGACTTCGTTGGGAATAACGTTGGTGGCGCCGTTGGCGATGACCTTCCCAAAGCTCAGCACCGACGGCAGCTTGGGGTTGGCGCGGCGGCTCACAATCTGCTGCGCGGCCACGATGATGTGGGCCGCTACCAGTACCGGGTCGAGGTTCATTTCGGGCATGGCACCGTGGCCGCCCTTGCCGCGCACGGTCAGGTACAGCTCGTCGGTGCTGGCCATGTAGCGGCCTGAGCGCAGGCCCACCTTGCCCGCGGCAAATGCGGAAATACGTGCTGGCCCAGCACGCGGGAAACCGCTGGGTTTTCTAGCACGCCTTCCTTAATCATGAGCGAAGCACCGCCGGGCAGTCGCTCCTCCCCCGGCTGAAACATCAGCTTGATATTGCCCTTGAACTCGCCCTTCAACTCGTTGAGAATGCGCGCCGCGCCCAGCAGCGAGGCCGTGTGCACATCGTGGCCGCAGGCGTGCATCACGCCGGGGTTGGTGGATTTGTAGGGCACGTCGTTGGCCTCCAGAATGGGCAGCGCATCCATATCAGCCCGCAGAGCAATGGTGGGGCCACCGGGCAGGCCTTCAATCAGGGCCACCACGCCGGTGTTGGCAATGGGCCGGGGCTGCAGGCCGAGCTTTTCCAATTCCCGCGTCACGAAAGCCGCCGTGTTGGTTTCCTCAAATGACAGCTCGGGGTGCGCGTGCAGGTGGCGGCGCAGGGCCACGGTATCGGCGGCGTGTTGGGTGGCGAGGCGCTGAATCTGGGCGAGGATTTCGGACATAACAGGAAACGTTGGCGGTAAACTCTTCTCCTTAGCCAGGAAGGGATGTTCGTGCTTCAGCGCGGACGTGGGTGGTAAAGGCATTGAACAGTAACGGAACAGCTCGCTCGCAAGTCTTGCAACGCCTACAACCACCCCAGCCGGTGCTTCGCACCGGCGTCCCCTCCTTGGTAAGGAGGGGAGTTACCGTTCTTTCCCCCTCCCCTACGGGTTCTTATTCAGCAGCACCTGCGTGGATTCCAGCTCCAGCTTGGGCGCCAGGCCGCGCAGCTTGGCCAGCGCCCGGGCCGCTTCCAGCTTGGTGAGGTAGTCGCCGATGTACAGGCGGTACACCGGCGACTTGAAGGTGATGTAATCGGTCTCTTCTGGGTAGCGCCCAATAATGCTGCGGCGAATGGCCATCACCTTGTCGCGCTCCAGGCCCAGGTACACCAGAATGCGGTAGCCTTGGGCATATTTCACGTTCTGGTTGGTGTAGGCCTGGTCACGCAGGCGCTGCTCTATCTGGGCGTTCACCTGGTTGGTGGGCACCGGGGCCGGGCGCACGGGGGCTCCCGCGGGCGCCGCTTTGGGCGCCGGGAACACGGGCCGGTACCGGGTCACGTCCTCCGCCGGCATGGGCGCGGCGCTGGCCGCCGCCGAAGCCGGCTTTTTGGTGGTGTCGGCCGGGGCGCTGGCGCGCGGGGCCTGGGTGGCGGTGCTGGCACAGGCGGCCAGCCCCAGCAGCAGGGAAGCCATCAGCATCTTAGGCAGCAGTCGTTTCATCGGTTGCAGTAATCAGGGCCACACTATTAGACGAGCCGATGCGGTCGGCGCCGGCAGCTACCAGGGCATCGACGGCTTCGCGGGTGCGAATGCCCCCGGCGGCTTTGATGCGCACGGTTTCGGGCAGCACGCGGCGCATCAGCTCCACATCGGCCACCGAGGCGCCGCGGCTGGCAAAGCCGGTGGAGGTTTTCACGAAGTCGGCCTCGCCGGCCACGCAAAGCTGGCAGGCCAGCTCTATTTCGGCTTCGGTAAGCAAAGCCGTTTCAATAATGACTTTCAGCAGGGCCTGGTGGACGTGGCACAGGTCGGCCAAGTCGATAATTTCGGCCTGAATGGCCTCGGTCTTGCCCGACTTCAGGGCCGAAATATTGATAACCATGTCCAACTCGGTGGCACCGTTGTACAGCGCCACTTCCGCTTCCTTGAACTTAACGTTGGAAGCAGAATACCCCAACGGAAATCCAATTACGGTGCAAATGCCCACCGCTGTCCCGGCCAGCTTTTCGGCGGCCAGGGCCACGTAGCACGGCGGCACGCACACGCTGGCAAAGCCGTGAGCGGCGGCTTCTTCGCACAGGTGCAATATCTGTGCTTCGGTGCAATCCGGACGCAGCAGGGTGTGGTCGATGTGGGCGGCAAGGGTCATGGGGCAAAGGTAGCGGGTAAGTCTGGCCTACTCCACCACGAGGCGGCAGGTTGCGGCCTTGCCACCGGCGCTTACCTGCACGGCGTACAGACCGGCGCGGAAGCCAGCCAAGTTTAATTCCAGTTGGCGTTCTGACGCGGGCAGCGCTACAGTTTGGGTATGCACGGCGCGTCCTAGGGCGTCGAGCACGGTGAGCGTGGCCCTGGCAGCCCCAACAATGGGCGGCAGTTGCACCGTGACGCTCGTGTGCGAGGGATTAGGGAATACCGCCAAGCCATCAGGTAATGCCGGAGACAACGCACTCAGGCCGGTGATTGTGCTAAAGCTAGCCAAGTAAGCAACTGTGGCAGTAGTGGAAAGCCCCGTGATGTTTTGGCTACCGAAGCGAGCCGGCGGGTTAACTGCGCCCGTCACGTAGAGGTTGGTAGTGCTCAGGGCCACGCTGGTGGCTATATCGGAAAACGCGCCGCCTGCCTGCTGCGCCCAAACGAAGGTGCCCGCCGAACCCGCATCGGTGAGCTTGGTTACAAAAATATCGGGGTTGACGCCATTGTAACCTAAGTTGGTTAAAGCCGTGTTGCCGAAACTGGCAGTTTCGCTGTTGAACCGACCCACTAGGTAGACGCTCGGGCCACTCAGTACCATGTCAGTGACAAAGTCGTCGCTTTCGCCCCCCGCCTGGCGGGCCCAGGTAAAGGTGGCACTGGTGCCGGCATCCGTCATTTTCGTTACAAAGGCATCGGTGGCAAAGCTGCCCGCAGGTGCAGCATTGGTTAAGGCAATGCTGCCAAAGCTGGCCGAGCTTTCAAACGTTCCGGCCACATACACATTTGACCCACTTACTTCCACTGCCACGGCGCGGTCGTTTCGCACCCCACCGGCCTGCTGGGCCCACACGAAGCTTGCGGTGGCGCCGGCATCTGCGAGTTTGGCCACAATTACGTCGCTTAGTCCGGTAGTGGTCAAGGTGACGCCGCCAAACGCCGCAGCCGTGCTATTGGAGCTACCAGCTATGTACACGTTCGCCCCGCTCACGGCTACCGCCTGGGAATAGTCGTCGCCGGAGCCGCCAGCCTGTTGGGCCCAGGCAAAGTCAGCGCTCGCGCCCGTGTCGGTCAGTTTGGCCACGTACAGGTCCTGCCCCCCAGCGCTGCTGAGACGCGCAGTGCCGAAACTAGCCTGGGCTCCTGAAAAATCACCGGTTATGTACACGCTGTTCCCGTTCACGGCTACTGCCTGAGCGTCGTCATCGGCGACCCCACCGGCCGTTTTGGCCCAGTCAAAGCTTGCATCGGTACCCGCATCAGTGAGCTTAGCCACGAATCCATCATTCCCGCCGGTACTGGTCAGGCTAATGTTGCCAAAGCTGGTGGTGCCCCTGAACGAACCCACCAAATACACGGCATTCACCCCTACGGCCAACCCCCGCACAGAAAAGCTACCGCCCCCACCAAAGCGCTGCGCCCAGGCAAACCCGGTGGCGCTATTCCACTTGGCCAAAAAGCCTTCGATGTCGTTGCTGGCACTACTGGTTAAAGCGATGCTGCCAAACTGAACCGTGCCGCGAAAAGCTCCGGCTATATACACATTACCAGCAGCATCGGTTGCGACTGCTCTGGCAGTGGAAAAGCTGCCACTAGCTTGATTGGCACTCACCACTGTTTGCCAGGCCGGCGCTTGCCCGCGAGCAATTGGCCCCATGGCCAAGACCAATAATAATGCAGCAAATTGCCAGCCACGCACACAAGAGTATATGGTTTCCATCCAAAAAAAGCTTTCCAGCCACGGCACCCGTTTGTTTCGGGCTCGGTAAATATACCCAGCCTGCTTGCCCTATCTGGCCCCACCAACGAAAACGCCCCGACCAATTGGCCGGGGGCGTTTCTACGTTCATCTTAAATGCAGTTCGTTATTCCACTAGTACGGCGCGGCCACTTTCCACGTCCTGCTCCACGGACTTGTACTTCACGTCGCGTTTCACGGTGCCGTCCATGTACTGCACGTTCACTTTGTCGTTGCGGTTGGCCACTTTCTGGCTGCGCACAGGCACCTGCTTCTCCGCCACCTGGGGCGACTGATAGTCGGGGCCCATGTCCTCGGGCCCGGCGCCCAAGCTGTCCAGATTACTCTCGTGCTCCGAGGTCAGCTCCGGGGTGGGCTCCTCGTCCTCGAGGTAGTAGTCCTGCTCTTCGTTGGTGCCCACAGCGCCTTGCTGCACCGGCACGTCGGCGTGGAACAGGAACGAAGTCGTTTCCTCGTTCACCTTGCCAATCATGCGCTTGAACAGCTCGAACGATTCGAACTTGTACACCAACAGCGGGTCCTTCTGCTCGTACACGGCGTTTTGCACCACTTGCTTCAGGTCGTCCATCTGGCGCAGGTGTTGGGTCCAAGCCGTGTCAATCACGCTCAGCACCACCACTTTCTCCATCTGACGCAGAATGTCGTGGCCACCGGTGGCCTGGGCGCGCTTCAGGTTGGCAATGGCCTGCACCTGCTTCTTGCCATCGGTGAAGGGCACGGCGATGTTCTCGTAGGGCGAGCCGTTGTTGAGCAGGTCGTTCACCAGCGGCAGGGAATTGCTGGCGATGTGCTCATTCTTGCTCTGGAAGTATCCCAGGGCCTCTTCGTACAACTTTTGGGTAAGCGCGGGCAGCTGCAGGCTGGTCAAATCCGAGGCCGTGAGGTACGTATCGTAGCCGAACACCTTGATAACTGCCAGCTTGAAGTCCTCAAAGTCGCCCGTGATTTTGTGACCGGCCGCAATGTCCTCGCTCACGTCATAAATCATATTGAGGATATCAACTTCCATGCGGTCGCCGTGCAGGGCGTTGCGGCGGCGCTTGTACACCACTTCGCGCTGGGCGTTCATCACGTCGTCGTATTCCAGCAGGCGCTTGCGGGTGCCGAAGTTGTTCTCTTCCACCTTCTTCTGAGCGCGCTCGATGGAGTTGGTAATCATGGAGTGCTGAATCACCTCGCCCTCTTCCATGCCCATGCGGTCCATCAGCTTCGCAATCCGGTCCGAGCCGAACAGGCGCATCAGGTTGTCCTCCAGGCTCACGAAAAACTGCGAGGTGCCCGGGTCGCCCTGGCGGCCGGCGCGGCCTCGCAGCTGGCGGTCTACCCTGCGGCTTTCGTGGCGTTCCGTACCAATGATGGCCAGGCCACCCGATTCTTTCGACGTTTCGCGCAGCTTGATGTCGGTGCCGCGACCGGCCATGTTGGTGGCAATGGTCACGGTGCCGGGGAAACCGGCGCCGGCCACAATCTCAGCCTCGCGCTGGTTCTGCTTGGCGTTCAGCACTTGGTGCTGAATACCGCGTAGCTTGAGCATGCGCGACATCAGTTCCGAAATTTCGACCGAAGTCGTACCCACGAGCACGGGGCGGCCGGCTTCCACCAGCTTCTGGATTTCCAGGGCTACGGCGTTGTATTTCTCGCGCACCGTCTTGTACACCTGGTCGTCGGAGTCCTTGCGCGAAATGATGCGGTTAGTGGGAATTACTACCACGTCGAGCTTGTAGATTTCCCAGAACTCGCCGGCTTCGGTTTCGGCTGTGCCGGTCATGCCGCACAGCTTGTGGTACATGCGGAAGTAATTCTGCAGCGTCACGGTGGCATAGGTCTGGGTGGCGTCTTCCACGCGCACGTTTTCCTTGGCCTCTATGGCCTGGTGCAGGCCATCGGAGTAGCGGCGGCCTTCCATGACGCGGCCGGTCTGCTCGTCCACAATTTTCACCTTGCCGTCGTCGGTTAGGATGTACTGGTCGTCCTTCTCAAACAGGGTGTAGGCCTTAAGCAGCTGGTTCACGGTGTGCACCCGTTCGCTTTTCTCCTGGTAGTCGCTCATCAGCTTCTCCTTCTGATGCAGCTTTTCCTCGCTGGTGAGCGTAGCGCTTTTCTCGATGTCGGCAATGGCCATGCCGATGTCGGGCATGATGAACAGTTGCGGGTCTTCGCCCTGGGCCGTAATCAGGTCGATGCCTTTTTCGGTCAGTTCAATTTGGTTGTTCTTCTCGTCAATCGTGAAGAACAGCGGCATGTCGGCCTTGGGCATCTGGCGCGAGTTGTCGGCCAGGTAGTGGTTTTCGGTGGCCTGCAGCACCGCCCGAATGCCGGGCTCAGAGAGGAACTTGATGAGGGGCTTGCTCTTGGGCAGGCCGCGGTGGGCGCGGAACAGCATCAGGCCGCCTTCGCCGTTTTTGTCACCCTCCTCGGGGCCGGTTTTGCCGGCCGCAATCTGCTTGCGGGATTCCACGAGGTAGGCCTGCACCACCTTCTTCTGCTCGTCTACCAAGCGCTGGATGCGCGGCTTGAGCTGGTAGAACTCGTGCACGTCGCCGCGCGGCACGGGTCCGGAGATGATGAGCGGCGTCCGCGCATCGTCAATCAGCACGGAGTCTACTTCGTCGACCATGGCAAAATGGTGCTTGCGCTGCACCAGCTCCTCGGGGTCGCGCGCCATGTTGTCGCGCAGGTAGTCGAAGCCAAATTCGTTGTTGGTGCCGTAGGTAATGTCGGCCTGGTAGGCGGCGCGGCGCTCGGGCGTGTTGGGCTGGTGCTTGTCGATGCAGTCCACGGTGATGCCGTGGAACTCGAACAGCGGCGCGTTCCACTCGGAGTCGCGCTTGGCCAGGTAGTCGTTGACAGTCACTAGATGCACGCCGCGCTTCGACAGCGCATTCAGGAACGACGGCAGAGTCGAGACCAGCGTTTTGCCCTCGCCCGTGGCCATTTCGGCAATTTTGCCCTGGTGCAGCACCACGCCGCCGATGAGCTGTACGTCGTAGTGCACCATGTCCCAGGTGATTTCGGCACCGCCGGCCAGCCACTTGTTGGCCCAGATGGCCTGGTCGCCCTGAATCACGCAGTTGGCGTGCGTGGCGGCGTACTCGCGGTCGTGGGCGCTGGCCGTCACCACCAGCTGGCCGTTTTCCTTGTAGCGGCGGGCAGTTTCCTTCACAATGGCAAAGGCCGCCGGCAACACCTCCAGCAGCACGGCTTCGAGGTCTTTGTTGCGCTGCTTCTCCAGCACGTCAATCTGCTCGAAAAGCACCTCTTTCTGGGCTACGTCGAGCTGGGGCTGGTTATCGATTTGCCCATGCAAACCGCCAATCTGCTCATCAATGCCCGCCAGACGCTCGGCAATGCGCACCCGGACACTTTGGGTCTGCTCGCGCAGCTGGTCGTCGGTCAGGCCGGCCAGTTTGGCATATTCGGCGTTAATCAGCGCCACGTAGGGCACGATTTCCTTTAAATCGCGCTCCGACTTGGAGCCAAATAGTTTGGCGACGGTCTTGCCTAGGAATTCAAACATCAGGTGGTTTTTATAGCGAATGGCGCTGGCGCGCCCCGCAAATTTACGGAGCGTTCCGCTAAAACCGTCCCAAAACAAAAAGCCCCGCCAAATTGGCGGAGCCCTGCCAGGCGGGGATTCCTAGAATTTGTAGAACGTCATGCTGAGCTTGTCGAAGCATCTCTACCGCGCCTCTAGCCCTTTTGATTGGGTTACTACAGCGGTAGAGATGCTTCGGCTACGCTCAGCATGACGTTCTTTATCTATTCTGCAGAGCGAAAAACTACTCCTGCTTAGGCGAGCGGCTCACCAGCTTGTCGACCAGCGCCGTGCTGCCCGAGATTGTGGGCAGTACCGGTTTGGTAGCTTTCTCTTTCTCAGTCAGCTTCTTGTAGAGCGTGAGGGCCTGGGCTACTACCTGGTCCATGTTGTAGTACTTGTAGGTAGCCAAGCGGCCCACAAAGTGCACGTTGGGCGTCTCATCGGCCAGCTTCTTGTACTTGTTGTAGAGCTCGGCATTTTCCTGCATCGGAATGGGGTAGTACGGGTCGCCCTCGGCCTGTGGGTACTCGTACACGATGGCCGTTTTGGGGTGCTCCTGGCCGGTGAGGGCCTTAAACTCGGTGATGCGCGTGTAGAGGTTGTCGTTGGGGTAGTTCACCACGGGCGCGGCCAAGTGCTTTTCCTTGCTCAGCGTCTCGTGCCGGAACTCCAGCGAGCGGTAGGGCAGCTTGCCAAATTTGAAGTCGAAATACTCATCAACCGGGCCCGTGAAAATCATTTCCTTGAAAGGAATAAAGTCCATTACCTCGTGGTAATCGGTGTTGAGCATCACCTTGATGTTGGGGTGGTCGAGCATTTTCTCGAACATCCGGGTGTAGCCGTGCAGGGGCATGGCCTGGTAGGTGTCGGTAAAGTAGCGGTCGTCGCGGTTGGTGCGGGTAGGCACGCGGCTGGTCACCGACTTATCGAGCTGTGAGGGGTCGAGGCCCCACTGCTTGTTGGTGTAGTTCTTGAAGAACTTGTTGTAGAGCTCACGGCCTACTTTGCTCACCACCACGTCTTCTGAGGTTTTAACGACGTCCACCTTCTCGGCCACCGACTCGAAGAACTGCTCCACCTCAAAGCTGGTCAGGCTCAGGCCGTATAGCTGGTTGATGGTGTCGAGGTTGATGGGCATGGGCACCAGCTGGCCGTCTACCGAGGCCAGCACGCGGTGCTCGTATGGGCGCCAGTCGGTGAAGTGGCCGAGGTAATCGAATACGTCCTTGGAATTGGTGTGGAAGATGTGCGGGCCGTACTTGTGCACCAGAATGCCGTCTTCGTTGTAATGGTCGTAGGCATTGCCCGCAATGTGGCTGCGCTTATCGATAATGAGGACCTTCTTATTGCTGCGGGTGGCCAGCCGTTCGGCTAGCACGCTGCCGGCAAAACCGGCCCCAACGATGAGGTAATCGAACATGGTGCGTAGGAGTATGGAAGTGTAGAAGGACTGATTGAATGGGTTGGGCTAGTAGGGCGCAGACGCAGTTGGAGGCGTTACCTCCGACACCTTGCTGGCCAGTGGGGTGCCCGCGGCCGTGGCCGCATCGGGGGCCTTGGCGGCCAGGCGCTGTTGCATCAGGCTCACCATGTCCTGCCAGGTTTGGTCCCAGGAGATGGTGGCCAGGTAGTCGTCGGTGCGCTGGCGCCAATCGGCGTCGGTGCGCTGGGTGAGGGCCGTGGCAATGGCCTTGCCGAAATCGGCGGCATTGTCGGCAATGTGCACCAGCTTCAAATAGCCGTAGGGGCGCACCACATCACGAATCGGGGTGCTCACCACGGGGTTGCCGGCGGCCAGGTACTCGGGGGTTTTGGTGGGCGAAATAAACTTGGTGCTTTCGTTATCGGCGAATAGCAATGTTGCTACATCCCAACCCTTCAAATAGGCAGGTAGTTCCTTGTAATCCTTGCCACCGAGGTAATGCACGTTGGCCGTGCGGGGCAGGGTGGCCGGGTCAATCTTCACGACCGGCCCGATGATGACAAATTGCCACTCAGGATGATTTTGGGACAGCTCGCGCAGCAGCTCAATGTCCAGCCGCTCATCCACCACCCCGAAGAAGCCAATGCGCGGGTGTGGAATGGAAGCCTGGTCGGCGGGCTCGGGCAGGGGGCCGCGGGCCTGGCCGAAGTGGGCCTTGTCGATGCTGCTGGGGAAGGCGTGGGCGTCGGGGTGCTGCTCGCGCTTGGCTTCGTAAAGCGTGTGGCCGCCGGTAAACACGAGGTCGGCCTTTTGGAACAGCTCCTGCTCGCGCTTCTTCAACTCGGGCGGGGCAAACTTGAAGTTGGCCAACTCGTCCATGCAGTCATACACGGTGAGCAGGGGCTGGAAATGCCGCGACTTGCCCAGGGCCATGGGCGTGTAGTACCAGAAAACGTATTTGGTGATGCTGTGCTCGGCAAAGAAATGGCTTAAAACCTCAAACTGGGCCTGGTCGCTGGCATCTTCGTCGTGGCGGAAGTGCTGGGGCAAGTGCACCACCACCACCTTTACGCCGTTGTCGCGGTCCTTTATTTCAATGTGCGGCTCAACGAGGTCATCGTGGTGATAGAAAGCATCTTCGACATAAAAAACCCGGCCGTGCTGCGCAAAACGAGACAGCAAATGCTGCGGCCGCTGCCACACAAAGTCCCAATGCAAATGCGCAAAGCAAACCAAGTCCGGCAGGGTGTAAGCAGTAGTTTCGGTAGCTGATGCGCTGGGCTGGACAGCGTTGGAGGAGGCACGCAGGGGTGCTTCCGCCGTCGACGATGGGGGCATGAAAAACGGCAAGAAGGTAAGGTTTCGCGCCGCGCCGGCACAACACGCGGGATACATAACCGGGGCGCTTGCCCTACTATACGCACCAGCCCGACCGAAGGATATGGTTCAGCTTATCCTGCCAATTGCCCCCATACCCGTGTGCGTCCTGTTGCCATAAAAGTAACTATTGCAGTAAAGCGTAGTTGATTTAGAGCAGGCACTGCCATTCCACGGCATCGAGCCAGCCGCCGGGCGTGCGCAGCCACTGCTGCCGGGTGCCCACCTGCCGAAACCCCGTAGCATGGAACAGCTTCATACTGGGCGTATTATCCGCCCCCACGGTAGCATAAAGCTGGTGCAGCCGGAGTACTCGCCGGGCGTGTTCTTTCATTAGCGCCAGGGCCTGCCGCGCGTAGCCGTGGCGCCGCTCGGTGGCCAGCACGGTGATGCCAATTCCGGCGCGCTGGTGCAACGGGTCGTAGTCGAAGAGGTCGACCACGCCTACGGGCGTGCGGCCAATTTCAGTAGTAACCACAAGCCGCAGCTGCCGCACTAGGTAGAAATCGGCGCTGGCATGGGCCAGGTATTCCCGCAGGGCGTGGCGCGACACCGGCGCCAGCGTGTCGGACACGCCCCAGATGTCGGCGTCGTTTTCCAACGCAAAAAGAAAGTCGAGGTCCTCGGGCTCCAGGGCGCGCAGGTACACGGCGGGGGCATGAGCGGCTGGGAAAACGGGGTCGGCAGGCATTTGCTACTGATTAAAACCGGAACCTATATTTCGCCGCCAAACACCCGCACGGCCGGGCCGCTCAGCCAAATATTATCGAAGCCACCGTCCGGGCGTTGGTTGAAGGCAACTTCCAGCTCGCCGCCGGGCGTGCGCAGGCGCACCGGGGAGGCGGCGCCCCGGTTGCTGGCGGCCAGCGCCACGGCCGTCACGCCCGTGCCGCAGCTCAGGGTTTCGCCCTCCACGCCGCGCTCGTAGGTGCGCACGGACCAGGGCTGGCGGGAGTCGGCGGGCACTTCCACAAAGTTTACGTTGGTGCCGGCGGGGCCGTAGGCCTGGTGGTAGCGAATGGCCTGGCCAGCGGCAAAGACGTCAAGCTCGGCCAGCGGCATTTTCGCGGGGCCGAGGAACTGCACGTGGTGGGGCGAGCCGGTGTGCAGGAACACGTCGCCCTCGCCTACCGACGCGCGCCGGGGCATGGCCACGTCCTGCATTTTGAGGCGCACGGTGCCGTCGGCTTCAATTTGGGCATCGTGCGGGCCGTCCACGGCCAGGAAGTGGGCGTCGTCTTCCACAATTCCCAGGTATTTGGCGAACGCGACCAGGCAGCGCCCCCCGTTGCCACACATGGAGCTGGGGTGGCCATCGGCGTTGAAGTACACCATTTCGAAGTCGTAGCCGGTCAGCTCCCGCAGCAGCATCAGCCCATCGGCCCCAATGCCGAAGCGGCGGTGGCAGAGGTGGGCAATGCGGGCGTGGTCGGTTTCGTCGAACTGCATGGCGCGGTCGTCGATGATGACGAAGTCGTTGCCGGTGCCGTGGTATTTGTGGAAAGTCATCGCGGAGCTAAACTACTGGTTTTATACCTCCCGCCGGCCGGTGGAGCCGCCCGATGGAAGAAGGTGCAAAGGTCAGCAAGTTTAGACTGTTGCGGGCATGTGGTCCCTTTCTGGCAGAAGGTTACTTCCTGCCGCTGCCTTAGTTGGGGCGCCTGCCGCCCTACCGGTGCTCACGCTGGTAGCTGGCGGTGCGGTATTTCATGCGCTGCTCCGAGCGTTTTCGCTTGGGTGCAATACTACCGCGCAGGTATTTTTCAATAACCAGTGCGGCAGCGGGCGCGGCGGCCGTTGCCCCGAAGCCCGCGTTTTCCAAGTACACGGCTATCGCAATTTTGGGGTTTTGGGCGGGGGCAAACCCCACGAAGGTGGCGTGGTCGTCGCCTTCGTCGTTTTCCACGGTGCCGGTTTTGCCGGCTATGGTAATGCCCACGTCGGCCAGACTGGAGGACTCGGCCGTGCCCCCGCGCTGCATCACAGCTATCATGCCGGGCACCAGCGCTTCCAGGTTCACGCTGTCGATGAGGGTATAGCGCTTTTCGGTGAAGCGGGGCAGTGGCCCATCTGTGCCCACGCTGCGCACAAAATGCGGCGTGTAGTACCAGCCACGGTTGGCAATAATGGCCATCATGTTGGCCATTTGCAGGCCCGTGAGGTTCACTTCGCCCTGACCCACACTCAGCGAATAGATGGAGCGAAACTTCCAGTTGCGGGTGCGCCGGGCCTTGTCGTAATACGCCGGGGTGGGCAGGAAGCCGGCCTGCTCGCGGGGCAAGTCCACGCCCAGCAGCGTGTCGAGGCCGAATGTGCGGGCGTAGCGCCGCCAGGTGGCCAGGTTGGCGTGGCGGGCAGTCACGGTATCGGCCACCAAGCTATCGGGCACGTGGTCGATAAGGCTGCGCATCACCTGGTAGAAATAGGGGTTGCAGCTGTACTGCAGGGCCACGGTCAGGTTATTGGGCCGGGGGTGGTGGTGCACGCAATTGATGAGCGACTGGTCGCACCGAAACCCAGACGTGGGCCGGATGGCTCCCATCTGCAGGGCAATGGCCGCATTCACCAGCTTAAACACCGAGCCGGGCGGGTTGGCCAGGGTGGCGGGGCGGTTGAGCAGGGGCATGTCTTCGTTTTCCAGCAACTGGCGGCGGGTGCCGGCACGGTCGGGCGCGGTGAGCGTGCCGGGCGCAAAAGTGGGCGCCGACACAGCGCACAGCACTTCGCCGGTGCGCGGGTCCAGGGCAATGAGGTAGCCCTTGCGGCCGCCCAGCAGGCTTTCGGCATAGGCCTGCAGCTTGGTATCGAGGCTAAGGTGCAGGTCCTGGCTTTGCTGAAAGACGGTGTCGGCGGCCCAGGTGCCCCGTTCCTGGCCCGTGGAGTCGAGGAGCGGGTGCCGGGCGCCGCGGCGGCCGTTGAGCAGGCCGTTGTAGTAGCTTTCGACCCCACCATTGCGCAGGCGGTAGAACCGGCCCCGGCGGTAGCGCTGAGCCGAGCTAAGGAAGGCCTGCGCCTGATCGGCGGCGTAGCCAAGTATGGGCGCTCCCGTGCTCGTGGTGTAGGTGCGCATGGTCTGTTGCGTGAGCCTGAGCATGGGCCACTCCTTCTGGCGCTTGCGGACTCTTTCGGCTTCCGCGTTGGTGAGCAGCAGTTTCACGCCGCCTTTGGGGCGGGCGCCTTCGTAGGGTAGGGCCGCGGCAATGCGGTCCCGGAGCGCACTGTCGCGCCAGCCTAGCAGGCGGTTGAGCCCGGCGGAGTCGAGCGGCGGGCGCACCGGCAGGGTGAGCAGGTACACCGACCGGGTAGCTACCAGCACGGAGTCGTTGCGGTCGAGCACGCGGCCCCGCCGGGGTAATTCCGACAGGTCGCGGCGCGGGGTAAGGGGCCCCAGGGAGGAATCCGCCACCAGCACTTCGGGCTGTTGCGCCGGCGATGAACAAGCCGTCAGCATCAGAACGCAGGCAAAAAGACAGGTTTTCCAGGGGGCAAGAGCCATTAACATCTGCTAAAGCTAGGTGGTGACTGCAAGGGTAGCTGACACTTTTCGACAAACGAGGTTAGCGACTCTGCAGATGAGACGTAATTACCAAGTATCCGCTTTTGAATATTTGTACATATAGGAACGCAACATCTTGCGTCCCTACCCCTCCTATCCAATTTTCGCACCGGAATTAGTAACCGCTGCATTTGACCACAACGGCGGCAATTACGGCCACGGCGAGCAGCGAACCCAGCCGCAGGGTCAGGAACACCCAAGCCGGTAATTCCGGGTCTTTTCGAATTTTGAACATCTGTGTTTTATGCGGAAGTAGTTTACGTAGCTGCTGAGACTTATTGGCCGACGCGAGTAGTCATATACCTGTTGGCACTTCTCAGCCAACAGGTTGGACGAACACTGATAATTGACAACAACCAACCAACAACTAATCAGAAGCTGGTTGTAGCCCTATACGGCCCCAGCCCCCAAAGGGCTTGGGCAGGGTTACTACCCAATTAGCCGGCCCCTACCTTTGCGCGCTCTATGTACGATTTCCTCACCACCTCGCCCTGGCCCGACTACGAGCTCATCGACTGCGGCAACTTTCAGAAGCTGGAACGCTTTGGTAAATACGTGCTGGCCCGGCCCGAACCCCAGGCCATCTGGGACCCGCACCTGCCCCTGAAAGAATGGGAGAAGGCCGATGCCGCCTTCGCCCGCGCCCCCGGCAGCACCGAAAAGGGCCAGTGGCGCCTCAAGCCCGACATGCCCGAGCAGTGGGTGATTGGCTACGAGCGGCCCGACGGCCTGAAGCTAAAGTTTCGGCTGGGCCTGTCGTCGTTCAAGCACGTGGGCCTGTTTCCGGAGCAGGACCCCAACTGGCAGTTCATCTACAACCAGACGCGCCGGCGCCGGGCCAAACTGCCGCGCGTGCTCAACCTGTTTGCCTACACGGGCGCGGCCACGCTGGCCGCCCGCGCCGCCGGCGCCGACGTTACGCACCTCGATTCGGTGAAGCAGGTGAACTTCTGGGCCCGCGACAACATGGAAGCCAGCCAGCTCGACGGCGTCCGCTGGCTGGTGGAAGACGCCATGAAGTACGTGCGGCGCGAAGTGAAGCGCGGCAGCAAGTACCAGGGCCTCATCCTGGACCCGCCCGCCTACGGCCGCGGCCCCAACGGCGAAAAATGGCAGCTCGAAGACGAGCTGAATGAGATGCTCAAGCTCAGCCAGCAGCTGCTGGACCCGGAAGACCATTTTTTCGTGGTGAACTTGTACTCCCTGGGCTTCTCGGCCCTGATTCTGGATAACCTGACCACGGCCATCTTCCCGGGCCCGAAAGCCGTGCGGGAGCTGGGCGAAATTTACCTGCACGATGCGGGCCAGCGCAAGCTGCCGCTGGGCACGTTCTGTCGGTTTGCTAACTGAACATCAAACTCCCCTCCTTACCAAGGAGGGGATGTTCGAGCCAACGGCTCGGACGGGGGTGGTTGCGGGCGTTGAACGGTATCGGAATGACATTTATGCGAGTCGTTCAACGCCCGCCACCCCAATTTTAGCTTCGCAAAAATATCTCCTCCTTGGTAAGGAGGGGAGTATCCTGCTACTCCATGCACACCGCACACACTCATCCTCGCCGCCTCGCCCTCATTGACCTCGGCACCAACACCTTCCACCTGCTCATTGTGGAGATGCCAACCCAGCCCGGTGAAAAGCCCGTGCCCCTGCTGCGCACCAAAGCCGGCGTGCGCCTGGGCGAGGGCGGCATCAGCCAGGGCATTATTGCGCCCGAAGCCTACGCTCGTGCCCTGCACACGCTGGCGGGCTTTAAGGAGGAGATTGAGCTGCACGAAGTGACCGAAATCCGCGCCACAGCCACCAGCGCCATGCGCGTGACCAGCAACGGCCCGGACCTGGTGCGCGATATTTTTGCGCAAACCGGCATTCAGGTTGATGTAATTGCCGGCGAGCGGGAGGCGGAACTGATTTGCGCCGGCATTCGCCAGGCCGTGGCGCTGGGCTCCGAGCCGCATTTGCTCATGGACATCGGCGGCGGCTCGGTGGAGTTTATCATTGCCAACGAGGCCACCATCTTCTGGAAGCAAAGCTTCGAGATTGGGGCCCAGCGCCTGCTGGACCAGTTTTTTCCCAATCCCGAAGGCGTAATGCCCGCCGCGGCGGTGGCCGCCGAACAGCAGTACCTCAACACCGTGCTGGCGCCGCTCACCGCAGCCATTGCGCATTACAAACCCGTGGGCCTGATTGGTGCTTCGGGCAGCTTTGATAGCCTGGCCGACATGCAGCTTGGCGAGCTGCGCACCGAAGCCCAGTTGCCGCCGCACACCGAGCTGCAGGCCGAGAGCTTCCAGCAGAGCTACCGGCACCTGCTCAGCGGCAACCACGAGCAGCGCATGGCCCTGCCCGGCATTTTGCCCATGCGGGCCGATATGCTGGTGGTGGCCGCCGTGCTCATCGATTTTGTGCTGGGCATCTCTGGCATCACCCGCATTCGGACCTCAGCTTACGCCCTGAAAGAAGGCCTGTTGGCGGAAATGCTGGCCGTTTAACTCCTACCTATGACGTTTTCCTACAACCAGCTTTTTACCTTCACCGAGGCCGTTTTTCGCAGCATCGGCTGCCCGGAAGACGATGCCACCCTGGCCACCGAAACCCTGCTTTCGGCCGACCTGCGCGGCATCGATTCGCACGGCGTGGCCCGGCTGGTGGGCTACGTGCGCCTCTGGGAAGCGGGCCGCATCAACCCGACCCCCAGAGTGGGCGTGACGTACGAAACGCCCAGCACAGCCGTGGTGGATGGCGACGGTGGCCTGGGCCTGGTGGTGGGTCCGAAAGCCATGCGCGTGGCCATCGAAAAAGCCCGACAAGTAGGCACCGGCTGGGTTTCTGTGAAGAACTCCAACCACTTCGGCATTGCCGGCTACCACGCCATGTTGGCCCTGGCCCACGACATGATAGGCGTGGCCATGACCAATGCCTCGCCCCTGGTCGCGCCCACCCACTCGCTCGACCGCCTGCTGGGCACCAACCCCATTGCCGTGGCCGTGCCCGCCGGCGAGCAGCCCGATTTCGTGGCCGACCTCGCCACCACCACCGCCGCCAACGGCAAGCTCGAAATCGCCCAGCGCAAGCAGCTGCCCGTGCCCGAAGGCTGGGTGCAAAACGCCGACGGCAGCGCCTCAACCGATGCCAACGCCGTTAAGAACGGCGGCGCACTGTTGCCCCTGGGCGGCGCCACGGGCTCACATAAGGGCTACGCCCTGGGCGCGGTGGTTGATATTTTTTCGGCCGTGCTTTCGGGGGCGAACTACGGGCCGTGGGTGCCGCCGTTTGTAGCTTTCCTTCAGCCGCCCACTGACCCCGTGGGCCAGGGCCTGGGCCACTTTTTCGGGGCTATGCGCGTGGATGCGTTCCGGCCCGCCGACGAGTTCAAGGCGCACATGGACAACTGGATTACCACATTCCGCAATGCGCACGCCATTGAGGGCAGAAAAGTACTCATTCCCGGCGACCCGGAACGCGAGATGGCCGCCGTGCGCCTGCTGGACGGTATTCCGCTGCTGGACGCTGTAATAAAGGACTTAGAAGGCGTCGGGCAGAAATTTGGCGTGAAGCTGTAGTAAGCAGTCAGCCATGAGCTTTAAGCTAAAGGCCGCAAGCTTAGGTCCGTCCTATAGTGCTTTACGGAAATTCAATGTGCGTTTACTTTTGCGCAGGTGCTTTAAAGCCGCCTTGTGCAATCCGTGCCAGCAAACAACGTAAAAGGCCCATCTGGAAATCCAGACGGGCCTTTTGTATTGCAGCAATTTTGTTAACTAGCTGTGGGCGGCGGCCGTGGCCGTGGACACCAAAGCAGTCATTGCGGCTTTCTGGTTCAGGTACTTCGAATCGTAGCCGGCGTTAGACTTGTTGATAAACAGGCAGGTGCCGCCGTTCACGGCTTCTATGATTTCATCTTTCAAATCCATGGGCAAAGCGGGGCAGCCGAGGCTGCGGCCCAAGCGGCCGTTCTGCTTGATGAAGGCCTCGCTGACGTAATCAGCGCCGTGCATCACCACGGAACGGGCCGCGGCGTTGGTATTGAAGCCCTCATCGAGGCCCTCAAGGCGCAGGCTACGGCCGTGCTTGCCCTGGTACTCCTTGCTGGTGGCGTAGAAACCAAGGCTGCTCATGTTACTCTCGTCGGTATTGGAGAAGTTGGTGGCCTCGTTCTCGCCGGAGTTGTGGCCGTGGGCCACGAGGGTGTGGAATTTGGTTTGATTGGTAGCCAAGTCGAACACCCACAGGCGCTTTTCGGTGGAAGGCAGGTCGAAATCGACCACCGTCAATAGCTGTTTGTCCTCGGTCAACTGGCCGGCTTCGCGCAGGTTGAGGTAGCCGGTCATGGCCTTGGCAAAGGTTTCGAACTTGAGGCCCTGCTGCTCAGCGCCAAGGGCTTCGTAGCTGGAACGCAGCTTCAGGTCGAACATCGCAGTTGGCGAAATGGACACCTTGGGCATGCGGATTTCATTGCCCACATTACCAGCCATCGACTTGGTAACGGGGGTTGCCAACGGAGTGGCCAGAAACAACGACGCGAGGAAAGGCAACACCCGACGTGCTAATCGGGCCCGCTGCATCTTGCGTTTGCGCTGAATTACGCTGGTCTGGTGCATAGTTTCTTGGAATTGGCAGGTGAGGCAAGCCGAACCAGTTGGCTCGTGTGTAGCTGTTGGTCCGCAACCTTATACGAAGCTTGCGGACTGGCGGCTGGTTTATGAACAACTGGACTGGCCAAAAGATTCCGTTTGGGCTATGTTGTCTCCTTCGCGCCGGCCTCCATTCTTCCGGTTTCAATCCCAGCCCCGGGCCAGGAAGCGCTTGCCGGCGGCGCGGCCATCGAGCCAGCGCGAAGCCAGCCCCGGCCCACTGATGAGCAGCATGCTGCCCACCCGCACCGAGGCAATAATTGCTTTGTACTGCTCGGGCGGCAGCGCGGGGCAGCCGCGGCTGTAGCCCAGTCGGCCATGCTGCTCAATGTACCTGGGACTGGCGTAGTCGGCGGCGTGCAACACCACGTAGCGGTCGAAAGCATTGGCATTTTGGCCTTTATCGAGCCCCTCGATGCGGCGCGAGTAGCCGTGAATGCCATTGTATGTATCGGCGGTACGATAGAAGCCCAGCGACGTACAGGCTGACTTCTCCTGGTTGGAAAAGCGCGTGGCGCGCAGCTTGCCCGAGCCTGCGCCGTGGGCCACCAAGCTGTGGTGCAGCACCCGGCCCAAGCGCAGGTCCAACACCCAGAGGCGGGGGGTGGTGTTGGGCAGGTCCATATCGGCCACGGCCAGCAGGCCGGCGCGCTCAATGCGGCCGATGGGGTGCAGCGTGAGGTAGCCCACGCAGGCTTGTTCGAGCACTTCGGGACGCAGGCCGGCCGCGGCGGGACCCAGGACGGCGTGCAGCCGCCGGATAGCCAGGCGCAGGGTGTCGGGCACGTGGGCCACTACCGGCACCGGCGTGAGGGCCAACGAATCGGGGAGCGTACCGGCCGCCCCCGGTATTGTGGCATACGCGCTGATTTTTGGCTGCATGGGCGCGGCGGCGCGGCTTGGCTCATCAACGCGGAGCTGGCAACCCGTTATGCTCAGCACGGCGGCCGCAGCCAGCCATTTCCAGTTATCCGCCGTCTTTATCGCGGCCGTCTTCATTTCATTCAACCAAACCATTGCCTGAAAGTACGGCAGCCCGAACCATTGTCCCCCTGGTAGCGCAAGAATGCGGGTTGCCGGGTGCACCGCGGGCCCGTTCTTCGGCCCGGCCGTGCCTGCTTTCCGTGCCGCAGCGCCGTGCTCTCCGCCTACAAAAAATACAAGAGGTTACTGGTTGAAAAGTGAGTATAAAACATTGTGGCTTTCAGGCAGCGAAAACGCAATAAAATAATACCTTACAAGCTCCTAAGCCTCAGTCATTCCAGGTGCATCAAAAAAATAAAATGGATGCATTTTGTTCTTTTTTTTGTCTCAAATTCAATTCCCAAACATGAAGCATTCTACAAAATTTTCTTTCACCCGCCCTTTGCTACTGCTGGCCCTGCTCCTGGGTCTTGGCACGCAGGCGGCCCGCGCCCAGCAGGTGGTGCTGCAGGGGTTCTGGTGGGACTACTGGAATAGCAACTACCCCAACGGCTGGGCAAACTACATTGCCGACCTGGCCCCGCGCCTCAAGGCCATGGGCATTGACGCCGTATGGATGCCGCCCACCATCAAGAGCCCCAACCAGGGCAACGGCTACTCGCCCTTCGACAACTACGACCTGGGCGACAAGTACCAAAAGGGTTTTCTGGCTACCCGCGTGGGCAACAAGGACGAGCTGCTGCGCGGCGTGGCCATTCTGCACGCCAACGGCATCGACGTGGTGCAGGACATTGTGCTGAACCACAACGACGGCGCGGGCTCTTCCAACGGCGCGGGCGGCCAGGACCCGGCGGCGTACGAAGACTTCACGACCAGCAAGTACAAGAACTTTCGCTACGTGAGCTACGCCACGCCGGCAACCGCCGAAACATCGGCAAACTACCTGGCCCGCAGCGGCCGCTTCTCCAAAAACTGGCAGAACTTCAACCCCAACCCCGGCAACAACACCACCAGCGGCGACCTGAACTCCGTGCTTTTCGGGCCCGACATCAGCTACTACAACGGCTCGTACGGCCAAAGCTCCAACGCCACCTTCAACCCCGTGCAAGGCGCCGACTACATGCGCAACAAGGAGCGCGAATGGTTGATTTGGTACAAGAAACAGGTAGGCTTCGACGGCGTGCGGCTTGATGCCGTGAAGCATTTCCCGTCCTTCGCCATGGAGGATTTTCTCTACAGCATGCAAAGCAGCGCCGGCTGGGCCAACGGTGGCCCCACCATGTACGCCGTGGGCGAATGGGTGGGCGGCGCGAGCCAACTGGACCAGTGGTGCACCGAGGTGCAGGACCGCGCCGGTACGTTTGACTTTGGCATGCGCGACGGCATCTACTCCATGGTAAGCGGGGGCGGCAATTTCAATATCGGCAACCTGCCCGGCTACCAGCAGGGCCGGCGCGTGGTGCTCACCAACGGCACCTACGTGCACCGCACGGTGCCCTTCGTGAACAACCACGACACGTTCCGGCCGCAGGTAGACGCCACCGGCAACTACACCGGCTGGAACACCGGCTCGGAACTGGCCCCGCACATCGACCCCTTCGACCCTCGCCTCTCGGCGGCCTATGCCGTGCTGCTGTCCGTGGACGGCTCACCTCAGCTGTTTTTCGAGGACTTGTTCAACATCGGCAGCACCGGCAAGCGCTACTCGCACAGCCCCAAAAGCACCGTGGATTTGCCCGTGCGCTCCGACATCGAAAACCTGATTTGGTGCCACCAAAACCTGAAGTTTAAGGAAGGTGCCTACAAGGTGCGCTGGCAGGCCGCCGACCACCTCGTGATTGAGCGCAGCACCAAGGCCATCATCGGCATCAACGACAACTTCAGCACCTGGCAGAACAGCACCGTGAGCTGCGATTTCGCGCCCGGCACCGTGCTCAAGGACTACTCCGGGGCCAACGGCACGACCACCGTCACGGTGAGCGGCTCGCAGACGGTGGTGATTAACACGCCGCCCTGCAACGGCACTGCGGCCGGCGGCCGCCGGGGCTACTCGGTGTGGGCCCCCACCACCGCCGTTACCAACTACGCCAAAGTGGGCCGCGCCACCACCCAGGAATGGGAGCTGGCCGACGACCTGGGCGACTCCGACGCCCGCTCCCTGCAGCAAGGCGGTCAGCTTCCAGCCTCCTCCACGGCCTACCGCACGGCAGGCCGCATCTACGTGGCCGCCAACAAGAGCATCAGCTACACCCTTTTCCCCACCGATGCTACCCGCAGCCTCACCGTGGCCGTGCTGAACAGCGCCGGCACGGTAGTGAGCAGCAGCACCGGCACCGGCAACCGCGTGGGTGCCTATACCCCCACCGCCGAGGGCTGGTACACGCTTAAAGCCAAAAACGCCGTGGCCACCAACCCCGCCCAGCGCGCCTTTGTGAAGGTGACCTACACTGCCCCCACCGTGGTAACCGGCGCCATGACCGGCCGCCGCGACGCGGTGGTCACCAAGGCCGCCGAAGAATTGACGGCCGCCGAGGTCTCGGTGTTTCCCAATCCTACCACTGCCGACCGCATTGACGTGGTGCTGCAAACCAACCGCCAGCAGAACGTCACCGTGCGCCTGCACGACCTCACCGGCCGCTTGGTGCACGAAGAGACTCTACGCCTCTACCCTGGCTCCAATGAAGCGCGCCTGAACGTGAAGCGGGCCCTGGGAACCGGCCTGTACCAGCTGACGGTGCCGGAGTTCAGAATCAGCCGCAAAGTGGCACTGCGGTAAGTTCAGCGAGCTATTCCTGAACCACGAAAAAAGCCTCTCCAACTCCTGGAGAGGCTTTTTGGTTTTTAGCTTTCGATGCAAAGACCAGCCATTACCTAGAAAAGCACGCTGGCGTTCACCTTAATGAAGAACGGCGTGCCGGGCGTGAAATGCAGCTGCTCCTCTACGGGCGTGGTCTGGCCGCGCAGGCGGCTGGGGTTGGCAAACTGGGCTTCGTTCCAGTCCACGTTCAGCAGGTTTTCGGCGGTGGCACCTATTTGGAAGCGGGATTGGGTGTAGCTCACCACGCCGTCGAACAGGAAGTAGCCGCGGGCGCGAATGGAGTTATCCTCGTTGGCCGCGCGGCTGTCGAGGTGGCGGTAGCGTAAGCTGGCGCTGAAACCCTGCGGGTTTTTGAGGGTGAGGCCGCCCACGCTGGTGAAGCGCGGTGCGAGGGGGATGAAGTTCTGGCCTTCGGCCACGCCCACCAGGCGGCCGTGGTTGTAGTTCAGGTCCACGTCGGCAAAAAGGGCGCGGGTAAGCTGGTAGCGCACCGAGAGGTCGGCGCCGTAGCGGCGGGTGCGGCCGGCGCTTTCCACTACGGCCTCATCGCCCACATACACCAACTCGTCTTCCAGGTGCAGGGCCCAGAGCGCGGCATTCACCACCACGCCCGGCAGGGGCTTGAAGGTGCTGCCCGCCTCGTAGCCAATGGCGCGGGGCAGAGCGTTGCCGTTCACGGTGCCGCGCACCACGCCGCGGGCGTCGTTGGAATGAAACCCGTAGCCGGAGCGTGCAAACAGCTGCACGGTAGGCGTGAGCTGGTAGTACAGATTCAGCTTGGGCGACACGCGGGCGCGGGTTTTGCGGCCCCGTAGCGGCTCCAGGTTACCGTCATCGTTGGTGATAATGCCCCGGAAATCGAACACAAACACGTCGGCCCGCAGGGCGGCGTTCAGCGTGAGGCGGTCGGTCAAGGTCAGGGTTTCGTCGAGGTAGGCATTGATATTTTGCTCGAAAACTTTACCGGCCGTGATGGTATCGGTAATGGTGCGGCGCACGGCGCGGCGCAGGGTCAGGTCCGTATCGTCGATGCGGGTGCCCAGGCCGAAGGTGGTATGCAGGTTGCGGGCGCCCAGCCGGTCGTCGCGGTCGTAGGTGCCGGTGTAGCCGTAGAGGTTGCGGTCGTCGGTCTGGTTGATTTCGTCCCCGTTCTCCTCATCGTTCAGGAAGAAGGTAAAGTTGGAAAACAGGTTGAAATTGTAGCGCGAGTAGTACAGCTGCTGGCGAATAATGGCATCGCCGGGCAGGCCCGTGGTAAGCACCACCGAGGCGTTGGTGCGGTCAGTATCGCCGCCCTCAGTGGGGTCAATGCTGCCGAAGCGCGAAATGATGCCCTCGCGCACGGCGCTTTCGGGAATCTGCCCGCTGGCGTCCCAGCTGGAGGTGAAGTGCGAGCCGAGCAGCGTGAGCGAAGTGCGGTCGGAGAGCTGGCCGGTGTACTTGGCCAAGCCGTTGAAGCGCCGGAAATCCTGCGGCTGGTCAAAATAGGCGTTGGTGAAGTTGTACTCGGCGGCCACGTAGGCGCTTTCGGGCTTTTTGGAGAACAGGTGGCGGTTGTTGTTGCCCAACAGGTCCAGCATCACCAGGGCGCGGTAGGTGTCGAAGCGGCCCACTTCCAGCTTCACCTGGCTATCATCGAGGCGGGTTTTGGTGCTAAACTCGCCCGCGCCGGCCGTGACAAAATCGCCGAAGCGCGCTGTGTACGGGCCTTTGTACACCTTCAGCTGCTCCACCGTTTCAGGAATCACGAAGTGAAAATCGGCGTAGCCCTGGCCGTGGGCGTGGCTCACCATGTTCACCGGCAGGCCGTCCACGCTCACCGCGAAATCAGTGCCGTGGTCCACGTCGAAGCCGCGCAGGAAAATCTGCTCAGCCTTGCCGCCACCCGCGTGCTGCGCAATAAAGAGGCCCGGCACCAGCCGCAGCAGGTCCTGGGCCGAGTTCACGGGCCGCAGCACTTTGTCAATCTGATTGATGGCGGCCAAGCTCTGGTTGGGGTCGCGCGGCTGGCTCACGGTCACTTCCGCGAGGCTCAGGGCCGATGCTGCAATGGTGAACGGCATGGCGCGGGTTTCACCGGCCGCCAGCGTCACGGCCTGGCTGGCTCCGCGGTAGCCCAGCGCGCCCACACGCAGCGTGTATGTGCCGGGGGCCACGCCCGCGAGCCGGAAGTTGCCCAGCGCGTCGGTGGCGGTGCCGCCGGACTGGCCTTGCAAGCCCACGCTCACGCCCGCCAGGGGCTGGCCGGAGAGTGAGTCGGCCACGCTACCGCGCAGCGTAGCAGTGCCCTGGGCCTGCGCAAATTGCCCCGTTAAACACAGCCCGAGAAGCAGGCCCCACATTGCTTGTGTAGAAGTAAATAGTTGTTTCATCTATAGAAAAGAATACGGAGTAATGGGAAACCCGGCCGCGGCAAGGCCCCCATCAGTAAATCCGGATTGAAAAGTGAGAATGCGCCCGTGCCGGCCGGCCTAGAAGTTGGCCTTGCTCATGCAGTTGGCCCGGCATTGGGCCCGGTGCTGCGACCGGTGCTGGGCCAGGCCACTGCGCTGGCTGCTGCCCGATGGCGCCGCCTGGCCCGAGGGTAGGCCGCGAACATTAGCTAGGCAGGAAATGGCAATGCGGCCCGCGGCCGGCAATTGAACACGGGAAGAAACGCCCATAGCGCCCGCTATGGGTTGGAGGGAGTTGGCCCAGAAATTCATAAACAATCGGGAATAGACGCGCCGTGGCTTGTAGCCGCGCCGACAGCGTCAGGTTTTGGATAAGACGAAACGGTCCGGACGCACGGCGCCCGGTACCATCGGGCCCGCAGGCCCGCGCACGGCTTATCCCCGACGGGGTGGCAACTCAATCTGGCCCCGGTATCCCGTGGGCACAGCTACCTCGCAGGCGGCCGGCCGGGGCTGAGAGCGCCGGAAAACGGGCATGCTCGCTACCACCCGGGTTTCGGGCAGGCAGTGCTTGTCCAGGCCTTTAAGGGTATTGAGCAGCTGCTGCAGAGGCGGCCGCTCGCCGTTCTTTTTCACCTGGTACTGCACGCCGTTGCAATCATCGAAGCAGGCGAGGCGCAGGGTGTGCTGCAGCTGGCAGTCGTGGCTGTGCACGTAGGCAAAAGGCCGGTCAATTACCCGCACCGGGCGCTCCACGAGGCCGGCCCCAATCACCAGCAGGTAATTGAGCAGCAGCAGCAGCGTGAAATGCGAGCGAAGGGCCACGGATACAACGAAATAATCGGGTTTTGCAATCTACGGATAACGGCTTGAATTAGATGTTTCCTACGGTCAGCAATTCACTTAATTCAAGCGCTTTATCCTAATTTCTATTTATTAGGTAAAAAAAACACGCTCTACTGTCCAGTACGCAGCCACCAGCCCAATGAGCACGGACACCGGCACCACCACGCGCTGCTTGTACCAGGTTTTGTGGGCGGCCCAGCGCCCCACCAGCGCCCAGCACAGCAGTATCACCGACACCTGGCCCAGTTCCACGCCCACGTTGAAGGAAATGAGCGAGCCGACGTAGTCTTTGGCCGGCAGCCCCAGCCCCGTGAGGACGCTGGCGAAACCCATGCCGTGCACCAGCCCAAACCCAAACACAATGGCCACGCGCCACGGATTCAGCCGGTCTGTAATGATGTTTTCAATGGCCACAAACAGGATGGACAGCGCAATGATGGGCTCGATAATATGCGAGGGCGGCGAAATCAGCCCGTACATGGCCAACCCCAGCGTGATGGAGTGCGCCACCGTGAAGGCCGTGGCCTGCAGCAGCACCGGCTTGAGGCGCGGCTCCAGAATGTAGAGGCTGACGATGAACAAAATATGGTCGAACCCCAGCGGAATGATGTGCGTGAAGCCCAGCTGTAGGTAGGTTCCAAAAATCTCGGTGCGCGAGAGCTTGCTCAGGTCCGTATTGAGAACGTGCGCGGCGGCCGGCACTGCCAGCAGCACCAGCAGCGGCATCACCGCCAGGCTGCGGCGGGCTGCTTTCCCCGTCCAAAACAGTCGGCCAAAAGAGGGCATACTAGCGCGTAGCAAGCAGTTTTCTGCCTTCCGCTTCTATTTCCGGGTCGAGGTAAGACGCGGTTTTGAGCGAATTTTCAATCAGGGCCTGGCCTTCGGCCAGCTTGCCAATTTTGGTCAGAATAAACCCAGCCCGGCCCAGCAGCACGGGATTTTTGGAACCGGTGCGGCGCGCCACCTGCATGTACTTGTGCGCCTCGGCATAGTTGCCGCGCTTATAGAGCACCCAGGCCATCGTTTCGTTCACGTCAATGTTATCGGGCCGGCGGTCGTACTCAATTTTAGCGTGCTCCAGGGCCTTGTCCAGCTCATTGGTTTTGAGGTAGGCGTACGCCAGCTCGCGGTCGGCGTAGTGGCCCATCAATTCGTCGGCATCCGCTTCCTCGGCCGCGCTGGCGAGCATGGCAATAGACTCCAGAGCCATTTTCTTTGATTCTTCAACCTGTCCGTTCAGCCGGTACAGGTCGGTCAGCTCATCGGTGAAAGCGTAGTCCTTCACCGTGGCGCGGGCCTGCTCGTGGAATTTAATGGCGGTGGCGTAGTCTTTTCGGGCAGCGGCAATGCGGCCCAGGCCGGCAATGGCGTATGCGTAGCCGGGCCGCGCCGCCAGCGCCATCAGGTAGTAGCCGTGGGCACTGGCCGTGTCGCCGCTTATCTCATGCAAGCGGCCCAGGCCCACGCGGGTCCACTCGGTTTGTTCGAGGCCGCTGAAGCCCGCTTTCGTGGCCATATCCATGGCCTGAATAGCGCCGGGCACGTCACCGTAAATTTCCCGCAGGTAGCTTATGCGGGCATAGGCGGGCAGGTCCGGGCGCACGGTATTCATCTTGTCGGCCATTTTCACGGCCTCGTCGTAGTGGCCCATTTCCACGTTAGCATCCGTCAGCAGGCCGTACACAAAGCCGCTGTTGGGGTTTATTTTCTGGGCTCTCTGGGCAATGCCGAGGCCCTGCGCAAAATGGTGCTGCGTAAGGCTCAGGGCAGCTTTGCAGCACAGGGCTTCAAAGTTTTCAGGGTCAGCCTGCAGTACTTCTTCCAGCAGGCCCATGGCGGCCCCGTCGTAGTATGGATGGTTGCCGGTTACGCGGCCCTCCTGCATGTAGGCCTGCGCCAGCAGCAGGCGGCTCTTCTGGTCGTTGGGATTGGAGCGCAGGTTGGCCTGCAGCCCTCCAATGGCCGCTTTGGTGTTTAACCATTCGCCGCCGGCGGCCAGGTCACCATTGCGCTCAATAAGCGCAGGAACCCGCATGTCGGGCTTTTTAAACAGAAAGATGGCAGCCGCCAGACCGACGAACACCACAAGCAAGGCAGGATATAAGTACTTTTTCAAAGCAGATAAAGCATTTAGTAAAAGTGAAACAGCAATAAGTAGAATGGCAAGGTCGACTAATGAAATTAAGTCGCCGTTCAGCAGCAAGCAACGCGTTGTTGGTCGTCAGACAAAGGATTGCCTGCATACTGACAACAAGCAACTATTAACCAACGAACAAATAACCAACAACTAAAAGAGCCGCCGCCGGCCCTAACAGGACCAACCGGCGGCTCTTAAGTAGCGCTTATGTTGACTTAGTGGCGCTCAACTCGCGTCGAAGTCACCATCGTCTTGCCGCTGTACAGCGTCACAATGTACTGACCGGGTGCCACATCGCGGCCGGGCTGCCATACAATGTCGTGTTGGCCGATGGCAAATTTCTTAGCCGAAGTCAGAGTGGCCACTTTGCGGCCGGCCGCGTCGCTCACAATCATGCTCAGGTTGGAAGCCAATTGCAGGTCCATGCGCAGCGTGATGCGGTCCGTGAAGGGGTTGGGGTAACCCTGTACCGAGGCCAGCTTGGGCTGCAGGCCCAGGCCGCTGCCGCTGCGCTGCGACAGCACCTGCTTCTGGGCAGTGGTGCCGCTCCAGGGCGTCTGGGCGTACGGGAACGCCGCTTTGAAGGTCGTGTCGTTGCGCTCAATGTTGGTGGTAAAGCCAAGCACTTTGCCCAGCTGGGCCGTTACGGGGTTGGCACCGCCGGCAGGGTAGTCGTCGTACCACAGGCCAAGGGCGGCCAGTACCACACCGCTCACGGCCTGCAGCTCAATGCGGGTCACGTCATCCTCCAGGCGGCGTCCGTTGGGGAAGCCGTCCATGTTCGGGATAAACTGTAGGCTGGCATTGGCGTTGAAGCGTGGGTCAGTCAGGCCCAGCACGGCGGCGGCCAGCAAGCCTTCCGAGCTGAAATCGGCCGAGTTGCGGGGCGTGGGGGGCACAGCCATGTTCAGGCGCAGCATGTCGCCGAAGGTGGGCAAGAAGTTGTTGACGAACGGCTTGCCAGCAGCCAAGGGATTGCCGGCTTTGCCGGTAGCCAGCTGGTAAGGACGCAGGTTGGGCACACCGGTGTGGAAGATAGGCAGCAAGTCAACCGAACGGGGCTTGCCGGGACGCAGCAAGTATTCACCAAAACCACCGTTGGCAATAGGTGCCAAGGCCGTACCGGCCACCGCCGCCGAACCAGCCAAACCGGACAGACCAGCGGCACCATTCCGGAAATCGAAACCACCAGCGGGCAGACCAGCCGTGCCAGCCAATGACTTCGTTTGGATGCGCAACGGGCCAAGGCCGGGTACGGCTTCGCCGAAGTAAGTTTGGCCAGCGGGCTTGGGAGCCGCGCCGTTTACCGGCGTGTTGTCGGCCATGTACAGGCCCAGCTCCGGGTTCATCAGGTTCTCGTCGAAACGAAACTGCTGCGAGCCAGCGGCGGGCAGTGCCACACCGAAAGGCGAAGCTGCGTTCCACTCGTCTTTCTGGCCGATGGGAATAACCACCTCGTTGGTGAGGGGCATGCCCAAGCGCGACACCTGCACGAAATTACCCGTGTGGGTCTGCGTGCCATCGATGTTGATAACGCGCATGGCCTGGCGGCTGGCCGAAGCCCACACGCCGATGATGTAGTTGGAGTCGAGAATGTTGGTGGCTGCCGTCAAAGCAGGAGCGCCCGTCTTAGCCAGCAGGGCAACCGGAATTTGCATCGCAATGGCGTGGGTGTTCTTGCGGGCCAAACCATCGCGGGCGGTGCCGTTGTTGTTGCCCGTGGCCGTTTGCGGGCCGCGAACGCCACCCAAATCGAAGATGGCACCCAAGTCCGTGAAGAACGGGTCATCAGTAGGGCCGCAGAATACTTTGATGCCGTTGCCCAGGGTCCGCACTGCGCTGGCCATGTAAGCGGTGTAGCCGCCAGCCTGGTTCAGGCCGGCACCGCCCTCAATGGAGCGCGGGCCAATGTTTGGCGCAGGCACCACGCCAGCGGTCACGAGGTTGGTAGTCACACCCCCGCGAATTACGTCCATACGGTAGGTAGTCTTTTGGTTTTCCTTGCCCAGGCGCACCCGGAAGAACGTGGTGGGGTCCTCGTTGGTTTTGGTGAACGTAAACCGGTAAATGATGTCATCACCAGTCGTCGCCGCGTCGTTCTTGACGTGGATATCGTACTGGATGTTTTCGCCGAACGTGTTGTAGATGGGGCCGCCCTGGGGCAGTTCCAACGGCACATAGTTGGCAATGATGGTAACCGTAGCGTTGCCGTCGTTGGCCGCAGCGTCTGGGCTGCGGAAAGCGTAGACGTCCACGTTGTCAGCCAACGGGTCGTCGGCGATGAGCGGGGCTTCGCGGTGGCTCGAGGCCTCCAGTGTGTTGTGCTGGCCACTCCAGGCTAGCATCCCTCCTACCGATGTTGCGAGCAGCGCAACGTGGAACAGAGGACGTGTAAGCAGATTTTTCATAAGAAAAAGAAGGGGGTTGAAAGGAAAAAAAACAAAGTGTGATGTCTCAAATCGGCACACAATAACGCTCGGAAAATCTGGCAAACACCAATTGCTACTGTTGCTAATAGCTTCGTACGAGTGGAATCATCTTTCCGGTTTGAAAATTGTGAATATTAATTTAAAAATATTTTGGCATGCGGCAGCCATACTTTCTCAATCCGCACTGTTTTAATCCCACGCGGGTTTAGCAGCTACTTTTGTAGCGCGAGGCCGGCCGTTTTTTTTTATTCTTATTTCCTGAGCGGCCTTGCTGCGCAGCTCCTATTCCAGACCATGGCCACTGTCGCTATCAACCTTGCCACCGGCACGTTTCAACAAGAAGAAATCATCGTCGGCATCGACCTGGGCACCACCAACAGCCTGGTGGCCTACGTACACCCCGACAGCCGCCAGCCCGTGGCCATCAACGACCAAGGGCGCGGCAGCATCGTGCCCTCGGTGGTGCACTTTCCCGCCGATGGGGCCAACCCGCTGGTGGGCTCCGAAGCACGCGAATTCCTGCTCACCGACCCGCAGCGCACCGTGTATTCGGTGAAGCGCCTGCTGGGTAAAAGCTACCGCGACCTGGGCAACCACGCCGACCAGCTCGGCTACAAAATCATCGACGACAACTCCGAAGGCCTGGTCAAAATCCGCGTCGACGACCGGTTTTACTCCCCCATTGAGCTATCGGCCGATATTCTGCGGGAGCTACGCGTCCGTGCCGAGCACGCCCTCAAAACGCCCGTGAACCGCGCCGTCATCACGGTGCCCGCCTACTTCAACGACTCCCAGCGCCAGGCCACCCGCGACGCGGGCCGCCTCGCGGGCCTTGAGGTGCTGCGCATTGTGAACGAGCCCACCGCCGCGGCCCTGGCCTACGGCATCGGCTTGGACCCCAGCGACGAGAAAACCGTGGCCGTGTACGACCTCGGCGGCGGCACTTTTGACATCAGTATCCTGCGCATTCAGCAGGGCATTTTTGAAGTTCTGAGCACCCACGGCGACACCTACCTCGGCGGCGACGACTTGGACCGCGTAGTGGCCGAGCACTGGACCAGCGCATTCCAGCTGCCCGCCACGTTCCACTCCGACCCGCACCTGCAGCAGCAGCTGCGCCTGGCCGCTGAAATGGCCAAGAAGTACCTCAGCCAGCACGATGACTTCACCACCCACCTCACCGACGAGGCCGGCCGCAACATCACCGTCACGCTCACCCGCCTGCAGTTCGACGGCCTGATTCGTCCGCTCGTGGAGCGCACCATCGCGGCCTGCTGCCAAGCCCTCACGGACTCCACCCTCGCCGCGGCCGACCTTGATGCCGTGCTGCTGGTGGGGGGCTCCACCCGCGTTCCCCTGGTGTACGACTCGGTGTCTGAGTTCTTCGGCCAGCCCGCCAACAAGTCCCTGAACCCTGACGAAGTGGTGGCCCTCGGCGCTGCCATTCAGGCCGACATCCTGGCCGGCAACCGCCGCGACGTGCTGCTGCTCGACGTGACCCCGCTCACCCTGGGAATTGAAACTTTGGGCGGCTTGCTGGACCCCATCATCCCGCGCAATTCCAAAATCCCCACCAAAGCCGGCCGCCAGTACACCACCAGCGTCGATGGCCAGGTCAACCTGAAAATTGCCGTGTACCAGGGCGAGCGGGACCAGGTGAGTCAGAACCGCAAGCTGGGCGAGTTCGTGCTCACCGGCATCCCGGCCATGCCCGCGGGCCTGCCCAAAGTCGACGTCAATTTCCTGCTGAATGCCGACGGCATCCTCCAGGTCGAAGCCGTAGAGCTGCGCTCCAACACGCGCCAGCAGGTCGAAATCAAGCCACAGTACGGCCTTACCGATGAGCAAGTGGAGCAAATGCTGATGGATTCGTTGGTGAATGCCAAGGAAGACGTGGCCGCTAGGCTGCTCATCGAGGCCCGCACCGCCGCCGAGCAGCTGCTCTACCAGGTCAATAATTTCACCCGCAAAAACCGGCAGCACCTCACCGAGGAAGAGCTGACCGCCACCGAGGCCCAGGTAGCGAAAGTCAGCACCGCCCTCACCGGCACCGACCGTGACCCTATTCTGAAGGCTATGGACGAGCTCGACGAGCTAACCCGCCCCTATGCCGAGCGGGTGATGAACATTTCCATTCAGCAAGCCATGGCTGGCAAAAAAATCAGCTAACCCTGAGCCTCCCAGGCTTTTCTCAACTCGCAATCTGCGTTTCCCTCCTGGCACGGTCTTAAGCCCGCCACGCTTCCGCCCTTTGCTGATGCTACGCTGTTGCATCCTGGTTAGCCTGCTGCTGTAAGCAAGCCAGGCCTCCGGTTTTAGCGCCGCAGTCCGTTGCGCTTGGCAGCCGGAGCCAGGCGCACCGGGGCCGTCGCCGGCCCCGGTCGCAGGCCGAAGCCGAGCACCACCCGTGCCGTGGTATCCCGAAAAGTTACTTCCAGCACCGCCGGCGGCGGGGTCGTGGCCGATTCGGAGGAGAACGTAAACGCGTAGAACAAGCGCGAGGAAGGGCCCGCCAGCCGCACGCCCAGCTTGTAGAGCTCAATATCCTGCCCACGCCGTTGCCCGTTCCGCCACAAAGGCCGGGCAGAAGCCTCAAAACGTTCCCGGCTCACGGCCCGCCGCACTTCCGGCGCCAGGCGCGTGTAGGCAGCCGCGTAGTCCCCGCGCAACACGGACCGTAGAAACTGCCTAGCCACCTGGGCCTGGCTAGCTTTGCGCGGCGCCGGGGCTACCTGTGCCACTCCCATTTCAGCAGCCACCAGCCAGAGCAGTAGTACCACCCCGAATGTCGGCGCCCATGCCCATGCTGGCCGAAACGAGCAGCAGCCAGCTTCGCAAGCCGCCATCAGTGCGAATGCTTATTCATGCGCTAGTCCTCCGTGGCGGGCACCAGCACGAATACGTCTTCGCCGGGCCGCTTCATCAGGTATTTTTCCCGCGCGAATTTCTCCAGCAGCGCCGGCGAGCTCATCAGTTCGGCCCGCTCCCGCTTCACCACGTCAATGTTGTCGAGGTAATACTGCTTTTCGTTGCGCAATTCCTTCCACTTCTGGTAGATATCGAACTGCTTGCTCAGGTCATTGGCGTCAAACACTACCATCCACACCACGAAGCCCATGCCCGCGAGGAAATAAAAGCTGCGGACCACGCGCAGCACAGGGCTAATAAAAGTCGGTAATTGCATCAGGGTAAAGGTAATACAAACGGCCAATTCTGCTGGTGCAAAATTGGCGTTTGGCTGTGCTGCTTTAATTCAGGTTACATCTTGCGGCCGGGGTAGTATGCCACCTCGCCCAGTTCTTCTTCAATGCGGAGCAACTGGTTGTACTTGGCCATCCGGTCCGAGCGCGAGGCCGAGCCGGTCTTAATCTGGCCGGTGTTCAGGGCCACGGCTAGGTCGGCAATCGTGCTGTCTTCTGTTTCGCCCGAGCGGTGGCTCATAATGGACTTGTAGCCATTGCGGCGGCCCAGGTTCACGGCGGCAATGGTTTCGGTCAGGGTACCAATCTGGTTTACCTTGATGAGAATGGCATTGGCGATGTTTTCGTCGATGCCGCGCTGCAACCGGTCCACGTTGGTCACAAACAGGTCGTCGCCCACCAACTGGATTTTGTTGCCCAGGCTTTCGGTGTGAAGCTTCCAGCCGGCCCAGTCGTCCTCGTCCATGCCGTCCTCGATGCTGATGATGGGGTATTTGCTCACCCAATCGGCCCAATAGTCGGCCATCTGCGAAGAAGTCAGCTTGTCGCCGGTGCTCTTTTTGAAGTGGTACATGCCATCCGAGTAGAACTCCGAAACGGCCGCATCCATGGCAATCATCACGTCCTCGCCGGGGCGGTAGCCGGCCACCTCAATGGCCTGCAACACCACCTTAATGGCTTCTTCGTTCGATTTAATGTTGGGCGCAAAGCCACCTTCGTCGCCCACGTTGGTGCTCAGCCCCTGCTTCTTCAACACGCCTTTCAACGTGTGGAAAATCTCCGAGCCCCAGCGCATGGCCTCTGTGAAAGACGAAGCGCCCACGGGCATAATCATGAATTCCTGAAAGTCAATCGAATTGTCGGCGTGCGAACCACCGTTAAGGATGTTCATCATTGGCACAGGCATGGTGGAAGCTCCAACGCCGCCCACGTAGCGGTACAGCGGCATGTTGGCATCCAGCGCGGCGGCGCGGGCCGCCGCCAGGCTCACGCCCAGAATGGCATTGGCGCCCAAGTTGGCCTTGTTGGGCGTGCCGTCCATCTCCAGCATAATCTTATCGAGCAACGACTGCTCGTATACCGAGAAGCCCACCAATTCCTCGGCAATGCGGGAATTGACGTTGTCCACGGCCTTCAGCACGCCCTTGCCCATATACTGGGTGCTATCCTCGTCGCGCATTTCCACGGCCTCGTGCTTGCCAGTGCTGGCACCGGAGGGCACTGCGGCCCGGCCCATCACACCCGAATCAAGCGTTACATCCACTTCTACCGTGGGGTTGCCACGGGAATCAAAAATCTGTCGGGCGTGAATCTGCGAAATGAAGCTCATAGCGTCTCGGTTGTTAAATCAGTTTACGTTGCCACAAACCTACGGGAATCAACCGGCATAAGCACGGTTTCCTAGCACATTCATCCCACTCCTACTACGAGCCAGCCCCAATTGATTGTGCCAATAACCAGCGCCGATATTTGTGTGGAGAACTGCGGCGCCAAGAAAAAAGGGGACGCACCTCGCGGCGCGTCCCCTTTTTATGCTAACAGGCGATGTTGCTTAAGCGTCAGCCTTAGCTTCATCACGGCTCTCGCCATCTTTAACAGTTTCAGTAGCGGTATCAGCCGGAGCCGACTCCTCAACTACCGCGGCAGGAGCAACTGCTTCGCCGGTTACTTCGGTAGCCGAAGTAGCAGCTTCGTCAGTGGTGGCCTTCTTACCACCACGGCTGCGCGAGCGGCGGGTAGTAGTCGACTTCTCAGCAGCGGCCGATTTAGCCTCAAGCAGGGTCTCGTTGAAGTCCACCAGCTCGATGATGCACATCTCAGCGTTGTCGCCCAAACGGGTATCGCTCAGCTTGATAATGCGGGTATAACCACCGGGACGGGTAGCAATTTTGCTCGAAATGTTACCGAACAACTCCTTAATTGACTCCTTGTCCTGCAAGGCGGCGAACACCATACGACGCGAGTGCGTGGTATCTTCCTTCGACTTGGTCAGCATCGGCTCCACGTACTTGCGCAGGGCCTTTGCTTTGGCAACCGTAGTCGTAATGCGCTTGTGAAGGATGAGCGACGAAGCCATGTTCGACAGCATCGCGTGACGGTGGGCGGTAGTCCGACCCAGGTGGTTGATTTTTTTTCCGTGTCTCATTGGACGTTTGAAAAGATGTGCGCTTGCGGGCGGCGACCACGGCGGGCCGAAACCTCATTAGAACCGCTGCCCCTGGGGCGCACTGATAAAAAAAAGAGTTTGTAAAAAGCGAATGGCTGAACCGCTGGGCGCCCACTGCAATGCAGTCAGCTTCTCAACAATTCAGCCAATACGACTAGTCTTCTTCGAGGCGGTACTTGCCCAAGTCCATACCGAACTCCAGGCCGCGCTCCTCAACGAGATTTTCCAATTCGGTGAGGCTCTTCTTGCCGAAGTTGCGGAACTTCATCATGTCCGCAATTTCCAGCGTCACCAGTTCGCCCATCGTCTTGATGTCGGCTGCCTTCAGGCAGTTCTTAGCGCGTACGCTGAGCTCCATGTCCTCCAAAGGAGTCTTGAGCATCTTGCGCATCTGCATGGTTTCCTCATCAATCGGCTCGTCTTCAGTCACGCGAGGACCTTCGAGGGTCATCGTGTTGTCCGAAAACAGCATGAAGTGCTGAATGAGAATATTGGCCGCACCTTTCAGTGCTTCCTCCGGGTGAATCGAACCGTCCGTCTGAATCTCGATAACGAGCTTCTCGTAATCCGTCTTCTGCTCCACGCGGGTGTTCTCAATGCTGTACTTCACGTTTTTGATGGGCGTGTAGATAGCATCAATAGCAATCTGACCGAAAACCTGGTCAGCTGGCTTGTTCTCATCAGCAGGCACATAGCCACGGCCACGGGCAATCGTCAGCTCAAACTCCAGCTCGGTGCTGGGGTCCAAGTGTGCAATCACGTGGTCGGGGTTCAACACCTCAAAGCCGCTGGCAAACTTGCCAATGTCGCTGCCCGAAAAGGTCTCCTGACCTTTCACGCGCACCGTAATTTTATCAGCAATGGCGTCGCTGGTCTTCTTAAACCGGACCATTTTCAGGTTCAGGATGATTTCGGACATGTCCTCAATCACTCCTTCGATGGTCGAAAACTCGTGCAACACGCTGTTCGTCCGAACCGACGTGATGGCGAAACCCTCCAGCGACGACAACAGAATGCGACGCAGCGCATTGCCGATGGTGACGCCGTAGCCCTTCTCGAGCGGCTTAAATTCAAACGTCCCGGTGAAGTCGTCGGATTTCTCCATCACCACTTTCTCCGGCATCTGAAAAGCTAAGATTGACATATGTGGGGCGTATAAAATTTGAAAAAATTAGGTGAAGTATAAGCACAAGAGCGGCCCGACAAACTGCCGGGCCGCTACCAGTAGCGTTACTTACTTCGAATACAGTTCGACGATGAGCTGCTCGGTGATTTTCTCCGGAATCAGCTCACGGGCGGGTGCGTTGATGAACTTGCCAGCCATCTCCTTACCGTCCCACTCCAACCAGGAAAACTGGCGCGAGTTGCGAACCGACAGGCTGGTAGCAATAGCTTCCAACGACTTCGACTTCTCGCGCACACCCACCACGTCGCCAGCCCGCAGGTGGTACGAAGGAATGTTCACTACTTCGCCGTTCACGGTGATGTGCTTGTGACCTACGAGCTGGCGGGCAGCGCGACGCGTCGAGGCAATGCCCAAACGGTACACAGCGTTGTCCAGACGAGCTTCTAACAGCGCGAGCAGGTTGTCGCCGGTGATACCGGGAAGCGCTGCAGCCTTGTGGAACAGGTTTTCGAATTGCTTCTCCAACATGCCGTACATGTACTTCACCTTCTGCTTTTCCATCAGCTGCACAGCGTATTCCGACTGCTTCTTGCGGCGGCCACGGCCGTGCTGGCCCGGAGGATAAGCTTTCTTGTTGAGCGCTTTGTCAGGGCCGAAAATCGGCTCGTTGAAGCGACGGGCAATTTTTGAGGTAGGGCCGGTATAACGTGCCATCTTAATCTACTATCTGAAGTGAAAAACTAAACGCGACGACGCTTGGGGGGGCGGCAGCCGTTGTGGGGCAGCGGCGTTACGTCGCGGATGGTGGTAACCTCAATACCCACGTTGCCGAGGGCGCGGATGGCCGACTCACGACCCGAACCCGGGCCTTTTACGAATACTTCGGCTTTACGCATGCCCAGGTCGTGGGCTACTTTACCGCAGTCGCTCATCGCCATTTGGGCGGCGTAGGGCGTGTTTTTCTTGGAACCGCGGAAGCCCATCTTGCCGGCCGAAGCCCACGAAATAACTTGACCGTTATTGTTGGTGATGGAGATGATGATGTTGTTGAACGAGGCACGGATATGTACCTGGCCCACCTGCTCCACCACAACAACGCGCTTCTTGGCTTTGTCTTTTCTTTTTTGTGCCATTTGGTTATCGCAAAAAATGCGGGAGGTGTTGGCGCTGGCCGCGCGGAAAGTTTATCCGCAGCCGCCAGCGCCGATTCCCGTGTGAGTTTATTTGGTTGCCTTCTTCTTGCCGGCCACCGTTTTGCGCTTGCCCTTGCGGGTACGCGAATTATTCTTGGTGCGCTGACCACGAACTGGGAGACCTTTGCGGTGACGCAGACCACGGTAGCAACCGATGTCCATCAAACGCTTGATGTTGGTGGTCACTTCCGAGCGCAGAACGCCTTCGGTCTTGTGCTCAGCAGCAATGATGGCACGGATGGCACCCGACTCTTCGTCGGACCAGTCCTTCACCTTCTTGTTGATGTCAACCCCGGCTTTCACCAGAATTTTCTGAGAATTGCTCCGGCCAATGCCGAAGATGTAAGTCAGGGCGATTTCGCCGCGCTTGTTGTCCGGGATATCAACCCCTGCGATACGAGCCATTGTGTGTGGTTATGTGTTTGCGGACAGAAACCCGGCAACTACTTGGAAGGCGGGCCGGAGGAGGTTAACCAACGACTCAGTACCCAAGGTTCCGGGGTTCTAAAAATTGAATTAACCCTGACGCTGCTTGAAGCGGGGGTTTTTCTTATTGATGACGTAGAGTTTGCCATTACGGCGGACCAGTTTGCAGTCCACGCTACGCTTTTTCACCGAGGTTTTTACTTTCATGACCTGTGAAGGAAAACGGGTTTATTTATAACGATACTTAATCCGGCCCTTCGACAAGTCGTAGGGCGACATTTCGAGTTTCACCTTATCGCCGGGCAGAATTTTGATGTAGTGCATCCGCATCTTGCCCGAGATGTGGGCAATCAGTTGGTGACCGTTCTCCAATTCCACGCGGAACATGGCGTTAGAAAGGGCTTCTAGGATGGTTCCGTCCTGCTCAATCGAGGCTTGTTTTGCCATAAGGGCTACTGCTGCAATGCTTTTTCTATGTATTCAAAAGACGTCAGAATTTCCGCCTTATCTTTTCTAACTACTACGGTGTGCTCGAAGTGCGCCGAGGCCTTGCGGTCTTTGGTGCGGATGGTCCAGCCATCCGCCTCCTGCACCACATCCTTTTTGCCTAAGTTCACCATCGGCTCAATGGCGATGACCAAACCCGTTTGTAAAAGCGGCCCGGAACCCCGCTTGCCATAATTCGGCACCTCAGGTTTCTCGTGCAGCTTTGCACCTACTCCGTGCCCAACCAACTCGCGGACCACACCGTAGCCCAACGAGGCCACATGGTTCTGGATAGCGTAGCTGATATCGCCAACGCGGTTGCCGCTCACGGCTTGTTCGATGCCTTTGTACAGCGATGCCTTAGTTTCCTGTAGCAGCGTTAGCACTTCCGGCGCCACCTCCCCGATTGGGTAGGTGTAAGCACTATCTGAATGAAAACCATTCAGAAAAACCCCGCAGTCCACCGAGAGAATGTCGCCACTTTTCAGCGGCTCATCGGTGGCGAACCCATGCACCACCACCGAGTTCGGCGAGAGGCACAGGCTGAAGGGAAACTTGTTGTAGCCCTTAAAGGAAGGCACTCCACCATGGTCCCGGATGAATTCCTCCGCGCGCTTATCGAGCTGCCGCGTCGTTACTCCTTCCTTTACCATACTCGCGACTTCGCCGTGAGTCTTGGCCAGCACAAGTGCGCTGGCACGGATGAGGTCAATCTCTTCTTCGGTTTTGTATTGAATGCTACCGCTTGCCATTGCTGGTTATGAAGCTACCGAAATGGGCTGGGCCGTGCGACCGCGCAGCTTGCCCGATTTCATCATGCCATCATAATGCTGCATCAACAAGTAGCTCTGCACCTGGTTCACCGTGTCCAGCACCACACCCACCATGATAATGAGTGACGTGCCGCCATAGAAAGCAGAGAACGGACGAGTTACACCAAGCAACAAAGCAATAGCCGGGAAGATGGCAATCAGAGCCAGTGCAATAGCACCAGGCAATGTGATGCGAGTCAGAATTTCATCAATATATTCCGAAGTATCGCGACCTGGCTTCACGCCCGGCACAAAACCACCACTACGCTTCAAGTCGTCGGCAATCTGATTAGGATTGACGCTGATGGCCGTGTAGAAGTAGGTGAAGATGATGATGAGTAACGCAAAAGTTACATTGTACTGCCACGAAGTATAGTCAGAAAACTTTACACCAATGTAGGTAGCAAGGTCACTCTGATTCTGCCAAACGGAAGCTACAATAGCTGGCACAAACATCAACGACTGCGCGAAGATGATGGGCATCACACCGGCAGCATTCACCTTAAGAGGAATGAACTGACGCTGAGCATCAAGTTGCGTAGTACCGCCTACTTGCTTAGCATACTGCACTGCAATGCGACGTACTGCCTGAGTTAAGACGATGACAGCCATTACAACAAGGAATAGGACGACCATTTCCAGCAGGAAAATGAGCGATTTATTCACACCTTTGGCTGCGGCCTCGCCGATTATAGCACCGGGCAAGCGGGACACGATGCCAATCATAATGAGCATCGAAATACCGTTACCGATGCCTTTATCGGTAATCTTCTCACCCAGCCACATGCAAAACAAGGTGCCAGCAGTGACGATAATCATCGACGACACCGTGAAAAAAGTACCCGGATTAATGATGGCATCCGCGTTGATGGTAGCAATGAAGCCAACCGACTGCGCCAACACAATTGGAATTGTGAGAATGCGCGTGTATTGGTTAATCTTCTTACGACCTGACTCTCCTTCTTTCTGCAGTTTCTGGAAGTATGGCACAGCAATGGTCAACAGCTGAAGCACAATACTCGCTGAGATGTAGGGCATAATACCCAAAGCGAATATTGAAGCATTGCTGAAGGCACCGCCAAGCAACGTATCCAAGATGCCAAACAATCCTTCGGCACCGGTCTTCAGGCGCGACGGGTCTACACCCGGCAACACCACGTAGGAACCGAGGCGGTAGATGGCAATGAAAAAAAGCGTATTGAGGATTCGCGTACGCAAATCCTCAATCGCAAAAATGTTTTTTATCGAAGTGATAAACTTATTCATTGCCGAAGGTAGGCTTTAAAGCGTTACGGCTTTGCCGCCGGCCTTCTCGATGGCTTCAACAGCCGACTTCGAGAAAGCGTGAGCGTGCACTTCCAATGCCGTGATTACTTCGCCACGACCGAGGATTTTGATTTTGGCGTTCTTCGACACCAAACCGTTCGAGATGAAGTAAGCAGCATCCATAGTAGTGGCGCTATTCTTCTCGAGCAGGGTAGCCAGCACATCAAGGTTGATGGCTTTATACTCTACACGGTTGATGTTAGTGAAACCGAACTTAGGCACACGGCGCTGGAGGGGCATCTGGCCACCTTCAAAACCGGACTTGCGCTTGTAGCCCGAACGCGACTTGGCGCCTTTGTGACCACGGGTCGACGTGCCACCGCGCGTGGAGCCTTCGCCCCGGCCAATCCGCTTCTCGTTTTTAGTCGAGCCGTAGGCGGGCGATAGATTGCTGAGATTGAGCATGACGATATATAGTCTTACAGTTCGGTTACTTCTAGCAGGTGCTTCACGCTGTTCACCATGCCCATAACGGACGGGTTTACTTCGTGCTGCGCGGTGCTGTTCATTTTATTCAGGCCGAGGGACTGAACGGTGCGCTTCTGACGCTCAGGGCGGTCAATTGCGCTGCGCACGAGCTTTACTTGAATTTGTGCCATGTCAATTAACCGTTAAAAACCCGGGCAAGAGAGATACCACGTGCCTGTGCAATTTGCAACGGGTCACGCATTTTGGCCAAGGCGGCAAAAGTCGCCTTAACCACGTTGTGGGGGTTCGACGAGCCTTTCGACTTCGCCAACACGTCCTTGATACCGGCGCTCTCAAACACGGCGCGCATTGCACCGCCGGCGATTACACCCGTACCAGCCGCTGCGGGCTGGATGAGCACGAAGCCCCCGCCGTAGCGGCCTTCCATGAGGTGAGGAACGGTGTGCTTGTACATCGGCACTTTCACCACGTTCTTCTTAGCGTCGTCAATGCCTTTGGCAATGGCGTCGGTTACTTCGTTGGCTTTGCCCAGGCCGTAGCCTACGTTGCCGTTGCCGTCGCCCACTACCACGATGGCAGAGAAGCTAAAGCGGCGACCGCCTTTCACCACCTTCGCTACGCGGTTGATAGCTACTACTTTTTCTTTGAAGTCGGAGTCAGCTCCCATGCGGGAGTTGTCCTTGTTCCGGTCGCGGTCGTTGCTGCGCTGACGGTCTCCGCCAGGACGATTGTTGTCGCGTTCTTGCGCCATGATAGTTTAGAAATTGAGGCCGCCTTCGCGGGCACCTTCAGCCAATGATTTTACGCGACCGTGGTAGAGGTAACCCGAGCGGTCGAACACCACTTTCGTGATGCCTTTCTCTTGGGCGACGGCGGCAATTTGCCGACCTACGGCAGCAGCCAAAGCCACCCCGTTGCCACCCTCGGCGGTTACTTTTTTAGACGTAGCAGCAGCCAGTGTGCGGCCGGTGGTGTCGTCAATAATTTGAGCGTAGATGCCCGTATTGCTACGGAACACCGACAGCCGGGGCCGCTCGGAGGTGCCAGCCACCTTGGTGCGGATGATGCGCTGAATCCGCTTGCGGCGAGTTGCTTTATCAAAAGCCATGATGCGAATTTATTTAGAGGCCGTTTTACCAGCTTTGCGACGGATGATTTCGCCCACGAAACGTACACCTTTGCCTTTGTAAGGCTCGACTTTACGCAACGAACGAATTTTGGCGGCCACCTGGCCCAACAACTGATTGTCGATGCTGTTGAGCGTGACAATCGGGTTTTTGCCTTTTTCGGTAACAGCTGTTGCCGTCACTTCCTTTGGCAGGGAGATGAAGATGTTGTGCGAGTAGCCGAGGGCCAACTCCAACGTAGTTCCGGCAAGCGAGGCCTTGTAACCTACACCCACCAGCTCAAGCTTCTTCTCAAAACCGTTGCTCACACCGAGCACCATGTTGTTGATGAGCGAGCGGTACAGGCCGTGCATGGCTTTGTGACGCTTCTGCTCAGTGGGACGGGTTACCGTGAGGGAACCGTCTTCGATGGCAACGTTGATGTCGCGGTCCACTTGCGTGGTTAGCGTGCCCTTGGGGCCTTTCACCGTTACCACGTTGTCTTTCTCAACCGAGATAGCGACCCCAGCTGGGACGGAAATCGGGAGTTTACCAATACGTGACATAATTGAGTTAGCTAAAGCGGTTCCGGATTAGTACACGTAGCACAGCACCTCGCCGCCCACGTTCTCGGTTTTGCACTCCTTCTCCGTCATCACGCCCTTGGAGGTCGAGATAATGGCAACACCCAGACCGCTGAGGACGCGGGGGAGGTTGTCGGAGGCCACATACTGACGCAAGCCAGGCGTCGAAACGCGCTGCAGCTTGGTGATGGCGGGTGCCTTCGTTGTCGGGTTGTACTTCAGAGCAATCTTGATGATGCCCTGAACCGACGAATCATCAAAACGGTATGACTGAATGTAACCCTTGTGGTAGAGCACCTTCGTGATTTCCTTTTTGATGTTGCTGGCCGGGATTTCTACCACCCGGTGGTTCGCCTTGATGGCGTTGCGTACCCGGGTCAGGTAGTCGGCAATGGGGTCAGTGTTCATTATTTGTTAAATACGTCCGGTTTTTCGGAGCGCAAAGATAAGAAAATTTCGCCGGGTGCCCAACGGGACCAACGAAACTTCGGTTAAGACTACTTGGCACGTCCGGCGACGGCACGGCCAATGGTTTCTTTTGGCAACCTGCCAAATGGTTTCGAGGCAAGCCTCAGGTTTTGGGAGTGCAAAGGTAGCAGGCTCACAGGGCTTTTGCAAGCGGGCGCTGGAAATAGCTTGTAGAAGGTAGTGGTTTATTCCCCTTTACCCCCCTCCCCCCACAACCCGCCATCCAAGCATCGGAAGAAACGCAAGGTGGCGGGAGCCGCTGGGATTACAAGTCCTCAGGCGTTAGCCCGGTCTTCTTCGCCACCCGCTTCAGCATCACCGGCCCAATTTCTTCACTATCGTGAAAGGCAAAGACATAGTCTTGCCACCCCACGCGGGCCAGCGTTCGGTGCGAACCGGACTGCCGCTTCTGCTCCCAACCGATACGGAATAAAGCGGCCAGCACCAGCCGTGCTTTTATCGCCCCAAACTGGCTCACGCCGCAATGGAAAACACGGCCGCTAAATCCGGTACGTCCTCGCCATGCTCCAGCCGTTCGGCCAATACCCGCAAAGCCAGCGCCTGTGCATTGGCAATGGCGGCTTCCCGCGTAGCGCCATAAGCTAGCGCCCCGTCTATTTCCAATACTTCGGCCAGCCAGCGGCCATTGTCTTCGCGTTCCGTTTCAATAATCATGGGTTAAGCCGCCGGCTCATTTATGTACCGGGAGCTAGCTCAAATATACGCCTCCTCTCCCACCATCCGCCGCCCCAGCATCTGGATAAACGGGAGTGGCTAAAGAAGCCCTGTTGATGCTGTAGCAAAAGGAATGGCCGGCTCCATATATTGGAGCCGGCCATTCCTTTTGGTGTCTTTGATTATTCTTCAAAATTATTTGGGTCTGCCTGACTCAAGTATTTCTTCAGTGTCTTTTTGCTACCAAATATTGGCTAAATAAACTTCATGAATCTGGTTACTGTTTCTTCGTTTTCCGTCCGAGCGAGGAAAGTATCACCTTCCTCGTCAAATTCCATTTGTTCTAAAACCCCAGGGTCTTTCTCGATAAGAATTGCTTGGATGTGTTCAGCCCACTAATAGCCATTGCCACCGAAGCCATATTCATCAAAAAGGTCAGGGTAACCTTCTATATCCCCAACAGAAGCTTGAATACAGAAATAAGGGTTTTCTGACTCCTCATCCGTCAATTTATCAACTTGAAATGGGAAGGTATTTTCCGTAAATGAAAGGTAAATGCTTAAAAAATGGTTTGAGCAGAAAGGTAATGCCAAATGAAAAGGTCCAAGCAATAAATTGCTTGGACCTTTTCAATCTTGATGCAGAACCGGATACTACCAGCTCGACTTGGTCACACCGGGAATTTTCCCAGCGAGGGCCATTTCGCGGAAACGCACGCGGCTGATGCCAAACTTGCGCATGTAGCCGCGGGGGCGGCCGTCAATCATGTCGCGGTTGTGCAGGCGCACGGGCGAAGCGTTTTTGGGCAGCTTGTCGAGACCTTCGTAGTCGCCGGCAGCTTTCAGAGCCTTGCGCTTCTCAGCGTAGCGGGCCACGGTGGCAATGCGCTTGCGCTCCCGTGCTTTGATGGATTCTTTAGCCATAAGAGGTAGGGATTAAGCGTCTTTTTTAGCGTTAGCGAAAGGCATACCGAAAGCCTTGAGCAGCTCGTAGCTCTGCTCATCGTTCTCGGCGCTGGTCACGAACGTGATGTCCATGCCCGAGATGCTTTTGATTTTGTCAATCGAGATTTCGGGGAAGATGATTTGCTCCTTCACGCCGAGCGTGTAGTTGCCACGACCATCGAAACCTTTGTCGTTGATGCCTTTGAAGTCACGTACGCGAGGCAAGGCTACCGTCAGCAGACGGTCCATGAACTCGTACATTTTCTCACCACGCAGCGTCACTTTGGCGCCGATAGGCATGCCTTCGCGAAGCTTAAAGTTAGAAACCGACTTCTTAGCAATCGTTGCAATGGCTTTCTGGCCGGTGATAACCGTCAGTTCTTCCACACCGTTGTCGACCAGCTTCTTGTCAGCTACCGCAGCGCCAATGCCACGGTTGATGCAGATTTTGGTGACACGGGGTACCTGCATAATGCTCTTGAACTGGAATTTCTCCTGGAGCGCGGGTACGATGTCTTTTTTATAAATGTCTTTGAGACGGGCCATGATGCAGGGGGCAGTTACGCCGTTTTCTTGGCAGTGGCACGCTTGGCCTTAGCAGGAGCAGCCGGAGCTGCGGCCGCTGCAGCGCCTTTGCGCACACGCTCACCAGTGGTGGGGTTGATAGCCTGCACGTTGCTCACGTGCATGGGCGCCTCCATCTTGGTGATGCCGCCCTGGGGCGATTTGGCGCTCGGCTTGTTGTGTTTCGTCACCAGGTTCAACCCCTCAACGGTTACGCGCTGGGTTACCCGGTTTACCGACACGATTTTGCCGGTTTTGCCCTTTTCGTCGCCTGCAATCACCTTCACGGTATCGCCCGACTTTACGTGCAGTTGCACGGGGTCTGCTTTTCTGATAGCCATGGCTTAGAGTACTTCGGGGGCTAGGGATACGATTTTCATGAACTGACGCTCGCGCAACTCACGGGCCACTGGGCCGAAGATGCGCGTGCCGCGGGGCTCGTCGTTGTTGTTGAGCAACACAGCAGCGTTGTCGTCGAAGCGAATGTACGAACCGTCTTTGCGGCGTACTTCTTTCTTCACACGCACCACTACGGCCTTGCTCACGGTGCCTTTCTTGGCGTTGCCCGAAGGGATAGCCGACTTGATGGCTACCACAATCTTGTCGCCAACGCTGGCGTATTTCTTGCCCGTGCCACCCAAAACGCGGATGCAGAGGACTTCCTTGGCGCCGCTGTTATCGGCCACCGTCAGGCGGGATTCTTGCTGTATCATCGAATTAGATTATTTAGCGCGTTCAATAATTTCCACCAGGCGCCACCGCTTGGTTTTGCTCAGCGGGCGGGTGCTCATGATAAGAACCGTGTCGCCTTCGCCACACTCGTTGTTCTCGTCGTGGGCGTGGAATTTCGTGGTCTTGGTCACGAACTTGCCGTACATGGGGTGCTTTTGCTTCTGCACCACAGCTACGGTGATGGACTTGTCCATCTTGCTGCTCGTCACCTTGCCGGTGATTTCCTTGCGCATGTTGCGCGAGGCTTCTTCGGCAGCGGTTTGGTCTTGGGTTGTTACGTCGGTTGCCATCGGAATTAAGCGGGGTTAGAGGCCTGCTCGTTTTTCCGACGAGTCTGCTCGGTGAGCAAGCGGGCGACGTTTTTACGGTTGGCCTTGAGTCGGGCGGGGTTTTCCAGGGGCGAAATCGCATGAGCGAAACGCAGCTGCTGGCCCGTAGCCTGCTCGGTGGTGAGTTGCTCTTTCAGCGCTTCAGCGGAAAGGCCTTTGTGGTCGGTCTTGTTTTTCATCTTAAGCGGCGTCCGTGTAGTCGCGGCGAACCACGAATGAAGTACGAACCGGCAGCTTCTGAGCCGCGAGACGCAGCGACTCCTTGGCTACTTCCAGCGACACGCCGTCCGACTCGAACATGATTTGACCCGGCTTCACGCAGGCTACCCAATACTCGGGCGAGCCTTTGCCCTTACCCATCCGCACTTCAGCAGGCTTCTTTGTAATGGGTTTGTCGGGGAAAATGCGAATCCATACTTGCCCTTCGCGTTTCATGGCGCGGGTCATGGCAATACGAGCCGCCTCAATTTGGCGAGCCGTAATCCAAGACACTTCCAGCGACTTGATAGCGAACGAACCGAAGTCTATGGAGCTGCCGCGGTAGGCGAGGCCTGTTACGCGACCCTTTTGCATCTTGCGATACTTGGTCCTTTTCGGTTGTAACATTTGATTGAAATTTAAAAGAATTCAGAAGAAGATAGAACGTCAAAACCAGAACGTCATGCTGAGCTTGCCGAAGCATCTCTACCACGAGAGTAATCAAGCTGATTCAACGAAGCGGTAGAGATGCTTCGGCAAGCTCAGCATGACGTTCTGTTAATTCAAAACGTTCATGTTAGAAACTAGCGACGCGGGCCGCGAGGGGCACCACCAGCAGCACCACCACCAGCGGCGGGGCCATTGCGGCGGGGACCGGCGTTGTCGCCGCGAGGAGCACCACCGCCGGCGTTGCCGCCACGGTCGTTGCCACCACGGCCACCAGCACCACCGTCACGACGCGGGCCGCGGTCGCCTTCACGACGCTCGCCACGGGGGCCACGGTCGTCACGACGTCCACCGGCATCGCCACCGGGGTTGGTGAGCTGCTGGTTGGGCGAGAGGTCGGGCTTGCCGAACACCTCACCGCGCATTACCCACACCTTGATGCCGATTTTGCCATACACGGTCTGAGCTTCCGACAAAGCGTAGTCGATATCGGCGCGCAGCGTGTGCAGCGGCGTACGACCTTCTTTGTACTGCTCCGAACGGGCAATCTCCGCACCGCCGAGACGGCCACCGCACTGAATCTTGATGCCTTCGGCACCAACACGCATAGCCGCCTGAATCGACATTTTCATGGCGCGACGGAAGGAGATACGAGCGGCCAGCTGCTGGGCGATGCTCTCGCCTACCAGCTTGGCATCCAACTCCGGACGCTTGATTTCGAAGATGTTGATTTGAACGTCTTTGCTGGTGATTTGCTTCAGCTCGTCCTTAATCTTGTCAACCTCCTGGCCGCCTTTACCGATTACCACACCCGGACGAGCCGTGTTGATGGTGATGGTGATACGCTTCAGGGTGCGCTCAATCACAATGCGGCTGATGCCACCTTTTTGAATGCGAGCGTTGATGTACTTGCGGATTTTCTCGTCCTCCACCAATTTCTCGGCGAAGTCCTTGCCGCCGTACCAGTTCGAGTCCCAGCCTTTAATTACTCCCAAGCGGAAGCCAACCGGATTTACTTTCTGTCCCATATTAAATTAGGATTTGGCGTCGGCCTTAGGTTTTTCGGTAGTACCAACTTGCTTCGCGTGCTCGGTGGTTTTCTTGCCGAGCTTCTCCACTTTCGTGTCGATTTTCAGCGTCACGTGGTTGCTGCGCTTGCGGATGCGGTGGCCACGGCCCTGGGGGGCGGGGCGCAGGCGCTTCAACTGGCGTCCCTCGTCCACGAAGATTTCGCTGATGTAGAGGTTTGCGTCCTCAATTCGCTCTTCTTCGTTGTGCTGCTGCCAGTTGGCCAAGGCCGAAAGGAGCAGTTTCTCAATCTTCTCGGCGCCGATGTTGGCTTCGAAGCGCAACAGGCCGAGGGCCTGGGTCACTTTCTTGCCGCGCACGAGGTCGGCCACCAGTCGCATCTTACGAGGCGAGGTCGGCACATTGCGGAGTTTTGCTACTGCTTCCATCTTAGCGCTTGCCTTTATCTTTTTTGGCGACGTGACCACGGAAGTTACGCGTTGGGGCAAATTCGCCCAACTTGTGCCCTACCATGTTCTCGGTCACATACACCGGGATGAACTTATTGCCGTTGTGAACAGCGAACGTGTGGCCAACGAAATCCGGGGAAATCATCGAGCGGCGCGACCAAGTCTTTACCACCGATTTCTTACCAGCCGTTTCGAGTGCCGAGACTTTCTTTTCCAGCCGGAAGTCAATGTACGGCCCTTTTTTGAGTGAACGTGCCATATGTTACTTCTTGCCTTTGCGGCTCACAATCAGGTTCTCCGAATACTTGTTCTTGTTGCGGGTCTTCTGGCCCTTGGCCAAAATACCGTTGCGGCTCCGTGGGTGACCACCCGACGACTTGCCTTCACCACCACCCATGGGGTGGTCGACAGGGTTCATGGCAACACCACGAACGCGAGGACGACGACCAGCCCACCGGTTACGGCCAGCCTTACCCATCCGGGTGTTCATGTGGTCACCGTTCGAAACCGTACCAACCGTGGCCATGCAGGTCACGAGGACCATGCGCATTTCGCCGGAAGGCAATTTCAACGTGGCGTAACGCTCTTCGCGGGCTACGATTTGGGCGTAGGTACCGGCCGAGCGAGCCATGGCCGCGCCCTGACCGGGCTGCAGCTCAATGTTGTGGAGGATGGTACCGAGGGGAATCTCGCGCAGCGGCAAGGTATTGCCCACTTCGGGAGCCACGCCCGTACCTGATACAACCTTCGTGCCCACGGTCATGCCGGCGGGTGCGATGATGTAGCGCTTCTCGCCGTCAGCGTAGCTGAGCAGGGCGATGCGGGCGGTGCGGTTGGGGTCGTACTCAATGGTCTTAACCGTGGCGGGCACACCGGCCTTGTCACGCTTGAAGTCCACGATACGGTACTGGGTTTTATGACCACCGCCGATGTAGCGGTTGGACATTTTACCGGAAGAGTTCCGGCCACCCGATTTGGGGAGAGAAGTCATCAGGGACTTCTCTGGGGTCGACGTCGTTATCTCGTCGAACGCCGGTGCAACGCGGAAGCGTTGCCCTGGGCTGGTTGGTCTGAGTTTTTTAAGTGCCATTACTAGCTAGTTGTGCTTTTGCGGCGGAAGAATTGAGGCGAAGCCTAGAGGTTGCTGTAGAAGTCGATTACGTCGCCTTCTTTCACAGTGACAATGGCTTTCTTGCCGTGGGCGCGGCGGCCGGAAACCTGGCCGCCTTTAGTGCCTTTCGACTTCATTTTGCCAATGGTGCGCATCGTGTTGATGTCGGTCACGGTCACGCCGTACAGCGTTTCGATGTCCTTCTTGATTTGCACTTTGTTGGCGGTGCGCTCCACTTCGAAAGTGTAGCGACCCTTCTCGTTAAGACCGGTGGCCTTTTCGGTAATGATGGGGCGTTTCAGCGTGCTCATTATTCGGCGGTGCTATAGAGTTCAACCAATGAAGCCATGCCGTCTTCCGAAATCAGCAGCGTGTCCGTGTTCAGCAGGTCGTGGGTGTTGAGGCCGATGGGCGTCGACACTTTCACTTTCTGCAGGTTGCGGGCGCTGAGGATGACGTTCTTGTTGACCTCACCGGTCACGAGCATGGTCTTTTTGCCATTGTTCAGCTTGAGGCCGGTCATGATGGCGAGGAAGTCCTTGGTGCGGGGAGCGTCCATGGCAATGTTCTCCACAACGGAGATTTTGCCATCTTTCGCCAGGCTCGACAAAGCCGAGAGGCGGGCTACGCGCTTGGTCTTCTTGTTCAGCTTGAAGTTGTAGTCGCGGGGCTGCGGACCGAACATGCGGCCACCGCCCACGAACACACCCGACTTCATGCTGCCGGCACGGGCACCGCCCGTACCTTTTTGCTTCTTCAGCTTCTTGGTGGTGCCGTGCACCTCATTGCGCTGCTTGGACTTGTGCGTGCCTTGGCGCTGGTTGGCCAGGTACTGCTTCACGTCCAGGTACATCACGTGCTCGTTTACTTCGAGACCGAAGATGGCGTCAGACAGGGTCACCTTGCGGCCGGTGTCTTCGCCTTTGAGGCTATATACTGCGAGTTCCATCGTATCGTCTATTTCTCGATTACCACGTAAGAATTCTTAGCACCGGGAATCGAGCCGCTCACCAGAATCAGGTTCTTGTCGCCTACTACGCGCATCACCTTCAGGTTCTGCACTTTCACGCGGTCGTTGCCCATCCGGCCACCCATGCGCATTCCTTTGAATACGCGCGAAGGCCAGGAGCAGGCCCCGATAGAACCGGGGTGACGCAGGCGGTTGTGCTGGCCGTGGGTCTGGCCACCAACACCCTGGAAGTTGTAACGCTTTACAACACCCTGGAAACCCTTGCCTTTGGAAGTGCCTACTACGTCTACAAACTCGCCTTCCTCGAAGAGGGTAGCGTCAATGGTAGCGCCGGCGGCGTAGGTCGATTCAGCGTCGAGGCGGAATTCAACCAGTTTTTTCTTGGGGGTAGTACCGGCTTTCGTGAAGTGACCAACCAAAGCTTTGGTGGTGTTCTTCACTTTCTTCTCGCCGTACCCAATTTGAATGGCGGTGTAGCCGTCATTCGCGATAGTCTTAACCTGCGTCACTACGCACGGACCCGCTTCGATGAGCGTGCAGGGAATGTTTTTCCCATCCGGAGTGAAGAGGCTTGTCATACCGATTTTCTTACCGATGATGCCAGGCATTCTGTTGTTGATTAAATGACACAAAAAGAAAACGACCGAATGCCGTTTTCGCTAAGGGAGTGCAAAGATAGGAAAAAAGCCTTGGGAATCACAACGACGGCTAGAAATATTTTCTAGGTGAGGCTGTTAGCTCAACGAAGCCTGCGCTGTGCCATGCCATTTGTACTCCGGGGACTGCTATCACGCGGGACGCCAGCAGCTGTCATCATCTTCACAGGGGAGTGAACCTTGTAGGGCCAACATGGTAAAAAATACTACGAAGGCTAAGCCAATTTGCGTCTCTAATGTGTACTCAACCAAAAATGACAACGCTACGCTTACGTACTGAGCCAACAGTAAGGGCGCATGCTTCTTACGAGCCCACCACGCTGGGTAGAACATGCCAATCAAGAAAACAAACAGGCCAAGTCCTCCATAAGCGGCCAGGTTATATAAGTACTGATTGTGCGGAAGTATGTAGTATTTCGAACCTATTTCGGGATACAAAATGGCGTAGTGCTTAGCCATCTCGTCCTGTAAATCTGGCTTGCCCACTCCTACCGCTTTGTTGTCATTCCACACGGCCAATGCGGCACGGTACGAATACACGCGTGCAGCAATGGAATACGTCCTGCCTTCCAGAGCTGATTCCTGCTGGACTTTACTCACGTCTTGCTGGGTATTTTCAACCTTGTTGTTGAATGTGGGGAATACCACATAGCTAATCGCGGGCAAAAGGACTAATAGTGCACCCAATGCAATGGCTCGCTTCCACATTCTTTTCTTCAACGCCAACCACACTACTGCCAAACCGCTTAAGGCATAAAACGTCATCTGTCCACTTCTTACTGCCAGTAGGTGCAGAAATATCACCAGAAATGAAATCGTAGCGATTACCCAAAAACGCCAGGATTTCTTAACCGCACCGTGGACCAGCAATAGCACTCCTGCCGCAACCGACATCGTGATGATTAAGCTGAATCGAATGTGGTCCGGCTCAGTGGGCATCACCTTTGAGTGGAGATACATTTCGTTTATAGCACGAAAATGCAGGATGTAATTAATGGTGGCTCCGGCTGCTGCGATTGCTGTCACGCCAATAAGTAACAACCACAGCCATCTCAGATAACGGCCAGGCAGAGCCGGGAGCATCCAAAAACCGACGATGAGGGCAAGGAATGGAAGTTGCAGAACCAAGTCCTCCCAATAGGAGTCCATATTGCGCAGTGGTATTGAACGCTTGAAGTAGGTGCAGCAGGAACACCAAAGCGCACTGCCAAACAGCGGCCAATAGGACCAATGAGCAACGCGCCGGTACGTGATGGTGTACACGATGCCCGTTGCAGCAATACCAGCCATCCCAATGCTTGGCAGAACGCGCACCCAACTGGCAACGAAAATGCCAACGATGACACAAGCCGAGAAGAACAGCGCAGCTTGGTGCAAGCGGACAAGTGTGAACACAGATTGCATGAAGGCAGAATAGTAGCGCTGCAAGTTCCAAAGAAAAAGCCCCACCGGGACGAATCACAGTGGGGCTTTTCTCAATTAATACTGAAATCGAATCCTCAGACTTTGATTTCTACGTCAACGCCGCTGGGCAATTCCAGCTTCATCAGGGCATCAACAGTCTTCGACGAAGTCGAAAAGATGTCCACGAGGCGCTTGTAGGTGCAAAGCTGGAACTGCTCCCGGCTCTTCTTGTTCACGTGGGGCGAGCGCAGCACGGTAAACTTCTCCTTTTGGGTCGGCAGAGGAATCGGGCCGCTTACGATGGCACCGGTGGCCTTCACTGCTTTCACGATTTTCTCGGCCGATTTGTCTACGAGGTTGTGGTCGTAGGACTTCAGCTTGATGCGGATTTTCTGGTTCATTGGGGGTTTTGGTCCGATTGACCAAGTTAGTGACCGGTATTATTTACTTCCTTTTACTTTGGCAATGATGGCCTCGGCCATGTTGGTCGGCACCTGCTCGTAGTGCGAGAAGGTGAGCGAAGCCGAAGCCCGACCCGACGAAATCGTACGGAGTGCAGTTACGTAGCCGAACAGCTCCGACAGCGGAACGTCGGCCTTAATTAGCTGGGCACCGCCTTTGGTGTCCATGCCTTTCATCAGGCCGCGACGACGGTTCAAGTCACCGGTTACGGGACCCGTGTACTCATCGGGGCACACCACTTCCACGCTCATGATGGGCTCAAGCAGTTTCGGGCCAGCCTGGCGGGCAGCTTCGCGGAAACCACCACGGGCGGCGAGTTCGAACGACAGGGCGTCCGAGTCAACGTCGTGGAAGGAACCGTGGTAGAGGCGCACTTTCATGCCCTCAATCGGGAAGCCGGCCAACGGACCTTGCTTCATCGCTTCTTCAAAACCCTTCTGAATGGGGGCAATGAATTCGCGGGGGATAACACCGCCCACGATGGCGTTGTCGAACTCGAAGCCGGGCTTTTCCGGGTCGGTCTCTTTCGGACCGAGCTCAAACACGATGTCGCCGAATTTACCGCGGCCACCGGTCTGCTTCTTGTAAGTTTCGCGGTGGTCGACCTTCTTGGTGAGAATCTCCTTGTAGGCCACCATCGGGGCACCTTGGTTGATTTCCACTTTGAATTCGCGACGCATCCGGTCGATGATGATTTCCAAGTGCAGCTCGCCCATGCCGCGCAACACCGTCTGACCAGTCTCGGGGTCGGTGTGAACTTTCAGCGTGGGGTCTTCCTCGATGAGCTTGGCGATGGCCATACCCATTTTGTCAACGTCGGCCTGCGTCTTCGGCTCAATGGCGTAGCCAATTACCGGCTCGGGGAAGCTCATCGACTCAAGGACGATGGGGTGCTTCTCTTCGCTCAGCGTATCGCCGGTGCGGATGTCTTTGAAACCAACACCTGCCGCAATGTCGCCCGCCTGGATTTTGTCAATCGGGTTCTGCTTGTTGGAGTGCATCTGCATGAGGCGCGAGATACGCTCCTTCTTGCCGGTGCGGTTGTTGAGCACGTACGAGCCCGCGTCCAGCACGCCGCTGTAGCAGCGGAAGAAGCACAGACGGCCTACGAATGGGTCGGTCGCAATTTTGAACGCAAGAGCGGTGAAAGGCTCCGAGTTGTCAGGGTGACGCTCGATTTCAGCACCCGTTTCGGGGTCGGTGCCCATGATGGCGGGCATGTCGAGGGGCGACGGCAGGTAGGCCATAACGGCATCCAGCATCGTCTGTACACCCTTGTTTTTAAAGGCCGAGCCGCACAATACGGGCGAGAATTTCATGTCGATAACCGCTTGGCGGATAACAACCATCATTTCCTCTTTCGTAATGGAATCGGGGTTGTCGAAGAATTTCTCCAGCAAAGCGTCATCATATTCCGCCACACTCTCCACGAGCTTCTGACGCCACTCGGCAACCGTCTCAACGAGGTCCTCGGGAACGGGGATTTCGTCGTACGACTTGCCTTCGGTTTTGTCGTCCCACACGATGGCTTTGCCCGTCAGCAGGTCAACTACGCCTTTGAAGGTGTCTTCAGCGCCAATCGGAATCTGGAGGGGGATGGGGTTAGCGCCCAGTTTCTCCTTGATTTCGTTCACGGCCTTGAAGAAGTCGGCACCGGCGCGGTCCATCTTGTTCACGAAGCAGATACGGGGCACGCTGTACTTGTCAGCCTGACGCCATACAGTCTCGGACTGCGGCTCCACACCCGAAACGGCGCAGAACAGGGCCACGGCACCGTCCAACACGCGCAGCGAGCGCTCCACTTCCACCGTAAAGTCTACGTGGCCGGGGGTATCAATCAGGTTGATTTTGTACTGCTTGGTATCCGGCGTCGGGTCACCTTTGATGTCGGTGGGGTAGTTCCAGAAGGTAGTAGTAGCAGCCGAGGTAATCGTGATGCCGCGCTCCTGCTCCTGCTCCATCCAGTCCATCGTGGCGGCACCATCGTGCACTTCCCCGATTTTGTGGGTTTTACCCGTGTAATACAGAATACGCTCCGACGTCGTGGTCTTACCGGCGTCGATGTGCGCCATAATCCCGATGTTGCGGAGGTAGTAAAGTTCTTTGTTAACAGCCATTATCTTGTTAGTGATGAGGTAATGAAGTAATGAGGTGATGAGATAATCAAGCCGGCAACATAAAAACTGCCTACTTCATTACCTCATCACCTCATTACCTCGTCACTTTCTGATTAGAAACGGAAGTGCGAGAAGGCCTTGTTGGCCTCGGCCATGCGGTGGGTGTCGTCTTTCTTCTTGACGGCAGCACCTTCGCCTTTGGCGGCGGCGATGATTTCGCCAGCCAGCTTGTCCTTCATGGTCTTCTCCCCACGACGACGGGCGTACTGAATCATCCATTTGGCACCTACCGAAATGCGACGGTCGGCGCGCACTTCAATCGGAACCTGGAAGGTGGCACCACCTACGCGGCGGCTTTTCACTTCCACGGTGGGCATCACGTTGTTCAACGCTTTGCGCCACATTTCGAGGCCGCTCTCCTTGGTGCGCTGCTCCACGAGGTCGCAGGCGTCATAGAAGATGGTGTACGCGAGGTTTTTCTTCCCGTCGTACATCATGTAGTTCACAAAGCGGGTTACCAGCGTCTCCTTGTACTTAGGGTCCGGCAGCAAGATGCGCTTTTTTGGTTTTGACTTTCTCATTGGGGATATAGTTTCTGGTTTCTGGTTGCTAGTTTCTGGTTGCTGGCCTTGTCGATAAACAAGAAACCAGCAACTAGAAACCAGAAACCTTACTATTTATTTCTTCTTCTTAGCGGGTGCGCCTTTCGCTGCTGCGGCGGGCTGACCGGGCTTCGGACGCTTGGCACCGTACTTAGAACGACGCTGGGTCCGGCCGCTTACACCGGCGGTGTCCAGGGCGCCACGGATAATGTGGTAGCGAACACCTGGCAAGTCTTTAACCCGGCCACCACGAATCAGCACGATGCTGTGTTCCTGGAGGTTGTGGCCTTCACCGGGGATGTATGCGTTTACTTCCTTACCGTTGGTAAGGCGCACACGGGCCACTTTGCGCATAGCCGAGTTCGGCTTCTTAGGCGTGGTGGTATACACGCGAGTGCATACGCCCCGACGCTGCGGGCACGAATCAAGGGCGGGCGACTTCGACTTGGTAGTCAAAGCCTCACGGCCTTTCCGTACTAACTGATTGATGGTTGGCATTTAAGGAATGGTTTGTTGGGAGCCGTTTGCCCCTAAAATTTGGCTTGCAAAGGTAAGGTTATTCCGCCGCAATAGCAAACAGCGTGAGGATGTTAATTTTCAGATAGCTGCAGAGTTGCCCTCTGCGCCAACTTCACCCCCGGCCCCTCTCCAAAAGAGAGGGGAGCCTAACGGCTTCTTGCGCCGAACCGGTGCCCCCTCTTTTGTGGAGAGGGGGTCGTGCCCCAAAGGGGTCCCGTGAGGTTGACACTTGGGCAACAAAAAGCACCTCCACTACAAATGGAGGCGCTTTCGCAACTACAGCCACAGGTTAAAATTACGCCTCCCCTACCGCACCGCCGAAGTTCATCGGGTAGCTCGGGGCCTCGTTCTGCATCTTGATAGGGCCGAAGGCAGCTTCAAACCGCTCGATGTTCTCGGTGAGGGCTTGCAGCAGGCGCTTGGCGTGCTCGGGCGTGACGACGATGCGCGCCTTCACCTTGGCCTTGGGCAGGCCGGGCATCATGCGGATGAAGTCAATCACGAACTCGCTGTTGCTGTGCGCAATCATGGCGAGGTTGGCGTATTCGCCCTCGGCCATGGCTTCGGAAAGCTCGATGTTGATGGCGTTCGGGTCCGGGTTTTGGTCGGTTGGTTGCATAGGGTTAAATTTGACCATCAATCCAAAACGTCATGCTGAGCTTGCCGAAGCATCTTCACCGCTTCGTTGCTAGCCCTACCACGTTTCTAAATCAATGTTTGTCCAATCAGGATTCAAAGTATTAATTAATGCTTCTTTCTTCGCCCTTGTCCAGCCTTTCAATTGCTTTTCTCGGGCAATGGCTTGGGTGGCATCGGGCGCAAGCTCAAAGTAAACCAGCAAATCGGCCTGGTAGCGGCCGGTGAATTTGCTAGCGTCTCCATTACCAATGCGGTGCTCATACAAGCGCCGGTTAAGGTCGTTGGTTACGCCGATGTACAAGACGGTGCGGCCGGTGTTGGTGAGAATGTAAACGTACATACCATGCGCGTATTCGTTCAACGAAGCGGTAAAGATGCTTCGGCAAGCTCAGCATGACATTCGGGTTTGACGTTCCGTAAAGAGAAAAAGCCGACCGGGTTACCCCAGTCGGCTTTTCCGTTACAAACCTACGGCAGATTACTCCGCCGACACTTCGCGCTTGCCAGCACGGCTGGGGCGCTTGGCGGGAACGGCGGCTTCGGCGGCTTGCGCAGCTTGGGCAGCTTCCATCTCCTCTTTCGAGCCGACAATCTGACGGGTGTATTCGCGCAGACCGGTACCGGCTGGGATGAGGTGACCGACGATTACGTTCTCCTTCAAGCCCAGCAGCTGGTCGGCCTTGCCACGGATGGCGGCTTCGCTCAGCACCTTGGTCGTCTCCTGGAAGGAGGCGGCCGAGATGAAGGACTGCGTGCCCAGTGAGGCCTGCGTGATGCCTTGCAGCGTGGGGCGCGAAACCGAAGGCTGCGCGTCGCGCACTTGCACGAGGGCGAGGTCGCGGCGTTTCAGGCTGCTGTTCTCGTCGCGGAGGCGGCGAGCCGTTACAATCTGACCGGGCTTCATGTTGGTCGAGTCACCGGCTTCGGTCACCACTTTCATGTCGATAATCATGTCGTTCTCGGCCATGAAGATGATTTTGTCAATCACCTGATTTTCGAGGAACGACGTGTCACCGGCATCCAGAATCACCACTTTCTGCATCATCTGGCGAACGACCACCTCGATGTGCTTATCGTTGATTTTCACACCCTGCAAGCGGTACACTTCCTGAATCTCGTTCACGAGGTACTCCTGCACGGCACCGGGGCCCTGAATGCTCAGGATGTCCGAAGGCGTGATGGCACCATCCGAGAGCGGCATGCCGGCGCGGATGAAGTCGTTGTCCTGCACCAGAATGTGCTTCGACAGCGGCACCATGTATTTCTTCTTGACACCATCTTTCGACTCGACGTAGATTTCCCGGTTACCGCGTTTCACGGTGCCGTAGGTTACCACGCCGTCGATTTCCGATACCACAGCGGGGTTCGACGGATTCCGGGCTTCAAAAAGCTCCGTTACCCGCGGCAGACCGCCGGTGATGTCGCGGGTTTTACCCACCGAACGCGGAATCTTAGCTAGGATGTGACCGGCCTTGATTTTGTCGTTGTTCTCCACGCTCAAGTGCGAGCCCACAGGGATACTGTAGCCCTTCTGGCCCTCAGCATCGCCCTTTTTGCCGGGGCGGATGATGATGGACGGGTTCTGGTCCTTGGCCTTCGATTCGATGATGACCTTCTCGCGGTGACCGGTCTGTTCGTCCGACTCCTCACGGAACGTGATGCCTTCGGTGATGGCATCGAACTGCACGGTACCATCAAACTCGGCCAGAATAACGGCGTTGTAGGGGTCCCAGTTGTTCAGCTCCTGGCCTTTCTCTACTTCCTGGCCTTCCTTCACGAGCATGAAGGAGCCGTAGGGAACGTGGTTGGAAGTAAATACGCGGCCGGTGCCTTTCTCCACGATGCGAACTTCGCCCGAACGGCCCATTACCACGGCACCCTTCACGCCTTCGGCAGTCGTGGTAGCCACGGTACGAACGTCCTCGAACTCCACCACACCCGCGAATTTAGCTTTGATGTTCGACTCCACCGCAATGTTGGAAGCCGTACCACCTACGTGGAAAGTACGCAGGGTCAGCTGCGTGCCGGGCTCACCAATCGACTGTGCGGCGATAACACCGACAGCCTCGCCCCGCTGCACCATGCGGCCCGAAGCCAGGTTGCGGCCGTAGCACTTGGCGCAAATGCCGCGCTTGCTTTCACAAGTCAGCACCGAGCGGATTTCCACCGACTCAATGCTCGTGGCATCAATACGGCGGGTCGTGTCTTCCTTGATTTCCAGGCCGGAAGTTAGAATAACCTCGCCCGTCAGCGGGTCGATGATATCGTGAACCGTTACGCGGCCCAGGATACGCTCGGCCAGGGGCTCCACGATGTCCTCGTTGTCTTTCAGCGCGAAGGTTTCGATACCGCGCAGCGTGCCGCAGTCCGGCTCGTTCACGATTACGTCCTGCGAAACGTCCACCAGACGACGGGTCAGGTAGCCGGCGTCAGCCGTCTTCAGCGCCGTGTCGGCCAGACCTTTACGGGCACCGTGGGTCGAGATGAAGTACTCGATTACGTCCAGACCTTCTTTGAAGTTCGACAGAATCGGGTTTTCGATAATCTCGCCAATCGAGCCCTGAAGCGACTTCTGCGGCTTGGCCATCAGACCACGCATACCGCCCAGCTGACGAATCTGCTCGCGCGAGCCACGGGCTCCCGAGTGCATCATCATGTAGATGGAGTTGAAGCCCTGGTTTTCGCGCTCCAAACGACCCATCAGCGTTTCCGTGATTTGGTTGTTGATACGCGTCCAGATGTCAATAACCTGGTTGTAACGCTCGTTGTCGGTAATCAGACCCATCTGGTAGTTCTGAGTAACGGCCTTCACGTCGTTCTGCGCTTGCAGCACCAGTTCGTCCTTCTCTTTCGGAATCTGGATGTCGCCCAGACCCATGCTCAAACCGCCTTTGTAGGCCGACTGGAAGCCGAGGGTCTTGATGTCGTCCAGGAACTGCGCCGTGCGGGCCATGCCCGTGCGCTTGAACACCGTCGAGATGATTTGCTGGAGCTTCTTCTTGGTCAGCAGCTCGTCGATGAAGCCCACTTCCGCCGGAATCATCTGGTTGAAGAGCACGCGGCCGGCCACGGTGTCCACCACCTTGGTCACCAGGTCGTCGTTCTCGTCGCGAATCTGCGTGCGCACCTTGATGTAGGCGTGCTTGGAAAGCTGGCCTTCATTGAGGGCAATAACCACTTCCTCGTCCGAGTAGAACACGCGGCCTTCGCCCTGAATCTTCTCGTCATCAGTGCTGCGCTTGCCTTTGGTCACGTAGTACAGACCCAGAACCATGTCCTGCGACGGTACCGCGATGGGCGCGCCGTTGGCCGGGTTCAGGATGTTGTGCGAGGCCAGCATGAGCATGGAGGCTTCCAGAATAGCAGCCGGACCCAGGGGCACGTGCACGGCCATCTGGTCACCGTCAAAGTCAGCGTTGAAAGCCGTACAAACCAGCGGGTGCAGCTGAATGGCCTTGCCCTCGATGAGGCGCGGCTGGAACGCTTGAATACCCAGACGGTGAAGCGTAGGAGCCCGGTTGAGGAGCACGGGGTGGCCTTTCAGCACATTCTCCAGGATGTCCCAAACAACAGCGTCCTTGCGGTCCACAATTTTCTTGGCCGACTTCACCGTCTTCACAATACCGCGCTCGATGAGCTTGCGGATGATGAACGGCTTGAACAGCTCGGCCGCCATGTTCTTGGGCAAGCCGCACTCGTGCAGCTTCAGCTCAGGACCAACGACGATAACCGAACGGCCCGAATAGTCCACCCGCTTACCGAGCAGGTTCTGACGGAAGCGGCCCTGCTTGCCTTTCAGCATATCGGACAGCGACTTCAGGGCGCGGTTGCCTTCGGCGCGCACGGCGTTCACCTTACGCGAGTTGTCGAACAGGGAGTCAACGGCTTCCTGCAGCATGCGCTTCTCGTTCCGCAGAATCACCTCGGGCGCTTTGATTTCAATCAGGCGCTTCAGACGATTATTGCGGATGATAACGCGACGGTACAGGTCGTTCAGGTCGGAAGTAGCGAAACGGCCACCATCCAACGGCACCAGCGGACGCAGTTCCGGCGGAATTACTGGCACCATGCGGATAACCATCCACTCGGGGCGGTTCTCCACGCGGGTAGCGGCGTCACGGAAAGCCTCTACTACGCGCAGACGCTTCAATGCCTCAGCCTTACGCTGCTGCGAAGTCTCGTGGGCAGCCGAGTCCCGCAGCGAGTAGCTCAACTCGTCCAGGTTGATGCGCTCCAGCAGCATGTGCAGGGCATCAGCACCCATGCGGGCGATGAACTTATTGGGGTCCTCGTTGGGCAGCATCTGGTTCTCCCGGGGGAGTTTGTCGATGATGTCCAAGTACTCGTCTTCGGTGAGGAAGTCGAGAATCTGCACGCCTTCTTCAGCGAGCGTGCCGGGCTGAACCACGACGTACCGCTCGTAATAGATAATCTGGTCGAGCTTCTTGGTGGGCAGGCCCAGCAGGTAGCCGATTTTGTTGGGCAGCGACTTGAAGTACCAGATGTGGGCAACGGGCACCACCAGTTCGATGTGGCCCATTCGCTCCCGGCGCACCTTCTTCTCGGTCACTTCCACGCCGCAACGGTCGCAGATGATGCCCTTGTAGCGGATGCGCTTGTACTTGCCGCAATGGCATTCCCAGTCCTTCACCGGACCGAAAATCCGCTCGCAGAACAGGCCACCCATTTCGGGCTTGTACGTGCGGTAGTTTATGGTTTCAGGCTTCACCACTTCGCCGGTGCTGCGCTCCAGAATTGCTTCGGGCGAGGCCAGCGAGATGGTGACTTTGGAGAAGTCCTGAACTATTTTCTTGTTTTTTGCGAAAGCCATTTGATTGGGGTTAAGCTAGTAGCTGTTGGCTTTGAGCTGTTTGACGCCTTATTCTTCGCCAGAAGAATGCAAGAGTTCCAAACAGTTTGACACTTAGAAAAGGGCCTTTGCGGAACAGATAGGTATGTCGGGCAAAGACACTTCAAAAAGGTCTATTTATTGAATCTGACGGCAGAACTGACTGATAAGAAGGCCTTCGATTAGGATTCACTGGGGGTTGATGCTGTACTGACCATATCTCGGAACAGCCCCTACTCCTCTTTCACCGAAGCGTTTTCTCATCTTTCGTTACCAGAGTCGCTCAATCAGTGCCTCCTGTTGCCTGCCGACAGATAAGCGGCAGATTGCTGGCGAAGCTTTCGGCCTCACCAGCAACCTGCGCTAATACTACTCCAAGGTGATTTCCAGTGCCAGACCACGCAATTCGTGGAGCAGCACGTTGAACGACTCAGGGATGTTCGGCTTGGGCAGAACGTCACCTTTTACAATGGCTTCGTACGCCTTGGCGCGGCCCACCACGTCATCCGATTTCACGGTCAGTATTTCCTGGAGCACGTTGGAAGCACCGAAGGCCTCCAGTGCCCACACCTCCATCTCGCCGAAGCGCTGGCCACCAAACTGCGCCTTACCACCCAGCGGCTGCTGCGTGATGAGCGAGTACGGCCCAATGGAACGAGCGTGCATCTTGTCGTCAACCAGGTGACCGAGCTTGAGCATGTAAATCACGCCCACGGTTACCGGCTGGTCGAAACGGTCGCCCGTCAGACCATCGTGCAGGTAAGCCCGGCCCCAATCGGGCAGGTTGGCCGCGGTCAGCTCGTGCGCCACTTCGTCTTCGGTAGCACCGTCGAAAATCGGCGTAGCATAGGTGCGACCCAGTTTCAGACCGGCCCAGCCGAGTACGGTTTCGTAAATCTGACCGATGTTCATCCGGCTTGGTACCCCGAGCGGGTTCAGCACGATGTCCATCGGCGTGCCGTCGGGCAGGAAGGGCATGTCCTCATCGCGCACGATGCGGGCTACTACACCCTTGTTACCGTGGCGGCCGGCCATTTTATCACCCACCTTCAACTTGCGCTTCTTGGCGATGTACACTTTGGCCAGCTGCACGATGCCGGCGGGCAGCTCGTCGCCCACCTCCAGGGTAAAGCGCTGACGCTTGAAGCGCGCGGTGATGGTGTTACGGCGCTTGGCGTAGTTACGCACCAGCTCCAGCACCAGGCCGTTTACGCGGGCATCGGCCGTCCAGCCTTCCAGAATCAGGTCCTTGAACAGGTTCACTTCTTCCGGAACGGCGTAGTTGCTTTCGTCCTTGTAAGGGTTCTTCTCGGGGAACATCCCCTCGTTGATGTTCTTGCGGTTGAACTTCACGCCCTTGGCAATCATCTCCTCGCCGAAGCGGTGCTTGATGCCCTGGCTCGTCTTGCCTTCCAGCAGCTGCACCAGCTTGTCCACCATAATGGCTTTCACGCCGCGCAATTCCTGCGCGTAAGTCGCCTTCAGGTCTTCCACTTCCTTCTTCGACTTGGCCCGGAGGTTTTTGTCTTTCTTAGGACGCGAGAAGAGCTTGGTGCCGATAACCACCCCCTGCAAAGAGGGCGGCGCCTTAAGCGAGGCATCCTTCACATCGCCGGCCTTATCGCCGAAGATGGCGCGGAGTAGCTTCTCCTCCGGCGTGGGGTCCGTCTCGCCCTTCGGCGTGATTTTGCCAATCAGGATGTCACCTTCCTTCACCTCCGCACCAAGGCGGATGATTCCGTTGTCGTCAAGGTTGCGCACGGCTTCTTCGCTCACGTTCGGAATCTCCGAGGTCAGCTCTTCTTCGCCGCGCTTGGTCTCGCGCACTTCCAATTCAAACTCCTCAATGTGAATTGAAGTAAAGATGTCGTCGCGCACCACGCGCTCCGAGATGACAATGGCATCCTCGAAGTTGTAGCCCTGCCACGGCATGAAGGCCACCTGCATGTTGCGGCCCAGAGCGAGTTCGCCCTTGTTGGTACCATAACCTTCACAGAGGGCCTGGCCTTTGGTCACCCGCTCGCCGCGCTTCACGAGCGGCGTCAGGTTGAGGCAGGTGTCCTGGTTGGTGCGACGGAACTTTATGAGGTCATAGGTGATGCGCTCGGCATCAAAGCTCACCATGATGTCGTCGTCCGTGAGGTCGTACTTCACCACGATTTTGTTGGCGTCCACGTAGTCAATCACGCCTTCGCCTTCCGACATAATCAGGGTACGCGAGTCGCTAGCGATACGCGCCTCCAGGCCCGTGCCCACAATCGGAGCCTCGGGGCGGAGCAACGGCACTGCCTGGCGCTGCATGTTCGAGCCCATTAGCGCACGGTTGGCGTCGTCGTGCTCCAGGAACGGAATCAGCGAAGCTGCCACCGATACAATCTGGTTCGGGGCCACGTCCATGTAGGAGTACTCCGAAGGATTCACCACGGGGAAGTCACCTTCAAAACGGCCTTTCACCAGCTCCTGGGTCAGGTTGCCGCCCTCATCCAACAGGGAGTTAGCCTGCGCGATGTGGTGGGTGTCCTCTTCCTCAGCCGTCAGGAATTTCACATTGGGGCTCATGTCCACCTTACCCGCTTTCACGTCACGGTAAGGGGTTTCGATGAAGCCCATGGCATTCACGCGAGCGTGCACGCACAGCGACGAAATCAGACCAATGTTAGGTCCTTCCGGCGTTTCAATCGTGCAAAGACGACCGTAGTGCGTGTAATGCACGTCACGTACTTCGAAACCAGCGCGCTCCCGCGACAGACCTCCCGGCCCGAGTGCCGATACGCGACGCTTGTGCGTCACCTCAGCCAGCGGGTTGGTTTGGTCCATGAACTGCGACAGCTGGTTCGTACCGAAGAACGAGTTAATAACGCTCGACAAAGTCCGGGCGTTAATCAGGTCCACCGGCTTGAAGTCTTCGTTGTCACGCACGTTCATGCGCTCCTTGATGGTACGCGCCATCCGGGCCAGACCCACGCCAAACTGAGCGTAAAGCTGCTCGCCCACGGTCCGCACCCGACGGTTGCTCAAGTGGTCAATGTCATCGACAATGGCCTTCGAGTTGCTCAAGCCAATCAGGTACTTCACAATCAGCACGATGTCCTGGTTGGTCAATACCCGCGACTCCTGGTCCATGCCAATCTGGAGCTTCTTGTTAATCCGGTAGCGGCCCACCTCGCCGAGGTCGTAGCGCTTGTCCGAGAAAAACAGCTTTTGAATGATGTCACGGGCAGTTTCTTCGTCGGGAGCCTCCGTGTTCCGGAGCTGGCGGTAAATCTGCTCAACGGCTTCCTTCTCCGAGTTGGAGTTGTCCTTCTGCAGCGTGTTGTAAATGATTGCGAAATCTGCAATGTTCACATTCTCGCGGTGCAGAATAACCGACTTCGCGCCGGCCTCCAGAATCACTTCGATATCGGCTTCCTCAATCGTGGCATCGCGCTCCAGCAACACTTCGTTGCGGTCAATCGATACCACTTCGCCGGTATCCTCGTCCACGAAGTCTTCCGTCCAAGTGCGGAGCACCCGGGCAGCCAGCTTGCGACCAACGGCTTTCTTGAGGTTTTTCTTGTCGGACTTCACTTCCTCTGACAAACCGAACAAGTCGAGAATGTCTTTGTCGGTGCCATAGCCGATGGCGCGGAGCAGCGTTGTCACCGGGAATTTCTTCTTCCGGTCGATGTATGCGTACATCACGTTGTTCACGTCCGTGGCAAATTCAATCCACGAGCCTTTGAACGGAATAATGCGGGCCGAATACAGCTTCGTACCGTTCGTGTGCTTGCTCTGGGCGAAGAATACGCCCGGTGAGCGGTGCAGCTGCGATACGATAACGCGCTCGGCCCCGTTGATAACAAACGAACCCTTCACGGTCATGTAAGGGATGTTCCCAAGGAACACCTCCTGCTCAATCGTTTCGAAGTCCTCGTTGTCCTTATCATTGCAAACCAAGCGCAGCTTGGCTTTCAGCGGAACTGAATAAGTCAAACCACGGTCGATGCACTCGTCGACCGAGTATTTCGGTGGGTCAACGTGATAGTCGATAAAGGTCAGTACGAAGTTTTCGCGCGAATCCGAAATTGGGAAGTTCTCGGCGAACACTTTGAACAATCCTTCGTTAGAACGACGCTCAGCGGCGGTTTCCAACTGAAAGAACTCCTGGAACGAGCGAACCTGCACATCCAGAAAGTCCGGGTACTCGATAACCTTCTTAATCTTGGCGAAATTGATTCGCTCGGCGGCCGTTTTCTTCAGGGCGGCCGTCTTTGCTTTCGGTGTAGCCAATGCGATGGGGATTAAAAGATGGACACAGAAGCGTAAAAAGGAGGCCAAGGTGGCGGCCCGTCAACAACACGGGTCAGGCCCGCACTCCTTAACAAACTGATAACAGTATAGTTAGCTGACGCAAAGAAGCGCGAACTGGTTGGCTCGCGCTTTTGACACGCTACAAACAGGAAAAGACCTGGCTAAGTTGCCAGGTCTATCCTTATTCGAAGCGTGTCCGGAGATGCTTCAGGAGCAGAAACTATTTAACTTCTACTTCAGCACCAGCTTCCTCAAGCTGCTTCTTCAGCGAGTCAGCCTCGTCCTTGGTTACGCCTTCTTTCACGGCCTTGGGAGCACCGTCAACCAACTCTTTGGCTTCCTTCAGGCCAAGGCCTGTCAGGTCCTTAACCAGCTTAACTACAGCCAGCTTAGCACCACCGGCAGCCTTCAGGATAACGTCGAACGACGTCTTTTCCTCGGGAGCCTCGTCAGCAGCAGCAGCGCCACCACCGGCCATCATTACGGGAGCAGCAGCAGCGGGCTCGATGCCGTACTCGTCCTTCAGGATGGTTGCCAATTCGTTTACTTCTTTCACCGTCAGGTTTACGAGCTGCTCAGCGAATGCTTTCAAATCTGCCATTTCTGTAGATTGTTAAAAAAAAGTGTTGTTGAAAATTTGATTGGAGTGCGAAAAAGTAGCGGACTACGCAGCCTCTTTCTCGCTGAGGGTTTTGAGGATACCGGCCAGTTTGTTGCCACCGCTCTGGAGAGCCGAAATAACATTCTTGGCAGGCGATTGCAGCAGGCCGATGAGTTCACCGAGCAGTTCCTGCTTGCCTTTGAGGGTCGTGAGACCTTCGAGCTGGTCGGAACCGATGTAGATGCTGGCATCCACATAAGCGCCTTTCAGCACGGGCTTGGGCGTTACGTTGCGGCCGTAAGCCTGCGATTTGTAGAAGTCGCGCAGCAGTTTGGCAGGAGCCGAGCCGTTCTCTTGCGAGAACAACACGCCCGACTGGCCTTTCAGCGCGGCATCCATCTCCGAGGTATCGTGGCCCAAGGTGTCCAGCGCTTTCCGGATAAAGGTGTTTTTGTACACCTTGTATTCCATCCCGCGGTTGAAGCACAGACGACGAAACTCGTTGATTTTCGCTACCGACATCACCGAAGCATCGACAATGTAGAACGAGTTGTGCGATTGAATCTTTCCGCTCAACTCATCCACGAGGGTTTGTTTTTCTTCCCTGGTCATGTTTGGTTGGTTAATTAGTTAGCGGAGTTTACCTGACTGTCCACCGGAACGGCGGGCGACATCGTGCTGCTGAGCGTGATGCTCTTGATGTAGGTGCCTTTCGACGAAGAAGGCTTCAGGCGACCCAACGTCTGGATAATTTCTAGGGCGTTTTCGGCCAGCATCTTCTCATCAAATGACACTTTGCCAACGGAGCAGTGAATGATACCGGTTTTGTCGACTTTGAAGTCGATTTTACCAGCCTTCACTTCCTGCACAGCCTTTGCTACGTCGGTCGTAACGGTACCAGACTTCGGGTTCGGCATCAGACCACGGGGGCCGAGCACGCGGCCCAGGCGACCTACCTTAGCCATTACGGCGGGCATGGTGATGATGACGTCGATGTCGGTCCAACCTTTCTCGATTTTCGAGATATAGTCGTCCAGACCCACGAAATCGGCACCGGCGGCCAGCGCTTCGGCCTCCTTATCGGGAGTCACGAGCGCCAGAACGCGAACGGTTTTGCCGGTGCCGTGGGGCAGGGTGGCCACGCCACGAACCATCTGGTCCGCTTTGCGAGGGTCCACGCCAAGGCGAACGTCGATATCGACCGAAGCGTCGAATTTGGTGTAGGTAATGTCCTTCACCACTTTGGCAGCCTCCAGGAGGCTGCGCACTTCCGTGAGGTCGTGCTTGGCAAGGGATTCCTTGCGCTTTTTGCTGATTTTTGCCATCTGTCGTTTTTCCTTTTAATTATTCAGCAAAAGGAGAGTCGCCCTTGATGGTAATACCCATGCTGCGAGCCGTACCAGCTACCGACTTCATCGCCGACTCCACCTTGAAGGCGTTGAGGTCAGCCATTTTGGTTTCGGCGATGGTGCGCACCTGGTCCCATGTCACGGAGCCTACTTTGTTCCGGTTAGGCTCTTTCGAACCGCTCGTCAACTTAGCAGCTTCCATGAGCAGCACCGGAGCCGGTGCCGTCTTCACCACAAAGTCGAACGACTTGTCGGTGTACATGGTGATGAGTACAGGACAAACTTGGCCGGCTTTATCTTGGGTGCGAGCGTTGAACTGCTTGCAAAACTCCATGATGTTCAAGCCTTTGCTACCAAGTGCAGGTCCTACCGGCGGCGATGGGTTCGCTGAGCCTCCCTTTATCTGCAAGCGCAGATAACCTCTGATTTCTTTGGCCATTTGATTGTATAGGCTGTGGCTCCTACGTCGTAACTCGTGCTTGCCTCAGTTTGTATAAACTCCTAGTTGGAAGCCCCGCCGACCCGGAGCAATTAGCCGGCGTGGTATAATCGAGAGAGGGTTACACCTCTTTTTCTACTTGGGTGTAGCTGAGTTCTACCGGCTGCGAACGGCCGAAGATTTTCACGACTACGTTGAGCTTCTTACGCTCTTCAAATACTTCGTCTACGTTGCCGGAGAAGCCATTGAACGGGCCATCTACCACTTTCACGAGTTCGCCCACTACGTAGGGCTTGTCGAGGGTGGCGGTGGTCTGCTGCTCGGCTTCGTCTACAATGCCGAGAATGCGGTTCACCTCAGTGATATGCAGGGGCACGGGCTTGTTATTGGCCGCGTCCTTCTTGTCTTTGTCACCGAGAAAACCAATCACGCCGGGCGTGCTGGTGATGATGTGGTCTACTTCACCGTGGCCGAGGTCGGCGTGGATGATGATGTAGCCGGGGTAGAGGTTCCGCTCGCGGACACGCTTCTTGCCGTTGCGCATCTCAAACACTTTCTCTACCGGAATCAGTACCTGCGGCACCAACTCGGTCAGGTTATGCCGGCCGAGCTCCGTTTCGAGGTAGTTTTTGGCTTTTTTCTCCTGGCCGCTCACGGAGCGTACCACGTACCATTTCAGTTCGCCCATCTTGATTGCTGATTAGCGAAATGAGTTATAAAACACTTTAAGTACCGACTCAAAGCTGATGTCCATGACGCCTACCACCACGGCAAACACGAGCGAACCAATGAGAACCAGGCCGGCGCTCTTTTGCAGTTCCGTCGTAGAGGGCCACGTTACGTTATAGCGCATCTCTTCGATGGTGGTGCGGAAATAATTGCTCAGTTTGTCCATTGGATGAAAAAAGCAGCGTTGCCGCTGGTAACGACATGGAGCGGGCCAACTGACCCAGATTGCACGAGTGGAGAGATTCGAACTCCCGTCAAAGGTTTTGGAGACCCGTATGCTACCGCTGCACCACACTCGTTTATTAGCATTCCCACAAAGCGCATTTCGCCAAAGGGAGTGCAAAGGTAAGAGAAACAGCGGACAAAACAAATATGGCCTTCTGTTTTCAGCGTAAAAAAGCCGCCCCCGAGGTATTCGAGAGCGGCTTTGTTTACTGATTAAGCCGAAGCTTAGTCGAGAACTTCAGTTACCTGACCGGCACCTACCGTACGGCCACCCTCACGGATAGCGAAACGCAGGCCTTTCTCCATTGCCACTTTGCTGATGAGCTCAACGGTGATGGTGATGTTGTCGCCGGGCATTACCATTTCAACGCCCTCGGGGAGGGTGATGATGCCGGTAACGTCGGTGGTACGCAGGTAGAACTGCGGACGGTAGTTGTTGAAGAACGGCGTGTGACGGCCACCTTCCTCTTTCGAGAGAACGTAGACTTCCGCCTTGAACTTCTGGTGAGGCGTTACCGAACCGGGCTTGCAGATAACCATGCCGCGACGGATGGCTTCTTTTTCAATACCGCGGAGCAACAGACCTACGTTGTCACCAGCTTCGCCACGGTCGAGGATTTTGCGGAACATTTCCACACCCGTAACCGTCGACTTCAGGCCGGCAGCAGCGCCCATACCCAGGATGTCAACTTGCTCACCCGAGTTGATGATGCCGCGCTCGATACGACCGGTAGCAACAGTGCCACGGCCAGTAATCGAGAACACGTCCTCAACAGGCATCAGGAAAGGCAGGTCGGTCAGACGAGCAGGAATCGGAATGAACGAATCAACTGCGTCCATCAATTCTTCGATTTTGGACACCCAAGCAGCGTCGCCATTCAGGCCGCCGAGGGCCGAACCCTGAATAACGGGAATGTTGTCGCCATCGAAGTCGTAGAACGAGAGCAGCTCACGGATTTCCATTTCCACCAGCTCGAGGAGCTCGGGGTCATCGACCATGTCTACTTTGTTCATGAACACCACCAGCTGAGGAACACCTACCTGGCGAGCGAGCAGGATGTGCTCACGGGTCTGGGGCATTGGGCCGTCGGTGGCCGCTACCACGAGGATAGCACCGTCCATCTGAGCAGCACCGGTTACCATGTTCTTCACATAGTCGGCGTGACCGGGGCAGTCAACGTGAGCGTAGTGACGGTTAACCGTCGAGTACTCTACGTGCGAGGTGTTGATGGTGATACCACGCTCTTTTTCTTCGGGGGCGTTATCAATCGAACCGAAATCGCGCTTTTCGGCCAGGCCCTTGCCGGCCAGCACCTGCGTGATAGCAGCGGTCAGGGTGGTCTTGCCGTGGTCGACGTGGCCGATGGTACCAATGTTTACGTGCGGCTTGGACCGGTCGAAATTTTCTTTAGCCATTGTAAAGAGTAAAAAAGAGGTGGTGAAGTGAATTTGAGAATAAAACCGACCCTACAACAAGAAAGCGAGACTCAGCCCCTACGAAATAGAAAACTGTGCGTCGCTTACCTGAGAGAACCGCGCCCACAGCCCGAAAATATGGCCTGTAGGTCTTGTATTATAATCTGAGCCATTTATGGGATTTGAACCCATGACCTCTTCCTTACCAAGGAAGTGCTCTACCACTGAGCTAAAACGGCTTATGCTAATAAAAAAATGAGCGGGAGACGAGGTTCGAACCCGCGACCTGCAGCTTGGAAGGCTGCCGCTCTACCAGCTGAGCTACTCCCGCAGTTGGCCATCAAAAAGTGGGGAGAGAAGGATTCGAACCTTCGAAAGTTTACACTAACAGAGTTACAGTCTGTCCCATTTGGCCGCTCTGGAACCTCCCCAATTTGTCGCTCATCGGCCGATTGCCAAGAAGCTATTCCCTTTCGTTTTGCTGGCTACCGAGGCAGTAGTGTTTCGTAAGGAGTCGCAAAATTAGGGCTTTTCTGACAACGGGCAAGGGGTGCAGCAAAAAAACCTTCGACTTTTTTCAAAAAAGCGGGTTTATGCCCTTCTACATAAGGTTATAAAAAGCCTTTAGTCGGTCATCGGTTTCCTTTTCGCGGATGTTTTGCAGAAGCGCCTTCAGGTTTGGGGACGTGGGCATGAGCAGGGCCAGGCCCCGGTAAGCCCCGAGCCGGATTTCGTAGCGGGGTGAATTGCGGGCGTATTCCTCCAGTGTTTTGATGCCGCTGTCGCGCTCTACGGGCGGGATACGCGTCATAAGGGTGCCAAAGGATTGAAAGTAGGCGTACAGGTCGGCCTCGGCTACGTCGGGCAGGCGGCGCAGGAACCAGCCGTACTGGTCGAGGGTACCGTTTGTGGCGTAGTAGTTGGCTACGGCCAGAATAAGCGGGCTGCTGGTGGTGTTGTCGAGGGTAGCCACTTGCTGGCTGGTGTTCAAGTCGGGCTTCTTGGCAAGGGCCTGAATGGCGGCTGCGGCAACCAAGGCAGAACTGTCGCTGATGGCGGCACTGTAGATGGGCCCAAAGGTGCCATCAGGGAAGCTCGCCAGGGTGGTGATGGCCTGCGCCCGCACCTTGGGGTTGACGTCGGTGGTGGCCAGCTGCTGGATGTCTTTGCGCATGCCCTCGGGCTCAGGACCACGGTAGCGGCGCAGGTGGTCGAGGGCAAGGCGGCGCACGGCCCAGAACTTGTCGGTCATGGCGTTGCGCAACAGGCCGCTCACCGCAAGTTCCGTGGTCTTATTCTGGAGCAAGTCCAGGGCTTCCGATTTCTGCTGATAGCTGCGGGCGTGGTAGAACTGGAATATCAGCTCGTCTTGGGTGCGCTCTTCGTCAAACTGCGCCAGTAGCTGGCTTTCGTTGTCGAATTTAACCAGGCTGGGCTTCTGGTTGGCGGGCAGCACGAAGGTCTGGCTGGCTTTGGTGACGGTGATGCGGTGCTCGGTGGGTTGGTTGTTATTGGTCCATACGGCCACGGTGACGGGCAGGCGGAAGACGGGCTGGAACAGGGTGTCCTGGGTTTGCTGCACCCGCAGCGTGACCTGGTTGTTGGCGTAGGAATGGGTGATGCGCAACTCCGGGTGCCCGCGCTGCAAGAACCATTGGTTGAAAAACCACATCAGGTCTTCGCCGGTGGTTTCTTCGAAGGCGGTGCGCAGCTGGGAGAGTTCGACTGCCGTTTGCTTGTTCTGGACGAGGTAGCGGTTGAGGGAGGCAAAGAAGGCTTCGTCGCCTACATACTTGCGGAGCATATGGAGCACGCGGCCTCCTTTGTCGTAGGAGTGGCGGTCGAACATGTCTTCCCGGTTAGTGTGGCGGTAGCGGATGAGGGGCTCGCGCTTGGACTGGGCTTCTTCGAGGTAGTTGTTGATTTTTATCTCCTGCACAAGGCCGGCTTCGTCGGGGCCGTACTTGTGCTCGGCCCAGAGCAGCTCGGAATAATCGGCAAACGACTCGTTCAGGGGCAAATTGGCCCACGACTCGCTGGTAACATAATCGCCGAACCAGTGATGGAACAGCTCGTGAACAATCACGGACTCGCTGGTCTGGTAGTTGGCATCCAGCAGCTCGCGCCGGGTGGCTTGGATGGTGGAGCCGTGGGTGGTAGCGGTGGTGTTTTCCATGGCGCCGCTCACGTAGTCGCGCACGGCCACCTGAGCATATTTGTCCCAAGGGTATTCTACGCCCAGCTTCTTGGAGAAGAAATCGAGCATTTGGGGGGTGCGGCCGAAGATGGCGCGGGCGGTGCCGGCGTATTGCGGCTCCACGTAATAATCGACGGGCTTGCCGTGCCAGGAGTCGTTCACCACGGCAAAATCGCCGACTACCATAGAAGCGAGGTAGGGCGCGTGGGGCTGTTTAAGCTTCCAGGTGTCGGTGCGCGTGCCATCGGCGTTAGTCTTGGAAGCAGTGAGGACGCCGTTGGAAAGCGTTTTGAACTGCTTTTCCACCGTCATGCTGATTTCCTGCGTCATGCGCTGGTTCGGCTTGTCGATGGTGGGAAACCAGCAGGAACTGGCCTCGGTCTCGCCCTGCGTCCAGATTTGACGGGGCTTGTTTTTCTCGATTCCGAGGGGGTTGATGAAGTATAGCCCTTTATCGGAGGTGATGGCCGCCGAACCGCCCTGGGGCAGCTCGTTGGGCTTGGCTACATACACGATGCGAACCTGGTAGGGCGTAGTGCGCGGGTAGGGGTGGTCGAGAGCAATGACGAGCTTACGCCGGTCGTAGGTAAAAGCGAGGACCTTGGGTTTCTTATCGCTTACCAGCTCCACCTTTTGAATATCGAAGCCCTTGGCATCGAGCGACACCTCGGACTGCGGATAGAAATGGGAGCGCAACGTGAGCAGGGCCGTGCCAAGTAGGTGCTGTTTTTTGTAGTCGAAGCGCACATCCAGCTTGGTGTCTACTACGTCGGTAAGGATGGTGGCCGCGGGCTGCAGGGGGGCATCGGCCGGCAGCCACGACGGGACTACCAGTCCAGCGGGCGCAGGCGATGTAACAGCAGCCGGCGACTCTTTTTTGTTCACCGGGCCCTTGGTGGCGGGCCGGCGCGGGCCGGAGGCCGGCGCCTGGGCAGCCGCCAGGAGCTGAACACATAACAACAGGCTGGTAAGGCCCGGAACCAAATACTTCATGCCGACAAGAACGGGCGAAAAACGCTTGAATTTCTGAATTAATTTGAGATTTGGCCTACCTTTAACCCCTGCTTCCATCCCACCCTATCCTCCTCAGATGCTCCAAATCAGCACCGGCCCCGAACAACTATGGGAAGTTGACTACCGCGCCGCCGATAGTATTACGCTTAACGGACAGCCTTTTGCCTGGGATATGGCAGATTTGGGCGAAGGCCGGTTCCACGTGCTGCACGAAGGTCGTTCGTATAATGCGGAAGTTGTATCAACGGATTATGCGACTAAGAATATTGTATTAAAGATAAACGGGCAGCGCGTCGAGCTCAATGCCAAGGACCGGTTCGACCTGCTGCTTGAGCGCCTGGGCATGAGCAATGCCGCCACCACGAAAGTAAACGAGTTGAAGGCTCCCATGCCCGGCCTCATCGTTGATATTCGGGTGACGCCCGGCCAAACCGTGCAAAAAGGCGACCCCCTTCTGGTGTTGGAGGCCATGAAGATGGAAAATATTCTGAAAGCGCCAGCCGACGGCACCGTTGCCGGACTGAAGGTGAACCTGCGCGACAACGTGCAAAAAGGCCAGGTTCTGGTACAGTTCGCGTAACGGCCAGCCCTTCCCCATCCTACATTCCTCAATTACTTCGTTTTGAAATATACCCGCATCCTCCTCAAGCTCAGCGGCGAAGCACTGATGGGCCAACAGCAATACGGCATCGATGCCGAGCGGCTGATGCAGTACGCGTCCGAAATCAAGTCCGTAGCGGCCACCGGTGTGCAAGTTGCCGTCGTGATTGGCGGTGGCAATATTTACCGCGGCGTACAAGCCGAAGCCTTTGGCCTTGACCGTGTGCAGGGCGACTACATGGGCATGCTCGCTACGGTTATCAACTCCATGGCCCTGCAAAGCGCCCTCGAAAAACTGGAAGTGAGCACGCGCCTGCTCTCCGGCCTCACCATTCAGCGGGTGTGCGAGCCTTACATCCGGCGGCGCGCCGTGCGGCACCTGGAAAAGGGCCGGGTGGTCATTTTCGGGGCGGGCATTGGCTCGCCGTACTTCACCACCGACTCGGCCGCCTCGCTGCGGGCCATTGAGATTGAAGCCGACGTGGTGCTGAAAGGCACCCGGGTCGACGGTATTTACACCGCCGACCCCGAGAAAGACCCCACGGCCACTCGCTACGATGAGATAACCTTTGACGAAGTCCTGAGCAAGAACTTGAATGTGATGGACATGACGGCCTTCACGCTTTGCAAAGAGAATAACCTGCCCATTATTGTGTTCGATATGAATACGCCGGGTAACCTGGAGCGCCTCCTGAACGGCGAGCCGATGGGCACCCTGGTAAGCATGGGCGGCGAAGGCCGGCGCAACGCCAAAAAAGCTACTTTGGCACCCCTGCTGCCCCCGCTGGAGCCATTGATGGGCAACCAGCCGGAGCAAGCGTAAGAAACTTTGAATGCTGAGTTTTGAATTCCCCACTAGACTCCGCTCAGCTTAATTGTCCTTCAACACTCAATCCTTAAAATTCAACACCTCCAAAAAATGGACGAAGAAATTCAGTTTTACCTCGACGAGCTTGCTGAATCAATGGGCAAGGCTTTGGCGCACGTAAACGTGGAAATGAGCCGTATTCGGGCGGGCAAAGCATCGCCGGCGATGCTGGACGGCCTGCGCGTGGACTACTACGGTACGGCTACCCCCATCAGCCAGATTGCCACGGTTACGGCTCCTGATGCCCGCTCCCTGCTCATCAAGCCCTGGGAGAAGAACATGGTGGTTGAAGTAGCCAAGGCCATCAAGAACAGCGACCTGGGTCTGAACCCGGTTTCAGATGCCGATGGTGTGCGGCTCAACATTCCCGCCATGACCGAGGAGCGGCGCCGCGACCTGGTGAAGCAGGCCAAAAACGAGTCGGAAGCCGGCAAGGTGCGGGTTCGTGGCATCCGCAAGGACGTGAACGAGTCGCTGCGCAAGCTGCTGAAAGACGGTGCTTCGGAAGATGCCGTGAAAAGCGCCGAAGAAAAGGTGCAGAAAATTACGGACACCTACATTGCCGAGGTTGAGAAAACCTTCAGCAAGAAAGAATCGGAGATTATGACCATCTGATTTGGTCGATTTGAAGACACAAAGAAGCCCGGCGAAATATCGTCGGGCTTCTTTTTTGGCAAGGAGTTTTGGAGGAAATTCACAACTTGAATACCCGGTGCAGCTCTTCTTCAATGGCAGCCGGAACCAGGTAGCGGATGCTGCGGCCGGTGCGCAGGCTCTCGCGGATGTAGGTAGCCGAAATGTCGAGCAAAGGCGCCTGCAGGACCTGCACGCGGGGAAACTGGGCTACATCCTGTATTTCGGTGCCGGGGCGAGGGTACACGTAGATGTCGACTTCCGCGAGCAGGCGGGCGGACTCCTGCCAGCGCGGGAGGCCGGGAAGGTTATCGGCGCCCATCAACAACACAAAATCGTGAGTGGGGTGGCGCTGGCGCAGGGCATCGAGCGTGGCGATAGTGTAACTGGGGCGCGGCAGGCTGAATTCGATGGCTTCGGCGCGCAGGCGCGGGTTGCCGGCCAGGGCCAACTCGACCAAGCGCAGGCGCTCGGCGTCGGGCAGCAGGTCGGCCACTGCTTTGAAGGGGCTGTGGGGCGATACCACAAGCCAGACCTCGGCCAAATCAGTGCGGGTAGCAAAGTGCTCCGCCAGAATGAGGTGGCCGATATGCACGGGGTTGAACGAGCCGAAAAGCAGGCCAATCCGGGCCGCACTCATACAATGGCGGCTTCGACGCTGACGAAATCGCGGACCAGCTTCTCGGCGTGGGCTGTGGCTTCGTCCAAGTTGTCGTTAACTACGGTCACGTCGAACCGGTCTTCGAACGCAAGTTCAAAGTTGGCCTTGTATACCCGCGAAGAAATGCTGGATTGGGAGTCGGTAGCACGGGCCTGCAGGCGTTGCTCCAAGACTTCGATGGACGGCGGGCGGACGAAAATAGCCAGGGCGCGGTCCTTGTAAAACTCTTTAATGCTGAGGCCGCCTTTCACGTCCACATCAAGGATGGCGTGCTTGCCACTTTCCCAGATGCGTTCGATTTCCGACTTCAGCGTGCCGTAGAAGGCACCTTCATAGACTTCCTCCCATTCCACAAATTCGTCGTGCCGAATTTTGTCCTGGAAGTCCTGGACGGAAATAAAATGGTAGTCTTTGCCATTGGCCTCGGAACGACCGCGGCGGTCGCGGGTGCATGCCGAAATGGAAAAGCTCAACTCCGGCACCCGCTCCATGAGCCGATGCACGATGGTGGTTTTTCCAGCACCCGAAGGCGCCGAAAACACGATGATTTTGCCTTGCATCACGCAAAGCTAGCCAGTAGCTCCGGTATTAGGCCATTTGAGCACCCACGTGTGCCAAAATGGAGTCGTGCAGGCTCAGCGGACTGGGCCGGCGGGATACGCGCTGGTTCAGGAAACCAATGAAGATTTGCTGCTTCTTGATGTCGTCGAAGCAGGGCGAGCAGTCGCTGGCATGGTCGTAGAGGTAATCCTCGTCCTCCGCCGTCACAGGCTGGCCTTCGATGAGTTGGTCTAGTACAGTGTTCACGCGTTCACAGTCGGGGCCGTTGTCGGGGGCAATGGCAACGGGGGCCGACGTATTGGTTGAAGTAGTAGCAGATTGGTCCATAGTTGAAACGAGAAAAGAAGGTGAGAGACAGGGATATGTGAAACGATAAGGAAGCGCGACACCGCGGCAGCTGCTATTCGGGAGGTTAATTATTTTCAGCCTCTGTTAGTTCCGTTTCGTCATCAATTGCATCATTGCCATATCCCATTGACTGCGCGTATTTCTCGAGCTTATCCTTTAGGAAATTGCGGGCCCGGTGCAGGCGTGAACGCACCGTACCAATCGGAATATCAAGCACTTTGGCCATTTCCTCGTAAGTAAAACCTTCAAGGTCGCAGAGGATGATAACCGTGCGAAAATCGACGGGCAAAGAATTTAGCGCACTGGCCACTTCGTCGCCAATCAAATCGCGGGCGGACTGCTGGCGCATGTCGGACGACGAAGCACCAATTTCGCCTTCCGCCTCCACATCGTCGGGGTTGTAATACCCTTCTATCTCGCTGTAATCAACTTTGGCGGGCTGCTTGCTCTTCTTGCGGAAGTCGTTGATGAACGAGTTCTTGAGGATGCGGAAAAGCCAAGCCTTGGCGTTGGTACCAGGCTCAAAGTATTCGAAAAACCGGTACGCCTTGAGGTAGGTTTCCTGCACCAGGTCGTTGGCATCGTCCTCGTCGAGGGTGAGGCGATAGGCAAAGTTGTAGAGCGGGTCGAGCACGGGCATCAACTCGGCCTGAAAGCGCCGGTCTTTTTCCTCTTTACTCAGTTTAACCCGTTCGGGAGAATCGCTCATACAGGTGGGCGGGGGGAATTGTAAGCCGAAACCTACGAAATAATAGCTGATTGGGACAAAACTAGCTGAAACAAGACCCGAATACTAAAATAGCCGGAGTGCTTCATTCCGGGTTGATGTTGCGCTAAATTTTCAGCTGAACAATAACTCAGCAGGTTAGTCTGGGCGGCAGACTGCCAGCGGGAGCGCTGCTTTTGGCAGGCAATAATGCTTGATGTACGGATTTCGGCGCCGGGTTGGTTGCATGGCCAGGATTTAGAAACAGACTAACGGCACAAAACGGCTAATGTTCAACCGTGCTTTACTTGCTTCAAGGGCGACCAGGCAAGTACCCGAGCGGCAACTGCCAAGGGCGCAATGGCCCGGATGCAGTGACACGAGGCCGGCTCGGCCCGGCAGTCGTCGCAGGCGGGCTTATCGAAAACCGTGAATTCGGCGTGCGGGCCCAGCGGCCCCCAGCGGCCCGGGTGCATGGGCCGAATGGGCGGATACAGCCCCAGCGCATACCGACCCAGTGCCGCCGCCAAGTGCAACGGCCCGGTGCTGCCCGCCACCAGCCCATCGGCCCCGCCAATGAAGGCCAGGAATTGCGGCAGGGTAAGCTGGCCCGTGAGGTCGGCCGCAAGGCAGGCGGCGTGCTGCCGCCGCCACGCGGCAAGCTCCTCCCCTTCGGCGGCGGTGCCGGTGACGAAAACCCGGTGACCGGCCTGATGCAGCAGGCGGACTAGCTGGCCAAAATTGTCGAGGCCCCACTCCCGGGCGCTGCCCCGGCTGCGCGGGTGCAGGATAATGTTGAGCTGGCCGGCATGGCGGGCTTGCAGCAACTGCTGCATCGCCACGGCGAGCGGCTCAGTGGGGTACAGGCGCACCAGTCTGGCAATTTCGGGCAGGCTGAGCGGGTCGCTGAAGCCCAGCGGCTGGAGCAGCTGCAGGTTCAGCTGGGCTTCGTGCAGGGGCGAGTGGCGGCGGCTGAGCGCCACCAGGCGGTTGCAGGTGAGCCAGTGCTGCCAGCGGTTGCGGGTGCCGATGCGGACGGGAATGCCGGCCTTTCGGGCTAGGCGGGCGAGCAGCTTGTTGGGGAAGACGTGCACGATGGCGGCCGCTGCAAATGCCTGCAAGGTGGCAACTTGGGTTGCTTCCGGCTGCCTCAGCAACTCATCTAAGTTTAAAAACTCATCGACCCAGGGGCAGGCCGCGGCCACGGGCGCCGTGTAGGTTCGGCCAATGAGCACCACCCGGCAACTGGGGTAGCGCTGCTTGAGTTGGCCGCACACGGGCAGGGTCAGGACCACGTCGCCGATGGCATCGGTGCGGGACACGAGGAAGGTCTGGCTCATGCTTCGGCTTGCTCGGTGCGGGTTTTCAGCTTGGCAAATTTCAGGAACACGCCCCAGGCCGAAATGCTGGCAATGCAGAGGCCCGCGAAGCCATCGAGCAGGCCCAGCCGGAAGAAATAGCCGTGCACGAATTTCCAGAGCGGCTTGAACAGCAGGTGAAACAAGCTGACGTTGGTTTTGCCGCGCAGGGCCAGCTCCTGGGCCGTGATGCTGGTGAATTTGTTGAGCTGGCTGACGTGCTGCGCAATGCTGTGGTAGCTGTAGTGCAGGGCGTGGCCGACGAGCGGGCCGGTGGTCAGGCCGGCGTTTACTTCGTAACGCTCGTGCAGGAGCAGGCCGGTCCAGCGGCCCAGGCGGCGGTCGTAGAGGCGCAGTTTGCGGTCGGGGTACCAGCCGCCGTGGCGCACCCAGTGGCCGCAGTAGTTGGTGAGGCGGGCCAGGCTGTAAGCGGCGTGCTGCCAGTTGGCCCGGGCGGCTTTGATGGACGCCCGCAGCTCGTCGGTCAGGACTTCGTCGGCGTCGAGCTGCAGGACGTGGTCAAAATGGGCCTGGGTGGTGGCGTAGTTTTTCTGCGCTACGTAGCCGGCGAAGGCATGCTGCACAACGCGGGCGCCGTGCTGCCGGCAGATGTCCACGGTGTTGTCGGTGGAGAAGGAATCGACCACTACCACGTCATCGGCCACGTCGCCCAGCGCCTGGAGGCAGCGGGCAATGTTGGCCGTTTCATTGAAGGTGATGATGACGACGGAGAGAGGAACCACGCGGGAACAGGCAATAAGTGGCCGAGGAAGGCAAAGGTAATAGCGGGGCGAGGGGAGCTTGGCAGCAGCGTATATTGGGCCGATATAGCTTCTCGGCTTACCATTCTACCTCCTCGCTTTCTACTTCTGTCACCATGCTGGCCGCTCCGCTGCAAACCGCTCCTCAAGAATACCGCACTGCTAAAGCTTACCGCATCCTGATTTATGTTGGAGCTCCCCTGCTTATACTGCTCTTTCTGGCTCTGCCTTTTATGCTGATGAATGGAGAGAACCCCGTACCTGGGTACTTCCTGGCGGGCTTTGCGATTTTAGGGCTGGGAATGGCTGCCTTTCTGGTTTATGGGTTATTTGAGACGGCCAAAGGGCGCCTTGTGGTTCAGGAGCAGTCCGTGAGCCAGGTGGGCGCGTTTAAAACCAAAACCTTGGCCGCGCACGAGATAAAAGGATTTCGGGCCGACGATAAATACACGCACATCGTTCCGATGTCGCCCCACCTGCCAAAGCTAAAAATCGGTCATACCACCGAGCGGTACGAGGAGATTCAGCAATGGCTGGTAGCACGCTACCCCGATTTGAACCGGGTAGATTTGGAACGCGCCACGGCGGGGCTGCTCGAAGACCACGACCTAGGCCGCAATGCCGAAGAAAGAGCGGAGACATTGGCCAAAGCCGCAATGGTTGCCCGGACACTGAATATTGCCGGTGGCGTGGTATGTGCCTGGCTGGTTTTCATTCCCCGCCCCCTATGACTGGGCCATTCTGGCTGGGTTGCTGGTGCCAGTGCTGGCCACTGCGGCCCTGTGGCTCATGCCCCACTCTCTGCGAATAGATGAAAAACAGAATTCCGGCTACCCGTCCGTCGTAGCAGCCATTCTCTTTCCTTGCTTGGGTCTGTCGCTGCGGGCATTATTCGATTATGAGCTGATTAGCTATGCGCTCATGTGGCCCGTAGTGGGCGCTACAGCGGTTGGGGCGGGGCTGCTGCTGGCCATAGGCAGCCGGCAGTTTCTGTTTCGGCCCGGTTCGGTGGCCAGCGTGGGCGGCACAATCGTGTTGCTGGCGGGCGTTTATGGATACGGGGCAAGTTCCGTTGTCAACGCGGTGTACGATGATTCGCCGGCTATTGAATACTCCACGCAGGTGCTCGACAAGCACATTTCTTCGGGAAACCACACCAGCTACTATCTCAAAGTGAATGCCTGGGAGCCGGTTGCCTCCGCCGAGGATGTGCAGGTGAGCAGCGAGTACTACAACCACGTACGCACAGGCCAGAAGGTGGACATTGCCCTGCACAACGGGCGCCTGGGAGTGCCGTGGTTTACCGTGCTAGAATAAGCGCCCTCAACCGCGCAGTGCCTATCCAGCCCAACGGCCGGCCGCAATTCCCCGTAGGACAGCCTGCAATTTCTCGCATCGCAAGCCGCACTCCGTGCGTAACTTGCGCCCCAATTCGTTTTCCCACACATGAAAAAAACGCTTTTCCCCGGCCTGCTGGCCGCTGCCCTGCTTTCCTTCACGTTGCCCTCCTGTGGCCCATCTACCGGCGAAACGGAAGAAGACATTGCCACCAACGCGCTGCCCCCGCTGCCCCCGGCCCCCGACACCACCGCCGGTGCCAAGCAGCCCGAGCAGTACCGGGAGCTGAACTCCGTGAATGCCACCGAGGACATCAAGAAAATGCAGCCCCAGATGTAATTCAGGCAGCCTGCAGTTATGAATGAGCAATGAACGGTGCCGGATGAGGCGTTTTTCATTGCTCATTTTTGTATCATTTTGTTACGTTTCACCTTTTCCAGCTCCTGCACCCAACCGATGACTAACTATACCTTGCGCCGCGGCATGGAGGCCGATTTGCCTCAGGTGCTGGCCCTCATTCAGGAGCTGGCCATGTACGAGCGGGCCCCCGACGCCGTGACCAACACCCTGGCCGATATGCAGCGCGACGGCTTTGGCCCCGCTCCTATTTTCAGTTTTTTCGTGCTGGAAAACCCCGAAACTCAAATCATCGGCATTGCGCTCTTTTACACGGCGTACTCTACCTGGAAGGGCCGAATGCTGTACCTAGAGGACCTGGTGGTGACGGAAGCCGCCCGGCGCGGCGGCCTGGGCAAGCTGCTCTTTGATGCCGTGGTGGCCGAGGCCCGCGCCACCGGCGCCGTGCGCCTCAAGTGGCAGGTGCTGGACTGGAACGAGCCGGCCATCAACTTCTACAAAAGGCTGGGCGCAAACATAGAAACCGAGTGGCTGAACGGCAACCTCGACGCCACGCAACTGAGCAGTTACGTGGTGGCCCCGGCCGCGGAAGCCGCAGCTATTTCGGTAGCGGGGCGCAGCTTTTAGTGGCGCGGGCCGGGAGCGGGCGCGCCCTTATTGCCGCACAAACTTTTGGCTGCCCATGCCGCCCTGCGCATCCTCCCACCGCAGGATATAAAAGCCCGGGCGGAGGCCCGTTATATCGAGCGGCAGCAGGTTCAGCCCGGCTACAACGCTGAGACCGGTAACCCTGACCCGGCGCCCCAACTCGTCGTACAAGCGAAAAACCACGCTGCCTTCCACAGCCGCGGGGTACTGCACACGCAGGATATCGGTGCCGACCACGGGATTGGGGAAAATGGAAATCGTGGCGCTGGCGCCTTGGGTGGTAATCAGGGCGGGTGCCACGTTGTCGAGGGAGCCGTCGGGCCGCAGCAGGCGCAGGCGGTAGTAGAGCAGGCCGCCGGGCGTCTGGGCATCGAAAAACTGGTACTGCCCCCCGCCGGGCTTGGTGGCCACCGTGCCCAAGCGCACCCACGCGGTGGTATCGGCACCGGTGCTGCGCTCCACTGCGAAGCTGCTCAGGAAGCATTCGTCTCGGGTGGCCCAGTTCAGGGTGACGCCAATGCCGGTGGTGTTTTGGGCATTGAAGCTGATGAGCGGGGCCGGCAGCATGGCCGGTCCGCCGCAGCCCAGGTTCTTGAAGCTGCGGGCGCGCAGCACCTGCCGCCCGCCGGCCACGTCGCTGAGTAGGTTGAGGGCGCGGGTGTTCTGGCCGCGGCCGATGGCGAAGTGCATCACCGCGCCAGGCAGGATGAGGTGGCTCAGCTGGTGGGCGTGGCCCAACTCGTGCACCGCCACGGTTTCGAAGTCAATTTGATTGAGGGCGCTCAGGGCCGGGGCCGGTCCAAACTGAAACACGGCGGCGTCGTCAAACTGTATATCGATTTCCTTCACCCAGAACACCAGGCTGCCGCCGGGCGCAAAGCAGCCGCGATAGTAGGTAGTGGTGCGGCCCAGCACGCGGTCGGGCAGTTCGGCACCGGTATCGAAGGCCACCACGTTCTGGCCGTCTTCAGCAATGGCGTTGGTAGTGAAATCGGGTCCCATCTCCCAGTTCATTCCGGTTTGGCAGCGCCAGGTGGCCAGCGCGCGCTGCCAGGAAGCTGCCGCCGAGGCGCGGGCCGTGAAATTGGGCCCGAAGCGAAAGGTGATGCCGCCGGAGGTGTTTTGGGCAATGTGGTTGGGACGCTGGAGCAGGGTGCCGTCGGTGCTTTCCACATTGGTCAGCGCGTAGATGATGGTCACCGCGCTCGGGCTGTCGCCGCTTTGCTGGTCACTGGTGGTCACGCGCACCGGGCCCGAGCCGGCCGGGTGGCCGTTGCTCACGGGCTGGCCCCCGTTGGCGGCAGAAGGCACCCGCACCTGGATGCGGGTATTGGTCCAGGAGAGGTAGTCGCGCTCGCGGGCTTTTACGCGGGTGGCGCCGCCATCGTCGGCGTTGCGGAACTCCACAAAGCCGGTGCCCCGGGTGCTGCCGAAGCCGTCGCCGTTGATGGTGAGCACAGCCTCGGCGCCAGCGGGCAGTTGCTGGGGAGCCAGGCCCGTGACTATGGGCGCGAGCGTGCCCCGCTGCACCGCACGCACGGCAGGAGACAGGGCCGGGTTGGCGCGCAGCACCCGGCGGTTTTGGCCCGTGTGCCGGGTTAGTTCTTTGTAAAAAGCACCATCGATAGCGGCGTACCGACGAAAAGGCTCCGTGGCCGTGCCCTCGGCGGTATTGTACTGAATGAATCCCTGCTCGCTGCCGAAAGGAGTCCATGCTTTACCAGCGACGGCCGGCAGGCCGGACCACGGCGCCGGCGTTAAAAAGAACACGCCTTGCTGGCCCGGTACGAGTTGCAGCGTGTTGGTTAATACCTGTTGCTCGAGGTCTAGCCGACCGCCTTCGGTGATTAGCACCAGGCCGGTGGTGTCTGCTACCTGGCCTTTCAACAGGGAAAATACCCGGAGGCGATGCCTGGTGAATAAGCGGGTGTGGTCCGCGTTCCAAAAGCCCTGCGCCGTGAGAACTTCGGCTTCGACGACCAACCCCGACTGCTGGGCGCGGCGGGCGGGCTCAAGGGGCAGCATCAGGCAATGCGTGTCGGGGAGCGGGGCCTGGGCCAGCAGTGGCAGCGCGCTAGCTAGCCCTAAAACGAAAGAGAGGACCCAACGAGGGCTGATATTCCGAAGAAATGGTAGTGCAAACGGCATAATCAAGAATCAAGTGTGGCCCCCAAATCAAGTTACGGAAAAGTGACTGGCCTGGCTTTGTTCAGCTTGATTATAGCGCAATGAAGTCCTTGTAATTGCCTCACACCGCCGCGTAGGCCGCCCACTGCCACACCCGAAAGCCGCGCAAGCCGCCCCGTATTGTAAAACCACGACCTGCCTACCGACCCACTGGCGCGGGCCGGGGCTCCCGCGAAGGCGAGCTGCCCGCCACCACGGGCCAGCCCTCGGCATAGTCCAGCTTATCGAGCACCAGCACGCGGCGCGAGTGGCCCTCCGAATCGTCGATGGCATCGAAGGTGGGCTGGCGGGGGTCGATGGCGTGGCAGGCCAGCCAGTCTTGCCCGGCGGCATCGGTCACCACGCAGTTGTGGCCGGGGGCGTGCCAATGCGCATTGGCGGTCAGCAGGGCCGTGTGCGGGTTGCCCGTGGCAGCGGCATACGTCTCGAAGGGGCCGGTGGCGTGGCGGGACCGAGCCACGAGCACCGCGTAGTGAGCCTCGGGCCCACAGCAGTTGTCGCCCGAAAAGAAAAGGTAGTACCAGCCCGCACGCTGGTGCACCCAGGCCGCTTCCACCAGCCGGTGTAGTCGCGGGGGTCGTGAGAGGTGCTGGGGTGAATAAGGGCCTGCGGCGCGCTGCCCGCTCGGAAGCCCAGGCGGTCATCGGCCAGCTCCTGCACCCAGATGGGGCCAAAGCCCGAGCCCCAGTACAGCAGCCGCTGCCCGGTGGCGGGGTCATCAAACGCCATGGGGTCGATGCAGGTGAAGCCGGGGCCGGCCAGCAGCGGCTGGCCACTGTCTAGGAACGGGCCAGCGGGCGCATCGGCCACGGCCACGGCCAGGCTGAAGTGGTCAGCGCCATTGGGCCGGGCCGAGTAGTACAGGTAAAAGCGCCCGTGGTGCTCGCTCACGTGCGGCGCCCATATTTTCTGGCTCTCGGTGGCCCAACTAGGCTTTTCAGGCAGGCCTTCGCCCAGGTATTCCCAGTTAATCAAATCCGCCGAGCGGGCCACCTGCAGATTGATGACGACGCCGGCCCGCTTGGTTTGGGTGCCGTAGGCGTAGTACCAGCCACTGCGGGTGCGGATGATGGCAGGGTCCGGAAAATTGTCGTCGATGACAGGGTTGGTGTACATGAGCGCCGCGTGAAAAGCAGGCCCGCCGCCAACGCCGGGCCATAGCCGGGCTACGCTTGGCTCGCTGCCTGGGGCACGGGTTGCTGCTGCTGCTGCTGCAACCATACGTAAGCCGAGGCCACATCGTCGAACGTGCCCACCTGGGGGGCTTCCAGGTAATGCACGGTGTTTTCCACGGCCTGGCGGGCCAGCAAGCTGCTGGGTAGCACCCAGGCAATGTACTCCAGGCCGGCATTGCGCATTTCCTCCAGCCACCGCAAGCCCCATTCCGTGAGCGTCATGGTGGTGTGGGTGATGTTGGAATTATCGTTCAGAATCTTAGCGCACGGCCGGCCCTGCAGGGCTTGCAGCATCAGCAGGCAGGCAGCGTGCGTGGTGTCCTGGTTGTGCTCGCCCCGCCAATCCATGTATAGCCAGTGGTTTTTGGCATCATAGCCGATGGATATCCAAGGGGACTCAACAAGTACTTCCAACTGCATAGCGGCTCTGTATTAGCACCCACTGTGGCGGGTGTCTGAGCAGACAAATTTACAGCAGCAAACCATTTGTGCCGAAACATTTTGCAAATGCAACCGCACCGCTGGCCGCTGGGGCCGCAAACCGGCCGAAGCCGCGAACGGCTCTAGCTTTGTGGCCCCGCTTTTTCAGGGGGTCTTTTCCGCCCACTATTCATTTGCTTCCGCTTCCCATGTTTCTGAAACGTATTATCTTGCTGGTGCTGCTGTGTGCGCCGGGCAGCGCCTTTGCCTGGGGCACCACTGGCCACCGGGCCGTGGCCCGCATCGCCGAAAACCACCTCTCGGCCAAAGCCAAACGCGAGATAGCCCGGCTGCTGGGCACCGAGACCCTGCCGCTGGTGAGTACCTGGCCCGATGAAATCCGCTCCGACCCGCAGTACAAGGAGACGGGACCGTGGCACTACCTCAACGTAGCCGCCGGCCTCGACCTGACGGCTTTCACGGCGCAGCTCACCGCTACCACTGCGCCCGCACCCACCGATGCCTACTCGGCCCTGCGGCTGATGCGCAGCACCCTGCAAGACCGAAGCAAGACCGCCGCTGAACGCCTGCAGGCCCTGAAATTTGTGGTGCACCTGGTGGGCGACGTGCACCAGCCCCTGCACGTGGGCCGCGCCGAAGACCGGGGCGGCAATGGCATTCCGGTGAGCTGGCGCGGGCACGACACCAACCTGCACAGCATCTGGGACGGCGACCTGGTGGAGTACCCGGGTTTCACCTACTCGGAAATGGCAGTTGCTTACGACCGCGCCACCCGTGCCCAAATCAAGCAATGGCAGAAGGATGACGTGGCCATCTGGCTGTTCGAGTCCTACCAGCTGTGCACGCCGGCGTATGCCGCTGCCGCCGCCAGCCCCAAGTTTGACTACCGCTTCTACCCGGCCTTTGCCCCCGCCGTGGAGCAGCAGATTCTCAAAGCCGGCATCCGCCTAGCGGGCGTGCTGAACGAGGCATTCGCCAACTAGGAAGCAGTTACCCCAAAAACCCAGCTACCTGCGTAGCTGTTTTTGGGGTTTCAGCAAAAGGCTTTATGCGTGCTGGCTAGGCGACACATAATATATAACTATTAATATTATAAAGCACGTCCTTACACACCCTTACCTCGGGCGCCACGCTTATGGATTAAGTATAATTTTATCAGAAACCGAACCGAGATAATACCACCGCATCAACCACCCCATTGGCTGGCACAAAAACATTAGTTTACGCCATAGAATATCTATTCAACAACTAATATATTACCCATACTGCAGATTACACTTTTAATTCTCTTAAGTTCTAATCCGTCGACAACCTGCTCTTATCACCGAATAAGATAACTATTTATTTTTGCCGCTCATGGTTATAAAGTATTGGTTAATTGGTAAAAAAGCCAGATATTGTAGGTCCGATTCATCTATTCAACCTACTTTTATAGTTGCACGAGCAGTTTTGGACTCGATTTTCGCGCTTACTTCTTTTTCTCTCCTTTTTTTTCTTACATGACAAACACTTACACTCGGGAAACGTGGGTTCGCTGCCTGCAAAAACTTGGCTTGGCGGCCATACTTGCGGGCAGTACTACCGTGGCGGCACAAGCCCAGGCGCTCAACTACTCGGCGTCCAATGCAACCAACCTCGCGGGCACCTACACCGACTTGGGTACTACGGGCACGGCCATCACCACTGCTAACACGGACGATGCCAACTCAGCCGCCCAGTCTATTGGCTTCACCTTTACTTATAACGGGCTGAACTTCACGCAGTTTGTACTGAACACTAACGGAGTTATGCGGCTGGGCAATGCAGCTCCGTCGGTGGCCAACTTGTACGCCGAGTACGAAAACGGCCAATTGCCTGGCATCGACCCGATTTCGAGTGCGAGTGCGGCGGATGTCAATTTGCTGATGCCGTTTAACTTCGATTTGGAATCGGGGTCGGGCGGAGCCGAATACCGGGTAACGACCACGGGCACGGCTCCCAACCAGGTCTGCACCATCCAGTGGAAGAACGTGCGCGACAAGACGGGCGGTAGTGCCGCGCAGTACGACAATTTTTCTTTTCAGGTAAAGCTATATCAAACCTCCAACGTTGTGGAGTTTGTGTACGGCGCGGCCACGCCGGCAACAACCGGGACCGAGACAGCCCGCTTTCCCACAGTGGGCATAAAGGGTTCGGGCAGCGCGACCGGGCAAACCGTTTTGGGAAACAAAACCCAGTCGGGGGCGGCTTGGTCCACTACTGTCTTTATTACGGGGCAATACGGCACGAGCACGCACAATTTCCGACGCTCGGTTGGGCCTGATGCTGGCCGCACGTACCGCTTCACGCCAGCAGTTCTCCTTGCGAAGGATGTTGCAGTATTGGCCGTTTATACCTTGGGCAAAATTGCTACTCCGAGTGCGCTACCGCAGCAAATTCGGGCGTTCGTATCGAATTTGGGCACCACTGCTCAAAACGGCGTTGTCATCACGCTAGACATAACGGGTGCCAATACCCTGACCCAAACGGTGACGGTGAACCTGCCCGTGGGCACTCGTGGCACGGTAGCATTCCCAGCGCTACCGGCTACACTCACCCCCGGCACCAACATCATTAAGGTTAGCGTGGCCAGCGATGAGAACGACATCAACAATTCGGCCACGGTAACACAGCTTGTCACCGCCGACCGCCTGAGCTACATCGACCAGGGCCAGCCCGCCAACGCGGGTGCCTTGAGCTACGGAGCAGTAGGAGGCGTGCTCAGCGTGAAGTACACCGTACCCAACACTGTGGTATTGAAAGATGCCTTGATTTCGTTTGCCCCTATTGCCAATAATACCACTTCCTTCCAGGTAGTAGTGCACGATGCGGCAGGCACGGGCGGTGTTCCCGGCAACCTGATTTATTCTTCCCCGCCCCAAAATCGCACGGCCGCTGGCGGCGATGTTACCGTTGCCCTACCCGCCTTGCAGCTTTCCGGTTCATTTTACGTTGGCGTGAAAGAGCTGGAGACTCCTGGGGTAGGCATTCTCAGTCAGAATGAGGTTCCCCTGCGGGCCACTACTTTCTACATCTCGGCCAACGGCTCCGCGCCATGGACCGATTTGGCAGCTACTACCTTCACCCGCCGCCTGGCCATTGAAGTGGGCCTGGCGCCCGCGCCAAGCTGCGCAGCTCCTACCGCCCTGGCCGTAACGAGCGTGACACCCACCACCGCGGTTATCTCCTTCACCGACGCCACCACCTCGGGCAGCTACCAGTTGATTTATGGCCCGGTAGGGTTTCAGCCGGCCACGGGCGGTACCACCGTCACGGCTACCGGCAGCCCCGCCACCATCACCGGCCTGCAGCCCGGCACCCTGTACCAAGTGTACGTGCGCACCAACTGCACCGGCGGCGGCACGAGCCTGCTCACCGGCCCCCTCAACTTCAGCACGGGCTGCGCCGCCACCACGGTGGTTGCCGCGTTCCCCTACGCCGAAAACTTCGACAACCTGCCCGTTGGCCAGGCCCTCCCCTGCGGATTTACGGCCCTGGACGGCAACAACGACGGCACTACCTGGGCCGTTTCGAAAGTTAACCCCAACTCGGGCAGCAGCAGCATTCGCTACAATGGCCTGACCCTGAGCAATGTGGCGGCTAACGATTGGTTCTTTACTCCCGCCCTGACGTTGGCGGCCAACACGCGCTACCAAGTATCCTTCCGCTACCGCGGCGAGGGCATTGCCAACAGCCCCTCTTCCTACACCGAAAGCCTGGAAGTAACCTCGGGCTCGGCTCCTACGGTAGCCGCTCAAACCAACGTGCTGTACACCAACGCCGCCATCACCAACACGTCGTACGCACTGGCCAACGGTACTTCCACGCCGGCAGTAGCCTTGCTCCCCGCCGGGGCCGGCACGCAGTACGTAGGCTTCCGCGTCAAGAGCGCCGCCAACCAGGGCATCCTGTACCTCGACGACATCGCCATCACCGCCACGGCCGTTTCGGCCAACTCGGAGGCGCTGCTGCGCGCTATCAGCATATTCCCGAATCCTTCGACCACGGGCCGTTTCGACCTCTCAATCCGCGGTGCCAACGCCAAAGGCGCACTCGATGTAGTGGTGACCAACACCCTCGGCCAGCGCGTGTACTCGGGCTCGGCCCGCGACAACTACACCAACAAGCTCGACCTGACCAGCCTCGCGCCCGGCATCTATTACCTGCAGGTGCGCAACGGCAGCGAGTACACGACCAGCCGCGTGAGCATTGCCAAGTAATCGAGCATTCGATTTTCAACTACTGTTTGTGAAAAATAATCTGGTGTCGAACGCCTTTTCAATTCTCGCTGTTGCCCCGGTTGTTGCTTCTATCCAGAACAATAAGCGCGTACAGAGGCTGCGAATGAGCTTGGCTTCGACACCAGATTTCACCACCCGGGACTCTTCTACCTGCAGCACAACTGCTACACGCTACCTGCAGCACAACTGCTACACGCTACTAGTCCGGTCACCGTTCCCACAACCAGCCGTGCAACGGCTGTTCTTCAAGCTTCTAGTTTTTCAACACTTCATTTTATATGACTCTGAATCCTACTAATTCGGGCTATCGCACCCTGGCCCTGGCCATTGCACTGGCGGTACCGGGTCTGGCGCTGGCGCAGCAAACGCCAGTGACCGAGGCGGTGGCCTCCTTCTCGGCCAAAGCCAAGGCCCAAAGCGGCCTGAGTGCTGCCGACGTGGCCAATCCCTACGTGAGCAGCTCCTACTACGACGCCAGCACCGGCCTCACGCACACCTACCTGAACCAGCGCGTGAATGGCCTTGCGGTATTCAACGCCACGGGGGCCGTACACACCGACAAAAACGGTAAAGCAGTACTCCTCACGCAGGACTTTATGCCGGGCGCGGCGGCAGTAGCCCCTTCGGCTACCGCAGCGCTTTCGGCAGAGCAGGCCGTGGCAGCTGCCGCCAAAGGCCTGGCACTGCCTCGCCCCGCTGGCCTGCAGCGCGTGCTGGAGGGCCGGGCGGCCGATGGCATTGTGTTTAACAAAGGCGGCATCTCGGAAGAGAACATTCCGGTGCGCCTCATGTACGTTCGCGTGGCCAATAAGCTGGTGCTGGTCTGGAACGTGAGCATTGCCCAGCTCGACCAGGAGCATTATTGGAACGCTCGCGTAGATGCCCAAACCGGCCGCCTCGTAGACCAGAACGACTACGTGGTGAGCGAGAAGGCAACTTTCCGCCAGAACGTGATGGAGGCGCAGGCCCAGCGCCAAATTCGCCCCATTGCCAAGCCTGTGGACATGCGCGCCGTGCGCAGTGCCAAAGGCGTGACGGGCCAGCCGAATAGCATGACCGTTATTCCGGTTCCTTTCGAGAGCCCTGTCCTTTCCCCCCGTGTGGTGGTTCCGTTCAGCTCGACCGACCTGCGGTACTCGCCTTATGGCTGGCAGGTGGGCGATAGCAAAGCTCCGGCCGGCTTCTTTGCCGACAGCTACTCCTTGCTTTCGACCGGCAAGCAGCTAACGCGTGGCAACAACGTAGCCGCCTACGACGACAACGCTTCGACTACCTCCGGCGGTGGCACGGCTGGCTTCACAACTGTTGCTTCTTCGCCGGATGGCGGCCCCACCCGGGATTTTGACTTTCCGTTTGTTCAGACGCAAGGGCCCCGCGACGCGGGCAACCTGGCGGCTGGCATCACGAACTTGTTCTACTGGAACAACATGCTCCACGACGTGATGATGAGCAAGGGATTTGACGAAGTATCGGGCAACTTCCAATACAAAAACATTACCGGCCTGGGCCTGGGCAACGACCAAGTCCGGGCAGAATCGCAGGACGGCAGCGGCCGCAACAACGCCAACTTCTCGACGCCGGCAGATGGTACCTCCGGCCGGATGCAGATGTATTTGTTCGACAACACTGCTGCCAACGCTCTCACCGTTACTGGCCCGGCGCCGGCGGCTGGCACCTACCGTTTTGCGGGTGTATCGTTTGGCCCGCGCCTCACCAAAAAACCAATATCTGGCAAGCTGGTGCTTGTGAACGACGGCGTATCGGCCAACGGCGGCGACCACGGTTGCGCTTCACCCTTCGTGAACGCGGCTGAAGTAGCCGGTAACATTGCCTTCATTCAACGCGGTGGCTGCCCCCAGCTCACCACCCTTAACCCCCGGGCTACCAACGCATTCGCCACCAAAGTGAAGCGTGCCCAGGACAACGGCGCCACTTCGGTAATTGTATTTGACTCGCTGGCGACCACCAACCTCGTGAATTTTGGTGGTACTGACACCGTCGGCATTCGCATTCCCGCTATTTTCATCAGCGGCGCCGATGGTTTCAAGCTGCGGGAAGCAATCAGAGCCGGTGGCATCCTTAACGCGACGGCAGCTTTGGGGCCCGACTTCGACGGCTCGTTTGACAACGGTGTGGTTTCGCATGAATTTGGCCACGGCATCTCGAATCGCCTCACCGGCGGCCCGGCCAACTCCAGCTGCCTCAACTCGGCCACCGGTAACCAAACCATGGGCGAAGGCTGGAGCGACTTCTTCGCGCTGTGGATGACGACCCGCCCTGGTGACATCGGCAGCACCAAGCGGTACATCGCCACCTACGACTCCGGCCAACCGTATGCTACGGGACCCGGCTTCCGCAACAAGCCCTACACCACCGACTTCGCGCAGAACAACTACACCTATGCGCAGTTGGGTACGGGAGCGGGCCAGTATCAGACAACTCACGCCGTGGGCGAGGTATGGGCCACGGTGCTCTGGGATTTGAACTGGCAGTTCATCTACAAGTACGGCTACAACACCGACTTCTTCAGCGCCACCGGCGGCAATAACAAGATGCTCAAACTGGTGCTTGACGGCTGCAAGCTGCAAGTGTGCAACCCCGGTTTCCTTGATGGCCGTGACGCCCTGTTGCGCGCCGACTCCCTGACCAACCGCGCCGCCAACGCCGACCTGATTTGGAACGTGTTTGCCCGTCGGGGCATGGGCTTTAACGCCGTACAGGGCGACCGCACCGACGGCACCCCCAAGGTGACGGGCATTGTGGAAGGCTTTAACCTGCCCCCTACCAGCAAGGTGATTGTGCTGGCCAACAAGAACAGCGCCGTTACAGGCAGCTCGCTTGAGGCCTACCCCAACCCCGCTCAGGACATCCTCACCGTTCGCACACAGCTGTCCAGCGCCGCCCCCATGCAGGTGACCATGGTTGACCTGTTGGGCAAAACCGTGCTGCGTTCGGTATCGGTACCGGTTGCGCAAATGCAGAAAAGCGGCATTGAGCTGAACACCAGCCAGGTTGCTCCCGGCATCTACATGGTGCGCGTTACCACCACCAGCGGTACGTACAGCACCAAGGTTAGCATTCAGCACTAAGCTGCCGGCTGCCATCCCTTTGAAAAGAGCTCAGCTTCGGCTGAGCTCTTTTTTTGCTTTCAGGCCTCCCCTCTGCACTGTCCAATGACGTCGAATAGCGTTAAGTAGTAGCGCATCAACCAATTAATGCTAATTGGTATCATTTCCCCTTAGCGCCTGGCCTCGTAGACGTGCCTAACCGCTTGTTGCTGAACAAACAGACAGGACTATTCCAAAACCCTATCGTCTGAGAGAAATGGCCATGAAGCGCGTAGCCAAAGCATCCAGGCCGCATTGCAGAATGACGCTTACGAAGCAGTAGAGATGCTTCAACTGAGCCCAGTATGACCGTTCGGATATTTTCCAAAGCACCTTTCAAACAGCATAATAACGGTTTCAAGGTAGTGCTTCGGCTGCACTCGGCACTGTAATTGAGCATAGTCGCATTCAACAGTCCCAATCTTCACAGCAGCATTGGCCTAAGCAGGTTGCTACTTGCTACATCACTCCAAAGCGCCTGCAAGCTTTGCGTTTACAACACGACACTCCTTTTTTCATAATTGTAAGCAGTAGCTTTATAAACCCCCAACAACTGCCCGCTATAAACTATAGACACTAAATGGTAACACCAATATTCAGAATATTTGATTATCAAAAAGCCTGCGAATTCTACGTTGAATGGCTGGGCTTTCACATCGATTGGGAGGAGCGTCCGGCGCAAGGTCCCCTGTACATGCAGGTGTCGCGCGGCGATATTGTGCTGCACCTCACGGGCCACCACGGCGACAGTTGTCCGGGGTCGAAGGTAATGGCCGAAATCAATGGCCTACTGGCGTACCACCATTTGCTGACGCAAAAAGACTACCCTTTTATGCGCCCCAACCTGAAAAAAACCAATTGGAGCGACAAGGTGATGCAAGCCGAGGTCATTGACCCGTTCGGCAACCGCGTTGTGTTTGTTGAGGCCTGTGGATAAAATGCAAGCTTGATAATTATAATTAAAACGTAAATTATTCTTATATTTTGCGTTAAATCCCTACATTGTGCTATCTTGTTGCTGATACCGTCTATTTACTCCTTTAGTCAGTGCTATTGTTGCAGCGGACTGTTGCGGCAATTTTGGAGACGGGCATGGCTATTTATTGGCCAATGGCCTTACACCGCGTCCTCCTGGCTCTGGGTATGCATGACTGGGAACATCTGACCTCTTTTGTGCGTGTTAGGTGAATACAACGGTAGTATTATCGGTTTTAGCAGGCCTTGGAGTCGACTTTTTTCTTACTTCTTATGCGTTTTCTTTTCCTTGCCGCTGCAATTGCCGCCTCGGGCACTGCCCATCCGGCAGTTGCCCAAGGCGCCAACACTTCGATGGCCCAGGCCGGTGGTGCTGATGGTCGCATTGCGTTGTCTTCACGCTCTTCCTCTGCGGCCACGCAGCCCATGCGGCTGGCCTGCGCGCTCATTATAGGCAAGGTATTTGAGGCCAATGGCGAGCCCTTGCGGGGAGCTACCTTGGTAGTAAAAGGCACGCACCAGGTTTACGTCACCGATTCCGAAGGAAAATTTCAGTTTACAGACCCAGTCTACGAAGGCCAAATTCTCACGATTGGAGCTGCGGGCTACGTTAGCCGTGAGATTCCCCTGGCCGATTGTTCGCTACCGCGCCTAGTGTTAGCTAAAGCACCCACCGCGCGCATCAAGCAAACCGGCAAGCGAGCCGGCCAAGTGGTTCGGCTGAACAACCGCAGCACCATCCTCAAGTAAGCGTACCGCGTCATCACTCGCGGTGCGTGTATTCCTGCTCCCACATGGCCTGTAGCCAAGTCATGGCGGCGTACTCCTCAGTGAAGCGCTCCACATGGTAGGGGCGTCCGTTGAAGTAAGTGATTTGTAGCACGTTGGTGTCGTGCTCAATTTCATGCAAATGCAGGGGCATAAACAGGTAGGCCAGATGCACCTACCCGTTCAGAGGCCTGGCAATTGCGGCATGAATTGCTCCATCATCCAGGGCGTGGCTTGTTGGGTGGCGCGGGTGCGGCGGCGCGTATCAATGAGCCACAGGCGGGCTCCGTTTTCAACGGCCACATTGAGCATCCGGCAGTAGCCGGCTAGCAGTTCCTCATCACAAGGTTAGTGCAGCCACCGCCCCACCAGCACCTGCAAGTCCGGCCGAAACTGGTACTGTAGGTAATTGAGGGCGGGTAGTTGGAATTGAGTCATGACGAATCGGCTTTTGTCCTGCGGCTGAACACCTGAAAGAAACGCTCCTGCAACGTACAGCGGCTTCGCTACACGCGTCACCTTGTGGGATGGCGCGTCCGTAAGGGCGCGGTTACAACTCTCTAAAAAAGAAAATACCCACCTTTATCAGGTGGGTATTTTCTTTTTTAGCGCTCCCTCCTGGGCTCGAACCAGGGACCCTCTGATTAACAGTCAGATGCTCTAACCGGCTGAGCTAAGGAAGCAATTGCTTACCCGAAACCCGGTTGTTCTTGTTTCGGACTGCAAACTTACGACCTTCTCTAAAAAAGCACAAGCCAAAATCAACTTTTTTTTCTAAAAAGTTACGCAAACCGCTAATTTGTGATGCTGAGTAGGCTGCCCTGCAGACTGGTGCTGTACTGCTTCAGCGGCCTTGGGGCCGGACCGCCAGTGACTTGGCCCCGCAAATCGAATTGCGAAGTGCAGCACGAGTCGCGCATGAACAATCGAGAATTTCGGTCGATGCTGACAGTTGCGCAGGCATCATAGGGCTGATACGGGCAATTGCGCTCGAATGCCAGGAAGGTACTGGCGCTCTGGCGGACCACAATCACGCCTTTCACACCGCCCAGGCCGGCGGGACCCTGCACGGGCAGGGTCACGGCGCCGTTGTCAAAGCGCAGGGGCGCGTACTGCTGATTGGTGATATTAATGCTCAGGTTGACCGGCGCGTAGGGTATCAGCGGCTGGTCGCTGGCATTGTCGCCGCACGCTGCCAGTAGGGGCAACGCCAGCAGGGGCAACCAGCGTGAAAAGCCACGAACAGGCGAGAGGAATAGGCATGTGGTCATTGCGGGGAGCTTGTTAGTAGGTGTAGAAGCCTTGCCCCGTTTTGCGGCCGTGGTAGCCGGCGTCCACTTTCTGCTGCTGAATGCGGCTGGGCCGAAACTTGGCGTCCTGATGGAAAGAGGCAAACATGGCGCTGGTCACCGAAAAGTTGGTGTCGACGCCAATCAAGTCCATCAACCGGAACGGCCCCATTTTGAATCCACTGGCTTCCAGCAATTCATCCACCACTTGGAAAGACGCCACGTTCTCTTCCACAATTTTCAGGCTCTCCACGTAGTAGTGGCGCGCCACGCGGTTCACAATGAAGCCGGGAGCATCGGCAGCCCGTACGGGCGTTTTGCCCAAACGCCTGGCCAGGGCTTCCACAGCATCGGCCACGGCGGGGGCGGTGGCCACGCCGCTAATTACCTCCACCAGGGGCATCAGCGGGGCCGGATTGAAGAAGTGCATGCCCACCACCCGCTCCGGGTGAGGAACGGGCGCCGCGAGCTGCGTAATGGGCAGCGAAGAGGTGTTGGACGCCAGAATGGTTTCCGGGCCATTGATGGTGGCTAGTTCCCGGAATAGCTGGTGCTTCACATCGAGCCGCTCCACCACGGCCTCGATGATGAGGTCGGCTTGCACGATGCTCATGTCGGTGGTGGGCGTAAGGCGGGCCAACGCTTCATCGCGGGCTTCGGCGGTGAGCTTGTTCTTCGCCACCAGCTTGCCCAAGCCGGCAGCAATGGCCGTGTGGGCCTTTTCCAGCGCCGAGGAGCTCAGGTCGAATAAAATGGTGGGCAGGCCGTGCTGAATGCCCAGCTGCGCAATGCCCAGCCCCATGGTGCCGGCCCCCACCACGGCCAGGGTTTGAATGTTTTTCATGGCGCGAAGGTAAACGCCCGCCCCATCAAGCAGGGCTTGACGAGGCGGGCCGTTGCGAGGGGCTCTTTTTAAAAAGGTTATTTCTTGAACAGCGAATTAACGAACGTGTGCCGGTCAAACAGCTGCAGGTCGGTCATTTTCTCCCCCACTCCGATGTAGCGCACGGGAATGCTGAACTGGTCCGATATGCCAATCACCACGCCGCCCCGGGCCGTGCCGTCGAGCTTGGTGATGGCCAGGGCCGTGACTTCGGTGGCTTTGGTAAACTCCTTGGCTTGCAGAAACGCGTTCTGGCCCGTGCTGCCGTCCAGCACGAGCAGCACCTCGTGCGGGGCATCGGGAACTACCTTTTGCATCACGCGCTTGATTTTAGTCAGCTCGTTCATCAGGTTCACCTTGTTGTGCAGGCGGCCGGCCGTGTCGATGATGACCACATCGGCGCCAAGCTCCACGCCTTTGCGCACGGCGTCGTAGGCCACGGAGGCGGGGTCGGTGTTCATGCCGTGGCTCACCACGGGCACGCCCACCCGTTCGCCCCAAATGATGAGCTGGTCAACCGCGGCGGCCCGGAAGGTATCGGCGGCGCCCAGCACCACTTTCTTGCCCGCGGCGTGGAAGCGGTGGGCCAGCTTGCCAATGGTGGTGGTTTTGCCCACGCCATTCACGCCTACCACCATAATGACATAAGGCTGGCCGTTATTACCGGCGCTGTCGAGTACTGCCGTGGAGCCGGAATTATTGTCTTCCAGCAGGGCCACAATTTCCTCGCGTAGGATGCGGTCCAGCTCGCCGGTGCTCACGTATTTGTCGCGCGCCACCCGGGCTTCGATGCGGTCAATCACCTTCACCGTGGTTTCAATGCCCACATCGGCGTGCACCAGCAGGCCTTCCAGGTCGTCGAGGACCGCCTCGTCCACGGTGCTTTTGCCCACCACGGCCTTGCTTAGCTGGTCGAAGAAATTGGTTTTGGTTTTTTCCAGGCCCGCGTCAAGCGACGCCTGCTGCGTGGTGCTTTCCTTGTCCTTTTTAAAAAAATCGAAGAGGCCCATTGAGGTTCTGTCATGCTGAGCCCGCGAAACAGCTTATCACGCTCGCGAAGCTCGGGGTAGGGAGGTGTCGCTGACGAAAGCGGCCGTGATAAGATGCTTCCTTCGTCAGTATGACAGGCGTATTACACGCAAAAAGTCCCACGAAGGTGGGACTTTTTAAACTTTTACGAAGCTGGTTGGGGCAACTTATTTGTTGCCAGTGGCCAAGTACTCCTGCACTTTATCAAGCAGGACCATCTCCTCGCGGAAGGTATAAGCACCGGTTTTCTCCGATTTCACGGCACGAATCACCTTTGCCCAGTTCTTGGCGTTCTCTGTGGTTTTCAGAGTTGCTACTACTTTCTTAGCCATTGTTCAGGTTATTTAATTTCCTTGTGAACGGTCATTTTCTTGAGGATGGGGTTGAATTTCTTCAACTCGATGCGCTCGGGGGTGTTCTTGCGGTTCTTGGTGGTGATGTAGCGCGAGGTGCCCGGCATCCCCGAGGTTTTATGCTCGGTGCATTCCATGATAACCTGCACCCGGTTTCCTTTCTTGGCCATCTCGACGGGGGTGTTGTTTTTTTAAAATTTAGGACTGCAAAGGTACGGGTCTTTTTGCAAACGACAAAGGAAAACGACTGCCAACTTTCAGTTGGCGAAGCAGAACGCCGTCAAAACCCGTCAGCAGTGCCAACAAATATCGCCCAGGCAATGCTGGAATACAGCTCTGAATGCCCGGCTGCTACTACGGGCTACGGCTGCTTTTCCTTTGCTTCGTGGGCCCAGCGCCAGTGTTCCGAGGCTGCCACCTGACAAAGCCAGCGCCGATACGGTTGCCGCAGGGGCAAGCGTATCGGCGCTGGCTTTGGGTGTGGGGGGCGAATAGCGACCAGCCCAGTCCGGGCTTGCGCATCCTCAGCCCCGGTTACTCACGCTAGTAAACGATGAAGCCCTGCTCCTTGGCCTTCTTCAGGACCGACATGATGCCGTTCTTGCTGATGGTGCGGATGGTGGACGTGGCTACTTTCAAGGTTACCCAAGCATCCTGCTCGGGGATGTAGAAGCGCTTTTTCTGCAGGTTCGGATAGAACTTGCGCTTGGTCTTGTTGTTAGCGTGCGATACGTTGTTACCAACGCGGGTACGCTTGCCGGTCAAATCACAAACACGGGCCATAATATCGAAGGGTTAAAAATTACAATGCAGGGAAACGGGCCGCAAATATCGGCAAAAGTCTGGCATTCACCAAGCACCCCACGCTTATTTCTGCCCGGATGCGCTCTGAGAGCCTGCTTTGGCCCGAAAATTCCAGGGACAGTGCCGGCAACTGCTCTGGCAACAGCTGCCCCGGCGCCGGTGGTACTGCTCGGTGAAGACGAGGTAGCCCTCGGGGGTGTAGTAAAAATCGCCGGGCTGCAGCGGCTGGGGTACGGGGGGCGGCATGAGTGAATCAAAGGTACGGCGGGCTTCGTTGCAAGTGTTTCCGTCCGTAACTTGTTATCGCTGCTTTCGGCCCTTTCTCATGAAATCGACCCTCGCTTTCCTGTTGCTGCTCCTGATGGGAGCGGTGCTGCTCGCTGCCCGGAAGGCACCCGCCCAGGGCGAGCGCCCCGTGGTACTGACCACTGCTACGGCCCCGGCAGGCCTGCGGGCGGCCCTGGCCCGCGCCCAAACCGGGCTGGCCGACCCATTGCGCGAAGCGCTGCGGACCCTGCCAGCCGCCAAAAAACGGTTTCTGGCGGGGCTACCTCAAGGCGACCAGCTGCTGCTCTCGGTGCGGGTGCAGGCTACCGACACTAGCTTCCGCCAGGCTTCGGCCCGGGTGCTGGGGTGGCGCGGCGGCAGCATTCAGGCGCTGCTGCTGCCCAGCCTGACGGGTGCCACCGGCCTGGCCGAGCCGCTGCCCGTGAGCTTTCCCGAAACGGCCGTGGTAGACTGGACCATGCTGCGCGCCAGTGGCCGCGAGGAGGGCAACTACGTGGGCCGGCACCTCGACGCGGCCCGCCAGCTCGAACGCCTGCCGCTGCGCTAGCCGTGTGTTGCGACTTTGCGGAGTGAAAAGCCGTAATTTCGCACTCTCATCACCACTCGCGCCCCACCGTATGCAGACCTCCACTCCTACCGCCACTGCCAGCCGCGCCGAGCAGCTGATGCAGCTCGAAGACCAGTACGGCGCCCACAACTACCACCCCCTGCCCGTGGTGCTCACCCGGGGCGAAGGCGTGCACCTCTGGGACGTGGATGGCAAGCATTACTATGATTTCCTGTCGGCGTATTCGGCCGTGAACCAGGGCCACTGCCACCCGCGCATCATTGGGGCACTGACCAAGCAGGCCCAGCAGCTTACGCTCACATCGCGGGCTTTTTTCAACGACCAGTTGGGCGCGGCCGAGAAGCAGCTGTGCGAGCTGTTTGGCTACGACAAGGCCCTGCTGATGAACTCGGGTGCCGAAGCCGTGGAAACTGCCCTGAAACTGGCCCGCAAGTGGGGCTACCAGGAAAAGGGGATTGCGCCGAACATGGCCCGCATTCTGGTGGCCGAGCACAACTTCCACGGGCGCACCACGGGCATCATTTCCTTCAGCACCGACCCCGACAGCACGGGCGGCTTCGGGCCGTACATGCCGGGCTACCAGGTGGTGCCCTACAACGACATTGCGTCGTTGGAGGAGGCGCTGAAAGACCCGCACGTATGCGCCTTCATGGTGGAGCCAATTCAGGGCGAAGCGGGCGTAATGGTGCCATCGGTGGGCTATCTGGCGCAGGCCGCGGCGCTGTGCCGCGCGCACAACGTGCTGTTTGTGGCCGATGAAATCCAGACCGGTCTGGGCCGCACCGGCAAGCTGCTGTGCTGCGACCACGAGGCGGTGCACGCCGACATCCTCATTCTGGGCAAAGCCCTGAGCGGCGGCGTGCTGCCGGTGTCGGCGGTGCTGGCCGACGACTCCATTATGCTGACCATTCAGCCGGGGCAGCACGGCTCCACCTTTGGGGGCAACCCGCTGGCCTGCGCCGTGATGCGCGCCGCGCTCGACGTGCTGCTGGACGAAAACCTAACCGCCAACTCCCACCGGCTGGGCGAAATTTTCCGGACCCGGATGCGCCAGGTGCAAGCCAAGCGTCCCGAAACCGTGGAGCTGGTGCGCGGCAAAGGCCTGCTAAACGCGGTGATTATCCGGCCCTCCGATGACGGCCGCACCGCCTGGGACGTGTGCGTGACGCTCATGGAGCGCGGCGTGCTGGCCAAGCCCACCCACGGCGACATCATCCGCTTTGCCCCGCCGCTAGTGATTACGGAGGAGCAGCTGCACGAGGCCTGCGATATAATTGAGGAGGTTATTCTGGCCTTTTAAGCGCAAGGTTTCGCGAAGTTTTAAAAGGTAAGTCGCGCTACGTTTTCTTCGCCGGACTTACCTTTTGCGGGACTTACTTGCGGGACTTTCCTTTTAAAATTTTGCAAAACTTCGCGCTATCCTACTGGGAGCACCAATCGTTTTTTGGGCCGGCGACGTCGTAATTATCGGCGCTGGAATAGTGGGGCTTACGGCCGCGCTGTACCTGAAACAGCGGCGCCCCACCTGGCGGGTGGTGGTGCTGGAGCGCGGCCTGCTGCCGAGTGGAGCTTCTACGAAGAACGCGGGATTTGCCTGCTTTGGGTCGATATCGGAATTGATAGAGCAGGAGAAGCGCGGCGATTTGCAAGCTGTGGTGAGTGCCCGCTGTGCCGGGCTGGCGCGGCTGCGCGAGCTGGTTGGCGATGCCGAGCTGGACTACCAGCCGGTGGGCGGCTACGAGTTGTTCCGGCACGAAGAGGAGGCATTGGCCACAGAATGCCTCGCCAAAATTGACTACTTCAATGAGCTGCTGGCGCCGGTAATGGGGCACGCGCGCACGTTCAGCGACGCTAGTAGCGAGGGTGACTGCTTCGGGTTTGCGGGCGTTGGAACTTTGCTCAAGAACGAGTGCGAAGGCAGCCTGGATGCCGGCCGCATGATGCGCGCCTTGCTGGCCCGGGTGTGGGCGGTGGATGTGCCCGTGCTCACCAGCTGCAGCGTGGAAGCCATGGAAGCCACGGCGGGCGGCGGCTCGCGGGTGCATCTCAGCAACGGGGTTGGCATAGCGGCGGGCCAGGTGCTGGTGGCTACCAATGCCTTTGCAGCCGAGCTGCTACCCAACTTGGGAGTGGTGCCGGGGCGCGGGCAGGTCCTGGTGACCGAGCCCCTGCCGGACGTGCGCCTGCCGGGCACTTTTCACTACGACCACGGCTATGCGTACTTCCGCCAGCTGCCGGACCAGCGCCTGCTGCTGGGCGGGGGCCGCAACCTGGATTTTGCTGCCGAAGCCACCACCGTGCCCGGCCTGACGGAACCCGTGCAGCACTACCTGGAACAGCTGCTGCACGACGTCATACTGCCCGGCCAGCAGCCCCGTATCGATTACCGGTGGAGTGGGGTGATGGGGTTCGGCGCGGAGCTGGCACCGCTTATTGACTGGGTAAAGCCCGGCGTGCTGGCCGCCGTGCGCTGCAACGGCATGGGCGTGGCCATGGGGGCCGGCACAGGCTGGCAGGCGGCCGAGAAACTGGCCCACGGGTAGCGGAAACCGGCAGATATTCGTACAGCATAGCTCAGCTCCCAACCCTGCTTTTCATTTATGCTTTTTTCTACGCGTCCCCGTTCGTTGCAACCCCGCCTGCTGGCACTGGTAATGGTTTTCGCGGGCCTGGCCAGCGGCTGCCAGAGCAGTCGGCCTGGCTTTTCGTTTCAGCCGGCGCCGGGGCGGATGCGGCTGGCGCTCGCGGCCGTGCCCGTGGCCGTGGAAGAACCGGTGGCGGCGGCTAAAGCGGCTTTGGTAGCGGTGCCGGTGCAGCCGCGCGTTGGAGTGCGGCCGCGCAAGCAATTGCGGCAACTGCGAACGCCAGCGCCGGCTGTGGCAGTAGCACCGGTTCTGGCTGAAGTAGCCACGAGCAAGGCTGTGCCGCACCGCCGGGCACTGCTGCAGCGGCCACAGACCACGGCCGAAGCGGGACTGGGCACCACCGTACTGGGCGTTTTGGGTCTGATAATGCTGCCCATTGCACTGGTAGGGCTGCTGCTCAGCGGCGGACTAGTGTGGGGCATTGTGGCCGGACTGGCCGCGCTGGCCGTGTTGGTGGCCTACCTCGACCCTTTTGGGCGGTAGTTGGCGGTTCGGGACGAACTTTGTGGCACCGTTGCGCTTTTTAAGCCACGCTTATTTCAACTCTTCACGCCAAGGTCCTGCGCCTGCTGTAATCCCAGCTTATGCTTCCCACCCACCGCCCTCGCCGCAACCGCAAGTCCGAAGTTATCCGTGATATGGTGCAGGAAACCCGCCTCACCACCCATGATTTCATCTTTCCCCTGTTTCTCATCGAAGGCCAGAACCAGGCGCTGGAAGTGAAATCCATGCCGGGCATCTACCGGTATTCGGCTGATAAAATTATTGAGGAAGTGGGGCAATGCGTGGAGTTGGGCATAAAGGCCTTCGCTCCTTTTCCAAGCATCAACGACTCATTGAAGGACCGGCTGGCTAAGGAATCGGCCAATCCCGAGGGCTTGTATTTGAAGACCGTGGCCGACATCAAGCGGCAGTTTCCGGACGTGGTGCTGATGACCGACGTGGCCATGGACCCCTACAGCAGCGACGGCCACGACGGCGTAGTGGATGCTGAGTCTGGCGAAATCCTCAACGACGCGACCCTGGAAGTACTGGGTCAGATGGCTTTGGCGCAGGCCCGCGCCGGCGCCGACATCATCGGGCCCAGCGACATGATGGACGGACGCGTGGCCTGGATTCGGCGGGTGCTTGATGAGAATGCGTTTCAACACGTGAGCATTATGAGCTACACGGCCAAATACGCTTCAGCCTTCTACGGCCCGTTTCGCGATGCCCTGGATTCGGCCCCGAAAAAGGGCGATAAAAAGAGCTACCAGATGAACCCCGCCAACAAGCGCGAGGCCCTGCGCGAGCTGGCTCTCGATGAGGCCGAAGGCGCCGACATGGTGATGATAAAGCCCGCTTTGAGCTATCTGGATGTGATTCATGCCGTGAAGGAGCGCACCCACCTACCCGTGACGGCCTACAACGTGAGCGGCGAATACGCCATGGTGAAAGCCGCGGCCCAAAACGGCTGGCTCGACGGTGAGAAGACGATGATGGAGGTGCTCACCAGCATCAAGCGCGCCGGTGCGGATGCCATTCTGACCTATTTCGCTAAAGAAGCGGCCGCCGTGCTGCGCCGCGGCTAAACCCCGTCCAGCATGCCAGCAACCCGCCGCGCCACGCTGACCGACGTACCCGCCATTCTGGCCCTGATACGGCGCGTGGTGCCGCTGATGAACGCCAGCGGCAACTTTCAATGGTCGGTGGATTACCCAAATGAAGCCGTATTCACCGCCGATATTGAACGCAACCACCTGTGGGTGGCCGAGCTGGACGGCGCGGTGGCCGGTGTGGCCGCCCTTACCCAGGACCAGGATGCCGAGTACGCCCAGGCCTACTGGGACGTGACCGAGCCGGCCCTGGTGACGCACCGCTTGGCCGTAGACCCTGCCGCGCAGGGCCGCGGCGTGGCCCTGGCCCTCATGGCGCAAGCCGAAGCGCAGGCGGTGGCGCAAGGCTTGCAGGTGCTGCGCGTGGACACCAATTCGGAAAACGCCGCTACGCAACGGCTTTTCCCGAAACTGGGCTACCGGTTTGCGGGCGAGATTACGCTGGGGTTTCGGCCGGGGCTGCGGTTTTTCTGCTACGAGAAGCGACTGGGTTAGTCGGGTACTGCGAAGGCGGCTAGCTCGGCCAATTCACTGACGAGCAGGCGCTCCCATACTGCCTGCTTGTCGAGGAACAGGCCGTATTTGGTTTCGTCGGCGTATTGAATCTGCCGCTTGTTGGCGTTTTCATAGGCCGCCCTGAACAAGTCATTGATATCGGGCTTGCCTATCAGCAGCATGCGTTTGGCGCCTGCTCGTAGTTCCTGCCGCAGGTGCCGGGCGGCCACTTCGTTGATGTCCCACAGGGTCTGGATGTAGCGGATTTGCAGGGCCGTGGTCGTTTGGTCGGTAGAATCGAGGTAGGAACCGGCGCTATGGAAAACGTTCTGGACTACCCGGTTGGCCCTTTTGCCAAACAGGTCCCCCACCATGCCGTCCATCTGCAAGCCCATGCTGCCCACGCTTTGGTTTAGGTTGTTTTGGGGGCGCAGGCGAAACTGGAAGTCGGAGGGCTGCAGGCGGTGGGTGGCGCTCCATTGCAGGTAGCCGAGGGGCAGCGGTTTTCTGACCTGGGCAAGGCCTGGCAAGCTCAGCCACAGCAGGGAAACAAGCAGCACAAAACGGACCATCGCAGGTTATTGAATGGTATAGGCTATGCGTTATTTTGCTCAAACGGCCAGCGCTTCAGCCGGCGGCTCCAGAGCAGAAACACCACCACGCCCAGCACCGTCACGGCCAAGCCGGAGAGCATAAACTGCGGGCCCGTGCTCCAGAAAATCAGCAGCCACACGGCAATGGCAATGAGCACCGGCAGCGGGTAGAGCGGCATCTTGAATGGCAGCGAGGCCGTGCCGCGCCGGCGGCGCAGCAGCATCAACCCCACGGCCTGGCCCACAAACTGCACCAGAATGCGCATTGCCAGAATGGCCGTAATTACCTCGCCCAGCCGAAACAGCAAGCTGAACACGAAACCTATGCCGCCGAGAATGAGCAGCGACACGTGAGGGAAGTTTTTGGTGGGGTGCAGGCGGCCGAATACGGACAGAAACTCGCCATCGGCGGCGGCGGCGTAGGGAATGCGCGAGTAGCCCAGCAGCACCGCAAACAGCGAAGCAAACGCCACCAGCAGCACCAGCGCCGTGGCAGCCTGCGCGGCGGCCACGCCGTAGAGCCGCTCCACAAACAGGCTCACGATGAACTGTGACTTGTCGGCAATGGCGCCCGCGCCGCCGGCCTGCCAGCTCTGCACCTCCTGCCACGGAATAACGGTGCCCACGCTCCAGTTCAGCAGCAGGTACAGGGCCATGATGCCGAGGATGCTGAAGAAAATACTGCGCGGAATCACGCGCTGCGGGTTCACGATTTCGCCGCCCAGGTGGCACACGTTATAGTAGCCCAGGTAGGAATAAACGGTTTTGATAGCGGCCTGCCCCATGGCGGCCGACAGCAGCACGCCCGGCAGGGCCGAGACGCCGCCGCTGGGCAGCCAGGCCACTTCGTGGTTGGCGTGGGTGAGGCCGCCGAAAATCAGCCAGCCCATGAGGCCCAGCACGCCTACCCACAGCATCACGCCCAGCCGGCCAATGTCCTCAATGCGGCGATAGAGCAGCACGATGAGCAGCAGCACCACGGCGCCGGACACTATTTTCGGCTGCCACCACTCCGTCATGGGCACGAGGTAGCCGAAGTACTGGGCGAAGCCGATGGCGCCCGAGGCCAGCACCAGCGGCGACTGCACCAGCGTTTGCCACACGTAGAGGAACGACATCAACCGCCCCCATTTGTGCTCGCCATACGCCAGCTTGAGAAAGCGGTAAGAGCCGCCCGCTTCGGGGTACGCCGCGCCCAGCTCGCTCCACACCAGGCCATCGACCAGGGCCAGGCCTGCGCCTACCAGCCACGCCAGCAGGAAGTTCGGGCCCATAAAACCCATCACGAGCGGTAGGGTGACAAAGGGACCAATGCCCACCATGTCAATCATATTTAGCGCAGTGGCTTGAACGATGCCGAGGCGGCGCTGCAAAGTGGGTTGGGACATGGGGACGAAAGTAGTGCCTGATGCGCTAGTTCTAGCCTCCTCCGTAGGCTGCTGCTCCTTTGCCCGGTAGCGGAGGGTAAATCGGGAGTTGAAGCCACCTCCGGCCAGGCCTGCGGGCGGCATAAGGCCCCGCTTGCCAACACCAGCGCGGATTATGCCGTAAGGCCCGGCATGAGTACAACTGCTTCCGGTTCCAAACTGGCCATTTACGGGGCTATTGGGGCCAATATTGCCATTGCCATCAGCAAATTCACGGCGGCATTTTTCACGGGTTCCTCGGCCATGCTATCCGAGGGCATTCACTCGCTGGTGGACAGCGGCAACGGCGTGCTAATCCTGTTTGGGGTGCACCAGCGTGCCATTCGGGCCAAGTACCCGGAGTTCAAGCGCATTTTTGTCGAGGCCAAGGCCATTGGGGAAAAAGAGCGGGTGGGCAGCGCCGTGGTCGACTAACCTCTTGGCTAAGTCTACGTAGGCGTAGGCAGCTATTCTGCTCTTTTTCCCTCATTTGCTCCGTTATGGCCGGTGCCTCTTCTTCCAAAATAGTCGTTTACGGCGCCATTGTGGCCAATCTGGCCATTGCCGTTTCCAAGTTCGTGGCGGCGTTTTTCACGGGCAGCGCGGCCATGATGTCGGAAGGCATTCACTCCCTCGTCGACAGTGGCAACGGCATGCTGATACTGTTCGGCATGAGCCGCAGCGCCCGCCCTGCCGATGCCAAGCACCCCTTCGGCTACAGCAAGGAAATCTACTTCTGGACCGTGATTGTGGCCGTGCTCATCTTCGCCGTGGGTGGCGGCATGTCGCTTTACAAAGGCTACCAGTACCTGCAAACCCCTGCCCCCCTCAACGACCCTACCTGGAACTACTGGGTGCTCGGCCTGGCCATCATTTTTGAAGGCGTGGCCTGCACGCTGGCCTACCGCGAGTTCCGCAAAACCCAAGGCGACTTCGGTTTCTGGCAGGCCCTGCGCCGCAGCCGCGACCCGGCCGTGTTCGCCATTCTGCTCGAAGACTTGGCCGCGCTGGTGGGCCTGCTCATCGCGCTGGCCGGCATCTACTTCGGGCACCTGCTCAACAACCTGTACTTTGACGGCGGCGCCTCCATGCTCATCGGGCTGCTGCTGGTGGGCATGGCCGTATTTATGCTGGGCGAAGCCAAGGGCCTGCTGCTGGGCGAGGGCGCCGACGAAGCCGTACTGCGCGACCTCGAAGCCCTGGCCCGTCAGGACGCGGCTGTGGAACAGTTGCGCACGCCCCTCACCATGTACCTGGGCCCCACCGATGCCGTGCTGGCCCTGGACATTTCGTTCCGCGACCAGCTTACCGCCGTGGAAGTTGAAGAAGCCGTGGAGCGCCTGCAAACCGCCATCAAGGCCAAATACCCGGACTTTAAACGGATTTTTATTGAGGCCAGCGCGCTTACGCACCACGGCGCGGGCAGCGCCCAACCGGCGGCGGGCTAGCCAGACCACGCTCAGGGCAACCTGTTAGCTTATCTGCCATGACAATACCTTCCTCAAGCCCCTTCCGCTCGTTTTGGTGGGGTGGCTATGAATGCACTGACCAGCTCAACGCCTTTGGGCACCGCGTCGACTTTCTGCCGCTCACCGGCCACTTGCAGCTCATCGACGAAGACTACGCGGCGCTCCACCCGTTTCAGGTGCGCACCGTGCGCGAAGGCATTCGTTGGGCTCACATCGAAAAGACGCCTTACCAGTACGATTTCAGCACGGTGCAAACCATGCTGGAAGCAGGCCAGCGCCACGGCATTCAGCAGGTGTGGGACTTGTGCCATTTCGGCTACCCCGACGACCTCACGCCGCTGCACCCGCTGTTTGCCCGGCGCTTTGCGGCGCTGTGCCGCGCCTTTGTGGCGTTCTACCGCAGCCAGCGGCCCGATGATGTGCTCATCGTAACGCCCATCAACGAGGTGAGCTTTATTTCCTGGCTTGGGGGCGATGCCCGGGGCACAACGCCCTATTGCAACCACCAGGGCTGGGAAGTGAAATACGGCCTGATGCGCGCCTACATTGAAGGCGCCCACGCCCTGCGCGAAGCCGACTCCGGCATCCGCATGCTCACCACCGAGCCGCTCGTGAACATCGTGCCGCCGTTGCAGCCCACGCCCAAACAGCGGCGCGAAGCCGAGGAAGGGCACCGCAACCAGTTTCAGGCCACCGACATCCTCTCCGGGCGCCTGTGTCCGGAGCTGGGCGGCCGCCCCGAGCTGCTCGACATGGTGGGCTTCAACTATTACTATGACAACCAGTGGCAGAACCACACGGACTGGAAACTGGGTTGGAACGATGAGGTGCACGACCCGCGCTGGCGCCCCCTGCGCACGCTGCTGCGCGACGCCTACCAGCGCTACCACCGCCCCTTTGCCCTCACCGAGACCAGCCACCCCGGCGAACACCGGCCGCAGTGGCTGCGCATGATTGGGGAAGAATGCGCTGCCGTCCTCAGCGAAGGCCTGCCGCTTTGGGGCGCCTGCCTCTACCCTATTGTGGACCGGCCCGACTGGGACCACCTCGACCAGTGGCATCAGTCCGGCCTCTGGGACGCCGACCTGAGCCAGCCCGGCCCCGCCCGCGTGCTGCACCAGCCCAGCGCCGAAGCCCTGCACGAGGCGCAGGCCGTAGTGGTAGCCGCCGCGCTCGCGGCTGGCCATCGGTAGGCACCGGCCCGCCTGTCACGGGCCGTGGCTACTTTTAAACCATGGCAACTACAGCGTACCTGGATTCTCCCCTGGGCCTGCTCTCGCTCACGGGCTCCGATGCCGGGTTGAGCGCGGTCAGCTTCCAGCACAACGAAGGGCTCGCGGCGACGCCGGCGCACGCGGTTCCCGCCTGTTTGCAGGACGGGCATCGGCAGCTACGGGCCTACTTTGGGCGCGAGCTGCGCGATTTCAACCTGACCTATGCGCCCGAAGCCGGCACCGAGTTTCAACGCCAGGTGTGGCAGGCCCTGGGGGGCATTGGCTACGGCCGCACGGCGTCGTACCTCGACGTGGCCAGGCTGCTGAACAATCCGAAATCGGTGCGGGCCGTGGGCGCGGCCAATGGCCAGAACCCGCTGGCCATTGTGTGGCCCTGCCACCGCATCATCGGGGCCGATGGCAGCCTGACGGGCTATGCGGGCGGCATGCACCGCAAGAAGTGGCTGCTGGAATTTGAGCAGCCTGTGCGGCAGGGCGGGTTGTTTGGGTGAGATGGTGTTAAAGGGAATAAGGCAATAAAAAAGAACGTCATGCTGAGCGCAGCCGAAGCATCGCTACCGTGCAAGTAATTCGGAGTAACTGCTGCGGTAGCGATGCTTCGGCTGCGCCCAGCATGACGTTCTTAAACTTACAGTTCTGGTGCTACGCCCCCACCATTTTCAGCAGGCCTTTGTAGATAATATTATTCTGCCAATAAAGCTGCAGCACCATGGGAATGTGGTGGCGGCCGGGAATGACGGTGTAGGGCGCCGGCTGGCCAATGGCCTTGAGGCGGTCGCGGAAGCGGCCCGAGCTGCCGCTGATACTGGGATAAGTTTCGCCGCCGATGTAGAAAAGGAACGGCGGAATGCCCGGCCGAATCTTGTAGATGGGCGACTGGTCCTTCCACACGGCGGGGTCGTTGCCGAAGGGCACGAGGTATTGCTGGTCGCCCTCGTACTTCATTTCCTTGAGGTAGCTGTACATGTCCAGGCCCGCGGGGTCGTCCATGATGGCGCCGCGCACGGGGTTTTGGGGCAGGCCATTGGCGGCGAGTAGCGCATCGTCGGTGGCCAGCAGGGCGGCTAGGCCGCCGCCGGCCGAGTGGCCCATTACGAAGACGCGGGCCGGGTCGCCGCCGTAAGAAGTGATGTTCTGCACGGTCCAGGCCAGGGCGCGGGCGCAGTCGGCGGCCTGCTCGGGCACGTGCACGGGCGGCGCCAGGCGGTAGTTGATGACGACGACCACCACGCCCTGCTTGGCCAGGCGCCGCCCGATGAAGGTGTAGATGTTCTTGCTGCCGCTGGTCCAGCTGCCGCCGTGAATGAACAGCACCACCGGGTAGCCGCCCGCCGTGGGAGCCTTTTTCTTGGGCGAATACACATCCAGGATGTGCCGCTCTTTATCAAACCCGGGGGCCGTGGCGGGCAGGTACGCCACGTCTTTGGCGCGGCGGCTGGGGCGAGCTACTACATACTCAGTGGCCAGCATTACTACCACAGCGGCCAGCAGCAGGGCCACGGGCATCAACAAAAGGAAACGACGCATAAAGGACAAAAGACCGCCGCCAACCACTGGCGAGGTGGCTCACCTACGCCCTTGGGCCCGCCACAGTTTGCCCATGGCCCCGTTTGGAGCGGGGGAGGGGCTTGGAAGTATTGGCTTTATCTTTGTCTGAAACCGTGTTCGCCCCTTTTTACGGTAGTTGGGCTCCTACCCTATTTATTTTCATTCCTGTGTTGATTTCCGTTTCGCTCAAAAACGTTTCGCAGTCTCTGGCCGCCGCTGTGCTGCTGGGGCTGCTGTTCGCTTCGCCGGCCCAGGCCCAGCGCAAAGGCCGCACCACTTCTGCCATTAACGCCGACGGCAGCTTGGTCACTGCGGCCGGCACGGCCGCGCAACCGGCCCGCCTGCAGCCCCTGTTTGGGGGCCTCACGCCTGCCCAGGCCACCCAGCTTATCGGCGAAACCCAGCTCAAAGCCATTGCCGCCAGCTTTGCTTCGGCTGCCGAAGCCAGCGCGTTTTTCACCACCAAGGGCTACGAGTACCTGGGCGAAAACCAGCCCGACACCGCCGCCTACCGCTTCAACCTGGCGTGGGTGCTCGACCCCAAAAACGCCGAGGCCTACCGCGGCCTGGGCATTGTGGCCAGCAACCGCGCCGCCTCCGATGCCGCCATTGAGCTGCTGGCCAAGGGCTACGCGCTGGCTCCCGGCAACACGCTGCTCATGGGCGACCTGGGCGCGAGCTACCTCATTCGCTACGGCAAAACCAAAAAGAAAAAAGACCTGAGCACCGGCATGGACTTGCTGCAGCGGGCCACCACCACCGAGCCCGCCAACGCTGTGGCGTGGCAGCAGCTGGCCCGCGGCCTTTACTACCAGGAAAAATACGCCGAAGCCTGGGACGCCGTGCACAAAGGCCAGTCCATGAACGTGAGCAGCCTCGATTTTGACCTCATCAGCGACCTCAAAGACAAGCTGGCCGACCCGAAGGGCATCTTCAAATAAAATTTTGGGCCATCTTGTTTTCAGCGGTTTGCTCGTTGTCGGCCGTATAAATGGTTTTGTTCACTCTAATTGGATAGTATGCGGTTTCGCGCGTTAGCTTTCGGGATAGTAGCCGCTGGAATTTTCAGCAGCCACTCTGCTTTGGCCCAGTACCATTACAAGGTTCGGCATTACGACAGCCAGGGCCGCCCCTACTACCGGGGGCCCCTGCACCTGACCCTGGCCGCGGGCACAGCACTCTACAACGGCGATTTGGGCAACAGCCCGGGCGACAATTTCTTTGGCCCCGCCGTGAGTGTGGGCGTGCTCCAGCGCCTGACGCCCCACTTCCACATCGGCAGCGAGCTTTCCTACGCCTACCTGGGCGCCCGCGACCAGGCCCGGGAGCGCGGCCTGGCTTTCACCAGCAACAACGGCCTGGGGACGGTATTCTTCCGCTACGATTTGTTTCGCGACGAATCCATTTACGCCAGCTCTTTGGCGGAGGCCCCCACTTTCCAGCTCTATGTGCAAGCCGGTGCAGGCTTTCTGCTATACAATCCCAGCGCCTACAATGGTACGGAGCGCCCCACTAACAGCACTACTTATCTGCCCTCCGAGCGCAACGATTACCCCGCCCTGGCCGGGGTGGTCCCAGTGGGCGGCGGCTTCAGCGTGCGCGTGCTGGACCGGCTGCGCGCCGGCCTTGAAGCCAACTACTACATCACGTCCACCGACCAGCTGGACGATGCCAGCACCCGCCTGGGCGGAGCCTCCCAGAGCAAAGACGGTTTCGCAACAGTGATGTTGAAGCTGGATTACTCCCTGCGGTAAGGCGCTATCCACCGCCAAATCAGACCAACGAAAGGCCCGCCAGCAATGCTGACGGGCTTTTTGCATTTCCCTCATCGCCAACACGGAACAAAAAAGGGCCGCTGACTTAGTCAGCGGCCCTTTTCAGGTACTTACATCCGGGAAGCTTATTGCTTCACCAGACGCTGGTGGAACGTTTTCTGGCCGTCGCTTACGGTCAGGGTGTACATGCCCCGGGCCAGGCTCGACACGTTCAGCGTACCGTTGCTGAAGGTGGTGGTCGATACGCGGGCGCCGCGCAGGTCGGTTACGGTTACCATCGTGGCTTCGGCGTTACCGGGCAGCACGATGCGCACAGCATCCGTAGCGGGGTTGGGGTACACTTGCAGGGTGCGAGCCGCTTCGTCGCCGAGCAGGCTGGTATTGCCCGTCAGGCTGCTGGAGGTGCTACCGCTAAAACCCGCGATGGCAGCGCCGCCTGTGATGCTGACAGTGTAGTCTTCGGTTTCGCCGTAATTATAGCTGTTGCAACTGGTAGTAGCCGAAGCATCGCTCATCACCAAGCGCATCCGGGTGTTGCCGGTTTTGGCCGTAGACGGCACGGTGAAGGTGCCGCTGAGCGTGCCAGTGCTCGAAGAGGAGCCCGACACCACTAATTCGCTGGCGTCGGTGAAGTCGCCATCTTGGTTGTAATCGATGTACACCTTCCAGTACTCGGTGTAAGCCGTGCCCGAGAAACCTGCGCTGAAGCTCACGGTTTGCGACGTGCCGGCACCAATGCTGGGCGCGGCCAGGGCCGTGCCGTTGTAGTAGCCTCCGTCGGCGGACGAAGTACGGGCCAGGGTGCCCAGCTTCACGTAGTCAATCCACTCGTAGGTCACGTTGGTGCCTTTGCTGGCGCAGTACGTAACAGTGGTGGTGGAGCTATACTTGGCGCCCACGCCCACAGCGGCCCAGGCGTTGGTCACCGACTGCTCGGCCGTGGAGCCGGCACCGTACAGGTCTTTGGCAGCCTGAATGCTGGCCGAGCGGCAGTTGGAGTATGTGGACGAAGACGTCAGGTACACGCTCAGGGTGCGGTAGGCAATTTTGGCGGATGCGCTGATGCCGAGGCCGGATACGGAGTAAGACACGCCTTTTTCATCGGTGCCGGTTTTGCCCGCGCTGATGAGGTAGTACCAATAGTTGAGCACGCCCGAGTTGGTATGCACGCCACCGTTGTCACCGGTGCCGGTGTACCAGTAGTTGCCTTTGTAGTAAGCGGGCTGATTGAAGGCGTTGGGGTCGCTCATCGAGCGCAGGGCGGCCTGCACTTTATCAATTTCCTCGCCGATAAGCCAGGTAGACTTCGCTTTTACGCCCGACGATGTCGCGCCCAGCGTGTTCACGGCGTACGACTCAACGGCGGCGCCCCAGATATCGGAGAAGCCTTCGTTCATGGCGCCCGACTCGTTTGAGTAAGTCAGGTTGGCGGTGCTTGAGCACACGGCGTGGCCGATTTCGTGGGCGCACACGTCCATTGAGGTCAGCGGACGGAAGCGCGTCGCGCCATCGCCGTAGGTCATCACCGAACCATTCCAGTACGCGTTTTCGTAGCCTACGCCGTCGCCGGGGGTGTCGTCGAAGTGCACGTAGCTCTTAATTTTAGCGCCCGCGTTGTCGTAGGAGTTACGGGCGTGCACGTTTTTCCAGTAGTCGTAGGTGGCCTGGGCACCAAACTGGGCATCGAACGCGGTGTTATCCATGTTCGTGTTGTTGTATTCAGTCGACGTCCAGTTGTTATCCCCGTCAACGAAGTCAACGGCGTTGGTGTAGCTGTTGCCCTTTTTGCAGTTGTAGGTTTCGATGCCGTTGCCGCGGGTCAGTTCGCGCACGTAGTAGCCGTTGGTGGTGGTGCCGTCGGCCATGGAGCGCGAGCCGCTGTAGGCCGTAGCGAACGTACCCGTAGCAGCCGCGTGCTTGATGATGTCGTCCTTCAATACCACCTCGCCCGAGCGGGCATCCACGTAGATAAAGGCGCGGCTAATGGGCTGCGCAGCGTACACGTTGAATTTCCAGGCCAGCACCATCGGGCCGCTCTCGCCGCGGCGGGCGTCGCGCACAATAACCAATTCGCCTTTGGGGGCGTAGGTGGCTTTGGCGTTATTTTCCTGGCGCTTCAGGCCGGCTTCCTCGGCGGCGTTCTGCCACATGTACTTGCGGGCGCCCACACTGGCCAAGGCCTGGGCCAGGGCTGCGGCTTCGTTGAGCGAAGGTGTGGTGTTGAGACCCGTAATTTTCTCAAAGTCACCGCTGATGCTTTCTACTGCGCCGCTTTTGGCGTGCACGCTGTAGCTGGCGTGCTCCACCTTTACGCCTTTGTAGTACTGCGAAAACTTTTGGTGGGTGAAACCCAACTGGTCGGCTTCGGTGCGAACCGAGAGCATCTGGTCCTCGGTAGTGAGGCTAAGCTGCTGGCGCAACACTACGGCTGCGTCGGCGGCTTTGTAGCTGGCCTTACCGGCGGCGTTGAACACCACCAGCTCGGGCTGGTTGTCGGCCCCAATTATCTTATTTTGGATGCGCGTAGCATCCTGAGCCTGGGCGGTGGTGGAAGCCAAGGCGCCGAGCATTAGCAATGCAGCAGCAGAGTATTGTTTTCTCATGTATCAACATTAGTGTAAGTGAGCACTGTGCATTGTGCGAATTTTTTATTTTTTCGCACCAATGCTTTCGCAACATAGGCATTTTTACTCCAAACAATAGTTTAAATTAAAAAAATCGCAGGTATGCCCGAATTATGTTCAAGCCGATAAAGCCGAATTGCATTATAACAAATTGAAATATTCCTTTGACGCGAAATAAAATTGAGCCAGTTTTTACTTAAGAAGTTAGCTCAACACTAGGCTTCTGGCATGGGTCCCGGCTTCTTCTCATATTTCAATTTTCGGCACAATACTTAGCCTCTAAGGGAGTGTCAGTTTTGATTCCCGCGTACGGTGGGTGGTGCTAGCTCGTAGCGCGGTGGCTTCTGCCGGAGCCTTCGGCGCTACTCCTTCAACAAAAAACCCCTTCCATTAATTGGAAAGGGTTTTTTGTTGCTGAACGCTCCGGCAGTGAGTGCTGCCTACGAGGCAACTTTCACGGCCCCGCTGTAGCTACTCAGGGCTTTTTGGCCGTCAGGTAGTCGGCGGCCAAGGTTGCTAGTGTTTTAACGCCGAGCGTCAGGCCGCTTTCGTCGATGCGGAAACCGGCGGTGTGGTGGTCGGCAGTGGTGGCGGGGTCCTGCCCTTTTTTCATCCCCCCCACAAAGAGGAACACGCCGGGCACCTTTTCCTGGTAGTAGGCGAAGTCCTCAGCCCCCGTCACTGCCTTAATTTCGCGCACGTGGCCCGCGCCGGCCACGGTTTGCAGGGTGGGCAGCATCCGGGCCATGAGGGCTGCGTTGTTGCTGGTCACGGGCACGTAGGGGTCGATGGTGACCTCGGCGGTGGCGCCGGCACTCTCGGCAATGTTGGTGGCAATGCGCTTGATGGACGCCCATATTTGCTTTTGCACTTCCGTATCCAGGGCGCGAATGGTGCCACTCATCTCCACATCGGGCGGGATGACGTTGTAGCGCACCCCGGCGTTGATGGTGCCCACGGTCACCACGGCCGCGTTGTCAATCAGCTTTACCTGGCGGCTCACAATGGTTTGCAGGCCCAGGATAATCTGAGCAGCCGTCACCACGGGGTCCACGCTGTTCCAGGGGTAGGCACCGTGCGAGCCTTTACCGCTCACCTTGATGGTGAACCGGTCCGACGACGCCATGATGCCCCCGGAGCGGTAGGCCAGGTTGCCCACCTCGGTCTGGGCGTTGATGTGGATGCCGAACACGGCGTCCACCTTGGGCTTGTCCAGCACCCCTTCCTTCACCATGAGCTTGGCGCCGCCCTCCACGCCAGGCAGGGAGCCTTCTTCGGCCGGCTGGAAAATGAACTTGACGGTGCCGGGCAGGTCTTTTTTTACCTGACTCAGCACCTCGGCGGCGCCCATGAGCATGGCCACGTGGGTGTCGTGGCCGCAGGCGTGCATCACGCCCACGGGCTGGCCCAGGTAGGTGGCCGTTGCTTTGGAGGCAAAGGGCAGTTCGTTGTTTTCCCTGATGGGCAGGCCGTCCATGTCGGCGCGCAGGGCCACCACGGGGCCGGGCTTGCCGCCGCGCAGAATGCCCACCACGCCGGTGCGAGCAACGCCGGTTTGCACTTCCAGGCCCAGTTTTTTGAGGTGCGCGGCAATGATGCCGGCGGTGCGGGTTTCCTCGTTGCCCAGTTCGGGGTGCTCGTGCAGGTCGCGCCGCCAGGCAATGACCTTGCTTTCTTCCTGCGTGGCCAGTTGGGCAATGCGGGCGGCGAGGGCCGGGTTTTGGGCCTGAGCGTTCAGGCCAACAGTATTCAGCAAAACACCGGCAAAAAGGATGGTACCAAAGCGCATGGGACGGGCGGGAGTTAGTGAAATCAATGGGACGACGCGGGCTGCCGCGACAGGCAATGTTACGCCACAGACCGGAACTCCCGGGCTACTGTTCCAGCGCCGGCGTATTTTTGCGGCGGCTTCCGTGGTCGTCTTCTCTCTCCTTATCCTATCCGATGGCTTCGTTTCTGGAATCCGTTGATTTGCCCCCGGCTCAAGCAGCAGCACTGGCCAGCCAGCCGCTGGGTAAGTCCTGGCCCGTGGCCTGGGACCAGCCGGGCTTCCGTGCGCGCCTGGGGCTGGTGCTGGGGCTGCTGGTGGGCTTGCTGGCCGTGGTGCCGCACTTCTACCACTTCATTCAGTCGCGCCCCGGCCAGCTCCTGCCCGACCCGTTGCTGGCGCTGCTGCCCGTGCACGACGTATCGGCGGCCACCTTTACGCTGATGTATGGCAGCATTGCGGCCGCGCTGGCGTTCCTGCTGCCCCGGCCACAATTGCTGCTGCGGGTGTTATGGGCGTATTTTTTTCTGCAATTGCTCCGCATGCTCACGCTGTGGCTGCTGCCGCTGGACCCGCCCACCGCCCTGGTCATACTGCACGACCCGATGGTGGACCGCCTCTTTGGAATAACCACCCAACCCGTGGTGCGCGACTTGTTTTTTTCGGGCCACACAGCCACCATGGCCCTGCTGGCCCTGGCGGTGCGGGGCCGCTACTGGCGCGGCGCCCTGGCCCTGACCACGATGGCCGTGGGCGCGCTGGTGCTGGTGCAGCGCGTGCACTACTCCTATGATGTACTAGCCGCGCCACTCTTTGCGTGGCTGGCTTATTACCTGGCCGGGCGGGTGTGCCGGGGTGGAGTTGGTAAGCTCTAGCGGGCCTGGCATCAACCCCAAACACAAACAGCCCCGCCGGATAGGCGAGGCTGTTTGGTAACTGAAAATCCTTCGAAAGTTATTTTTTGGCCCGGGCAGCGCGTAGCCGCTTCAAGCCATAAGCGCCACCGGCGGCCAGCAACAGCGACACCCCACCGTCGATGGGCACCTGCGCGGGGTCGGGTGGCGTGCCGGGCACGGGGCCACCCGAACCGGGACCGGGCTGGGCCAGGGCGGCACCGGCCGTGAACAGTACACAGGCCACAGCGCCGTAGAATGCATGTACAAGAGACGATTTATTCATTGCGAAGTCGTTTAAATAAGAGTTTAAACAAATAAGTATTCGGGATACAACCGGGGCCGGCATTTCCAGCCCCGGTTGTGTTATCCAGCATTCGTTATTCAACCACCACACGCTTCACTACCGGGGCCGGGCCACCGGTCAGGCGCAGCGAGTACACGCCGGGGGCCAGCCCCGAAACATCAAACTGAGCCGAAGCACCCGCGGCCGTAACCGCCAGTGTGCGCTGGGTTACCAACTGCCCAATTTGATTGTAGAGGCGTGCCGTCACCGGTACGCGGCCCAGCTCGGCGGGCAGCAGCAGCGTGAAGCTGCTGTGGGCCGGGTTGGGGAACAACTGCACCTGGTTGGCAAGGGCTGCGGCCGTGGTGGCCAAGGGAGCCGCCGCGGGACCGAAGCGCAGGCTGAAACGGCCGGGCATGTTCAGGGCCTGCGCCTTGAACGTGTAGGTGGGCTGCTCCGCCAGGTTTATCCGGGCACCAGTCTCGGTATCGAGCAGGTACACCAGGGTACCGGCGCCGAAATTCAGCAGGTCCACGGCATTGAGCGTGTAGCTGCCCGTGGCGGGCACGGTCAGGTTGAGGGGCACCGTCACGGTACCCACCAGCATCGGCAAGCCATTCACCGACAGCTCGTCGCTGGCAATGATGCTGCTCACGTTCAGCCGCGACGAATTAGTAAGCTTATAGGCGTCGAAACGGGCGTCGAACGCGGGCGTGGCGCCCTGCTCAAAGTACACGGAGGTCTCGTCAATGAGCGGGCTGCTGTTTTGCAGGCGCAGCTTCACCAAGGGCCGGGTTTCGGAGGTGCCGCGGTTGAAGCTCGGAGCAGCCGCGAAGGTGGTCACCCGCGCCGCGTTGTTGAGCGCGAAGCTGCCCGTGGTTTGCCCGGCACTCACCCGGGTAAAGAAGCCCTGCATGGACGCCACCAGCGGGTTGCCCACGCCGTTTACGTAGCTGCGGTACTGCCCGGTGTATTGACCGGTGCTCTGGAACACATACACCGCGTCGTCAACGTTGGTGCGCGTCACACCGGCCGTCTGGCTGAAGTCGAGCGGCGACGGGTACGGGTTGCCCAGGAACTGCCAACCACTCTGCGGCTGCGAGCCACGGGTGAGGTTGCTGCGGCTGATGGGGCCGTTGTTGAGCGTACCGTTCAAATCCACCACTTGATTAGCTCCGATGTTCACCGTGTAGCCGGTTAGCAGGCCCATGGGGTCCGAGGCGGAAGGCACCACAAAGCCCTGGTCAAACGCTTCCACCGAATTGGCGGCGCTCACCACGCGGGCCTGGTTGTAGCCAAACACCGTGGGGAAAGGCGTCACGTTATTCGGCACCGCCGCCGTGTTGTAGGCCTGGTTGAATACCGGCGTGAAGCCCGGCGTAGCCAGGTCGGCCAGGGTGGTGTTGCTCACCGGCGAGCTGTAATGGCGGTAGCCCAACCCGGCATTGAAGGCGGGATCGATGGCGCGCTGCATGACGGCCGGGCCAGTTACGGCGCCGTTGGTGTTCACCACCAGAGCCGTACCGGCCGTGGGCGTCGAGAGCAGCGTGAGCAGTTGAGCGGTGCTCGTGGTCAGGTTGCCGTTGGTCAAGGCCAAGGTCTGCACAATGCGGACCCCGCCGTTGTTCAGGGTCAGGCCGGCGGCGTTGTTCACCGTCAGGCTACGCACCTGGCTGGGCAGGCCAGTACCGGTGCGCTGGGGCTCCAAGCCGTTGAACTCGTAGCTGGCATCAGGCGAGAACGTGCGGCTGCCCGTGAGCTGAATGGCCCCGGTGGCGCCCCCGGCGGCAATGCCATCGGCATCACAAACCCGCAGCGTGGCACCGGCCTGCAGCACGAAACTACCCGGGCCCGTAATGGGCAGGCAACTGGTGGCCAGCACGCCGCGGGTGCTCAGCACACCGCCCGTTTGCACGGTCAGGGTGCCATTAATGCGGATAGGGCCGTTGAAGATGGCCACCCCCGAGCTTGTCACGGTCACGTTGTTATACTCGCCGGCGTCCACGGGCATCACGGTGTTCACCGTCAGGTCCGGAATCACGCGCACGTTGGTCGGACCGCTGGCCGAACCGGTGCCGCGCCAAGGCGTCTGCACGTAGGGAAAGGAGCTGCGGAACGTCGTGTCGTTGACTTCAACGCCGGTGGTAAACGTTACCTCAGCCAGCAGCTTGGGGGTGATGCCCGACGTGCTGCCCGGCATAAAATCATCGAAATACAAGCCCGTCGCGGCCAGTACGAGGCCACCTATAGCCTTCAGCTCAATCTGGTCCACGGCATCTTCCAGACGGCGCCCGTTGGGGAAGCCGTCCATGTTCGGGATGAATTGCAGGCTGGCGTTGGCGTTAAAGCGCGGGTCCGTCAGGCCCAGCACCGCGGCTTGCAGCAAGCCCTGGTTGCTGAAGTCAGCCGAGCTGCGGTCTGTCGTTGGCACGGCCATGTTCAGGCGCAGCATATCGCCGCCGGGGTTGGTACGGCCCGAAGCCGTAAGGGGCAGGAAGTTGTTGACGAACGGCTTGCCGGCCGAAAGCGGATTTACGGCCGCATTGCCCGTTGAGAGTGGCGTTTTGCCGGTCGCCAATTGGTACGGGGGCAGGTTAGGCACCCCCGTGTGGAAAATGGGCTTGATGTCGGCCGAGCGGGGCTTGCCGGGCACCAGCAGATAGGGCCCAAACAAGGTGGGGTCGAAGGCCGTGCCGGTTACCAGCGGGCTGCCCGCCAGGCCCGACAGACCGTTGGCCTGGTTGCGGAAGTCGAACCCGTCCGGCCCGATAACGGGCTGGCCGGCCAACGATTTGGTTTGCATCCGCAGGGCGTTCAAAGCCGGCACCGCTTCCCCGAAGAAGGTCTGGCCGGCCGTTTTGGGCGCGGCGGGCGCTACGGGCGCGTTGTCGGCCGTGTACAGGCCCAGTTCCGGGTTGGAGAGGTAGTCGTCGGTGATGGCGGCTTCAAAATAAGGAGAAGCCGCGTTCCAGGCATCCTTGCTGCCCAGGGGGTTGATTACCTCGTTGGTGAGCGGCATGCCCAGGCGCGACACCTGCACCCATGCGCCGCTGGCGCCTTCGCCGGTGTTGGCGTCGAACGTGCGCAGTTGCGGCCGGCTGGCCGACGCCCACACGCCAATCACGAAGTCCGAGTCCAGGATGTTGGCGGCAGTCGTCACGGCCCGGCCGGTTTTCTGCAGCGTCTGAATCGGAATGCTCAGCGCGATGGAGTGGGTATTTTTGCGCGAGAGGCCATCGGTGGCGTTGGCGGGCCGCAGGCCAGCCAGGTCGAAGATGGCGCCCAGGTCGGCAAAGAACGGGTCGTCGGACGGCGCGCAGAGTATCCGCTCGCCGCCGCTGCCCGAAGCCGTGGTAATGGCATTGGTGCGCAACGACTCGTAATTCGGCGCGCCCAGGCCCACCGGGCTTTCAATGGAGCGCGGGCCGATGTTGTTCGGCGGCACCACACCGCCCGTGATGATGTTGCCCTGGCTCACCCCGTCCACCAGCTTCTCGCAGATGTAGGTAGTTTTCAGGTTCTGCTTGTTCAACCGGATGTTGAAGAAGGTAGTGGGGTCCTCGTTGGTGCGCGTGAACGTGAACCGGTAGGTGATGTCGTCGACATTGGTGCTGCCGTCGTTTTTCACGTGCACTTCGTAGCGCACGTTTTCGCCAAACGTAGAGTAGTTGGGGCCGCCGTGGGGCAGCTCAAACGGAATGTAGTTGGCGATAACCACGACGCGGTCGGCGGCGTTGGGGTCGCGGAAGGCGTAGAGGTCGGTGTTGTCGGCCACCGGGTCATCGGCAATCAGCGGGGCCTCGCGGTGGCTGCTGGCCTCCAGCGGGGTGTGTTGAACGTTGCTCCACATCGAGAGCCCAACCGCGGTGGCTGCCAGCGCGGGCAGCACGAGGTAGGTGCGTAAAATTTTATAAGTCATTTTCTTCGAACGAATCAAGGATGAGGAAATGAGTTAGCGACGCGTAGCGAAGCCCTCCCAGGGCGTGGCCACATAAGGAAAACCGACGGCAAACGGCGCGTCGTTGCTTTCCACTCCCGTCGAGAAATTGAGTACGCCTTTTAATCGCGGCGTTACCGGCGACGGACTGCTGGGGGTATAGTCGTCGTACCACAGGCCGAGGGCGGCCAGTACCACGCCGCTCACGGCCTGCAGCTCAATTTTCACTATCTCATCCTCCAGGCGGCGGCCATTGGGGAAGCCGTCCATGTTCGGGATGTTCTGGGGCAGGAAATCGCCCGGCTCGGGGGTGCTGGTGTCCGGCACGTTGGTGTTGAAGCGCGGGTCGGTGAGGCCCAGCACGGCGGCCGCAACCAGACCCTGGTTGCTGAAATCGGGCGAGTTGCGGGGCGTCACGGGCACGGCCATGTTCAGGCGCAGCATGTCGCCGCCGGGGTTGGAGCGGCCCGGGGCCGTCAGGGGCAGGAAGTTGTTCACGAACGGCTTGCCGAACGCCAGCGGATTGCCGGCTTTGCCGGTGGCCAGCTGGTACGGCCGCAGGTTGGGCACCCCAGTGTGGAAAATGGGTTTAATGTCGACTGAGCGGGGCTTGCCTGCCACCAGCAGGTAGTTGCCAAACGCGGCGTCGTCGAGGGCGGTACCAGCCACGGCCGGGCTGCCCTTGAGCGGAAACAGGCCCGGGCGGGTATTGCCAAAATCAAAGCCCCCGGCCGGCAAACCCGGGAAGCCCGCCAGCGAGCTGGTCTGGATGCGCAGGGCCGACAACGCCGGCACCGCCCCGCCAAACTGGCGGTCGTCCATGTACAGGGCCAGCTCGGGGTTGGAGAGGTAATCGTCGGTGATGGCGTCCTCGTTGTACGGCGTGCGACGGTTCCAGACGTCTTTGCCGCCAATGGGCGTGATTGCTTCGTTGGTGAGCGGCATGCCCAGGCGCGACACCTGCACGTAGGTGGCGTTGTCGGTGGTAGGGCCGCCGGTGGGGCTCAGGGTGCGCAATGTGGGGCGGCTGGTGGAAGCCCACACGCCAATAATGTAGTTAGGGTCCAGAATACTGGTGGCCGCTGATACCGGCTGGTTGTTTTTCTGCAGGGTCTGAATCGGAATGCTCAGCGCGATGGAGTGGACGTTGTACTTCGCCAAGCCGTCGCGGGCGCCCTGGTTGATGCGCACCCCGGCCAAATCAAACACCGCCCCGAGGTCAACGAAGAAGGGGTCGTCGGACGAGCCGCAGAATACTTGTTCGCCGCCGCCGCCGCTGGCATTCGTCACGGCGTTTTGACGCAGCGTGGCGTAAGGCGCGGGCTGGTTGAGGCCGGCCGGACCGTTGATGGAACGCGGCCCCACATTGTAAGCGGGCACCACGCCGTTGGTGACGATGGCGGTGAAAGCGCCGCCGCCCACGCTTTTCTCGCAAGTGTAAGTGGTTTTGAAGTTCTGCTTGGCCAGCCGGATGTAGAAAAACGTGCTGGGGTCTTCGTTGACTTGCTTAAACGTAAAACGGTACGTTACGTCGTCGCCGGGCGTTTCCGACCGGTTTTTCACGTGAATTTCGTAGCGGATGTTCTCGCCGAACGTGTAGTAGGTGGGGCCGCCCTGGGGCAGCTGGAACGGAATGAAGTCGGCGATGAGCACGACTCGGTCCGGGGCATTGGGCGCCCGGAAGGCGTACACGTCCGTGACGTCGGCCAACGGGTCGTCGGCAATGAGCGGGGCTTCGCGGTGGCTACTGGCCTCCAGTGGGATGTGGCGAGTAGCGCTCCAGACCGAGAGGGTCGTGACGGCACAGGCCCCGAGCACCCAGTGCAGCGGCTTGCTTAAAAGGTTTTTCATAGGTGACAGCAAATGAAAAAAGTAAAAAATGGGACCAAACAAAACTTGTTAACTCAAATTAAAATACTGACTTACAATATTTTACAAAAACATCAATCACAAAACACTGGAATCCAGTGTTGTGATTGGTAGGGGAACTAGCAATAAATAAAATGACCGCCGGGACGGTATGGCAACCTAGTACTCGTACTTGGAATTATTGTACTCAGTCCATTGCTCCTGGTGCGGAAATGCAATGGAAACAAACCGGGTGCAGAAACCGAATCAGCAGGTGAACAAATGCCGCTGTCGGGCCCAAAAGAAAATCGTGTAGCAACCAGGTCGGGCGGGAAAGCACACACCTGTTGAAATGTTACGATAACGGAGCTGAATTGGATTGAAATAATTCACTTTATTTTAATTAAATACCTGTTTTAATGCATTTTTAATACTTTCTGCTTGTCAATGCTACGATTTTTTTTCAGTTTGGCGGTTTCTGGACAACGCAAAAAGGGCTGCCCCGATGGGGCAGCCCTTGCGGCGGCAGGCACTGGCAGACCGTTGCCGGCCCAGCTTATAAATACTTCTCGTAGATGCCAGCCGCTATTTTCTCCACAATGCCCTTGGGCACGAAGCTGGTGAGGCCCGCCGATACCTTGTTGAGGACGCCGGGCACCACTTCCGCCTCGCCGGCCAGCAGCCCGGCCACAGCGGCTTCCGCTACGGCTTCGGCGGTCATCGAGACCTTGTTGGCGGTGGCCTGCAGCTCGGCGCCCATGCCGGCGCGGTCGGCAAAGCTGGTGGTGGTGGCCCCGGGACTCAGGCACGTCACGGATACGTTGGTGGCCTTCAGCTCGTAGCGCAGGCCGCGGCTGAAACTCAACAAAAACGCCTTGCTGGCCGCGTAAAGCGCCAGGGACGGCACGGCCTGGTAGGCGGCGGTGCTGGCCACGTTCAGCACATAGGCCCGGGGCACTTGGTGCAGCGCGGGCAGCAGCAGGTGCGTGAGAGCCACGGGCAGAGCCATGTTGAGCTGCAGCATGTTTTGCTGTTCTGCCAGGCTCAGGGCCTCGAAGCGCCCCCAGAGGCCGTAGCCGGCGTTGTTTACCAGCACGGTCAACTGGTCGGTTTGTTGCCGGGCCCAGGCAGCCACGGTTTCGGCGGCGCCGGGCGCGGCCAAATCCAGGGCCAGCACGCGGGCCTGCCGCTGGTGCAGGGTGCCTATTTCCTGCGCCAGGGCGGTGAGCTGGTCCTCGGAGCGTGCCACCAGAAGCAGGTCGTAGCCGCGCCGGGCCAGTAAGAGGGCCAGGGCACGGCCAATGCCGCGCGATGCGCCGGTAACGAGAGCGTACATTTTCAGTTAGCAGTGAACAGTGAGCAATTAAGTGGTTAGCCATAAGCTACAAGCCGCAAGCTTTTGTTTTGATTATCAATTAGTTGCCAATCATTCAATGTGCGTTTACTTCTGCACAACTGTACAGTGGTGAACCGCACGAAGAATACTGTTCACTGTTCACTGCTGATTGACTTTCTATTTGACGAGGTGGAGGAAGCGCAGGTAGAACGGCGTGGGGCTGGCTTCGCTCTTGGGCTGGTACTTGCCTGCGATAATGGGCACGTACATCACGCGGCGGCGGCTGGCCTCGCCAGTAAGCGGGGAGCGCGCCACGCGGTGCCACATGCGGCCGTCGTGCACGGTGAGGTCGCCGGGCTCGGTTTCGATGGCAATTTCGTTGGGGTCGTAGTACACGTCTTTGTAGTACTTCTTCCGAAACAGCATTTTGTGCAGGCTCTGGTGGTGGGTACCGGGGATGATGCGCAGGCCGCCGTTGGTGGCTTTGGTGCCATCCAGGTGCAGGCCCACGTTGAGCATGGGGCCGATGCGCTTGCCGTAGAACACGTCACGGAGCGAGTCGGTGTGCCAGCCCATCTGGGAGAACTCCGAGCCTTCCACGTTCACGTAGTGGTTCACCACGAGGCCGTCCTTTTCGTTTTCGCCCACGCGGCCGCCTTCGGCCTCAAGCAGCGGAAACAGGGCTCGGAACCGCTCATCCTGCACCAGCTCGTGCAGCACGGGGTGGTGCTGCGAGGCAAAGGCGAAGCGCTGCACAATGGGCGAGCCGTCCACGTCGCGGCCGTATTTAATGGGCACGCCGTTGGCTTTTACCACGCCTTGGGCCAGCCACTCGGCCTGCACTTCCTGCGTGGCGTTGAGCAGTTGCTGGACGTGCTCGGGGGAGGCAAACGGGCGAAAGTGCAGAAAACCGTACTTGGTAAAAAAAGCGCGTTGCTCAATCGTCAGGGAATGTCCTAACGAAAAGCGGGGATAGTCAGCAGATAAGGACATAGCGTAGTAGAGGCAACCGATGGGCGCTGCCTTGACGGGGGCGTAAAGATAAGGAGGTGGCCGCGGGCACCCATTTGCGGGCTCTGGCAAGGCCCGGCCCAGCCGGTGACAACCGTGGCGAGGCGAAGGAGTTTCGCGGCCTCGCCCAGGCAGGGCCGGCTTTGCTGAACCGGAGCCGCTGCCCCCGCCCCGGCCATTGCCGGCGCGGCACACGCCCATCCTGCTTTTCACCGTCTAAAAACCACAACAATAAACCTCTTTTATTTTCTATTAGCGCAGCCCCTTTTTTTAATTAAAATGGCTGAAGTAAGGCTTGTTTTTTTCAATCAAGGCCGTTCATTGCTGCTCGTTGCCGGGAACGTGGTGGGCCGCTGGTGCCACCGTGCTTGGATATTCCGACTAAAATTCCCCACCTTCACCTTTGTGCACCGCACGGCCTCACTCCTATCTCACTTCATTGCCCACCAATATGGTTTTCACTCCCAGCCCCATGCTCTTGAAGCTGCTCTACACCCGCGGCAGCCTGCACAACCTGCCCCAGGAAGCGGGCGTCGCCTTCAGCATCAAAAACCGGCTCGATAACGTGAAGGTGACCGGTTTTAAGCAGGTGCAGATTGGGGAGGTGGTGATTCCGGCCGGAAACATTCGGGTGGACCTGGGCGGCGGCGAATTCCAGCCAGCGGCCGACATCAACGCCGACGGCCGGGCCATTGACCTGCCCGTGGGCCGCGCCCTCACCTTTTTGCTCGACACGCCCGCCCTGGCCGAGGGCATCCATCCGGTGCAGGTATGGTTTTCAACCGATGCCTTCGGCGACCTGCACGTGGAAGTGGAAGATGCCATTGTGGGCGCGGCCAACCAAAAGCCCCGCATTCCGCGCTCCGAGGAAGACGACTACTCCGACGCCGCCATTGCGGCCCGCCAGCGCTTTGCCGAGCAGTTTTCGGAGAAGGAGTTCACGCACCTTAAGCACTTCTCCTTCGATGCCCACCAGTTGCAGGGCAACTGCGAGCATTTCATGGGCGTGGCCCAGATTCCGGTGGGCCTGGCCGGGCCCCTCACCGTGAACGGCGAGCACGCCCAGGGCGACTTCCTCATTCCCATGGCCACCACCGAGGGCACGCTGGTGGCGAGCTACAACCGCGGTATTCAGGTGCTGAACCTGTGCGGCGGCGTAAAGTGCACCGTGGTGGGCGATGCCATGCAGCGCGCCCCGGTGTTTGTGTTCCACGATGCGCGCGGGGCGCGCGATTTTGGCAAGTGGGTGGAAGACCACATCGACCAGATTCGGCCCCAGGCCGAAAGCACTTCCAGCGTGGCTAAGCTGCAGTACATCGACACGTATTTGAGCAACAAATTCGCTTACCTGCGCTTCAATTTCAGCACCGGCGACGCCGCGGGCCAGAACATGGTGGGCCGCGCCACCTTCGCCGCCTGCTCCTGGATTCTGGAAAACTACAAGGACCACAAAGTCGAGCATTTCTACCTTGAATCGAACTTTGCGACCGACAAAAAAGCCTCGCAAATCAACGTGATGCGCACCCGCGGCAAGCGCGTGGTGGCCGAGGCCGTGGTGAAGCGCGACGTGCTGATGCAGCGCATGCGCGTGACACCCGAGCAGCTGGCCTACCACGGCCAGGTGAGCAACGTGGGCGCCTTCATCTCGGGGGCCAACAACAACGGCGCGCACTCCGCCAACGGCATCACGGCCATGTTCATCGCCACCGGGCAAGACGTGGCCAACGTGAGCGAGTCGTCGGCTGGGATTCTGTATTCAGAAGTCACCCCGGAAGGCGACTTGTACATCAGCATCACCATTCCCTCACTCATCGTGGCCACCCACGGCGGCGGCACCGGCCTTGCCACCCAAAACGAGTGCCTGCAGATGTTGGGCTGCGTGGGCCGCGGCACGGTGCGCAAGTTTGCCGAAATAGTGGCCGGCGTGGTGCTGGCCGGCGAGTTGAGCCTGGGCGCCGCCATCAGCAGCTCCGACTGGGTGAGCAGCCACGAGCAGTACGGCCGCAACCGCTAGCCGCCGTTTTTTGCCTGCTGGCACAACTAACAACGCCAGTCCAGCCCTGTTTGGGGGTTGAACTGGCGTTGGCAATTTGTGGCGGTGTGCGCAGCGGGTAGTGGAGCAGCAGCACTGGTGCTGAGTTGTTTTACAGCGGATTAGCCGTCACTTTGAATGTAGCATCGGAGCGCACCGTGAAGTCATCGGGGTTGAAGCCGTTGACGGTGGCTACGGCCGTGAGGTCGTAGGTATCGGACTTCAGGTACTCGTCGAGTTTGGCCGTGGTGGGCTCCAAGGTGATGGTGGTCATGCCGCGGGGCACGGTGTAGAGCTTGGCCAGCAAAATCTTGTTATTCGGCGTGGTGTTGATGTAGAGCTCAATGCGGTCGAGGAAGTTGAAATTGGTGCCGGCCGGGTTGGTCACGGTGAGCGTGAGCTTGTCGAGCAGCACGTTTTTCACCTTGTCGCGGGTGGTTTTGTTGTTCCGGAAGGAATCTTCCGACTTGGTGGTTACCTTCACGGGGGGCAGCTGGGCGCCCACCAAATAGCCTGGGATGACCACACTCTGCGTCACGTCTACATTGAAGGTGAGGAGCTGGTCAATCTTCTTGCAGCCCATAAAGGCGAGCAGCAGCACGAGCGGAGCAAACAGGAGAATCTTCTTCATCTTCATAAGAATGGGATAAGGATAAAAAAACAGTGCAAAAAGCTTCATGGGGCTAGTCCATCATGTCGGCCGCGCGGGGCGGGTCGGGCACGAAGCCGGGGTTCCAGCTCATGGGGTAGCGCGCGTCCACATAGGACAGCGCGGCCTCGGTCAGGTACAGCGGGCGAAAGGTGTCCAACATGACGGCCAGCTCGTGGGTTTCCTTTTTGCCGATGCTGGCCTCCACCGTGCCGGGGTGCGGGCCGTGCGGCAGCCCCGTGGGGTGCCAGGTAAAGGAGGCCAAATCAACGCCCTTGCGCGACATAAAATTACCCGCCACGTAGTACAGCACCTCGTCCGAATCCACGTTGGAGTGGTTGTAGGGCGCCGGAATGCTGAGCGGGTGGTAATCGAAAAGGCGGGGCACAAACGAGCAGATAACGTAGTTGTGGCCCTCAAAGGTCTGGTGCACGGGCGGCGGCTGGTGCAGGCGCCCGGTTATGGGCTCAAAGTCGTGAATGCTGAAGGCATACGGGTAGAAGTACCCGTCCCAGCCCACCACGTCGAACGGCGAGTGCGCGTAGGTTAGCTCGTGCAGCAGGCCTTCCTTTTTGGTATACACCAAGTAATCACCTTCCGGAAATTCCTCGGTGATGAGCTCACTCGGCGGGCGCATGTCGCGCTCGCAGTAGGGCGAGTGCTCGAGCAGCTGGCCGAAGTGGTTGCGGTAGCGCCGCACGGTTTCCACGGGGCTAAAGGACTCGATTATCATCAGCCGAACCGGTCCCTCCTCAAAATGCAGCTGATGAATGACCGTGCGCGGCACCACCACGTAGTCGCCGGGCTCGAAGGCCACCTTGCCCATTTGGCTCCACAATTCGCCCCGGCCTTCGTGCACAAAAATCACCTCGTCGGCTTGGGCATTCTTGTAGTAATACGCCATCCGCTTGTCCGTAGGATTGCAGATGCTCATGGTCACGTCGGCGTTGCCGAGCAGCGTTTGGCGGGCGGCGAGGTAGTCGCCGCCGGTGCTGGTCTGGGCCAGCGTGCGCAGGTGCTCGGGCTGCAGCGGCCGGTCCTTCAGCAGCTTGGGCGCATACGGTTTGGGTACGCCCACGTGCTTGATTTGGGTGGGCGGATGCACGTGGTACAGCAGCGACGACACGCCGTGAAAGCCCAGCGTGCCCACCAGCTGCTCCGAATACAGGGTGCCGTCGGGCTGGCGGAACTGGGTGTGGCGCTTGCGCGGAATCTGGCCGAGGCGGTGGTAGTGCGACATAAAAGCAGGGGTGGGAATGGTGCAGTGAAGGTACGGGCTACGCTTGTCATTGCGAGCGCCGCACGGCCCCCGAAGGTCAGTGGTAGCTACTCCGTCTCGTGCTCCGCAACCAGCCTGATAATGTGAAAAGCCCCGGTTCTGCATAGAACCAAAGGGCCTCTCAGAAATCGGAAAACAGAGCCCGTTAAGACTCCGGAAACAGCCTTTGAAGCCGTGGTTTTACGTGTTGCAGACGACCGTTTGTAAAATGATATAAGAACTTAGCGGCTTATTTGTGCAGAGCGTGTGCAAACCGTCAGTGCCTACAAGCCTCGCCCACCTTTTCGCGCCTTCTTCAGCCACTTGAGCGCCGCCGTCACTTTAGCGTCCTGGCTCAGGTCGGTAAAGTTGTCGCCACCAAGGATGAGTACATCGGGGAGGAGGCTAGTTTTGTAAGCGGTGCCGGTACGGTCGGCATCCTGCGAGCCCGCAATGGTGAGGTAGGCCCCACCACTGATGGGGTAGCTTTGGTTGGCGGTGGTAGCCCCATAGGTAGTCTCTCCGAAGAAGCGGGTGGCAGGGCGGCCCTTGAGGCTGATGGCGACAATTTCGCCGGAGCTGGCCGTCATCCCGCTGAGCAATACGGCAATGGGCAAATTGGAGCGGCGAGCGGAACAACGGTTTGTCAGCGTAGTTACCTTCATAGTATCCATGTAGAAGTTGCCCTGGCGCAGGTACCACTGCTGTTCAGGCTGGCCGTTGCTATCCACGAAGCCGCCCAGATGCCCGTCGCCGAGTAGCGGGGCGATGCCGGCCAGCATGGGCACCATAGCCCCGCCATCATTAAGGCGCAGGTCGAGAATCCAGGCCCGGACCTGGTTAGGGGGGAGGCGGCAGAGCGAATCCTGCACCGCTCGGGCCGCCACGCGCATGGCCTCCAGGCTGCCCCCGGCGTTGATGCCCGGCAGTTGGATGTAGCCCACCCGGCCCGGCAGCATCTTCACCAGTACGCCAGGCTTTTTCTTCAGCGCCGCCTTCACTACCTCATTCGCATAAGCCAAGCGGGCGGGATTATGCCATTTGTAAGTTTTGCCTTGATAGGTGAGCCAGCCGTGGTCGTCTCTCAGTTGCTCGAACAGGAAAGGATAAATGGGCATCAGGTCCCGGACGGTAGTAGCTCCCTGGGCCTTTTGGTGTACCACTTGGCGTAGTTGGGGCCAGTTGACGGTGTTGCGTTCCAGCGAGTAGGTCTGCAATAGAGTAACGCTCTTATCGAGAAAGCTCGATACAGAGTCGGGCAAGGCCGCCGGAGCGGTCTGGCAGTGGGCTGATGCATTTATACCAGTCAGCAAAAGAAGTATTCCTAGTTTTTTCATGCCCCGAAGATGCTAGTTTTGAAGGAAGGGTTGGTTGGGGGGAGGCGAGCATAGCAACTCCGCGCGGCGATGGTCTAAATCAAGGTGGTATTGTGCTTATCAATTACAATTTTAATGCGGGCAGCATGCATACTCAGTAATTTACTGAAGGAGCAGGATTTTCG
>NZ_MDZB01000097.1 GCF_001816145.1 Hymenobacter lapidarius | reverse complement strand
AGCCAACTCACCGCCCGCTTTCCCAAACAAATTCATGCGGTCACGGCCCAGGGATTTGTCCTCAAAATCGCGCTGTTCATTTTCGTCCACGCCCTCGACCAAGTTGGACTATAATCCGCAACTTGGGTTAATTAAAGAAATTCCACTTTATTCCAAATTGAAAACGCCTCGGATAACCTGAGTAATACGGCGTGGCATAATACCCATCGTAGAGCAGTCCCTGGTTTAAATAGGCGGCTTTGAGGAACACAGATACTGTTTTAATATCCGCCGAAATAAAGGCGTCCACCACCGAATAGTTTCGGATGGTAAAGCCGTTTTGCAGGTAGAATTGCTGGGTGCTTGGACTATAATCCAACGCCCGATAACGGGATTGGTAATACGCTTCCAGACCAATCTGGCTGAACACTGCTTTCTTGAAAATATAGCTTTCGTAAAACACCCGGGAATTGGTCACCAATTCCGGGATGCGAATGCCCTGCACATCGCCCCCTCGCGTGTAGGTCGCTTGGTTATCAAAGCCCACCCGGCCAAAGTGCACCCGATAGCGAGCAGAGCCAATCAGCAAGTTTTTAGAGCCGCTTTCCTGGGTTGGGGCGCCATCGGTATCGTAATACACGAGGTTGCCGATGGACACGCCGCTCACGCTGGCTTCGAAGCGCTGCCTGGTGAGCTTGCCGAAGTTGGGCACTTTCAGGGCCAGGCGGCCGGTGAGGTGCGTGGCGTTCACGTTCTCAAATTCGGTGGCGGTGCCGGGCAGGTTGTGCCACTCGTAGTGGTTGCCCACAAACTCCTGTTGCGTGAGAGTGGGCGAATAGGAAGTCTGAAGGATTTCGGCCGAAAGCGGCCCCGTGCGCACGGTGCCGCGCAGCCAGTATTCGGGGTAGTTGGTGTATTTGTTCGACAGCGACAGGGCGTACAATTCGCCCGCCGTCTCGATGGAGTAAATGGTGCGGTAGTTGAACGAAGCAATACCGCCCACAAACACCTGGTTGAAATTGCGGGTGGGCGCAGCCGTTTTCAGGCGTGTATCGGTGGCCGTGGCCGCCGAATCCAGGGTCTTGCTGGCCAGGGAAGCCAGGCGGTTGCGGGCGTAAAGGCGGTATTCCACCGACTTGGTGCGCCCCAGTACCCCCACCGTGTTCTCTACCTGCTGGTATTGAGCGCGGTCCAATGTAGCCGTGCGGTTCCGCACCGGGTTGGGTGGATAAAACAGATAGCCACCGCTGTTGTCGGCGCGCAGCTCCTGGTCAAAGTAGCTGTTGTACTGGCGTTTGGCGTCGAGGGTGTGGTACACGGTGAGGCCACGCCCCAGCAGGCGGTAGGTCTGGGTCAGGTACAGTTCGTCGCGGGCCTCGTTGTTGGCTGCCCGGGTGAGGTACACCTGCTCCCGGCCGTAGTTAAATAGCTCCCTGAGCTCAAGGGTGTCGCTGGCGGGCCTGATGCCGCCCTGCTCAATGCCGCGGTGCCGCACGTTGGAGAAGTTAAACAGCAGGTGATACCGCTCGTTTTCGGTTTGAAAACGACTAAATAACAGCACATTGGAATGCTCCACCAGGCCGTCGCGGGAGGAGCGGGCCGCCAGAATTTTATTTGACGCAATCCGCTCGTAGGCAATGCCTACGCTGAAATTCTTTTTCAGGCTGCGGCTGTAACTGAATTCGAACACCTGCTCGCCGGAGCCCGACTGCACCAGCCGGAAAAAGGAGTACGGCGAGCGGGAATCATAGTAGGGAATTTCGGCAGCCACCCGGGCGTATTTGTCAAATACATTGCGGCCAAACCGGGCCCCAAGCTGCAGGTTGGGCTGGTAGAGCAGCGGCCGCGAAGCCGTGCCCACGGCGCCCAAGTCCTGCTGAAAAGTAGTGTCGTGGAACCAGAACCGCGCCTGCGGCCAGCGGGTGAGCGTGGTATCAATGGGCGTGCCCGACGTGGAATCGCGCAGCACCTCGGCCTCGTAGATGACGCGGGTGGTTTTGGGGCCGTAGAGCACCTTGGTCGAATCATCGAGCACCTGCGCCTGCGCCGCCGGGGTGCCGCCCAGCCCGCCGCACAGCAGCAGCCCAAACACCAGGGAAGCCAGCGGGGACCACCTTCTAAAAAAACCGTGTTTCGAAGCCTTCAAACAAGTAATAAATACGCCGCAGACTACGGAAGCCTCCGGCAAAGCGAAGTAAATAATTAGGAAGCCGCAGCAGGTGCCGGGGGCAGCAGGCCGCGCAAAGCAGCGCCGCCGGCTCCTAGAAACGCGACGCGCACCGGAATGGTATAGAGCGGCAGCCCCGCCCACGCCGCCCGCACCAGGGGCGCCTGCAGCCGGGTAGCGTCCTTTTCGGTTGTAAAAATAGGCCAGTCCGGCTGCCAATGCCCCCGCAGCCTGGTCAAATCCTGCGGCTGGAAGGCGTGGTGGTCGGGGAAGGCCGCGTGGTGCTCAATTGCGTAGCCCTGTTTCTCCAAATTCTCGCGCAATGGGCCGGGCTGGGCTATTCCCGTGAGCAACAGAACCGAATGCCCGCTGACCGGCAGCGGCCGGAGCGCCGCTGGGGTGCCGGCCGCATCTGCCGACATGGCCACCGGCTGGCCATAGGCGTAGCTGGAAAACAGCACCGGCGCGTGCGGCCGGCTGTATTGCCTCACCCGTTGCAGCACTAACGCCTGGGCCGCGGCTGAGAGGCCGGGCGGGCATTTGGTCATAATAATGACATCGGCGCGGCGGGCGCCGTGCCGGCTTTCGCGCAGGCGTCCGGCCGGCAGCACGTGGTCCTGGTAAAACGGCTGGGCCCATTCGGTGAGCAGCACGTTGAGGGTAGGCCGCACGGCACGGTGCTGGAAAGCATCGTCGAGCACTACCACGGTGGTTTCAGGTTGCTGCTCCAAGAGCAATCGGACGCCGAGTCTTCTTTTTTCGGCCACGGCAATTGGTACTTGCCTGGCGGCGAATTCTTGGAAGTACTGCCAGGGTTCGTCCCCCACGGTAGCCGCCGAATCGGACGGGCCCACCACGCGCGGGCCGTGGGTGAGGCGGCCGTAGCCCCGGCTCAGGATGGCCGGGCGGTGGCCCTGGCGCCGCAGCTCCTCCACCAGCCACACCACGTGCGGCGTTTTGCCAGTGCCGCCCACGCGTAGGTTGCCCACGTCGAGCAGCGGAACGGCAAACGACTCCGATGTTTTCCAGCCGACCTCGTACAGCCAATTCCGAATGCCCATTACCCCAGCGTAGAGCCAGGAGAAGGGCAGCAGGAAAATAGTCCACATGCGCGCCATAAGCAAGAATTATGCTCCAGTGAGAGCCGGCAAAAGTACAGCCCTGCTGCGGGTAGCCACCCAAAGCCGCCGCGAAGCAGTTGTTTGCAACTTATTAATCACCGCAGGCTCCTTTTATGCACCTAGAACTTCTCCTCGGCGGCTTCCTGGCGCTGGGTTTCACTGCCCAGGGCCCGCCGGTAGCCCCCGCCGATACCATCCGCAGCATGGCGCCCCTCCCCGATTTTAGCCTGGAGCGCACCCACCTGGACCAGCGCGGCCTGCAGCTACTGGGTGGCTGGGCCGTGGGCAACCTACTGGTCAGTGGCATTGCCTATGGCCAGACGGAAGGCTCGGCCCGGTATTTCCATCAAATGAACATCGGCTGGGGCGCGGTGAATCTGGCGCTGGCCGGCACCGGCTACTTGGCCGCCCGGCGGGCCACGCGCCAGCCCCTTACCGACCGCGCCGGCAACGTGCGCCGCCAGCTAAGCACCGAAAACCTGTACCTCTTCAACGCGGGCCTCGACGTGGCGTATCTGGCCACGGGCTTCTATCTACTCGAAAAAGGGCGCAACCCAACGGCCTCCGGCTCCTCGGCGCGGTGGCGCGGCTACGGACAGTCGCTGCTGCTGCAAGGCGGGGTTTTGCTGTTATTCGATGGTTTCCAGTATGCTACCCACCACCGGCATGGGCGCAGCCTCTATCCCTTGCTGAGCCGCATTCAGCTGGGTGCCGGCTCGGTGGGCGTGGTGTTGCCGCTGGGACAAGGATTTGCGGCAAAACCCTGGCGTTCACCTCACCCCCTAGTCCCCTCTCCCATGGAGAGGGGGAACTAGCATTAGCTCTAAATAATTGTGAACTGTAAACCATTTTTTTAGAATTACAATCTAGTTCCCCCTCTCCGCGGGAGAGGGGGCTAAGGGGTGAGGTCAACGCGGAGGTCGACATTTCACGATACTATTCCTCATACATCTATGTCCACATTCGCCGCCCAGCTTTTGGAGTTTCTCTCGTCGTTTCCCCTGCCGCTGGCGCTGCCGCCGGGCGTGGCGGCCGCCAGTCCTTTCCGCGAGCCAGCGGTGCATGAGCTACTGGCTCAGTTTGCCCGCAGGCACTACGTGGAGGCACCACCCCGGGTCGCGGTCCTGGGCATCAACCCCGGCCGGCTGGGCATGGGCCGCACGGGCGTGGCCTTCACCGACCCCACGGCCCTGGCCGAACACTGCGGCATCGGCCACGACCTCCCCCGACAGCGCCCAGAGCTCTCCTCGCAGTTCATCTATGCGGTGGTGACTGAAATGGGCGGCCCTACGGCGTTCTATCGGCACTTTTACCTGGGCTCGGTTTACCCGCTGGTGCTGCTGCACGAAGGCCTGAACTATAATTACTACGATTCCCCGGCCCTGCTAAAATCCCTGTGGCCGGAAATGCGCAGCTCCTTGCGCCAGCAAGTGCAGGCCCTCGGCCTGAGGACCGACGTGGCCGTGAGCCTGGGCAAGCGCAACGGCCTTTTTTTCAATAAACTAAACGACGAGCTTGGCTTGTTTGAGCGAATTGTGGTGCTGGACCATCCGCGCTACCTCATGCAGTACCGTCGGCGCGACCTGGAGCAGAACGTAGCGCACTACGTGGCCGAATTGGGGGCCCTGCTCCACGCCCCGGCGTAGCCCGGCAATCTACCCCAAGACGATGGCTGCACCAAAAGCGGGTTATTTGTAGCGCTATCTATAAAGTATTTTGCCCATGCCCACCGTTCAAGACCTGACCCGCCTGCTGGAAGCCGCGGCCCCCCTCGCCTACCAGGAAAGCTACGACAACGCCGGCCTGCAGTGCGGCAACCCGCAGGCCCAAGTCACCGGCGTGCTGATTGCCTTGGACTGCACCCCGGCCATTGTAGCCGAGGCCCTGCGTCGCGGCTGCAACGTAGTGGTGTGCCACCACCCGGTCATTTTTCGTCCCCTTAAGCGCCTCACGGGGGCCAATGAAGTCGAACAAACCATCATCGCGGCGCTCAAAAATGATGTGGCTATCTACGCCGCGCACACCAACCTCGACAACGTGCGCGGGGGCGTAAATGACAAGCTTGCCGAAAAACTTGGGCTGACTAACACCCGCGTACTGGCGCCCAAAACTGGCACGCTGGCCCGCCTCATCACCTACGTGCCGCATCGCCCCGAAGACCAGCAAACCGACGTAGCCGGCCGGGTACTGGCAGCCTTGTACGCGGCCGGCGCGGGCCAAGTTGGGCAGTACGCCGACTGCAGTTTTCGCACCGAGGGCACCGGCACTTTCACCCCCGGCGCCGGTACCCAGCCCGCCATCGGGGCTCCGCACCAGCCCGAAACCCTTCCCGAGCTGCGCCTCGAAGTGCTGCTGCCACTGCATCGGCAGGCGGCGGTGCTGCAGGCGTTGCGCGCCGCGCACCCCTACGAAGAAGTGTCCTACGAGCTTATCAAGCTCGAAAATACGCACCACGAGGTAGGCTCCGGCATGATGGGCGAGCTGCCCGTTGCGCTTGCGCCCGCCGCCTTCCGAGCCATGCTCAAGGCCCGGCTGCTGGTGCCGGTGGTGCGGCACACGGCGTTTGAGCGCGATATAAAAACGGTGGCTATTTGTGGCGGAGCGGGCGCCTTTCTTATTGGGGCGGCGCGGGCCGCCGGGGCCGATGCCTACGTGACCGGCGACGTGAAATACCACGAGTTTTTTGGTGCCGAAGCACAACTTATGCTTTGCGACGTGGGCCATTTTGAAAGCGAACAGTTCACCAGCGAGGTGTTCAGGGATTTGCTAACGGCCGGATTTGAACGTACTTTTGCGGTCTTAATCGCTGAAACCCCTACGAACCCCGTTCAATATGACTGCTAAAAGTGCCGCCGTGGCTCCTGCCGACGTTCCCGTAGCCGCCAAGCTCGAAGCCCTGCTCACCTTGCAGAACCTAGACTCGCAGCTCGATGAAATCCGGCGCGTGCGCGGCGATTTGCCCGAAGAAGTTCAGGATTTGGAAGACGAAATTGCTGGTTACGAGGTCCGTGTCAAGAAATTTGACGAGGAAATTCAGGGTTTGAACGACTTCATTAAGAGCCGCAAGCAGGCCAGCAAAGACGCCGAGTCGCTCATTAAAAAGTACGACGAGCAGCAGCAGAACGTCCGCAACAACCGCGAATTCGAAGCCATTGCCAAGGAAATTGAATTGCAGCGCCTGGAAATCCAGATTGCCGACAAGAAAATCAAGGAGTCGCAGTATCAGATTGACGTGAAAAACGCTGAAATAAGCGGTACGAAGTCGAAACTGGACGAGCGCCGCAAGGACCTCGACAACAAAAAAGGCGAGCTCGACACCATCGTGGGCGAGAACGAGGAGGAAGAGCGCAACATCATGGCCCAGCGCGAAGAGGCCACCAAGCCCGTAGAAGAGCGCCTGCTGACGGCCTACACCCGCATCCGCGGCAACGTGCGCAACGGCCTGGCCGTGGTGCTAGTGCGGCGCGATGCCTGCGGCGGCTGCTTCAACACGGTGCCTCCCCAGCGCCAAGCGGATATTATTTCGCATAAGAAAATCATCGTGTGCGAGCACTGCGGCCGCATTCTGGCCGACGTGGAAGCTCGCGCGATCTAAGCTGGTCTTTTGGGTAACCCAAAAAATCTGTCTTGCTGATTAAAATCGTAAAAAGGAACGGCCGGGTGTCGTTCCTTTTTTTGTTGAATGCTACATGGCTATTCTGGCTACTGTTTTCCGGGAAGTACCTCGCCGTTGGCTGGCCCCTGCCGCCCGCCGGTGGGGCGTGGCGTTGCTGTGCCTGACGGGGGCCGTGGGCACGTCGGCGTTTTCCGGCCCCGGCATTGCTCCTGTTGTCCGCGTTGCGAAGCAACCCGCCGCCGCTGCTGCCGAGCAGCTCACGCCTGGCAGCCGACGTGCCTATGAAGAGGTATTCAAGCTGCGGCTGGGCCCGGCGCGCGAGCTGCTCCGGCAGGAGCTGGCCAGCACGCCGGCCGCGCCCGCGCCCCTGCTGGTAGCCAACTGCGCCGATTTCGTGGAGCTCCTCATCTCGCAGGATGCCAGCCGGTACAATGCACTGGTGGCCGCGCAGGAGGCCCGCTTGACGGCGCTTGACCGAGCGCCCGCCAGCGCACTGCGGGACTACGCCCGGGCCGAAATCACCTTGCATCTGGGCCTTAGCCAGCTGCTGTTCAAGCGTCTGGTAGCGGGCGGGTTTCACCTGCGCAGCGGCTTCCACCAGATGCAGGGCGTGGTGCAGCGGTACCCGGCCTTTGCACCGGCCCGCAAAACCCTCGGCGTCTGCGAGTTTGCGGTGGGCTCGCTGCCCGAAGGCTACCACTGGCTGCTGCGCCTGCTCGGCCTGACGGCCAGCGTGGAGAACGGCCTGCAAAACCTGGCCATCGCCGCCGCGCAGCCCAGCGACTTCCATACCGAAAGCCTGATTTACCTCACCATGATTCGGGAGAGCTACTACAAGAAACCGGAAGAGGGCCTGCGGCTAGCGGAGCGCCTAGCCGCCCAGCAGCCCAACAACCTGCTCTTCGCCTACCTGCTCATGAGCGTGAACAAGCGCCAGCACCGGGGCGAGGCGGCCCTGGCAGCGTACCGCGCCCGGCCCACGGGCCCCGGCTACCTCGCGGTGCCTTACCTACACCACATGGCCGCCGACCTGCTGCTGTACCAAGGAGACTACGGCGCCTCGGAGCGCGAGAACCTGACTTTTTTGCGCGAGTTCAAGGGGCAGCATTACCGCAAAGACGCAGCCTTTAAGCTCTATCTGGCGGCCTGGCTGGGCGGGCAGCCCACGTCGGCCGTAGCGCGCTACCGCCGGCAAATCAACCAGCCCGGCCCGACGGATGTAGAAGAAGACAACTACGCCCAGCACTTCTACCACCAGGCTCAGGCTCTGCACCCCGTCCTCACCAGGGCCCGCCTGCAGATAGACGGGGGCTACAACCGCCAGGCCCTGGCCACGCTGCGCGGCTTTCGTGCAACGCCCACCACGCTGTGGCGCGACCGCATTGAGGAGCCCTACCGCCGGGCCCGCGCCTACCAGGGCCTGGGCCGGCTCGACTCGGCCTGGTTTTACTTTGAGCGCACGCAGACCGTGGCCGGCCCCAAGGCTCCGTACTATTTTGCGCCCCAGGCGGCCCTGCAGCAGGGCTACCTGGCCCAGCAGGCGGGCAACAAACCCAAGGCCCGGGAATGCTTTTCGAAAGCGCTTAAATACCCCTGGCACGAGTATAAAAACAGCACCGATGCCAAGGCCAATCTGGCCTTGCGCGAACTGCGCTAAGCCCTTCTCCGGCTTGCTTTGTTGTCTGAATTAGCTGCCCGTTGCAGCGCGTTGCCTTCCCCTGTCCTGTGTCCGCTTTGCTCGATTCCCCTGCTTTTCTCACGGTTCCGGTAGCGGAGTTGCCCGCTGACTTCAGGCAGCGCGCCCTGCAGTGGGGAGTGGCATTTCCGCATTGCGCCTATTTCGAGCCCAATGGGCTGGACTACCCGCATGGACCTTTTGCGCACCTGCTGGCGGTGGCCCCAGCGGGTTGCGCCAGTACGGGCTCACTGGAGGAATTGGGGGAAATGGAGGTATCAGCTCCGAATGCAGCGCCGCGCTGTGGCTTTGTGACCTACGACGTCAAGAACGACATTGAAGCTTTAAACAGCCTGAATTTTGCCGGGTTTGAGTGGCCGCAGCTGCATTTTTTTACTCCTACCACTTGGCTTTGCTGGCGCGATGAGGTGGTTGAGCTGCACGGAGAAACGGAGGGTGTGCTGGCCCGAATTCTGGCCCAAACGGTAGCTCTTGCACCGCTCCCGGTGGTGCCGGCAGTTCGGCCCCGGCTGCTTAAGGCGGAGTACCTGCGGGCAGTGGCTGCGATACGCGAAGACATCTTGAACGGCGAGGTATACGAGTTGAACCTGTGCCAAGAGTTCTATGCCGAAGCCATTGACCTGGACCCCACGAGCGTATTTTGGCAGCTGATGGAGGCCTCGCCCGCGCCTTTTGCCGGCTTCGTGCGCTGGAACGACCACTTCCTGCTGTGTGCGTCGCCCGAGCGGTTTTTGTCGCGCCAGGGCACGCAGATTGTTTCGCAGCCCATCAAGGGCACCATCCGGCGCGGGACTACGCCAGCCGAAGACGCGCAGCAGCGCGAGACGTTACGGCACGACGAAAAGGAGCGCGCCGAAAACCTGATGATAGTGGACTTGGTGCGCAACGACCTCGCCCGCGTAGCCCAAACGGGCAGCGTGCGCGTGCCCGAGCTTTTCGGCCTTTACCCCTTTCGCCACCTCTGGCAAATGATTTCGACGGTGACCGCCGACCTGCGGCCCAATGTGCGCCTGGAAGAAATACTATGCGCCACCTTCCCCATGGGCTCGATGACCGGCGCGCCCAAAATCCGGGCCATGCAACTCATCGAGCACTACGAAAACAGCCGGCGTGGCCTCTACAGCGGCAGCATGGGCTACATAGGGCCCGGCGGCGAATTCGACTTCAACGTGGTCATTCGCTCGCTGCAATACCGCCGGGACACGGGCTACCTCAGCTTCCAGGTGGGTTCAGCCATCACCTTCGACTCGGACCCGGAGCGCGAATACGACGAGTGCCTGCTCAAAGCCACGGCCCTGCTGCAAGTACTGGGCACCACCATTGGGCCCTGAATCAATAGCTGACGAAGGGCATCTGCCCCACGAACTCGTCGGAGTCGACTTGCTTCAGGATGAACTCGGCCAGGTCGGCCCGGCCTATCGACGTGCTGGCGTTCACGCCCACCCAGCCCACGCGGTACTGGCCGGTGTAAGGCTGGTCGGTGAGGCGCGGGCCGCGCACAATTTCCCAGTCCAGGCCGCTGGCTTGCAGCACTTCGGCGTGGCCCGCCGCGTCGGTGAGCACCTGGGGCACTACCAGCTTCATAATGCCACGGATGAGGCGGTCGGCCAGCTTGGGCTGGTCGGGGCCGAAGGGCAGGCCGCCGCCCGAGAGGCTGATGATGCGGCGGATGCCGTGGGCGCGCATGGCGGCCACGATGTGGCGGGTGCCCACGGTCTGCACGTCCTTGGGCGAGCCCTTCACCTGGCCAAATACGCTCACCACGGCGTCGGCGCCCTGTACGGTGCGGGCCACGTCGGCGGGGTTGAGCACGTCGCCGGCAATGATTTCCAGCCGGAAGTCGCGCGTGGTAATTTTGGCTGGCGTCCGCACCAGGGCCCGGACGTGGCTTCCTTGCCGCAGGGCCTGCGCGAGCACCTGCTGACCGGTTTTGCCAGAGGCACCAAAAAGAGCGAGAGTGGCCATAAATGCGTTGATTAGGGAAAAATCGGAGGAAAAGATGAGCCTGAAAGCCGAAAGGTAGCTACCTTGCCACACCCTCCAAAACTACCGGTACCCACCTCCAGGTAAGTATGACTGCCACGCCCCTACTCATCACCCCCGGCTGCCCAATCCGCACCACCCTCGACATGCTGGGCGGCAAGTGGAGCCTGCTGGTGCTGCACCAGCTGGCGGGCGGCGCGCGGCGTTTCGGCGAGCTGCGCCGGCTGCTGCCCGACATCAGCGAAAAGGTGCTGGTGCAGCAGCTCAAGCAGCTGGCCAACGCCGAGCTGCTGGTGCGCACCAACCACGGCGAAGTGCCGCCCCGCGTCGAGTACCACCTCACGGCGCTGGGCCAGCAGGCGCTGCCGGTGCTGGCGGCCACGGCCGAGTTCGGCCGGGTGTACGCCGCGCACATTCAGAACGGCCGCGCCACGCCGTGAGAGCGGCCCGGTGCGGGAAACTGGCGCCGCTCGGGGTCGCGCGCTACCTGTCGGGCCGCAGATTGGCAATTGGCACGGAGCCCGGGTCTTGCGCCTGTTATTCCTTCCTCATCCGGCACACTATTCCTGCCAATTTGTCATTTTGGCCCGTTAAGGCGTATCTTTGCGGTCCGCTGAAACGCGCTGCTACTATGTCCCAAGCCTTATTAACTCTCGATTTTTTAGACAAAGAAGTAGCCACCTCTGAGGCTACGCCCAGTGGGGAAGTCCGCGTGACGGCTGCTACCCGCACGGGCCGGCAGCGCAAGCTCTACATTGAGAGCTACGGCTGCCAGATGAATTTCTCGGACTCGGAAATCGTGTCGAGCATCCTGTTCGACGAAGGATTTGACACCACCGACGACCTGGCCAGCGCCGATTTGGTGTTGCTCAACACCTGCTCCATCCGGGAGAAGGCCGAGCAGACGGTGCGCATGCGCCTCTCGCAAATCAACTCGCACAAGAAGCGCAACCCCGGCCTGCTGGTGGGCGTGCTGGGCTGCATGGCCGAGCGCCTGAAAAGCAAGTTTCTGGAAGAAGAGAAAATTGTGGACCTAGTTGTTGGCCCTGATGCTTACCGCGACCTGCCGCAACTAATCAGCCAGGTGGATGGCGGCCAGAAGGGCGTGAACGTGCTGCTCAGCCGCGAAGAAACCTACGCCGATATCACGCCGGTGCGCCTGAACTCCAACGGCGTATCGGCCTTCATCAGCATCATGCGCGGCTGCGACAACATGTGCTCGTTTTGCGTGGTGCCCTTCACCCGCGGCCGCGAGCGCAGCCGCGACGCCCACAGCATTCTGCGCGAGGCCACTGATTTGGTGGCCGCTGGCTACAAGGAAGTAACGCTGCTGGGCCAGAACGTGGACAGCTACAAGTGGGCCAGCGCCGACGGCCGGGAGCACGTCAACTTCGCCCAGCTGCTGGAGCAAGTGGCCCGCATCAGCCCCGAGCTGCGCGTGCGTTTCTCCACCTCGCACCCCAAGGACATCACCGATGAGGTGCTGCATACCATGGCGCGCTACGACAACATCTGCAAGTTCATCCACCTGCCCGCCCAGAGCGGCAACTCGCGCGTGCTGGCCCTCATGAACCGCACCTACGACCGCGCCTGGTACGAGGAGCGGGTGCAGGCCATCCGCCGGATTCTGGGCGACGACTGCGCCATCAGCTCCGACATGATTTCGGGCTTCTGCTCCGAGACCGAAGCCGAGCACCAGGATACGATGAGCCTGATGGACTACGTGCGCTACGACATGGCCTACATGTTCTTCTACTCGGAGCGCCCCGGCACCCTAGCCGCCCGCAAGCTGGCCGACGATATTCCGCTCGAAACCAAGAAGCGCCGCCTCCAGGAAATCATTGATAAGCAGCAGCTGCACAGCGCCGAGCGCAACCAGCGTGGCATCGGCCGCGTGCACCGCGTGCTGGCTGAGAACTTTTCCAAGCGCTCAAAAGAGCACTTGAGCGGCCGCAACAGCCAGAACCAGGTAGTGATATTTCCGCGTCAGAACTTCGTGAAAGGCGACTACGTGAATGTGCTGGTGCACAGCGCATCGGCCAGCACGTTGCTGGGCGAGGTGGTTTCGTAACCGCTTATACCCGAATGGCTCGAAATAAATACCAAGAATTAGCTCCTGTTCGTAAACGGAAGAGAAATATTAGACTCCTTAAATCTGCAGGAGGATGTTTGATTCTTATATTACTCCTAGCTGGGATTCCGGTTGCTGTCATTACCTATTCCGCAATACGGAGCCACTATCTACGCACCGAAGGAGTAATTACAGAAGCTGTAGTGATTGACGACAAGAACTACTTAGCAAATAATAATGTCGCTCGCAAGTTTACTTATTCGTATCAATTTGTTGTCAACAGCGAAAAATATACAGGCAACAGTCTTGATTCAAGATATAGAGTAGGCGACATAGTTAAAATAAAATACGCACCTACCTATCCTCGCTTTAACGAAATGGTTAAGTAAAGCAAACCTCGACCAGTAGAAAATCATCACCTTGACCACCCAAGAAATCCAATCCATCAAGCTCCGGTTCGGCATTATTGGCAATGCACCGGCGCTGAACTATGCCATCCAGGTGGCCGCGCAGGTCGCGCCCACGGATATGACGGTGCTCATTACCGGCGAAAGCGGGTCGGGCAAGGAGTCGTTTTCGAAGATTATTCACGCGCTGTCGCCGCGTAAGCACGGGCAGTTCATTGCCATCAACTGCGGCGCCATTCCCGAGGGCACGATTGATTCCGAGCTATTTGGCCACGAAAAAGGTTCGTTTACTGGTGCCAATGAGGCCCGCAAAGGCTACTTTGAAGTAACCAACGGCGGCACCATTTTTCTGGACGAAATCGGCGAGATGCCGCTTGGCACCCAGGCCCGCCTGCTGCGCGTGCTGGAGAACGGCGAGTTCATCCGCGTGGGCTCCAGCAAAGTGCAGAAGACCGACGTGCGCGTGGTGGCGGCCACCAACGTGAACCTGCTCGACCGCGTGCAGGCCGGCACCTTCCGCGAAGACCTGTACTACCGGCTCAACACGGTGCCCATTACGGTGCCGGCGCTGCGCGAGCGCGGCGAGGACATCTACCTGCTGTTCCGCAAATTCGCTTCCGATTCGGCGGAGCGCTACCGCAGCAAGCCCATCACCCTCCTGCCCGATGCGGTGCAGGCGCTCACACGGTTCCGCTTCCCCGGCAACATCCGCCAGCTGAAGAATATCGCCGAGCAGATTTCGGTACTGGAAACCGAGCGCGAGCTGGACGCGCGCCGGCTGGCGCCTTACCTGCCGCAGGAGCAAGTGAGCCGCTTGCCCATGCTGCTGGGCCAGGGTGCGCCGGACAGTGCCACGGCCGGCTACTCGGAGCGGGACCTGCTCTACAAAATCCTGTTCGACATGCGCCGCGACATGACGGACCTGAAGAAAATGGTGCTGGAGCTGGCTACCGGCCAGCGCCCCCACGAAGCCCAGGAGCTGCTGCGTCAAAACAGCCACCTCTTCAACAATACGGCCCCAGCCGGCACGTTTGAAGGCAACCACTCCTCAGAGTACTTCCTCCCGGCCGCGCCCAATTACAACAACGAGCCGGCTTCCGAATACGAAGAGGAAACGCCCGTGGAAGACATTCCGCACGAAACCGAGGAGGAAACCCTCTCTCTCGACGTGAAGGAACGCGAGATGATACTCAAGGCGTTAAAGAAGCACAACAACAAGCGCAAGTATGCCGCCCACGACCTGGGGATTTCGGAACGCACGCTGTACCGTAAACTGAAGCAGTATGACCTGGAGCAAGTGTAGGTTTTTAGCTGATAGCTGTCAGCTATTAGCTGTTAGCTTTTTGAGAAGGGCTATCAGCTATCAGCTAATAGCTATCAGCTTCGCAATGAGCGGGTGCGGCATCTATTCCTTCAACGGCACCAACATCGACCCCACTATCCGGACCGTCTCTATTGGTACCATCCAGAATAATGCGCCCAATGGGCCGGCCTTCCTCACCCAGCGCTTCACCGAGGACTTGAAGGACTATTTCCAACGCAACACAAACCTCAAGCTGGTGCCCCGCGACGGCGACTTGCAATTTGATGGCAACGTGGTGGCGTATGATTTCGCTCCGGCATCCATTCAGAAAGTAGACGGCATCGACCAGGCCGGCTCCAACCGCCTCACCATTCAGGTCAAAATCCGCTTTACCAACACCAAGGACGACAAGCAGAGCTTCGAGCAAATCTTCCAGAATTTTGATGACTACGGGGCTGGCCGGAACATCGCCACCATCAACAGCGACCCCAACGCGGTGCGGACCACCACCAATAAAATCATTACCGACATCTTCAACAAGTCGGTAGCTAACTGGTAATCGCCGAATGCGTTGGGCGGCAGCGCGGCACTATTATTCGCTGATTGGGGGATAAATAAGGGTAAACACGGCGGTAACACCGCGGGCGTTTGCGTAAATTAGCGTAATGTTGCGCCCCGATAATCCGTTCGGAGCCGCTGATTTAGGAATCGTCTCCTGCGTCTGGTTCTCTCACTCGCTGCTGTTTTTCCCGTGACCCGCGCCACGCTTCTCCACGTTCTTGACCATACTTCGGCCATCGGTTTGGCGGAAGTGCGCGAACTCGAACAGCTGGCGCAGGCCTTCCCCTACTGCCAAACGGCCCATTTGCTGCTGGCCAAAGCGGCCCACGACCAAGGCACCATGCTGGCCGGCCAGCGCCTGCGCCGCGCTGCCACCTACGCAGCCGACCGCACCCTCCTCCGGCGCCTGATTGAGCAGATAGACCCAATTGCCGTTGAGACAGCGCCGCCTGCTCCGGTTGCAGCACCATCCCTTGCTGTTGAGGTTGCGCCCCCGGCCGCCCCGCAGCCTTTGCCACCGGTACCAGCTCTTCCGGAAGCGGTTATTTCAGAAACAGTAGTGCCAGAAGCGGCACCGGAGGCTACCGCGCCCCCCGCCGTATTGGCTGCGGTGCAGGAAAAGGAGGCCCCCCTAGTGGCGCCCGCACCGGTTACCATGGCCCCGGAGCCTGTTGCAGCCACAGTTCCTGCCCCGCTCCCCGCAGTTGAGTTGCCCCAGGCCAAAGAAATCGGCTTACCAAAACACTCAGAAGGGGAAAGCGAAACAACGCCTGAAGCGGTGCCCGAAGCCGAAGTATCGCCCGTTGTAGAGCAACCGGATTCTTCGCTGCTGCTTGATGTAGAAGGCATTGAAATTCTGGCGGCTGAGCCGGTGCAGGAGATTGTACCCGCTGAGGAGGCCGCAGTTGAAGAAGATTTACCCGCGCAAGCCCCCGCCATTCGCCCGCCGGTGGAAGTTGGGGAGGCCCGCTTTGAGTTTGGCTTGGCCGAAGTGGCGCCGCCGGCTTCGCCCACTTACGAGCTGCCCGGATTGGTTGACGAATGGGCGGCCTCAGCGGTCACGCGCAGCCTGGGGAGCCTGGAAGCCATCCCGGAAGCACTGGCCCAACTTGCTCCCGACGCGACCTATGCGGCACTCACTCCCGCGGCTTTCACCGGCGATGAATCCATTGGCTACGGCTTTGGCGAAAGCAGCCGCCTGGGCTTGTCCATGCAGCTACTGAACCTATTGGCGGAAAAGGCCATGCCCACCACTTCTGACGCCGATGCAATGGCTGCGGCCCAGCCACCGGCCATGCCGCTCCCACCTGCGGGCACTTTTTTCGAGCCCGACCCACTCCTGCTCGACCACTGGGCCACGCATTGCCCGCCGGTGCCGGCGCTGCCCTCGTCGCTTGACCTCATCAACAATTTTCTGCGCCGCCAGCCCCGCCTCACGCGCCCCGCCATGCTGCCGCCTACGGCCGGCGCCCAGGCCGACCTGAGCGTGCGCAGCACCCGCCCGGAAGCCGACCTGGTGTCCGACAGTCTGGCCCGCATCCTCGTGCGACAGGGCAAAACGGCCCGCGCCATTGAGATTTATGAAAAGCTCATGGTGAGACAGCCGGAAAAAATGGCGTACTTTGCGGCCCAAATCCAACAATTGCAACCCCCGGCGTAATTCGTCTTTTCAGCTTTTTTGTTCGTCATGTACATTGCCATCATCGTTCTGATTCTTATCGTGTGCTTCCTGCTGGCCCTGGTGGTGCTGGCCCAAAATCCCAAGGGTGGCGGACTCTCCAGCCAGTTCGGTGCCGGTGGCGGCGCCGCCAGCATGATGGGCGTGAAGCGCACCGGCGACCTGCTCGAAAAGCTCACCTGGGGCTTTGCCATTGGCCTGGTGGTATTGTCGCTTGGCACGCACATGATTACGGGCACTACTTCCGGCCCCGTGCGCAGCATCAACCAGCAGCGTGCATTGGAAACCCGCCTGCCGGCTCCGGCCCCCGCTCCTGGTGCACCGGCTGCCGCCCCGGGTGGCGCTACGGCTCCTGCCACCACCCCCGCACAGCCGGCCCCGGCAGCTACGCCAGTTCAAAAATAGCGGCACTTTTTGCGCTACACTACCGAAAAAGCCGGTGGTTCCTGAGGGAGCCACCGGCTTTTTTGCGCTTGGCCGAACTGGCTGATTAGCCAAGGTACCAGCTGTTATCCGCCAATTCTGCCACTCATTGGTTCCAAAAACTGCCCATTTTGTCAGGTTTACGGGGCTGGCACGGGAAGTGTCACTGGGGCGTGAACGCTGATTTTTCATCCAACTCAACCCAAACACACACAGAATGGCACTTAGCATGAAACCGCTGGCCGACCGCGTCATTGTACGCGCCGCCGCCGCCGAGGAGAAAACCAAATCCGGTATCATCATCCCCGACACGGCCAAGGAGAAACCCCAGCGCGGTGAAGTTGTAGCCGTAGGCGAAGGTAAAACCGCTGACAGCGGCTCGCTCATCAAGCCCCAGGTTCAGGTAGGCGACCAGGTGCTGTACGGCAAGTACGCCGGCACCGAAATAACCGTTGACGGCGAAGACCTGCTCATCATGCGCGAGTCGGACATTTTCGCGGTGCTTTAGGCCCGTCGAAAATTCCTAATTCCTAATCATTAATTCTTAATTCCCCTCCCAAAGTGGCTAAGAACATCCAATTCGACACCGAAGGCCGCGCCCGCTTGCAGGCCGGTGTAAACAAACTGGCGAACGCCGTGAAAGTGACCCTGGGCCCGAAAGGCCGCAACGTCATTATCGACAAGAAATTTGGTGCGCCCTCCATCACCAAGGACGGCGTGACCGTAGCCAAGGAAATTGAGCTGCGTGACCCCATCGAGAACATGGGCGCTCAGCTCGTGAAGGAAGTGGCATCCAAGACGGCCGACCAGGCTGGCGACGGTACCACGACCGCGACGGTATTGGCCCAGGCCATCTACACGGCCGGCTCGAAGAACGTGGCCGCCGGTGCCAACCCGATGGACCTGAAGCGCGGCATCGACAAGGCGGTAATCGCCGTTGTTGCCAACCTGAAGTCGCAGTCCAAGAAGATTGAGAACTCGGCAGAAATTGCCCAGGTAGGTACTATCTCGGCCAACAACGACGCCGAAATCGGCCAGATGATTGCCGATGCCATGGAGAAAGTGGGCAAGGAAGGCGTTATCACCGTGGAAGAAGCGCGTGGCACCGAAACCGAAGTTAAAACGGTGGAAGGCATGCAGTTTGACCGCGGCTACCTCTCCCCTTACTTCGTGACCAACCCCGAGAAAATGGAGGTTGAGTTTGACTCGCCTTACGTTCTCATCTACGACAAGAAGGTGAGCACCATGAAGGAGTTGCTGCCCGTGTTGGAGCAAGTGCTTCAGACCGGCAAGCCCCTAGTTATCATCTCAGAAGACGTGGACGGCGAAGCCCTTGCTACCCTGGTGGTGAACAAGCTGCGCGGCTCGCTGAAAATCGCGGCCGTAAAGGCTCCCGGCTTCGGCGACCGCCGCAAGGCCATGCTAGAAGACATTGCTACCCTCACGGGCGGTACCGTTATCAGCGAAGAGCAGGGCTACAAGCTCGAAAACGCTACCTTGGAGTACCTCGGTACGGCTGAGAAAATCATCATCGACAAGGATAACACGACCATCGTGAACGGCAAGGGCTCGAAAGAGGCCATCACCGGCCGCATCAGCCAGATTAAGGCGCAGATGGAGACTACCACGTCGGACTACGACAAGGAGAAGCTGCAGGAGCGCCTCGCTAAGTTGAGCGGCGGCGTGGCTATTCTTTACATTGGTGCCAGCACCGAGGTGGAGATGAAAGAGAAGAAAGACCGGGTTGACGATGCCCTGCACGCCACCCGCGCCGCCGTTGAGGAAGGCGTGGTACCCGGCGGCGGTGTAGCCCTGGTGCGTGCCCTGGAGTCATTGGCCGCGGTAGATACCCGCAATGCTGACGAGCGCACCGGCGTGAACATCATCCGCACGGCCCTTGAGGCGCCCCTGCGCTGCATCGTGCAGAACGCCGGTGGCGAAGGCTCGGTGGTAGTGCAGAAGGTGCGCGAAGGCAGCGGTGACTTCGGTTACAATGCCCGCGAAGACCGGTACGAGAACTTGGTGGCCGCTGGTATCATCGACCCCACCAAGGTGACCCGTCTGGCTCTCGAAAACGCTGCTTCCATCGCCGGCCTGTTGCTGACGACCGAAGCCGTGATTTCGGATGAGCCTGAGCCCAAAGATGCTGGCCATAGCCACGGCGACGGCGGCATGGGCGGTATGGGTGGCATGGGCGGCATGATGTAATCAAGCTGCTTGCAGCCCTGCTGTGAGAATACAAAAGCCCCCGCCGGCAAATGTCGGCGGGGCTTTTTTGTGGGTTGGCGTCAACCTCACCCCCTGACCCCCTCTCCAAAAAAGAGGGGGCACCGGTTCGTGAGGATGAGTCTTCAACCGAAAATACCAGGAGCAAATCCGGTGCCCCCTCTTTTTTGGAGAGGGGGTCAGGGGGTGAGGTTTTATGCTGGCCGCAGTTTAGCGCGCAGCGCGTAACTGCGCGCCTGTAGTAAGGTGAGTCTGTGACTCATGGCCGTGTGGCTGCCATGGAGGGCCGCGCCATCTGGCCCGGCGGCGAGTTACAAACTCGCTTTTACCTGAAGGCTCGCAGTTACGCGCTGCGCGATAAACTGCGGCCAGCACAAGTGAGGTTGCCACCAGCACATTTTCAAAAAAAGAAGCCCTGCCGCTTGCGCGACAGGGCTTCTTTTTTCAGCACCTCGCTACTTACGCCTGAGGCGTAGGCGCGGGGTAGTTGCGGGCGTCCATCATTTTGGCCAGCTTGCCGCTGAGGAGGAAGAGGATGATTGCCGCTGCGGCTGCCGATACTACGAACACCATGAAGAAATCGTAAAGGTTGTTGATTTGGAAGCCCAACAACTGCGGCGCGGGACCGGTGGAAGCGGGGTCGGGATAGAGGCTGCTCATGTAGCCGGCGAGGTAGTTGGCGGCGGCGTTGGCGAGGAACCACACGGCCATCAGCAGGGAGGCAAATTTGACCGGGGCCAGCTTATTCACCAGCGACAGGCCGATGGGTGAGAGACACAGCTCGCCCACGGAGTGCAGGAAGTACAGCGCCACGAGGAAGAACATGCTCACCTTCACACCGGGCTGCAGGTTGTTCACCCCGAAGCACATCACCAGGTAGCCGGCAGCCAGGAAAGCCAGGCCAATGGACATTTTGAGGGGGGACGGCGGCTCGGCGCCGCGGCGGCCCAATGCCGTCCAGACCATGGCCATGAGCGGGGCGCCGATTACCACGAAAATGGCGTTCAGGTTCTGGAAGATACTGGCCGGCAGGGTATAGCCGAAGATGGTGCGGTCCATCTGCTCATCGGCGAAGAAGGTGAGCGAAGCCGGGGCCTGCTCGAAAGCCGCCCAGAAAAACACCACGAAGAACGACACGATGAAAATAACCATGATGCCTTTTACATCGGCCCCGCTCAACGACTTATCGCTGAAAATCATGTAGGAAATACCCAACACGGCAACGCCCAACAGCGGGGCGATGGTGGGGAACTTGGCCGAATCGAGCCACAGAATGCCCAGAATCAAAGCCAGCAGTACCGGAAGCAGCGCGTACACGCCCATGATACCGCCCGACTGCACGGGCGTAAGGCCCACTTGCTCGCCGGTGGGCGTGTGCAGGTACTTGTCTTTGCCCCAGTTGAACACCACCGTGCCCAGCAGCATGGCAATGCCGCAGGCCAGGAAAGCCCAGCGGAAGTCCGAAGGGTTGCCGGTATCGCCGATGAGGCTGGTGATGGTGTTGCCGATGAAGGAACCCAGGTTGATGCCCATATAGAAGATGGTGTAAGCGGCGTCCTTGCGCTTATCGGTGGCACTGTAGAGCGTGCCCACCATCGACGAAATATTGGGTTTGAAGAAGCCATTGCCCACAATCATCACGCCCAGGCCCAGGTACAGCAGCCAGTGGCTGAGGGCGTGGGACTCGACCGGGCCATAGTTGGAAGCGCAGAAAAACAGTGTGAACTGGCCCAGCGCCATCAGCAAACCACCCGTGATAATGGAGCGGCGGTTGCCCCAGTACCGGTCCGAAATGAAGCCGCCGATGAGCGGCGTGAGGTACACCAGACTAGTATAGCCGCCGTAGAATTTGGACGCGAAGGCTTTGTCCATCATCATGGCCTTGGTGAGAAACAGCACCAGCACGGCCCGCATGCCATAGTAGCTGAACCGCTCCCACATTTCGGTGGCGAACAGCAGGTATAGCCCGCGGGGGTGGCTCGTGGAGTCCGCGGAAAGCGGTTGCCCGGACTGGGCAGAAAGTGGTTGCATAAGCGAAATTAGAGTGGGAAATGAGAAGGCAACTGGTGGGAAATGAGGCCCTGAATGCGAATCAGTGCAGTACGGGCACGGTAAATCTAGGAAAGTTTTGCCATTATCGTAGGGACGCGCCTTGGCGCGTTCAATCGTTGAACCGGGCCCCGGCGGCCGGCGGCCTTAACGTGTCAGCGCCCAAACGGGTCATCGCCCAACGATTGAACGCGCCAAGGAGCGTTCATCCGAATTATGCGCCACGGAGTCGCTCCGGTAGGCTTTGGCCCGGTAGGAGCCGGGCGAAAGGCCGGTTTGCTTGCGGAAGAACCGGGTGAAATAGCCGGGGTCGACGAACTGCAGCTCGTAGGCAATTTCGGCCACCGAAAGCGAAGTGTATAACAGGTAATTGTGGGCCTTGCGAATGGTGTGGGCCTGCACAATCTGCTGGGCCGTTTTGCCCTTCACGGCCTGGCAGATGCGGTTGAGGTGGACCTGGGTAATCTTGAGCTCCTGAGCAAATTCCGAGATTTTTTTCTCGAACGGAGCCGTCCGCGCAATGGCTTTCTGAAACTCGCGGAAGTAGTGCAAGGCGCGGTTGGGGCTTTCTTCCTTGCGGCGGTTGTGGTGCAGCAGCCGGAATATCTTCACGAAAAGCAGCTTGAAATAGCCGTTAAGCGCGAGCTGTTTGCCGGGCAGCTCCGAATAGATTTCTTCGTGAATCTGCTGCTCCAGGGCCTGCAGGTCGGCAAAGGTTACTTCGGAGTTGAAGTCGGAGAGAATGTGCACACTGTTTAGCTCGACCAGCACGCCGGGAGTGGCCTGCAGAATGGTGTCGAGCAATGCCTCGGAGAGCGTAAGGGTACGGCCTTTCACCTGCGGGCTGAACGTGAAGCCGTGCACGGTGTTGGCCGGAATGATGACCAAACACGGCGTGACCAGCTCCACCACCTCCGGGGCTTCGAAGGCCGCGCGGCCCGCTTCCAGGAAAAACAGTTGGAACAGGTTTTCGTGCAGGTGCGGCCTCAGGCCCCAGTCGTGGAGGCGCTGGCGCGGCACGATGAGCTGGCTTTGGAGATAATCGTGCGAAAGCCGCGCCTTGCTATCGCCGTAAATGCCATTGTAGCTGGCGATGTTGGAGGTCATCGAACTGACGGTTGGGGCAGGGACAAAGCAAACCAAAACAGGGGCCCGAACAAAACCACAAGGGTCTCAGTTGGCTTGCTGCCGTGGCTTGAGGCCTTAAAAATAACTGAGAAACCAGACATGGTTTAATTTGTCCCGTTAAACAAATGAATTGTTTCACTGCCATTGGGCTGAATAATTCTACCTTTGTACCCTCACTCACGGGAATTCCCACCCAACACCACAATTGCCATGCAAGAACCTTCCACACTTGCCTCCGACTCCCCCAATCGTTTGCAGGCCTTGGGCTTCAACGAAACGGCTACCGTCCACCTCAATTTGACGCCTGCCGAGCTCATTGAGCACGCCCTGCGCAACGGTGAGGGCCACCTCACCGACACCGGTGCCCTGATGGCCGACACCGGTAAGTTCACCGGCCGCTCGCCCAAAGACCGGTTTGTGGTGAAGGACGCCAATACCGAAAACAGCGTGTGGTGGGGCGATATCAACATTCCCTTCGAGGCGGATAAATTCGACCAGCTGCACCAGAAAATGGTAGCCTACCTGGCCGACAAAGAGCTGTACGTGCGCGAAGCCTACGCCGGCTCCAACCCCGACTACCAGCTCAAGCTGCGCATCGTGAACGAGCAGGCCTGGCACAACCTGTTCTGCTACAACATGTTCCTACGCCCCGCCGAGGGTGCGGACACCAGCTGGCTGCCCGACTTCAGCATCATCTGCGCTCCCGGCTTCGAAGCCGACCCGGCCGTGGACGGCACCCGCCAGCCCAACTTCGCCATCCTGAACTTCACCAAGAAGATGATTCTCATTGGTGGCACGGGCTACGCTGGCGAGATGAAAAAGGGTATTTTCGGCGTGCTGAACTACCTGCTGCCCCACGAGCGCGAGACGCTGCCCATGCACTGCTCGGCCAACGTGGGCGAATCCGGTGACACGGCCATCTTCTTCGGCCTCTCGGGCACGGGCAAAACCACCCTTTCGGCCGACCCCAACCGCGGCCTCATCGGCGACGACGAGCACGGCTGGACGCCCGAGGCCGGCATCTTCAACTTTGAAGGCGGCTGCTATGCCAAGGTGATTGACCTGAGCCAGGAAAAGGAGCCCCAGATTTGGGACGCCATCCGCTTCGGCTCCATTGTGGAAAACACCCGCTTCATCCCCGGCACTCACACCGTGGACTACGCCAACAAGTCGGTGACGGAAAACACCCGCACCGCCTACCCCATCAACTTCATCGACAACGCCATTGAGCCGTCGGTGGCCGATGCGCCGAAGAACATTTTCTTCCTTACCGCCGACGCCTTCGGCGTGCTGCCTCCCATCAGCAAGCTCGACAAAAGCCACGCCATGTACCTGTTCATGTCGGGCTACACCGCCAAGGTGGCCGGCACCGAAATGGGCGTAACCGAGCCGCAGACCACGTTCTCGGCCTGCTTCGGCGCCGTGTTCCTGCCTCTGCACCCCACCAAGTACGCGGAAATGCTGGGCAAGAAAATGGACGAAAATCCCGACATCAACGTCTGGCTCATCAACACCGGTTGGACCGGCGGCAGCTACGGCACTGGCCACCGCATGAAGCTGGGCTATACCCGCGGCATGATTACGGCCGCCCTCAACGGTCAACTAGACCAGGTGAAGTTCACCAAGCACCCCATCTTTGGAATGGCCGTGCCCGGCGCCGTGCCCGGCGTGCCCACCGAAATCCTGGACCCGCGCAACACCTGGGCCGACAAAGCCGCCTACGACAAAACGGCCGCCTCGCTGGCCGAGAAATTCGTGGAGAACTTCAAGAAATACGCGGACTTCGCCAATGAAGAAATTCTGGCCGGCGCCCCCAAAGTAGCAGTAGCCGCTGAGGTAGGGTAACGCCACTCGTTAGTCACCAAAAAGCCCCATCAGCTGCAGCTGATGGGGCTTTTGTATTTTAAATAATCATCCAGCCATGTGTGTTAATGGGGAGCGTTGCGAGATTAATATTCTCGAGATATGCGTTCCGGCAAGCCAACAAAGAATAATCTCTCATCACAGAATGATTTCCAATTGAGCGTTATTTTCTCACACCAAGTAATACAGCTCCAACTGTAAAGTCACCTGAACATAACGCCTTCCGCCCGTACTTTGCCCCATGCACACTTTTTACGCGCCCGAGCTTAGCGGCACTGCCTACACCCTACCCGAAGACGAAAGCAAGCACGCCGTGCGCGTGCTGCGCCTCGGCGCCGGCGATGCCGTGGAGCTGCTCGACGGCCGCGGCAGTCGTTACGCGGCGGCCGTGGCCGATGCCAACCCCAAGCGCTGCCAGCTGCGCATCACCCATCAGGAAACCGTAGCACCCCGGCCCTATTTCACCCACATCGCCGTGGCTCCCACCAAAAACCTCGACCGCATGGAGTGGTTCGTGGAGAAGGCGGTGGAAGTCGGCGTCGAGCGCATCACCTTCCTGCGCTGCGCCCGCTCCGAGCGCCGCGAGCTGAAGCTGGAGCGGCTGGAGAAAATAGCCATCAGCGCCATGAAGCAATCGGGCCAGGCCTGGCTGCCGCAGCTCGATGAGCTCACCGACTACGCTGATTTTCTGAAGCATGTGACGCCCGATACAGCCTACATTGCCCACCTGGCCGATGACGAGCGCACCGCCCTCTCCAATGTGGCCGCTACGGGCGCGGGCTGCTGCGTGCTCATTGGCCCGGAAGGAGATTTCACGCCAGCCGAGATTGTTCAAGCGCGGGAGCGCGGCATTCGGCCCGTGACGCTGGGCGCATCCCGGCTCCGCACCGAAACGGCTGCGCTGGCCGCCGCCTTCACTGTGCACCTGAGCCGGGAGCGGTAGGCGGCGGGCACGCGGCAAGGCGCACATATTCCATAACCATTACATCAACACGTATTCGGTATAATGAAAATCCTCGTTGTGGACGACGAAGCAGACGTCCGTTTGCTGTTCGAGCAGCGCTTTCGGCGTGAAATCCGCGAAGGGGTGTTTTCGTTTGCCTTTGCATTTTCGGGCGAGCAGGCCCTACACTACCTGCTCGATGAGGCGCGCTATTCCGAAGTCGTACTCATCTTATCCGACATCGACATGCCGGGCATGAGCGGGCTGGAGCTGCTACGGCACATCAAGCAGGACCACCCCAACCCGCCGCCCACCGTGATGATAATTACGGCCTACGGCGATGACGAAAGCTACAGCCAGGCCATGCACCTCGGCGCCAGCGGCTTCCTGCTAAAGCCCATTGACTTTACTGAGCTGAAGCAAAAACTCCTGCAGCTGGCTGCAACCTGACGGCTGCGGCGGGCTTGTAGGCAGGCGAGTGGCCGCGCGCAACTTGGCGGTGGGCGCGGGGTACCTGATGCGGCCCAGGGAACCAACTTCCGCCGCCTCGCTTTTACTTTGCCTGCGGCTGTTGAAACCGCCCACCTGCTCTATGCTCAAAAACCTGTTCCTTTTGGTTGCCCTGCTCGTCAGCACTTCCGCTGGCCCGGCCTCCTACAGCTTCCGCATTGCCAAGCTGCACTACGGCGGGGGCGGCGACTGGTACGCCAACAAAACGTCCTTGCCCAACCTTATCCAGTACTGCAACCAGACGCTCAAAACCAACATCGCCCCCGAAGAAGCGACCGTTGAGCTCGACGCGCCCGAACTGCTCACCTACCCCTTCGTCCACATGACCGGCCACGGCAACGTGACCTTCACCGCGGCCGAAGCGAAAAACCTGCGCCGCTACCTCACCGGGGGCGGTTTTTTGCACATCGATGACAACTACGGGCTGGATAAATTCATCCGGCCCGAGATGAAGAAGGTTTTTCCCGAGCTCGAATTCGTGGAGCTGCCCTTCTCCCACCCCATCTACCACCAGAAATTTGATTTTCCGCGGGGCCTGCCCAAAGTACACGAGCACGACGGAAAGCGCGCGCAGGGCTTCGGCCTGCTCTACAAAGGCCGGCTGGTGTGCTTCTATAGCTACGAATGCGACCTGGGCAACGGCTGGGAAGACCTCGGCACCTACCCCGAAGACACCCCCGCCGCGCACGATGCCGCCCTGCGCATGGGCGCCAACCTGGTGGCGTACGCCCTCACCCAGGATTAACTCCGGCGCCTACCCAAATGCAGTTGTATTTCTATCGGCATGGGCCGCTGCTCGCCCGTAGCGGCGGAGTGCGCGGCTAGTACTTGCGCTGGAAAATCTCGCTGAGCACAAACGCCGCCCGCACCCCCTCGGGCTGCCGGAGCATCTGGCGCACGGTTTCGTTCAGCGGCGCGGCCGAGCCGGTGGCAGCACCCTGCCGGTTGAATTCCGGCAACGCTTCGGTATAAGCCCGTGGCTGCTCCGACGCTCGGCGGACCACCACCGATGGCGTAAACCCACGCGAACGGGCAGTAGCCGGAGCCTCCAGTGAGGCCTGACGCACCGCGACGCGCTCCTTCGAAAACGTGGGACGGGCAATTTCGCGGGGCATCAGGCGCCCGCCCAGCGTGCGCGCAGCCGGCGCTAGGGGAGCCACGGGGGCCTTCTGCGGGGCCGGCGCAGCTGGCACGGGTGCGTTGCGGGCCTGCATTTGCTGCAGTAGCTCCTGAAAGCTGGCCGTGGGCAAGCCCGGCACCACACTGCCAGCGGGCCGCGTGGGCCGCTCGCGGCTTTCACGCGCGCTGTTTTCCTGCACCTTTTTCACCATACGGTACACAAATGCGCCGATGGCTAGCAGAATCCAAACCAGGGTTTTGAGTTCATCCATTAATGGAAGGTACGGAATGGTGGGGCTACGCGTAGTTGATTTCTTACCGGATGCCTTTCTGGGGAAAGCGGCCGGTTTTGGTGCGATAGAAAGCCTTGATTTTTTCCTCGTCGGCTGCGTAGTCGCCCGTTGGGTACACGGCTTCGCCGATGCCGGCTTCTTTGTTTTTATAGTCCAGATACCCCAGCCGGATGGGCACATTGGCACCCAACGCGGCAAAGTAGTAGCCCCGACGCCAGCGGGGCTGGTAGGCCCGCGTGCCCTCGGGCGTGATGAGAATCACCAGCTCCTCGTGTTGTTCAAATAGCTTCACCATGCCATCCACAAGGCTGTTGTTCTTGCTGCGGTCCACGGGCAGGGCACCCACGGCCCGCACCATGCCCCCCAGCAGCCAGTGCTCGGTCCACTCCTTTTTCACGGTGAAGCGCACGTCCACATCCATCAGGTAAAAGGCGGCGCGGGCCATGATGAGGTCCCAGTTGCTGGTGTGCGGGGCCGCAATCATCATGCTTTTTTTGATTTCCGGGTTGCGGATTTCGCCGAGCTTCCAGCCTGAAATCCAAAACACGAATTTGGCGATGTAGTACCAGGTTGTAGAGGTTTTGCGCGCGGGCATTGAGGCAGTGCTGGTGATGAGATAAAAACAATTGATGGGAGCGGCGGCCAGGCGGAGCCGCTCCATTTACCTGCAAAGATGGGCAGTTGCAGCCAAGTGCAGGACCTGCCGGCTGCTGCCGTCCACCGCTTTGCCTAGAGCAGCGCCTGCAGAGCTACCGCCTGGCTCAGGGTGTATTGGTAGCCAATATCGAACAGCTCCGCCCCGCGCTTGTAGCCCAGGGGCCGGTGGTGGCGCAGTTCCTGGGGTTCCAGCACCAGCGCGCACTGGGTTTTGCGGGCGGCCGTATTCGCGTTGATTGCCAGGTGCAACGTGCGCTCCACCAGCCGCCGAAAGTTGGGGATATGCGTTTCCGCGTGGCTCGGGTTGCAGTTCACCCCTACCACCCGCAGCTCAGACTTGCCCAGGAGCGGCTCAACCGGCAGGTTGTTGAGCAGGCCGCCATCCACCAGCTGCCGGCCCTGGTACTCCACCGGCCGGTACACGATGGGCACCGCCGAGGAGGCCAGCAACGGTGCCAGCAAGGGCCCGGAGTTGAAGTACACCGACTCGCCGGCCAGCAGGTCCGTCGCCACCAGCGTCAGCGGCACGTCCAGGTCTTCAAAGTTGACCCTGGCCCCCAATTGCCGGGCAATGAGCTGGGCCACTGCATCGAGATGCAGCAGGCCGTAGCGGCTAAACGCGGGCCGCGTGAGGCTGAACAGGTTGGTAGTCAGCAGCAGTTTCAGGATTTCGCGCGGCGGGAACCCCGCGGCGTAAAAAACGCCGGCAATGGCCCCGGAGCTCACGCCGGCCAGCTCCCCTACCGGCAGCTGCAGCTCGTCTAGCGCCGCCAGCACCCCGAGGTGGGCAATGCCACGCGCCCCGCCCCCCGACAATGCCAACCCCATTTGGGCCATGGTGTAGTTTGATTTCTCTTAATTTATCGTTTTTCGCAACCCGGTCCCCGTGGCGCCAGTCCGCTGCCGCACCCTGCGCAAGCACGTTGCGGCAGCGCCCTTTGCTGGCGTTACAGGTCCGCGATTCGTAGCGTTTCGGCCAGGCGGACGCCTTTGTCGGTGAGCTGTACGGTGCAGGCCTCATGAATAGGGTCGTGTTCGAGGACCAGCACCCAGTTTTCATCGGCTGCCCGCCGCAGCACCGCTTCCTTTTCGGTCATAGTCACCAGAGGGCGCACGTCGTAGCTCATCACGTAAGGCAGCGGAATATGCCCGGTACTGGGCAGCAAATCGGCCACGAAAGCCAGCGTACGGCCCTTGTAGTCCATCAACGGCACCATCATTTTTTCGGTGTGCCCGTCGGCCATGATGATTTCCCGAAACTGTGGTAGCTCGGACGGAACCCCGGCTTGCAGGCCCACAAACTTCAGATTCCCGCTCTCTTGAATCGGCAAAATATTTTCCTGCAAAAAGCTGGCCTTCTCGCGTGGATTGGGCTGCACCGCCCACTGCCAGTGCGCGTCGTTGCTCCAGTACGTCGCGTTTGGAAAGGCCAGGGCCAGCTTGCCGTCGCCCTTGCGCTGCACCGAGCCGCCGCAGTGGTCGAAGTGCAGGTGCGTAAGGAAAACATCGGTGATGTCCGCGCTGGTAAACCCCAGCTTGCGCAACGATTTTTCCAGCGTATCGTCGCCGTGCAGATAGAAATGCCCCCGGAATTTCTCGTCCTGCTTTTCCCCAATCCCGTTGTCAATCAGCAGCAAACGACCGCCGTCCTCAATGAGCAGGCACCGCATGGCCCACGTGCACATGTTGTTCGCATCGGGGGGGTTGAGCTTCTGCCATATGCTCTTGGGCACCACGCCAAACATGGCGCCGCCGTCAAGCCTGAAAAGACCGGTGTCGAGGGTATGGATTTTCATAGGTCAGTGAACAGTTATCAGTGAGCAGTGAGCAGTTGCCAGGAGTTTGCCGAACAACACTGTTCATTGCTCACTGATAACTGTTCACTGGTATTACTCCACCACCACGCCCATTGCCGAAAACTTGTCGATGCGCTGCGAAATCCGGTCTGCCGGCGCGATGCTTTCCAGTTCTTTGAGCGTCTTCAGCAGCGTATTTTTCAGCGTTTCAATCATTTGCTCGGGAGCCGTGTGCGCTCCGCCCAGTGGCTCTTTCACGATGCCGTCCACCAAGCCGGCTTTTTGCATGTCGATGGCCGTGAGCTTGAGCGCCTCGGCGGCTTGCTCCTTATAATCCCAGGACCGCCACAGAATGCTGCTGCACGACTCGGGCGAAATCACCGAGTACCAGGTGTTTTCCAGCATCAGCACCCGGTCGCCGATGGCAATACCCAGAGCCCCGCCGCTGGCGCCCTCGCCAATGATAACGCACACCACCGGCACCTTCAGCATAAACATCTCCTTGAGGTTGCGCGCAATGGCCTCGCCCTGCCCCCGTTCCTCGGCCTCCAGACCCGGAAAAGCGCCCGGCGTGTCAATCAGCGTCACCACCGGCACGTTAAATTTCTCGGCCAGCTTCATTAGGCGCAGGGCCTTGCGGTACCCTTCGGGATTGGGCATGCCGAAATTGCGAAACTGGCGCTGCTTGGTATTATGTCCCTTTTGCTGGCCAATGAACATAACCGGGTGGCCGTCTATCTCGCCGAAACCGCCCACCATGGCCTTGTCGTCGCCCACGGTACGGTCGCCGTGCAGCTCCACAAACTTGTCGGCCATGCCCTCAATATAGTCCAGGGTATAAGGCCGCTCCGGGTGGCGCGAAAGCTGCACCCGCTGCCAGCGGGTGAGGTTGGCATACGTTTCTTTCTTGAGAGCCTTTATTTTGGCTTGCAGCGCCGCCACGGCCTCGCTCACGTCGACGTCGCTCTCATCGGCCAGCTTTTGCATTTCAAGAAGCTTGCCTTCTAACGCAACGATGGGTTGTTCAAAATCAAGGAGCATGGAATACGGACTATTTCAAATGGAAAGACGAGAGAAGAACACCACGGAAAGCCTTTGCGGAGGAAAACCACATCCCTCAGCCGCAAAAGCCGTTCATCAGGCGGATGGCAAAGGTAAAACATCCATCGCAGCAGCAACCCACAAAAATTAATGAGCCTGAAAAACAACATACAACCGTTCCCAGCCTCCCTTTTTTAGAAAAACTTTGGCCCAGAGCTTGCAGGACGCGGTTTTATTCCCCTACCTTTGTATCACCAAAACGGAAAAGCACACGGCTTCTCCACCTAGGCAAACGGTTTGGTAGTTCAGTTGGTTAGAATGCCGCCCTGTCACGGCGGAGGTCGCGGGTTCGAGTCCCGTCCAGACCGCTATCGTTTGCTAAAAAGGCCATTTCCTCATCGGAAATGGCCTTTTTATTTTTTCAGTGGCAGATTTAAGAAAATTCATTCTTGCTAGAAAGGGGTACCGCACCAGCGCCTGGCTTCAGAAGCGTGAGCTGGTTGTTGGCCGGGTAGATGAGGGAGAGGTGGCCGGGGCCAGTCGTCACTATCCGACCCTGGTTTTCGCCCGGCACCAGCGGACGGTGCTCAAACCGTTGCCGGGCGTCAGCAACCGATGCCACCGGCAGCACGTGCGCCCCCGGCCGGGCCTACGCGGAAAACACCAGCGTATCTGCGCCGGGCAATCGTAGCGCGGGCAACTCCCTCGGCACCGCTTCGGCCGGCAGGTTGAGCACGTCGGCGTACAAGAGCAAAGAGGCCAGCAGGTCGGGAGCATATATGAGTCGGCTCGCCACCGGGCAGGAGTTCAGGAAATGGAAGTGCCGGTCCTGGCTCCGGATAGATTCATCCCTGTTTGATAAGTGAAGCCACATTCTGGCGTACGCACGAGCCTGTAGCACGCAGAACAGGCCCCGCCTGGCAAAGCAAAAAAACGCCCGGCAGGGCCGGGCGTTTTGTGAGGATGGCACCGACCAGCTACGCCGCCTGAATCTCAAACCCGGACTTTTGTACGGCCTGCATTATCTGCTCGGCAGTGAGCTTGTCGGAGGTGACGGTGAGAATCTTGTCGGGGTTGGCGGTATCTACCTGCCAGTTGCCGGCGCCGGCTTCCTGGTTGAGGACAGGCGTAACGGACTTGATGCAGCCACCGCAGTTGATGTTGGTTTTGAATTGGAGCGTTTTCATGACGAATAGAGCTAGCGGAGCCACCGGTGGTCCGTGTGAATAGAACACGCAAAGTTGCGGCCAGGTGCAGCCAGACCAGTACAGAATTGCGCCGCTGGCTTGCATGATTTCCCGGCTGCGCTTTGCTTCAGGCCATTAGACTATGCAGCCAGGCCCGCGCGGCAGGCCTCCTCGCAGCGCCGGCAAGCTTCGGCGCACTCCTGGCAATGCTGCATGTGGGCGCCGTGCTTTTCACACTCGGCGGCGCAGATTCCGCAGATTTCGGCGCATTCCTTGAGCAGATGGGCGGCGTGCTCGGAGCCGCGGGCCACGAAGCGGGCCGTGAGAGCGCAGATGTCGGCACAGTCGCGGTCGATGCTGATGCAGCGGGCCATCATTTTCACGTCTTCCTCCTGCAGGCAGGAAGAGGCGCAGTGCTCGCAGGCAGCAATGCAGGCGTTGAGGGCTTCGAGGAGGGATTGGTTTTGGGTATGCATGGGAAAAGAAGTTTGTGGTTGATAGTTACCCTGTGGTATACCCCAAGCCCATGCAGCCGGTTTTACGTTTTTCGTCTTTTAGCTTGCACTATTTGGCACCTCCGCATCCAGCACAGCAGCTTCAGGGGCAACGCGCTGCTGCTGGCGGTAGGCCGACGGCGCGCACTGCGCAAACCGCCGAAACTGCCCGGAAAAATGCGCCAGACTGCTATACCCCAGCTGCCGGGCAATGCGGCCGATGCTCAGCGGGGACGCCTCCAGCAGCTCCTGCGCGTAAGCCAGTCGCTGGTGTTTAATGTAGCCGGGCAGGCTCCCAGGGCCGGGCAGCCGGGCAAACAGGCCGTGCAGCTGGCGCACGCCCATGCCCGCCTCCTGCGCCAGGGCAGCAATCACGTCGCGGTGCGCAACCGTGAAGGGGCGGCGCAGCAGCTCGTCTACCAGGTGCCTGACCTGCGTAGCCAACACGTGCTTGGGGGTTTTGAGTAGGGCAAAGCCGGCCATCGCCAGCGCTTCCCGAATACGTGCCCAATCCAGCGCCGTGGCCGGGCCAGCCACGGTAGCCGCCCCCAGCCGCACCTGCAGTACCCGTAGCCCCAGACTTTCCAGCTCGTACCGCACCACCCGGATACCGCGCGGGCACACCATGTGCTTGATATAAAGCACTGTGCATCTAGTGTCGGGCGAAAAAGAGTGGTTGGGCAGCATTAATAGCTAGTTAAACGGCAGGCTGCACCGGGTTCTGGTCGGCGGGCGGTGTGAGCGGCTGCGCGTCAATTTCCTGCGGGTGCTCGTTGAGGCCCACTTCCCGATGGGAGGCGAAGTACTGGGCCAGGGCCTTCTCCCCCACCAGCCAGAACACTACCGGCGTCACGATGATATCGAGGAAAGTGGAGCTGAGCAGGCCGCCCAGAATCACGGTAGCTACCGGATACAGAATTTCCTTGCCCGGCGCGTCCTTGGCCAGCGTGAGCGGCACCAGGGCCAGGGCCGCCACCAGCGCCGTCATCAGCACCGGCACCAGCCGTTCCAGCGAGCCGCGGATAATCATGGGGATGCCGAACTTCTCGCCCTCGTGCTCCACGAGGTGGATGTAGTGCGAAATCATCATGATGCCGTTGCGCGAGGCGATGCCGGTGAGCGTGATGAAGCCCACCAGCGAGGCAATGCTGAACGTGCCGCCGGTGAGCAGCACCGCCACCACCGAGCCGATGAGGGCCAGCGGGATATTGAGCATAATCTGCCCCACCATCAGCGAGGACTTGAAGTGCGAGAACAGCACCAGGAAGATGCCAGCCAGCGAAAACAGGCTCAGCCACAGTATCTTCTGCGAGGCCGACTGCTGGCTCTCGAACTGCCCGCCGTAGGTGAGGTAGTAGCCCGGCGGCAGCTTCACCTGCTGGCCGATTCTGGCTTGAATTTCCTGCACCGTGGAGCCCAGGTCGCGCTCGGCCACGTTGAGCGAGATGGTGATGCGGCGCTGGGTGTTTTCGTGGTTGATGGTGTTGGGCCCCGGCTCGTAAATCACCTCCGCCACCTGGCTCACGGGTATCAACGCGCCGCTGGGGGTTTCGATGCGGGTCTGGCTGATGGCGGCCAGGTCGTTGCGCTGGGCTTCGGGCAGCTTCACCACCAGGTCGAAGCGCTTCTGGCCGTCGACCATCTGCGACACCACGGTTCCCTGAAACAGCGTTTCCAGGTCGCGCACCAGCTCCCCGCGGCCCATGCCGTAGGCGCGCAGGGCGTCGTCTTTGGGCCGAATCAGCAGCTGCGGAATCTGCACCTGTTTCTCCACCTGCAGGTCCACCACGCCGGGCACGGTGCTGGCAGCGGCCCGCACCTCGTTGGCGTAGCGGCGCAGCTCCAGCAAATCGTTGCCGAACACCTTAATGGCCACCTGGGCCCGCACCCCGCTCAGCAGGTGGTCGAGGCGGTGGGAAATGGGCTGGCCGATGTTCACGTTCACGCCCGTAATCAGGCTGAGCTTGTCGCGCATGTCGGCCAGGATTTCGTCTCGGCTGCGCATGGTTTTGCCCTCCTTCTCCAGCTCGGCTTCGGTCTTGAAGGCGACTTCGATTTCGGAGTTGTTCACCGATTCGGCGTGCTCGTCGAGCTCGGCGCGACCGGTGCGGCGGGCCGTGTAGGCCACTTCCGGAATCTTGAGCATCTGCTGCTCGCCCAGCGTGCCCAGGCGGTTGGATTCGGTGAGCGAGGTGCCGGCCGGAGCCGAGAAGTTCACCGTCAGGGAGCCTTCGTTGAAGGGCGGCAGAAACTCGGTGCCGAAGAAGGGAATAAAGGCCAGGGCCGCTATCAACAGGGCGCCAGCAACTCCCAGCACTGTTTTGGGATGAGCCAGGCCCCAACCCAGCAGGCGGGTGTCCTTTTTCTTGAGCCAGCGCACCAGCCCGCCGTCGGTTTCGGGGTGGTCCATCTGCTTCATGCCGGGCAGCAGGTAGTAGCAGAGCACCGGCGTCACCGTAAGCGAAACGAAGAGCGAGGCCACGATGCTGGTGATGTAGGCAATGCCCAGGGGCGCGAAAATGCGGCCTTCCATACCCTCCAGCGCGAACAGTGGCAAAAACACCAGCACCACGATAATGGTGGCGTAGACGATGGAGTTGCGCACTTCCGACGAGGCCGAATACACGACGCGCAGCACCGGTTGCGGGTCGGGCCGTTGCTTGTTTTCGCGCAGGCGCCGGTACACGTTTTCCACGTCCACGATGGCGTCGTCGACCAGCTCGCCAATCGCAATGGCCAACCCGCCCAGCGTCATGGTGTTGATAGAAATGCCCGCCGCTTTGAATACCAGCGCCGTGACCAGCAGCGAGAGCGGAATGGCGACCAGCGAAATGAAGGTGGTGCGCACGTTCAGCAAAAAGGCAAACAGCACGATGACCACCAGAATGGCGCCGTCGCGCAGGGCTTCCTCCACGTTGGAAATCGACGACTCAATAAACTCCGACTGCTTGAAAAGGCGCGTATTCACCTGCACGTCCTTGGGCAGCGAAGGCTTGAGTTCGACCAGGGCTTTCTCCACGGCCTGGGTCAGGCCCACGGTGGCGGCGCCGGGCTGCTTCTCGATGCTCAGAATCACGGCGGGCTGGCCGTTCACGCTGCCGTCGCCGCGTTTGAAGCGGGCCCCGAACTCCACCTTGGCCACGTCGGCCACGCGGATGGGTGACTGTTCGCGGTAGCCTACAACGATGTTCTCGATGTCCGCCACCGAGCGCAGCCGGCCCAGGTTGCGGATGAGCACCTCCGAGCCATTGCGGTCAAAAAAGTTGCCGGTGGTATTCAGGTTCGACTGGCGCAACGACTCTTCTACCTGATTCACCGTCAGCCCGGTGGCGTTCAGGCGGGGCATGTCCAGCAGCACCTGGTACTGCAGGTTGTCGCCGCCGATGGGAATGACCTGGGCAATGCCGGGAATGCTGAGCAGGCGCTGGCGCACGGTGTAGTTGGCCAGCGTGCGCAGGTCGGCGGCGTTGGTTTGCTTTCCACCCGACAGCCCCACCAGCATAATCTGGCCCATGACCGAGGAAATGGGGCCCAGCACCGGCGTCACCCCTTGCGGCAGTTGCTCGCCGGTGGTTTGCAGCTTCTCGCTCACAATCTGGCGGGCCGTGAAAATGTCGGTTCCGTAGTCGAACTCCACGAACACCATGCCCAGGCCGATGGCCGAATTGGAGCGCACCGCCGACACGCCGGTGGCCCCGTTCAGGGCCGTTTCCACGGGCAGCGTCACCAGGGCCTCCACTTCCTCGGGGGCCATGCCGGGCGCTTCCAGGAACACCGTCACGCGGGGGCGGTCCAGGTCGGGCAGCACGTCCACGGGCAGCTGATTGGCCGTGTAAGTGCCGGCAATGAGGAGGCCCACGGCAAAAGCCAGCATCAGCAGGCGGTTTTGCAGGGCAAAGCGAATTATCTTGTCAAGCATCGATGAAAGCAGAAAAGTAGGCTGCCAGATTAGTCGTAAAAGGCAGCAGAGTCAGCGGCTGATACCGCAGAAGCTGAGTAGCGCAGACCAATCAGAATCAACGGGCACCAGGCGCGTAATCAGTAGGCTGACTCGGGTATCATTGAGTAGCCGCAAATCCTACTTGCGGGCCGAGTTGTGGCTGCTCACGATTTGCCACTGGCCGGCGGCATTCTTGCGCAGCACCGACGTGGCCACCCCTTTGCGCTCAACGGGCGCGGGCGCGGCTTTGGCCTTGGCCTTGGGGTCGGGTTTCAGGCCGATGGTGTAGCCGTAGGTTTCGGTGGCGAAGGCGTAGGGGCCGTCCACCTGCACGCTCACCTTGTAGTTATCGTAAGTGAAGGAGCTGAATTCCTTGAGTTCCGGGCCCAAGTGGTGGTTGGCATAGTGGCGGTAGCTGCCCTCGGCGCTGCCCGACTCAAATACCTGGGACTTGGGCGCAAACAGACGGTCGGTGCCAGTGGTGTCGAGCTTTTCGACGGCCTGCTGGTACTGCTTCAGCACGGCGCGCACCGCCGTTTCATCGGCCGAAGCAGCCGGCGCGGTTTGGGCCTGAGCGGCCAGGGACAGGGCGGGAACGGCCAATAAGGCCACAAGAAAGCTGCGCATGAGGAGCATGGAAAAAGGTTACTGGTTGAGGTAAATGGACTTGAGCTGGTAGGTGCCGGCCGTCACGACCCGGTCGTTTTCGTTGACTTGGCCCTGCGTCAGCACAGTTTGCTGGCCGTTCACGGCGCCAAGCTGCACGTAGCGGATTTTGAAGCGCTCGGGCTCGGTGTGCACAAACACCACAGGCTTGCCGTTGAGGTCGGTGATAGCCGAGGTGGGCACCACCAGCTGCGGTTTGCCGCCCCCGGTCTGGCCCACCACCTGCACGTTCACGGCCTGGCCGGCCCGGTAGGCGCTGCCTTCGGTGGCATCGAGCTCCAGCACCAGCTGCCGGGCCTGGTTGACGGGGTTCACCACGTTGCTGAACACCACGAGCCGGGCCGGCACGCCGGCCTGGCCCTGCAAGCCTTCTACCCGGAACACGGCGCCGGGCGTGACCTTGGCCAGGTCCTGGGCAAACACCTGGGCCTCCACGCGCAGCTTGCCGGGGTTGATGACCCGAAACAGCTCGTCGCCCTGGCTGACCTGCTGACCCACGGCCAGGTTAAACACGTCCACGGTGCCGCTGATGGGTGAGGTGATGCTCACGCGGCGCTGGCCCGCCTGGCTGTTCTGAATACCGGCGTTCTGGCGGGCCTGACGCAGGCGCAGCTCGGCCGCCACCACGTCCTTGCGGGCGGCGATGTCGGCGATGGTTTGCAGGCGGGCGTAGTCCTGCTGGGCAGCGCGCAGCTCGGCCTGGGCGTTGGCCCGCTCGGTGCTCAGACCAATCTGCTGGGTGGCATCCAGCGTCTGCTCGATAACGGCCAGCGTCTGGCCGGCCCGCACGGATTTGCCAACCTGGGCAGCGAGGCTCACGATGCGCCCGCTTTGCGGCACCACAATGCGGCCTTCGCCGCCCGCCGCAGCCGACACGGTGCCGTAGAGCGTGGCGCGGCTGTACGTCGTGGAAAAGGCCGCCAGATTGGTGCGCACCTCAAACAGGAACTGGCTTTCCTTGGGCAGCAGCACCTCGTCGGTCAGGGCCACGCCGGTGCTGGCTTTGGCTTCGCCGCCGTGGTCTTCGCCCCCGTGCGCCTGCACCAGGCCCGGGGGCGGCAGCAGCACGGTGAGCACCAGGCCGACCGCGGCTGTGACGGCCAGAAATTTATGAGTGGTTTTCATATGGGTTAAGCGTTAAGGAAAGGGGGTGCGGCGGCTGGCCGTCAGCGCTTGCTCCGAGGTTTGCAGTCCGGGTTCCAGGCGCCGGCGGCGCATCAGCAGGGCCGTTAAGCCGATGCCCAAAACGAAGGCGCCGGCAAGGGCCAAAATTGTTTTCCAGGAGGAGAAAAACGAAGTGCTAACCGCCGGTGCCGTCGCGGCCACGGGCAGCTTCTCCCCCACCCTGATGCCTTCGAGCAGCAGCAGGTCGGCCGTATCGCCGGCCACGATGTTGACCGTGAAACTGTAGGCCTTGTTGGCCGGAAACTGGCCTTCGACCAGGTAAATGCCCGGCTCCTTCTCCGTCACCGCCCACTTCAGCTTCGCATCCTCGGGATTGGTAAGCGTGAGCTTGGCGCCTTTGATGGGGGCGTTGGTGGCGTAATCCGAGAGAAACAAACGCAGGTCGGCCGGCTTCCCGCCTTCCAGCGGCTCGTAGCGCAGCAGCACCTCGAACTGTTCCGAGAGGGCGGCCACCGAAAACGACGTGGCGCCGGCCGGGGTGCCCGCTTTGGCGCCATCGCCGTGGTCCTCGCCCCCGTGGGCGTAGGCCGAGCCGCTCAGCAGCAGGCCCAGCAGCAAAATCAGGAGTTGCTTCATGTTATTCACCCCGCAGGTAGTTAAGTTCGATGAGGGCCTGACGGAAGTCGCGGATGGTGGTCAGGTAGGTATTCTGAATGGTAAAGGCCTGGTTCAGGCTCTGAATCAGCACGAGGTAGCTGATTTCGCCGGCCCGGAACAGGCGTTGCGACTGGCTGATGATGGCCCGCGACTGCGGCACGCCGGTCTGCTCGTAGTAGCCCAGCGAGGCCGAGAACTTGCGCGTGTCGGCCAGCGCCTGCTGGTAGAGCGTGCTCAGCTCCAGGCGCTGGCTTTGCAGCTGGTAGCCGGCGGCCTCGCTTCGGGCCGTGGCCGCCTGCAGCTGCGAGCGGTAGGTCCAGAACCAGACGGGCACCGACACGCCGAACTGGAAGCGGTACCGAATGGCCGAGTTCTCAAAGGCCTGGTTCTGGTAGCCCACCGTGAGGGCCGGGGTGCGCCGGGCCCGCACCAGGCTGATGCCCGACTGGCTGAGGGCCACGTTCTGGGTGGCGGCCGCCAGCGTGGGGCTGCGCCCCAGGGCCGTGCTGTCTTCGGCGGGCAGGCCACTAAGCAGCGCCCCACCGGCTTGCACCAGCTCCGGGCCGCTGCGGCGCAGGTCAGTAGCAGTAGTCAATGCGGCCGTGGGCCGGCCCAGCAGCAAGCCCAGGCGGCGCTGGGCGGCGCGCCGGTCCTCGGTGGCTTGCTGCAGCTGCACGGTCACCTGCCGGGCTTCGGCGTCGGTGCTGATGCGCTGCAATGAGGTCACTTCACCGGCCGCGAACAGCCGCTCGGTGGCCAGGCGCAGGACCCGAAACAGGCTGTCCTGGTACGTCAACTGCTGCGCCTGGGCTTCGGCAAACTGCAGCGAGAGGTAAGCCAAACGGGTGTCGCGCAGCACACTGGCCCGGCTCACGTCGCGGTTGCGCTCGGCCAACGTGATACCGGCCTCCGCCACCTGGCGCTGCCGCCGGTAGACATTCGGGAAGTCAATCGTCTGTACCACGCCCGGGGCCCACATCTCGCCCGTGGGGGCCGAGAACAGCAAGTCCGGGTTGGCCGGGGCGAAGGAGCCACGCTTCAGGGCCCGCTGCTCCTCAATTTCCCGGTCCGACTGCCGCAGGCGCGGGTGGCGGCGCAGCGTCAGGGCTTGGGCGCTATCCAGGCTGATGGTGGTTTGCGCCCACGCGGCTTCCCGGCCCAGCACAAGCAGCAACAGGGCCAGAACCAGCAGCCAGCCGGGGCCGGATTTCATTGTCAAAAACTTCATACATTCAGGTTAAAACCAGTCAGGGGGCCGCCCGCCGTTGCAGCAGCCGACGGCCCGGGACGGAGCGAGCCCGGACGCCCGGCGCCCGAAATACAGGCTCCGCCTACGACTTTTTCACGAGGGCCATGCCGCACTTGGGGCATCTGCCGGGCTTGTCGCTGGCCGAGCCTTCGCAGTTCATGGGGCAGGTGTAAGCAGCGGCGGCTTTGCTGGTTTTGGCACCTGCATCCAGCTTTTCAAACCGGGCCGAGAGCGACTTGCCGCGGGCTTTGAGGCTGACAATGGCCGTGCGCACGGTGGTGCCGGCGGGAACCTGCGCCACGAGGTGGTCGCCGGTGGGCGTGAGGGCTGCGGTGCTGGTTTTGCCGGTGGTGGTCAGCAGCATCACCGAGCCGGTGGTGCCCGCAGTGGCCATGGTAGCTTCTTTGCCGTCGAGCAGGTACACGTGTACTTCGCCGGCCTGCTGCACCAGCTCGATGTGGTAGGCGCCGGCCGTACGAACTACGCCCCCGTGGGGCGACTGGTGAGCATGGGTTTCGCCGGCCGCTTTATGACCGTGCGCGGCCTTGCCGGGCTTGTGGCTGTGCTGGGCCTGGGCCGAGAAAGCAGTAGTGGCCACCAGGGCGGCGGCGAGGAGCAATTGAGAAAATTTCATGAGGAAGGAAAAACTGAATTAGGGTAATGCGGGGGGGGTAACAGGCTTGTTGGAGCCTACATCTTGTCAGCGTTCTGGTTGTGCCAGTCCTTGAGTTGCTGGATTTCCTTTTCCTGGGCCGTTATCATCTGCTGGGCCATCTGCTTGAGCTTGGTATCCTTACCGTGGGCCAGCTCGGCCTTGGCCATGTCCACAGCACTCTGGTGATGCACGGTCATGAGCATGTTGAAATTCATGTCGGCGTTGGCTACGGACTTGGGCATGTTCTGCATCATACCGTCCATGGAAGCCTTCATTTTGCTGGTGAAGGGGTCGGCCGGGTCCGTGGGCTTGTAGTTGGTTGGGGCATTGTCGAGGCGGGTAGCCGCGGCTTCCAGCGCGGTGATTTCCTGGAGTTGGTCGGCCTTTATTTGCTCGGCCATCCGGCGCATGGTGGCGTCTTTGCCGTCGCGCAGCTGAATGTCGGCCATGGCCACAGCACCCTGATGGTGCGCCAGCATCATGTGGGCAAAGTCGTGGTCGGTATTGCCTTTGGGCTTGCTGGCGTCCATCTTGGCCATCATCTCGTTCATAGCCACCAGCTGGGGCGAGGCCCCGGCGGCACCGTTGGCCATTTGGGAGTGGTCCATGCCGGTCATCTCGCCGGAAGCCGAGGAATCCATGGCCATGGTGTTCGTATCGGCGCCGGTGGCCGTGGTATCAGCGGCCTTGTCGCTGCTGCAGCTGCCGAGTAGCAGGGCACCCGAGCAGAGGGCGGCGAGGTAAAAAGCGGACTTTTTCATAAGATTCAGGTTGAAATGGAAAGCGAAAATGACTTCTGATTGAATGCGTTAGGCCTTCACGTTGATGGTGAAGTTGCCGGTGTGAATCTGCCCGCCGTGGTTGAACTGCAGGAACACGCGGTACAGGCCGGGGGCTTCGAAGCTGGTGTTGAAACCGATGGCCGGGCCCTTGTCGGCCTGGTCGTTGGGGTGCACGTGCAGGTAGCGCTCGGTGTCTTCGCTGATGACCACGACGTGGCCCAGCGCCCCGAGGTACTTGTCGAGGTCGGTCACGGGCTGGCCGTTCTTTCTAAGCGTGATTCTCATGCCCAGCAGCTGGCCCACTTTCAGCTCCTTGTCAAAGGCGAGGGTGGCCTGGTAGCCGTCCTGCTCCCACTGCATCTGGTCCTGACGGAACTTAACGGGCGTGTACTTCGCCCCTTGCACGTTCACCACCTGGCGGCCCAGCTGGTGCCCGCCGCCCGCCGGCGAGTAGTCTTGAAACAGCACGTAGTCGCCGCCCTTGGGGAAGGTGAAGGGCACCTTGTAATTGGCGTCGGCCGTGAATTCGGGGTGTTCGTGGTAGAACACCGACAGGTCTTTGCGAACAATGATGAGGTGGATTTTCTTCTCGTGGACCACGGCCAGCGGCACCGGGGCCGCTTCGTTGCCTACTTCCTGCGGAATGTAGGTGAGCGTGGCGGGCTGGCCGGCCACCAGCTGCATGGGCGTGGGCTCGAACTTCATCTGGTAGCTCTTGCCATTGCTCACCTGGTCGTTGTGCACCAGGTCCATGCCGCACTTGGGGCACTTCTGGCCGGGCTGCGTGCTGGTCACCTCCGGGTGCATGGGACAGGCGTAGGTGTGGCCCCCGGCGTGCCCGGCGGTGCTGTCGGGTGCGGTGCCGGTGGGGGTGGTAACGGTGGTGGTGTCGCTGCTGGTCGACGAATCCGAAGAGCAGCTGGCAACGGTAAAAACACTGGCAGCGGCCAGCAGGAAAGCACTGTATTTGTTCATAAGAAATAGCGCCGCCCAAACGGCGGCAATGCCTGGCTTTACCAGAAGTACCCACAAAATGAAAGTGAAAGGCGGCCCGAAACGGCAGCGCGACGAGCAAACGAAAAGGCCCGCCCCGGACATAGCATGGCTATGCCGGCGCGAGCCTTAGCGCGTCGGAACAATCAGACAGTCAGCGACTGAATGAAAATACGGATGTCGGGTATTTTGGGCTTTAGCTGCCGGGGCGGAACCAGGGCGACGGCAGCCGTGCGGTCCCACTGGCCAGCCAGGGACCGGAAGTGAAACGCTGTTGCCGACGGCAACACGGCCGGGGCAGAAATAAGCAGGTGTTTCTGAGCGGGGGTCGTCAGCGCCGAGAGCAGCGAAGCCGACTTGTCCTTGCAGCAGTCGTGACTGCTAGTCGGCTTGGCCGGGTGGCCATGCTGCTGCTTCGGCGGATTCTCCGCCACCGCCCCATGCCCGGCGCAGCCGGGATGCGCGGGCTTTTCAGCCCCATCATGGGCCGCCAAAGCCGCTGCGGGTGGGGCCACAACCATCGGATTTACCGTCGCGCACCAGCACTGCCCCACAAACACGTTGACGAAGACGAGCAGGAAGCTCGTCGCCAGCAAACGGCGGAAGGGAAACAGGCTACGGAACATAACGGGCACTAAGCAACTACAAAAATAGGCTTATTTGGTTGAACGCAATCGGGAGTTCTTTTACCCCGTGAAGCTCAAAAGGGTTCCGGCCTCGGTAGCCAAACGGCCAAAGCCAGTGATGAAACAGCACTGGCACGCGTTAAATTGGCTTTTTCGTAAGTCCTGGCAAGCAACTAGCGCGGCTGCGGAGCACAATTGTGCAAGTAATTCGCATAATTTAATAAGCGACACCAGTGTTCAAAGGCTGTACGTTGAGCACTGTTATGCTGACGAAGGAAGCATCCTTTCTCAGCTGGACGACCCGTTCTCCGGTGAGAGGATGCTTCCTTCGTCAGCACGACAGAACGTGTGCGCATAGCCTTTTAGTACCCACAGTCAGCGGGCGCACGTAGAACACAAGGATGGGGCGGAGAACCGGCAGCCCGTCAAATTATGCAATTATGCGGCGGTATTCAGTACCACCTTCCCTGCGGGAAAGCCGTTATTTTGTATAAGTGGTTGTGGGCTTTCTCTGCTGAGAGCTATGCCCGGCAACCACCTCCAACCCGCATTTCTATGGAACCAACTACCAAAACCGAAACCCTCGACATCGAAGGCATGACCTGCGCCTCCTGCGCGTCGGCCATCGAAAAATCGTTGAGCCGAGCCCCCGGCGTGCAGAGCGCCATGGTCAATTTCGCTACCGAGAAAGCCACCGTGCAGTACCTGCCCGGCCAGGCCAGCCCCGCCAGCCTGAAGGAAGCCGTCGTGAATGCCGGCTACGGGGTAATGGAGCGCCCCCCCGATACCAGCGCCGCCGAGCGCAGCGCCGAAATAGACCGCCAGAAAGCCCTGGCTTACCAGAAGCTCCGGCGGCGCTTCTGGGTGGCTGCGGGCCTGGCCATCATCATCATGCCGCTGAGCATGCTCATGCTTTGGCCGGCCCTGATGGCGCGGGTGAATATGCCCCTGTTGAACTACGCCCTGCTGCTGCTCACGCTGCCGGTGCTGGCCTACAGCGGACGGGAGTTCTACGTGTCGGCCTGGAACGGCTTCAAGCACCGGGCCGCCAACATGGACACGCTCATTGCTGTGGGTACCGGCGCGGCCTTTCTGTATAGCCTGGCGGCCACCGTGGTACCGGAGTTCTTCACCAGCCGGGGCCTCATGCCCGAAGTGTACTACGACACCACGGCCACCATCATTGCTCTGATTCTGCTGGGCAAGGTGATGGAAATGCGCGCCAAAACGCAGACTTCGGCCGCCATGCGCAGCCTCATTGGCCTGCAGGCCAAGACCGCCCGCGTGGTGCGCCCCGACGGTGCGGAAGTAGACGTGCCCATCGAGCAGGTGCAGCTCGGCGACATCGTGGTGGTGCGCCCCGGCGAGAAGGTGGCCACCGATGGCCGCATCACCGAAGGGCAATCGGCCGTGGATGAAGCCATGCTCACCGGCGAAAGCCTGCCCGTGGAGAAGAAATCCGGCGACCCGGTGTTCGGGGCCACACTCAACAAAACCGGCTCTTTCCGCTTTGAAGTAACCAAAGTCGGGGCCGATACCATGCTTTCGCAGATTGTGAAGCTGGTGGAAGACGCCCAGGGCAGCCGCGCCCCCATTCAGCGGCTGGCCGATAAGGTCAGCTCCATTTTCGTGCCCACGGTGGTGGTTATTTCCATCCTCACGTTCGTGCTGTGGTTTGACCTGGCCCCGGTGGATACGCGCCTGCCGCTGGCCCTGGTCAGCTTCGTGGCCGTGCTCATCATTGCCTGCCCCTGCGCGCTGGGCCTGGCCACGCCCACGGCCATCATGGTAAGCACCGGCAAGGGCGCGGAGCATGGCGTGCTGATTCGCAACGCCGAAGCCCTGGAAAAAGCCTACCAGGTGAACACCGTGCTGCTGGACAAAACCGGCACCATCACCCGCGGCGAGCCGGCCGTGACCGACTTCCTGGCCCCCGGACAGGATGGCCCGCGCCTGCTGCAGCTGTTGGCCGCGGTGGAGCGCCAGAGCGAGCACCCGCTGGCCGAGGCCGTGGTACGCTATGCTGATGCGCAGGGAAGCAGCAGCCTGGCCGCCACCGGCTTCCGGGCCGTGGAGGGCAAAGGCGCCACCGCCACCGTGGACGGCCAGGCCGTATTCATCGGCAACCGCCGCCTGCTGGCCGAGGAAGGCATTACCCTTTCGCCCGAGCTGACGGCTCAGGCCGAGCAGCTGTTGAGCCAGGCCAAAACCGTGCTCTACGTGGCCGTGGCCGGACAGGCCGTGGCCCTGCTGGGCGTGGCCGACACCGTGCGCGACACCTCTGTTGCCGCCATCAGGGAGCTGCAGGCCCTGGGCATTGAGGTGGTGATGATGACGGGCGACAACCCCCAGACCGCCGCCCAGGTGGCCGGCCAAGTGGGCATCACCCGCTACTTCGCCGAAGTGCTCCCGGCCGAAAAGGCCGGCAAGGTGAAGGAGCTGCAGGCCGAGGGCCGCATCGTGGCCATGGTGGGCGACGGCATCAACGACGCCCCGGCGCTGGCCCAGGCCGACATCGGCCTCGCCATCGGCTCGGGTACCGACGTGGCGATGGAGGCGGCCGGCATCACCCTCATGCGCTCCGACCTGCACGGCGTGGTCACGGCCATTGAGCTGAGCCGCCAGACCATCCGCATCATCAAGCAGAACCTGTTTTTTGCCTTCATCTACAACACGCTGGGCATCCCCGTAGCGGCCGGGCTGCTCTACCCCTTCTTCGGCATTCTGCTCTCGCCCATGCTGGCCGCGGCAGCCATGGCCCTCAGTTCGGTTTCGGTGCTCACCAATTCGCTGCGGCTGAGGGGATTCTCCCCAATTAAAAATTAAAAATGATGAATTAAAAATGCGCGTTTTGCCCGCAGCAGCGCCATTTTATTCGGGAGCCGCATGGCTAATTCTTAATTTATAATTCATCATTTTTAATTCAGTAAAATGGATACAACCGCCATTATCGTCACCATCGTCGGCCTGGGCCTGGCTGCCTTCGTGCTGTGGTACTTCTTCTTCTCGCCCCGCCAGACGACCAGTGCCGTTTCCTCATCCAGCGGCGTGCAGGAGGTGGACATCACGGTGAAAGGCGGCTACTCGCCCGACATTATTGAAGTGGAGCGCGGCAAGCCCGTGCAGCTGAGCTTTTACCGCGACGAGGAAAACAGCTGTTCGGAAGAGTTGCTGATGCCCGATTTCAGCATTCGCCGCGACCTGCCGGCCTTCAAGACAACGCTAGTGGAGCTGCTGCCCGAAAAGGCGGGCACGTTCACGTTCACCTGCGGCATGGGCATGCTGCGCGGCAGCCTGGTGGTCAAATAATGTCGCATCCCCGGAAAGCCGACGTCAGCGTTGCCCACGTACTGCCGCCGCCGGGCGGGCACCGCCTGCTGATTAAGAACATGGTCTGCCCCCAATGCATCCGGGTGGTGGGCGAAGACTTGGCGGCCCAGGGCCTGCACGTGCACCGCGTGGCCCTGGGCGAGGCCGACGTATCGACGCCCGACGGCGCGGCCCCCGACTGGGCCGCCATTCGGAGCCGCCTGCAGGCTGCCGGCTTCGAGCTGCTGGAAGACCCGCGCGACCAGCTCGTGGAACGCATCAAAACGCTGCTGGTGGCCCTGATTCACTACCCCCCGCCCGGCCCGCGCCTGCTCAACTACTCCGATTACCTGGTTGAGCACTTGGAGAAGGACTATCATTATCTGTCCCACCTGTTCTCCGCTTCCGAACGCCTGACGATTGAGAAATTCACCATCCGCCAGAAAGTGGAGCGGGCCAAGGAGCTGATTGGCTACGGCGAGCTGCCCATGGCCGAAGTGGCGCAGCAGCTGGGCTACAGCAGCCCGGCGCACCTCTCGCGGCAGTTCCGGCAGGTGACCGGCCTCACCCCTACCGAGTTTCAGAAGCTGGGCCCGGCCTCCCCCGCCCGCCGCAGCCTGGATTCGTTGGTTTGACCTGCGTTATTATGTTGGTGAATTGCGCTGGATTGCATACGCTGCCTCAGGCTACGGACCATGAATGAACGCCCCGGCGGGATTAACGATATATTCAGAAAAGGCCCATTGATGTGGGGTGGGCTAACCAGATAGAAGCCGGTAACTACGCAGGCGGCGGGCTGTCTGGTAGCAGCCCCAGTCAAGCAGCGGTTTCTGCTTATTCATTTAGTAGCGCTTTCTGTTTCTGCTGCTGCACCCGCTTCCTTTGCCTGGCTGCCGCCCGCTTGCTCAGCATAGCCAAAACTGGCTGCAGCCCATCCATTCACAATCGGCATATTACCTTCTGCCTGCTTCATGGCTCACCAACTGCTTATTTTTGCCCGCCACCCGGCGCTGGGGCAAGTAAAAACACGCCTTGCGCGCACCGAAGGGCCAGAGGCCGCCCTGCACATATATACGGAGCTGCTGCACCACACGCGGACGGCTGCAGATGGCGTTTCCGCGACCAAAACCCTGTGGCTGGCCGGCGACGAGCCCCCCACCGATTCTGCCTTCAGCAAGTGGGCCGGCTACGAGCAGCACCCGCAACCGGCCGGCGACCTGGGCGAGCGGATGCACCACGCCTTCGCCAGGGCCTTTAGCGGCGGAGCCACTGCGGCCGTCATCATCGGCACCGACTGCCCCGAGTTGACCACCGCGCATCTGGATGCTGCTTTTCAGCACCTTGCAACGCACGATGTAGTAGTAGGGCCCGCCCGCGACGGGGGCTATTACCTGCTGGGCATGCGCACGTTAATCCCGGATTTTTTTAGCAATAAAGAGTGGAGCACCGACGCGGTGCTGCCTACTACCCTGGCCGATGCGGCCCGGCTCGGCCTGACAGTAGCCCAGTTGCCCGTGCTCTCCGACGTGGATAACGCCGATGACCTGGCTGCTTGGCGGAGCCGCGCTTCCACCGCAACCTCATAGCCGTAGCTGCTGGCAACGGCGAGCGACGTGGCACCCCATTAACACCCGGCGAAGCGCGGTGTAATGAGGTCTCCAGCGAAGTTTTCGGATTGTTACACGGATGTAGAGACGCAACATTTTGCGTCTCGTCGTTGAACGGAATCGTCAGATGGTGCGAATGCAAGTCGTTCAACGAGGAGATGCAAAATGTTGCGTCTCTACTCGTACAAATAGCCATACAGCACTTATTGACAGCCCGGCTTATACGGTGTGCAGAATGACGTAGAGCGAGGCCATTGAAATGACCAGCCAGAGCACCGTTCCCAACAGATAGGGCCGCGGGCCCACCGACTTTACTACCTGCATCGACAGCCCCGCTCCTATCAGAAACAAGGTCAAGGTGAGGCCTATTTTAGCCAGGCTCACCATCAGCGGCCCCAGCGGCCGGGCGGCGGGCACGAAGGTGTTGATGAGCATGGCCACCACAAAGCCCAGGATAAAGTAGGGGATTTTGATTTTAACCCCCTTCTGCTTGAAAACGAGGGCCGTACCAATGGCGACGGGAATTATCCAGAGGGCCCGGGCCAGCTTCACGGTGGTGGCTACCTGCAGGGCCTGGTCGCCGTAGGCGGCGGCGGCCCCTACCACCGAGCTGGTGTCGTGAATGGCGATAGCGCACCACAGCCCAAACTGGTTCTGGGTCATGGCCAGGGCGTGGCCGATGGGAGGAAAAGCAAAGAGTGCTACGGCGTTGAGCACGAACACCGTGCCCAGCGCCACCGACATCTCCTCGTCTTTGGCCCGCAACACGGGGCCCACAGCCGCAATTGCGCTGCCCCCGCAGATGGCGGTGCCGCACGAAATGAGGTGCACCACGCGACGGCCCAGGCCCAGCCACCGGCCCACCAGGTAGCCCAACACCAGCGTGCCGGCAATGGAGGCTACCGTGAACAGCAGGCCCTCGCGTCCGGCCTGCACGGCGGCGTGCGCGTTCATGCCAAAGCCCAGCCCGATAACGGAGTACTGCAGCAGCTTCGCCGTCACCTTCTTGGTTTGGGCACTGAAGGGGTTGCCGAGCGTCTGGGCCAGCAGCAGGCCCAGGGCGAGGGCCACGGGCGGCGAGGCCCAGGGTGTAAGGCAGAAAATCACAATCAGCCCAAATACCACTTCCCGCAGGGCAAAGGGATACCCGCACAGCACCCGACGCGTGTGAAACAGCTGCCATAACCCCAATGCCTCGGTTGCCGGGGCCGCAGCCGTTACCGCTTCGTCGCGGTCGGCCCCGGCGAGCACTACCTGGCGTGCGGGGCGGGGCTTGGCGGGGGCTACCGGGGGCTGAGGCATGGGGCAGAAAGTGGGAATACTTGCTGCAAAATTACGGGGTAGCCTACCGGCTGGATGGTTTCAAAATGTTATTTGAAATAACCTCAGGTTATGAGCCAGGGTAAAAATGGGTGTGCGCAAAAGCCAGGAAGCGCTGGGCCGGGCGTATCAGCGGCTGCCCCTGCACCCACACGGCCTCGAACTGCCGGGGCAGGTGCAGGCCCTCCACCGGCACTATTTCGAGCAGCCCGGCCGCCAGCTCCCGGGCCAGCGCCCGGCGCGAAACAAAGCCCAGCGCCCCGGGCGCAGCCTCCAGGTACGCCTTGATGGCTTCGGTGTTGTCAAAATAAAACGCCACCTGCAGGCTACTGAGCTTGATTTTGAGTTCGCGCAAGGCAAATTCCAGCACCTCCAGCGTGCCCGAGCCGCGCTCCCGCAGCACCAGCGGATGCGCCAGCGCCTCGGGCAGGCTGAGCGGGGCGGGCGGGATGCCGCGGGGGCGGGCGCGCCGCACGGCCACCAGCTCATCGGGCAGCAGAAGTTCGTAGTGCAGGTCGCGGCTTTTGGTGCGGCCTTCCACAAAGCCCAGGTCCAGTTCGTTGCGCAGCAGGGCATCGGCTATGCGTTCGGAGTTGGCGTTGAGCAGGGTGAGGCGCACGTTGGGGTAGCGGGCCTGGAAGGCCGGCAGCAGGCCGGGCAGCACGTACTGGCTGAGGGTGGTGCTGGCGCCCAGGCGCAGGCGGCCGGCGGCCTCGTCGGGGTCGCGCAGGGCCAGGAGCTGGTCGTCGAGCTGCTGGGCGGAGGCGGCTACCGCTCCGGCGTGGGCCAGCAGCAGGCGGCCGGCCTCGGTGAGGGCAATGCGGTTGCCGCGGCGTTCCAGCAGCCGCTGTCCGTGCTGTTTTTCAAGCTCGTGGAGGTGCTTGGTGACGGCAGGCTGGCTGATGAAAAGCTCCTGCGCCGCCTTGGTCAAGCTCAGGTGCCGGGCCACGGCCGCGAACACCTGCAATCGAAAGTCGGACATGGGCGCAAAGTAAGGAGAGGGGCCGTGCCCGGCCCAAACTGTAACAGCCCCGGCCCTGCCGCAGCCGCTAAGCCGATGCGGACACGGCGGGCTGCATTTTCTCGTTTTGCCGGCGCAGGCGCTGGCAGAGCACCCGCATGATGTTACGGGCCACTTCGGAGCATTCCTCCATCACGTCGTAAAAATCTTCCTGGTCGATGCGGAAGGCCACCACCGGGGTCAGGGCCACGGCAGTGGCCGACCGGGCCTCCGCATCAAGCAGGGACAACTCCCCGAAAAAGTCGCCCCGATGAAAGGACGTGAGCTGCCGCGAGCCGTCGAAGATGCCCACCTCCCCCTCGCACACGATGAACAGGGAAGTGCCCAGGGTTCCCTTCACAAAGATTTCCTGCTCGGGCTGGAAACTGACTTCCCGCATGATGGGCACGATGGTACCGAGCACGTTTTCGGAGGTTTCGGTGAACAGCGTGGTGCCTTTGAGCATGAGCACCCGCTCGCGGGCTGAGACGGAGGAAGTTGGGACGGAGGAAGGCATGAGCAAGGCGGTTACGGTGGGATGAAGGGCTTGCAGGCAGTCGTAGGCAGCAGGGCGCTGCACGGGCAGCTGCCGCAGCACCAGCAGGGCACTCTCCTGAATAAGGGCATTGGTGGCTTCCAGGTGCGGCTGCAGGCACGCCACGGTAGCGGGCTGCGGATGCCACTGCCGCAGAGCCACCGCCACGGTCCAGGCCGAAAACGCGGCTGTGCCGCGGCGCACTATGGTGGTCTGAATGGCTTCGGTGGTCACCATCGGGCCCAGTAGGTCGTCGAACCGCTGCACTTTTTCGGAGAGCCGGCCCACGTCCAGCATGGCCTGCAGGCCCTGGTAGAGGGGGCGTGGTATCAGGCTATCGAGAATTTCCAGCGCGCTGGCCTGCCGCTCGCCGGTGGCATGGGCCACACCCCGCTGTGCATCCATGATGGGTTGGCGCTCATACAACTGCATCAGCAAGCCAAAAATGCGCTGCTGGCTCCTGCGCAGCTCGTAGTGCAGGGCCTGGCGCAGCTCGGTGGTGGCGGTGGCCATGCCGTGCACCAGCTGTTGCGCCAGCCGCATTTCTACTTCCACCAGCCGCTGGAAAATGGGCTTTTCGGCCCACAGGGTGGCGTAGCCGCTCAGCGCGCGCAGGGCCGCGGCCCGCGCGCTCAGCCTGGGTCCCTGCACCACTTCCACCAGAACCTGCCGGGCGGCGGGGGTGGCCAGGCGCGTGCACACCTGGGCCAGGGCCTGCAGATAGCGCCCGTCGGGCTCCTGGGCCAGCGCGGCCTTGAGGCTGGGCAACGCAGCTTCCCCGGCTTTGGCCAGGCAGGCACTCGCGGCCTGCTGCGTGGCTTTCTCCCGTAGCAACGCCATAAGGAGCGCCAGCAGGCCGGTGCTGGGGGCAGCGGCGGCGGCCTGCACGGCCAGGTGCACCACGGCGCAGTCGGCGCTGTGAAAACTGGCCGTCAGCACGGTAACCTGGCTGGCAGGGTCCAGCAGGTCCAGCAGGCTCAGGGCGGCTAGGCGCGCCCCGTTTTCGGGGGCCTCGGCAATGGCCGCGAGGCTGGCCAGGGCACCGGCATGGGCGGGGGCCAGCTCCAACCGGCCCCGAATAGCGCCTCGGCGCACCGCCAGGTCCGGGTGCGCCAGCAGGTCTTCGGCGGCGGGTCCGGGGTGGTGGCAGGCCAGGCGGCTGGCCATTTCCCGCACCGTGGCGTCGGGGTCGTCCAGGGCCAGGCGCCGCAGGAGCGTCACGTCGGCGTGGTGGCCTAGTAGGCTGAGCACGCGGTTGCGCACCCGGCTGTCGGCGTGCTTCAGCAGGTCTTCGGCGTGGTGCACCAAGGCGGTGGATTCGGCTTTTTTCAGGTAGTCGATGGCCTGAATGGCCTCGCGGTGGTTGGTGCGGAAAAGACTGGCACGGGCCATGCACGGCCTGCCAGTGGTGGCCTCCTGCGACGGCTCCAGGGCAATCCGCAGCCCCAGCGCACACTTCAACTCGTTGATGTAATGAAAGTAGGCACGCTGCAGCAGCACAGCTGCGCCAATCAAAAAAGCCCCCATCCACAGAAACGGCACCCATTGGTTGAGGTCGGGCGCCTGGTGCAGCGCCAGCAGCAAGGCCCCGCCCAGGCCCAGGCCCAACGGCTCGTAGAAGCCTTTCACCACGGCGTAGCCCTGCAGCCGCTCCGGCGTGGCCATGGGCTGAAACAACACCAGAAACAGGGGCTCCAACACGGCCCGGCGCAGCACCTCCAGCACCAAAACCAAGCCGCCGAAATAAGCCATGACCACGGCCGGGCCGGCGCCCGCCAGGCGCAGCCCGCCAAAAACCAGCAGTCCGCCCAAGGCCAGGAGCGGTAGCACGGCCAGGGTCCGGTGCACACCCAAGCGGTCGAGCCCGTACCGGGAGAACCCCAGCTTAAAGACCATGGCCAGCAAATAGGTGATTGCCAAAAGCCCACCCACATACTCCAGCATGGTGGCTTGTTCCTGCAATTTATACTTCACCTGCATAAAAAACAGGTACTCTACCCCTACCGCCACCGTGGCTATGGCCATGATGCTCAGGCCCATGCTGCGCACCAACGGGCTACTACCCAGCAGGCTGTGCCAAAAAGTAAACTGGCCGACGGGCGCCTGCACCAGCCGCGTTTGGAGGCGGCCGCCCACCCGTTGCGCCCGGAAAGTGAGCCGCTGCACCAGCAACGCCAGCCCGTAGGCCACGGTCGCCGTGAGCAGCAGCATCACCAGGGCGCTGTTGGCGTGCACAAACACGGCAATTACAGCGCCCAGGGCCTTGGCCGGCATGTCGCCGGCGCCAATGATGCTGAACAGCCGGCGCCCTTGCCGCACGTTGAACACCACCGCCGACATACCCCAAAACTCAAGGTTGGTAAGCAGGTAAATGAGGCGGTAGCCCGTCATGATGGCCACGGCGCTGGCCACCGAAGGCGCCCGGAGCAGCAGCAAACCCAGCACCGCAGCCACCACCGCAGCCACCAGCAGCGCCCGCGTAGCCAGTTTGCGCAGCAGGAGGCGGTGCTGGCAGTGAGCGTAGGCCCGGCCCACGGCCAGCATGGCCAGCGCGCTGATGCAGTAGGCCAGCGGCAGGTTGCGCTGGGGTTTTTCGGCCAGCAGCAGCACGTGGGCGGCCACGTACACGAGCATGGTGCCAATGCCCAGCAGAAAGTGGTGCACGAAAAACAGCCAGACCGTTTTGGTTTCCCGCGGCCGCACTCCCAGAAATCGAAACCACTTGTCCATGATGCTGCTACTTGGTAGGCAGGCCGCCGCATCCGGCGACCTGGCGGGTGGCGGGCGGGCCGCGCGGCGTTAGTGCAAGGCGCGCTTTTTTATCAAGCCGCCTTTCATGTCGCTCACGCTGTGCGTCACCACAAAAGCGTGCGGGTCAATTTTATGAATCTCGTCGGTGAGGCCCACCACTTCCAGCCGGGTCACCACCGTGAACACGGCCTCTACTTTCAGGTGCTGGTGCCCGTGCGAGCCATAGCCCTGTGTGCACTCGTACACGGTGGCCCCGCGGTGGAGCTGCTCGGTAATCATGCGCCGGATTTCGGTGCTGTGGAAGGAGATGACCGTCAGACCGGTGTATTCTTCGATGCCCACCAGGATAAAATCAACGGTTTTGGCCGCCGACAAATACGCCAGTATGGAGTACAGGGCCGTTTCGATGGAGAGCAGCCAGGCGGCCACACCGAAGATAATAATGTTAATAATCAACACAATATCACCAATCGAAACGGGCAGCTTCCGGCTCAGGTACAGCGCAAGAATTTCGGTGCCGTCCAGCACGCCGCCGCCCCGCATGGCCAGGCCAATGCCCGCGCCCAGAAAAAACCCGCCGAACACGGCAATGAGGAGCTTGTCCTGGGTGAGAACTGGGAAGGTGACCACCAGCAAGGCGCCCGAAAGCGCCAGAATGGTGCCCAGGGTCTTGAGCGCGAATTTGCGGCCCAGGTGGTAGTGGCCGAGGACGATGAACGGAATGTTGATGACGATAATCAGCACCGAAAGCGACACCCCCGTGAGCTGGCTGATGAGCAGCGAAATGCCCGTAACGCCGCCGTCGATGAAGCCGTTGGGCAGCAGAAACCCCTTCAGGCCCAGCGCGGCAGAAAACACACCGGCCGCCAGCAGCAGCGCCTGCAGCACGGGGCGCACCCACTGCCGCGCCGCCTGCCCCAGGGCTCCCGGTGCGGCGGCATCGGCCACAACCGGAGCCGCAGCCGGCAGGGAAGCTTTCCGGGTGCGGAAGCTTGGAGGAATGAGTTGGTCGAATAACATCGGAGCCGAAAAAAACCGTAAGCAGCCACCAAACGGATTCCGGCGTGTGCACTGGTTGCCAGCCCGGCAACCTGCTTTTTTCGAAACCCACACATCATTGCCGGCTATTCCAGCCGGCACCACAGTTCCCAGGCAGGCGCCCTCCCGCTCCTGGGCAGGGGGCGCGGCCTTTTCCGTACGCCGCTTCCGGTAGGCGCAGGCCCACCCAACGGCACAGCAGCTCATTGCCCAAAAGGGCGCCGGCGCACCCACAAAAGCAGACCGGTGAGTTCGTTAAAGATATAGAATTAATTTAATAAAATATCTGAATTGTTCTGATTTAAAACACGGCTTCTTGCACCGTCACGGGCAGGGAAACGGTGAATTCGGTGTACTCTCCTTCCCGACTTTCTACCGACATCGTGCCGCCGTGCCCCTTGGTTACCACGTCGTAGCTCAGGGACAGGCCCAGCCCCGTGCCTTCCCCGGTGGGCTTGGTGGTGAAAAACGGCTGAAAGATTTTGTCGCGCACGGCACTCGCAATGCCGTTGCCGTTGTCGCGCACCTGCACCAGCACAGCGCCGTGAGTATAGCTGGTGCGCACCTGCACCTCGGGCTGGTAGCCGGCACCGGCTTGGGCGCTTTTTTCGGCCACGGCATAAAAAGCGTTGGTCAGCAAGTTGAGCAGCACCCGGCTCAGGTCCTGGGGCACCACGTGGGCGGGCGGCAGGGCGGGGTCCAGCACGGTAGTGAGGGTGGCGTTGAAGCCCTGGTTTTTGGCGCGCCAGCCGTGGTAGGCCAGCCGCAGGCATTCCTCGGCCAGGACGTTGAGGTCGGTGGCCTCGCGCTCGCCGCTGCTGCCGCGGGAGTGCTCCAGCATGCGCTTCACAATGAGGTCGGCACGGTGCCCGTGCTCGTGAATTTTTTGCTGGTTTTGGGAGAGCTCCTGCAGAAGCTGGTCGAGGGTTTGCCGGCCGGCGGTGCTGAGGTGCTCCTTGGCCAGTTCGTACTCCAGCTCGTCCACCAGCTCCACGCTCAGGTCAGAGAAGTTGGTGACGAAGTTGAGCGGGTTCTGAATTTCGTGGGCCACCCCGGCCGTGAGCTCGCCCAGGCTGGCCATTTTTTCGCGCTGCACCAGCTGGGCCTGCGTGGTTTGCAATTCGGTCAGGGTGCGGTCGAGGGTGTCGCGGTGGGCGGCAATTTCCACGTTCTTATCATTGAGGTAGCGGTTGGCGCGCAGCTTCAGGAAAATGTTGCGGAGCAGCAGCCCCACCACCAGCACTACCCCTACCAGCCCGGCCAGCAGGCCGTGGAGCTGCAGGCGCTGGCGGGCGGCCTTCTGGGCCTGCAGCTGCCGCGTCTTGGTGAGCAGGTCTATCTGCACCTGCTTTTTGTCCAGCTCGTAGCCGTAGCGCAGGGCGCTGCTGCGCCGCTTGGTATCCTCGCCCGAGAGCGTATCGGTGTAGGCCATGTGCAGGTTGCGGTAGCGGTAGGCCTCCTCAAAATTGCCGCTCTGGGCGTAGGCGTCCGCCAATATGTCGGTGGCTTTCCGAATGTTGTCGTTGGTGTGCGCCTGCCGGCTCAGGGCCAGGCCGTGGTGGGCCAGCGCCAGCGCACTGTCGGGCTGCTGGTCCAGCAGGTAGGCCCGGGCCAGCATCAGCTCCACCAAGGGCAGGTTGTAGTCGTCGCGGGTTTGGCGCACCAGCTGCCGGGCCCGCAGGCCGTGCGCCAGCGCCTCGGTGCGGTTGCCCAGCAGGCCGTACACCTCGGCCAGGCTGGTTTCGTTGCCGGCCTCCCCCGATGTGTCGCCCAGCTCCTGGCTCAGCCGCAGGGCCCGCTGATAGTATGCAAGCGCCTGGGGCCACTGTTTGAGCATCTGGAACGTGTTGCCGAGGCCGTTGAGGGCGGTGAGCGTCACTTGCCGGTCGCCGGTGCGGCGGGCGCTGCGCAGCACGGCGCGCAGCACCGGCACGGCTTCGTCGTAGCTGCCCGTGAGGTGGTAAATATCTCCCAGGTTGGCTTGCAGCCGCGTGAGGGTGACGATGTCGCCGGACTTTTCGGCCAGCGGCAGGCCGTGCAACGCTGCCTGCAGGGCCGGCGTGGGGTTGCCCTGCAGCATATGAACCAAACTCAGCTGCAACCAGGCCCGGGCTTGCCCACTGAGGTCGCCGCGCCGGGTGCACAGGCGCTGGGCCCGCTGCGCATACTCCCGGGCGCGGTCGAACTGGTTTTGCCGCCGGTACAGCATACTGGCCAGCAGCAGGGCCTCGCCTTCGCCGGCGGGGTCATCTATGCGCTGGGCCAGGCGCAGGGCCTGTTGCGCCAGGGTGGTGGCCTGCGTCACATCCTTCACGCGCAGCTCGGTGGCCAGGGCCAGCAGGCGCCGCACCCGCGTGGTATCCAGCCGCGGCTGGGCCCGCAGCAGCGCCCGCAAACTATCGTCGCGGGCCGGCTGGGCTTGCGCTGGCAGCACCAACCAAGCGGCGTGCAGGACCAACAGAAAGGCATACGCTCGCATGTTGGAGGGTTGAGTTAAGCAAGTACTCGGGATGGATAGGCCAGACAGCTGCCAGGCTGGGGAGGGCTGGCTGGTTTTCCAACTCACGCGTTGGGCACCAGCCAGCGTTCTTTCTTCAGCAGCCTGCCCCCACCCTCAGTACAAGCCTGGTAATCAAATGTCTGTTCCGAATTAAATCTTCAATGCGTTTGCCACTATTACTTGTCGTAGAGCAAAAAAGCTTATGAATCAGCACTTAATAGGGAGGGTTGTGAATAACACCCAACGTCATCTCAACCTGGGCTTTGCACTCACTTTTCGGCTTAATCACCACGCTCGCCATGGTAATTGTACGAGCCTCTGATTCCGACGTTGCAGCGGCCGGAAAGGGGTAAGCAAGGATGGTGGTTTTCTTCTGAAACTGACCGGCGCCGGGTATTTTCTTCAGCACGTTCTGGTAAATGGTTTCCACCATTCCCAAGTCGCGCACACGAAAGTAGGTAGGTGGAAATTTTTCCGCAATAAGACTGGCGTGTTTCGAACCCAGATTGATGAGGTACAGGTCGTATTCGCTTGTGTGAAACAGGACTTTGGCCTCCGTGATGTAATCCGGTGGCAGGTTCAGAATCTGGGAATAATAGTCCACCGTTTCTTCCCAATCGGCGGGCAACACCCCAATTTCCATGACAATTGGCTCTTGTTCCATAACGAGGCAGGCTTGAAAGTGACTTTATATTTATAAATATAGTTTATTATATTCAATAACGACAAAGTGTTACCTTAATAATGACGTCTGGCAGTTGCTATTTGGGTTGACCGCGGCGGCCCGGTGCGATGGCTGCATACAAGCAGCTACATACTGGAGCTTAGCGGCTGCCATAAGCTGCCGGGAGGTACCCGTACGCCCGGCCGCGCCAACGGGGGATAGCCATCTCAACGCCTGCATTCGCAATGCGCGGCCGTAGTATGAAAATATATAGGTAAGTTTGGATGCTGGATTGCGAAGCTGAACCGTTTTAGCGGCGACTGCGTAGCATTCCTGTTCACTTCAGCCCGCCATGCTCATGCGTCACGCCTATTTACTTCCGCTTGCCTTCCTGTTTAGCTGTGCGGCTTCCGACCAGCTCGCTTCCGAATCTCCCGCCGAGACCAAGGCCCGCCAGGTGGACCGCGCCTTCGACGTGCCGGCCCTGCTGGGCATGAACGCCACCCAAATAGTGCAGCCCCTCACCGGCCAGGACATCCGCTTCGACCAGGACCGCACCCCGCGCGAAATGCTCAGCGGTGGCGGCACAGAGGCCAGCAAAACCTACTGGCACGACACCACCGCCCTCGTTGTGAGCTACAACCCTGAGAGCCTGCACGTCAACAGCTACTTCATCAAAACCAAATCGGGCCTCACCCGCGACTACAAAACCCTGCTCAAGCTGGCCAACGTCAGCGAGTTCGACAAGCGCATGCGCATCGAGCCCATGGCCTCGGTGGGCAATCCGCAGCTGTACACCGGCGTGAAGCTAGTGCCGCAGCCCTAGTCCGTATTCGGTTCGCTTTCGCCATATATTAAGTTCAGAAAGCAGCGTAAGATGGACTTGAGTGGCCCCCGAGCGTGGCGCAGGCCACTCCTGTGCAATGCAGACGCGCTGGGTCGTTTCGCCGCGGGGAGCAGCCATCGGCGGCGGGCCGCCAGGCTGTAGAAAGCACCTCGGGCAAGCCCTAAGCACGAGCTAAGGGGTAGCCGAGCCGGCCGCAACAACGGTTTTTCAGCCAGCCGGAAATAGGTTTGCATACTGAAAACCTGTTTCCGGTTGAATCCCCTGCCCCAAAAGCCGTCCCACGTGTCTGACACCACTACCCCTGCCGCCCCCACCGGCCCAACGCCAAACGATTTCGCCAGCTTTTACCTCTACGGCCTCACTACCACTCCTTATCAGCAATCCACTGACTTTGACAAGTTTGGTGAGTTGTACAAGCTCGTGGTTGGCGCGCACGGCGGGTTTAGCATCGCCAGTTCCTTCCATCCGTATCAGCTACTCAATCCGGCCGGGGTGTCGGTGTGGTACACGGCTTTTGCGCAGTTCTACGCGCAGCCCAGCCGCATCGAAATGTTCGGCGAAATGACACTGGAGAAAACGTCTTTTCTGGTGGTGCCGCCCGCCTCATTCGCCGAGTACAACGTGTGGCCCGACGTCCGGTTAACCCACGCCGAAAACCCCATTTTCAGCCGCTACGTCCCTTTCGTCATCCCCTTTCTGGTGCGCAAAGCCCCGGCAGCCCTGCGCTGGGACGCCGAAGTTGCGGCGGCCGGCACCGACCGGGAGCGCCTGAGCTGGTACCTGGAAGCCGTGAAAGACGCCATGCAGTTTCTGCAGCCGGCTCCGGCGCTGCTGCTGGGCTTCGGCGAGTTCGATGAGCAGCACCCGGAACAGCTCATTGAGAAATTCATGAATTGCCGTGACTTGCTGCGCTGAGACGGCGTGGCCGGGCACACTGTCAGACAGAGCGGAGCGGCCAGGTCTGCGGTTCAGAGCTTGCTGCATTGCCTTGCTCCGTCACCGCTTGCCCACCCAAAAAATCCCGGTACCACAGGCCCGAGTCCTTGACAGTCCGCTCTTGTGTGTCGTAGTCGATGTGAATGAGCCCGAAACGAGGGCCGTAGCCCTCGGCCCATTCGAAATTGTCGGTGAGGCTCCAGGCGAAATAACCGCCTACGTCAAGGCCTTCCCGCCGGGCCCGCAGCACCTGCCCGATAGCCGCCTGTAGGTAGGCCCGCCGGGCCGGGTCGTGCACCCGACCGCCCGTTGACACATCTGGGAACGCTGAGCCACTTTCAGTTACCAGCAAGGTTGGCGCATTTGGATAAGCTGAAAACTGTTTTAACATTTGGTAAAGCGACTCAGGAAACACCTCCCAGCCCATGTCGGTGCAAGGCACGCCGCGCTGCTTGGCCGGCACCAGCGTGGCCCACTGCAACGGCAGCCAGGGCGAGAACTTCACCACTTCGCGGGTATAGTTCTGCACACCCCAGAAGTCGAAATCGAACCGCATGCGCTGGTCGTCACCGGGTTTTTGGTAGCGTTCCAGCAGCCAGCGCAGCGCTGGCATCTCGGCCAGTGGGTAGCCCAGGCCCAGGGCGGGCTCCACAAAAAAGCGGTTTAGGATGGCATCGGCGCGGCGGGTGGCGGCGGCGTCGTTAGCGTGGCCGGGGCGGTGCGGCGTGAGGTAGGAGCAGGAAAAGGTGGTGCCCACCTGGGCTGTGCTGGGCAGTAGCGCACGCAGGGCGCGGCCGCCCTCGGCCTGAGCCAGCGTGGCGTGGTGCGCGGCCGCCAGAAAAGCCCCCAGGTGCCGGCGGCCGGGCGCGTGCACGCCCAGCAAATGCCCCGCCCCCACAAACGCCATGGGCTCGTTGAGCACCACCCAGTGCGGCACCCGGTCGCCGAGGCGGTGGGCCATGGCCTGGGCATAGTCCGCAAACCAGCCCACGATGTTGCGGTTGGTCCAGCCGCCGCGCGCCTGCAGGGCGCTGGGCAAGTCCCAGTGGTAGAGCGTCAGCCAAGGGTTCAGGTCGCGCTCCAGGCAGGCATCCACCAGCCGGTCGTAGTAGTCGAGGCCGGGCGGATTCACGGTGCCCACGCCCTCGGGCAGCACCCGTGCCCAGGCGGCGGAGAAGCGGAAATCCGTGAGGCCCAGCCCCTGCGCCAGGTCCAGGTCGCTTTCGAAGCGGTTGTAAAAGTCGGCGGCTACGCGCCCGTGCTCGTTGCGACGGATGGTGCCCTTGCGGCGCGTAAAATCGTCCCAAATGCTGGGCCCCTTGCCCTGCTGTTGCCACGCGCCTTCGGTTTGGTAGGCGGCGGCGGCGGCACCCCAGTGGAAATCCGGCCCAAAGTCGGCGCGAGAAAACGGCAACGGCGCCGAAGTCGGGTAAAAGGCCGGGGGCAGCGGCTCCTCAAAGCGGGGCGGTAGTGTGGTCATGCGCGGGGCGCGGAAGTAGCTAAAGGATTATTGGCACGTTCGGAAGAACACAGTTGCAGCATCCCTACTGTTAGATTATGCTCCGCCGAATTAATTACTCCGGTGCTGTCATCTGGATAAGTACTCGGTTTGAGTTGACTGTACATTGAGTGAGCCACAACAATTCGAAGAAAAAGCTATCAGCTATCAGCTAAAAGCTAATGGCTAATGGCTAATGGCTCACAACTTGACGCCCCCTTTGCGGGCACCCTGCAGCTGTTCCCGGAGCAGCTGGTCAATCACGGCGCCGGTCTGGTCGGGATAGTTTACGGGCACGGTTTCGTCCCGGTGCAGCCACTGGTCCACTTTGTCCAGGTTTTTATCTTTGAGGTTCTTGATGATAGGCACGCCCATGCTGGCCAGCGCCGCCGCGTTGCACTGCTGCTCGTATTGCTGTTTCATGGGCATTGCCAGCAGCTTTTTACCCAAAAACAGGGCCTCGGCGGGGGTTTCGAAACCGGCGCCGCACAGCACGCCTGCCGAGCGGGCCATGCTGTCGAGAAAGGCTGGGCCGTTCACTGGCTGCACGGCCACGTTGCCGTAGGTGGTGGCCTTGGTGCTGTGCTTGCTGAACACCTCCCACCGAACCGAACGGCTCAGGTACTGCAGCCGCTCCACCAGAAACTGCTCCTCAAACGCGGGCAGGTACACCGTGTAGTGGCCTTCGTTGGCGGGGCTCAGTTCGCGCACCTGCTGCCGGATAACGGGCGTGAAAATGCCCGGCGCATAGGCCTGAAAATGAAAGCCGTACTGCGCCGTGCTGGGGGCATAATGTTTGAGTACGGCCCGGCCCGCGGGGTCTTCCTGGTCGGGCCGGGGCGCCCGCAGGTGCAGCACGGCGCTTTGGTGGCTCAGGGCCACGCACGGTACTTCGCGCAACTTGCAGGCCCAGCTCGACACCGGCTCAAAGTCGCTGATGACCAAATCGTAATCCCTGACGGGCAGGTGGCGCACCTCGTGCAAAAACTTGGCGGAGTTGAACTGCAAAAAGGTCTTAACGAAGTCGATGCCGCCCCGCTTGCCGAACAGAAAGCCCATGCCGCGGGCGCGGTGCTGCACCTGAAACGGAACCGGCAGGTCGGCCGGCGGGCCACTGACCAGAATTTCGAGGTGCTCGCACCGGGCTTGCAGCAGGGGCACCACGTCGAGGGCGCGGGCCAGGTGGCCGTTTCCGGTGCCTTGGATGGCGTAGAGTATGCGGGACATGAGGGAACTGTAAAATGCCTTCTACGGCAATGCGGAGGCCGTGGGCAGCTTACCCGAGCTTAAATTCGGCCAACAGCCCTTCCAGCAGGGCCGCCGGGTTGGCGTTGGCCTGCTCCTCGGCCGCGTCGGGAGCGTCAGGGCTGCCCCGCCCCGGGCCCGGTGACCGGCGTGGCCGAATGGTGTGCCCCGCCCCGCCCA
>NZ_MDZB01000096.1 GCF_001816145.1 Hymenobacter lapidarius | reverse complement strand
GGCCCTCGCCTCGCGTTACGAGAAGAACGCCAGTACCTTTCTGGCAATGGTCACGCTAGGAGCCATCCTGATGTGGCTTTAATTGTTCACACGTCCTAGTAATCCGCAGGGGTAGTGCCGGGGTTTGCATCAATACTTTAGCTTGTACTAACAGGATTTTGTCCTACCTTACCCTCGAATTTCCACCTCGTGCTCTTTGCTCCGTCAATGAAAAGTATTGCCCTCTTGGCTTTGGTTGCTACTGGCCTCCTGGCTGCCTGCTCTTCCACCCGCGACGAACGGATGCAAACTTCCGGGGCTTCGCGCACGCCGGTTGCCCACAACACCATCGTGAACTGCCCGGTGTACGACGGCATGAAGAAAACCTCGACCATCCTGGCCCAGACCACTGCCGGCAACGAAGTGCAGGTTACGGACACCATAAACGCCTATTTCGTGCGCGTGCGCCTCGACAAAGACGGCCAAACGCAAGTGGGCTACATGGACCGTCGCTGCTTTGGCGAACGCGGCAATAAGTAAGCTGAAAGTAAAAATCAAGAGCCAAAGAAGCCCGCCTGACGATTCAGGCGGGCTTCTTTGGCTCTTAACTCTAACGTTGTCGTTTAAAAAAACGAGTTGTTTGTTGTTAATTGTCAGCCAGGAAATTCACGTAAGGCTAACAACCGACAACGAAGAACAGACAGCTTAGTACGACGGGCCTTTGTCGGCCTGCACCAGGGTTTCTTCCTGGTCCACATACTGCTCGATGGGCGTGCAGCTGCAAATGAGGTTGCGGTCGCCATAGGCCGAGTCGATGCGGCTCACGGTGGGCCAGAACTTGGCGGCGCGCACGTACTCCATGGGGTACACAGCTTTTTCGCGGGAGTAAGGGCGGGTCCAGTCGTGCACCAGCACGGTGGCCGCGGTGTGGGGCGCGTGTTTGAGCACGTTGTCCTTGGCATCGGCCTGGCCCGACTCCACTTCCGCAATTTCCTTGCGAATCGAAATCATGGCATCGCAGAACCGGTCCAGCTCGTGCTTGCTTTCGCTTTCGGTGGGCTCCACCATCAGCGTGCCAGCTACCGGGAACGATACCGTGGGGGCATGGAAACCGTAGTCCATCAGGCGCTTGGCAATGTCTTCTACTTCAATGCCAGCCTTTTTGAAGTGGCGGCAATCGAGAATCATTTCGTGGGCGCAGCGGCCGTGGCTGCCCGAGTACAACACCGGGTAGTGCTCCTCCAGGCGGGCCTTTATGTAGTTAGCGTTGAGAATAGCCAGCTCCGTGGCGCGCTGCAGGCCTTCGCCGCCCATCATCGAGATGTAGGCGTACGAAATGGGTAGGATGCTGGCCGAGCCCCAGGGCGCCGCCGAAACCGCGCCGTCGGTGCGGCCTTCTACCGTTACCACGGCGTGGCCGGGCAGGAAAGGAGCCAAATCGGCTACCACGCCAATGGGGCCCACGCCGGGGCCACCGCCGCCGTGCGGGATGCAGAAGGTCTTGTGCAGGTTCAGGTGGCACACGTCGGCGCCGATGTTGGCGGGCGAGGTGAGGCCCACTTGGGCGTTCATGTTGGCGCCGTCCATGTACACGCGGCCGCCGTGGGCGTGAATGGTGTCGCAGATGTCAACGATGGTTTCCTCGTACACGCCGTGCGTGCTCGGGTAAGTCACCATGAGGCACGAGAGCTTGTCGGCGTACTTGGTGGCCTGGGCCGTGAGGTCGGCCACGTCGATGTTGCCGTCTTCGGTGCTCTTCACCACCACTACCTGCATGCCGGCCATTACGGCCGAAGCGGGATTGGTGCCGTGGGCCGAGGCCGGAATCAGGGCCACGTTCCGGTGATGGTCGCCACGGGCTTCGTGGTAGCCGCGAATTGCCAGCAGGCCGGCGTACTCGCCTTGGGCGCCCGAGTTGGGCTGCAGGCTAACGGCAGCAAAGCCGGTGATTTCACAAAGCCAGGCTTGCAGGTCCGCGAAAATCTGCTGGTAGCCTTTGGTCTGGTCGAGGGGCGCGAAGGGGTGGAGCTGGCCGATTTCGGGCCAGGTCACCGGAATCATCTCGGCGGTGGCGTTGAGCTTCATGGTGCACGAGCCCAGCGGAATCATGCTGTGCGCAAGGCTGAGGTCCTTGTTTTCGAGCTGCTTCATGTAGCGCAACAACTCGTGCTCGGCGTGGTGCGTGTTGAAGACGGGGTGGGTAAGGTACTCGCTGGTGCGCACCAGGGGCTGGGGCCAGGTCAGCTCTAGCTCCTCGGGCAAGCTCAGCGAGGCGTCCGACTCCTGGCCCAGTACTTTGGCAAAAACGTCCAGAATGTCGGCCACGTCCTTCAGCTCGGTGTTTTGGTTGAGCGAAATACCCACCCGAACTTCGTCGAAGTAGCGGAAGTTGATGCAGGCTGCTTCGGCTTCCTGGCGCAACGACTGCTGCAGCTCGGTGCTTTCGAGGCGCAGGTTCAAGGTGTCGAAGTAGTGCTCGTTGGTCTGCTCCACGCCCAGCTTTTTCAGGCCGGCGGCCAGGGTTTGGGACAGGCTGTGGGTGTTCACGGCAAACTGCTGGATGCGCTGCGGACCGTGGTACACGGTATACATGCCGGCCAGCACGCTCAGCAGCACCTGCGCGGTGCAGATGTTGGAAGTGGCTTTTTCGCGGCGGATGTGCTGCTCGCGGGTTTGCAGGGCCATGCGGAAGGCCTTGTTGCCGGCCGCGTCGATGCTCTGACCAATGAGGCGGCCGGGAATCACGCGCTTGAACTGGTCTTTGCAGGAGAAGAAGCCGGCATGCGGGCCGCCGTAGCCCATGGGCACGCCAAAGCGCTGCGAGTTGCCCACGCACACGTCGGCGCCCAGCTCGCCGGGAGGCGTCAGCAGCGTCAGGGCCAGCAGGTCGGCGGCCATCACCACAAACACGTTGTTGGCGCGGGCTTGGCCGATAAAGTCTTTGTAGTCAAAAATCTCACCGTCGGCGGCGGGGTACTGCACCATAGCCCCGAAAAAGCCTTCGCTGCTCAGGTCGATTTCGCGGTGGTCGCCCACTACCAGTTCAATGCCGATGGGCGTGGCGCGGGTGCGGAGCAGGTCGATGGTTTGGGGCAGCACCTGTTCGGAAACGAAGTACTGGCTGGCGCCTTTTTTCTTGGTCTGGCTGTGCAGCATGTGCATGGCCTCGGCGGCGGCGGTGCCTTCGTCGAGCAGGCTGGCATTGGCAATCTCGAGGCCGGTGAGGTCAATCACCATCGTCTGGTAATTGATAAGGGCTTCGAGGCGTCCTTGGGCAATTTCGGCCTGGTAGGGCGTGTAGGCGGTGTACCAGCCGGGGTTTTCCAGAATGTTGCGCTGAATAACGGGGGGCAGGGTGGTGTCGTGATAGCCCAGGCCGATGTAGGTTTTAAACACCTGATTCTGGCTGGCAATCTGCTTAAATTTCGCCAAAAAAGCCCGCTCACTCAGGGCCGTGGGCAAATCCAGCGGACGCTTGAGGCGGATGGCGGGCGGCACGGTTTCGTCGATGAGCTGCTCGATGCTGCTCACGCCGATGGCGTGGAGCATAGCGGCCTGCTCGTCGGCGCCGGGCGCGTTGTGGCGGTCTTCAAAAACGTCGGCAGGCTGGGGTTTCAGCGTCATAAAGGCGAGAAATGGGGAGGTGGGAAACGGTATTGACGGGTTGATTCTCAGGTTCAGATTCCTAAACAAAGGTAAGACCCAAAAGGTCCGGCGGACTGCTGGCAAAACCGTAATTTTGGCGAACCACCACTCTAGAAGACCGTCATGCTCATCTGGCGTTCGCGTAGCCGAAGCATCTCTGCCGCAGTAGTAAACCCAATCGACAGGATTAGTATTGCGGTAGAGATGCTTCGGCTACGCTCAGCATGACGTTCTATTCGACTATCATCCACCCAATCCCACCCATGTCTTTTACCATCGGCCTCATCCGCGAAGGCAAAACGCCGCCCGACAAGCGCGTGCCCCTCACGCCCAATAAGTGCGCGGAAGCGCAGTCGAGTTTTACCGACCTGCACATTGTGGTGCAAAGCAGCCCCGTGCGCAGCTACAGCGACCAGGAATACCGCGACCTGGGCCTAGAAGTGCGCGATGATATTTCCGATTGCGATGTGCTCATGGGCGTGAAGGAAGTGCCCCCCAGCCAGCTGATTCCCGACAAGACCTACGTGTTCTTTTCGCACACCGTGAAAAAGCAGCCCGCCAACCGCGACCTGCTGCGCGAGGTGCTGAAGAAGAACATCACCCTGATTGATTACGAGCTGCTGACCAATGCCCAGGGCGAACGCATCGTGGCCTTTGGGCGCTACGCCGGCATTGTGGGTGCCTACAACGGCCTGCTCACCTACGGCCGCAAGCACCGCCTGTTCAACCTCAAGCCGGCCCACGAGTGCCTGGACATGGACGACATGCAGGAGGAGTTTTTCAAGGTGAAAAAGCTGCCGCCCATCAAAATGGCCGTCACGGGCTCGGGGCGCGTGGCGCAGGGCGCTCTGGAGGTGCTCGACCGCATGGGCATCCGCCGGGTGAGCGTCTACGACTACCTGTACCTCACCTTTAAGGAGCCGGTGTACACCCAGCTGCGCAGCTCCGACTACAACCGCCGGCGCGATGGCCGGGTGTGGGACACCGCCGATTTCCATGCCAACCCGCAGGAATACGAGTCCACCTTCGGCCTGTTTCTGCCGGTTACGGACCTGCTCATTGCCTGCGCTTACTGGCATCCGGCCGCGCCCAGGCTTTTCGAAGAAGCCGACACGCAGCGCCCGAATTTCCGCATCAACACCGTTGCCGATGTGACCTGCGACGTGGACGGCTCGGTGCCCACCACCAAGCGCGCCAGTACCATCGCCGACCCGGCCTTCGACTACAACCCCCAGACCGGGGAGCTGGAGCTAGCTTACGCGCGGCCCGAAAATATTACGGTGATGGCCGTGGACAACCTGCCCTGCGAGCTGCCCCGCAACGCCAGCCGCGACTTCGGCCGGCAGCTAATCGACAACGTGCTGCCGCACCTGGCGGGCCACGACGACGACGGCGTAATTGCGCGCGCCACCATCGCCAAAAACGGCGCGCTCACTCCGCGCTACCAGTACCTGGCCGACTACGTGGCCGAGACCGTGGCGCTGTAAACCAGCCTAAATGCCGCGCAGCACCGGGTACTTGGCCTGCACCAGCATGTGAATGCCGTAGGCTACTAGCCCGGCGGCCACCGTGCCCAGCACGGCCGGGCTCATGGCGGCCAGAAAGTCGAAGGCTTCACCGGTGTCGCCCACGGCGCCCGCCCGCGACTGCCGCCCGGCTTGCACCAGGAAGTAGCCGATGATGCCCAGCACAATGCCGCGCGCCGTGTAGCCAATCTGCCCGGTCCGGTACACGATGTTTTGCTGGGAGGCCGGCAGGCAGCTGGCGTTCACGTCCTTTTGAAACTGGCCCGAGTAGGCGCGGTATACCTGGTAGACGGCGATGCCAATGACCACGAGGCCAATCAGCAGAATCAGCCAGTCGCCGCCGGGCCAGCCGAGCACCTTGGCGGTGAGGCTTTGGGAGGTATTGCCGCCTTGGTCGGCGCGGCTGTTGAGAGCCAGGCGCCCGGCGTAGAGGGCCAAGCCGCTGTAGAATAAGCCACTGGCTGCAAACCAAAGGCGACGGGCTATACCCTTGGCACCGTGGCCCTTGCTCTCGGTGTCGCGAATGGCTTGCGTGAACCGCCAGATGATGTAGCCCAGCAGCCCGAAGGCAATGAAGCCCAGCAGGACGTTGCCGGCCGGCAGGTCCTGCAGGTGCTGCACGGCCTCTTTTTTGTCGGCGCGGGCCCCGCTGCCCAGGCCCGTCACGGCCAGCAGCGCCAACACGCCCATGAGCAGGTACACCACGCCGATGGCGGCAAAACCCAGCCGGGCCATGGTTTTTATGCCCGACGCGGGCGATTTGGGAACAGCGGAAAGCAGGGTGCTGGCAGCAGACATAGCAACGCGGGTTGAAGTGAAGTAGATGGTTCCATACGGGATACCACAGGGCGAAGGTTAAAACCGGACGGCAAGGATTATTGGCAGCCGGAGAGCGTAAAACCCTGCGCCGGATGAGTAGGGCCCCGGAAATAGCGTCCATTAAAAAACCCCCTCTGCTGCCAGAAGGGGTTTTTTGTGATGAGGTGCTGCGTGTGGATTGGAAGGCGCGGTCCCTCACCGGGGTTGTGGCGGATTAGAACGTCCGGTTGAACCAGCTCTTGATGTCTTCGACTGCGTGACCGGTTTTCTCCTGCAGGCGGCCGTACCATTCGTCTTGCTTGCCGTCTTCGTAGGTAAGGTCGTCGTCGGTCAGGTTGCCCCACTTCTGCTTGGCTTCGCCTTTGAGCTCGTTCCAGTTGCCGCGGGCCTTGAGCTCGGTTTGGTCGTTGATGTTATTCTGATTGATATCCATGGCACAAAGGGTGGAAATGTGGAAAGGTGAGGCTTGTACGGCATGAGCGGTACAGGGTTTGCCAGTACGGCTGTGGAGGCGCTACTTTTTTTGTATTCAAGCAAAAAGCCCCGCCAGGATGTGGCGGGGCTGTGGCAAAAGAGGCAGAAAAGCCTTACTTCTGAGGAGTAGCGGGGATTTGCTCAATCACGCCGTTGGCGGGCCGGTCACTAACAACGGCCGTGTCGCCGGGCTCGCGGGCCATATCGGCTTTGGCGCTGTCTACCGCGCCTTCCATGGCAGCACCGGTGTTGTCGGCCGCGTTTTCTACCGCGTTGCCAGCCGCTTCGGTCTTTTGCTCGGAGCAGGAAGTGGTGGCAAAGGCACCGAAAGCAGCAACAACGAGGAGGGTTTTGAAGGAGAATTTCATGATATGGGGAAAGAAGGTGTGGAAAATAATCCACCTTAATCGCGGGTTTGCCGAAAGGTAACCCGTTGCCGCCGCCCGGTGCTTTCGCTGGATGCGGATAAGCGCGCCGGCCCATGTGCCTTCAGAGGTGCTGGAGCGTCTTTTTTGCCGGCCGGCGCGCCGGCAGCCCCGGCGCCTGTTGCACAAATAAGGTGGACAAGCTCGTGCCGGCAGCGTAATTTGCTGCCATGGACGACCTGCGCACAACGCTCTTAACCCTGGCCCCCGACGAGCGGCGCGACTTCGGGGTGTTTATCCAGCGCCAGCGCCGCAAAACCGCCGGCCGGCAGGACTCGCGCCTCTACGAGCTGCTGGTGCAGGCCAAGGAGCTCACCAGCCCGCAGCTCATTGCCCGGCTCTACCCCGACGAGCCCAACGCCGTGGCTTACTACGCCCTGCGCAAGCGCCTGCTCCGCCACCTCACCGACTACCTGCTGCTGCGCCAGCGCCAGCTCGATACCACCGCCGCCGCTTCGGTGCGCGGGCAGCTCACGCTGGCGCAGTACCTCTTCGAAGCCGGTATTCCGCGGCTGGCGTGGAACACGCTGCGCAAGGCCGAAAAACTGGCGCACGACAACGAGCAGTACGAGCCCCTGAACGCGGTGTACAACCTGCAGATTCAGTACGCCAACTCCCCGCACGCCGAGCCGCTGGCCGAAATCATTGCCCGGCGCCACCTCAACAAAAAAGCCGCCGACGAGGAGGAGCGCGCCAACATTGCCGACAGCCTGCTGCGCCAGCGCCTGAGCGAAGCCCGCCGCCAAGGCCGCGCCGGCGCCCCGCTCGATGCCCTGATGCACAGCATTCTGGTGGAGTACGACTTGCAGGAAGCCTTTGCCCGGTCGCCGTCGTTGCTGTGTCGGCTCATGTCCATTGCCCGCAGTGCCATGCTGGTGCGCCGGGATTTTGCCTCGTTTGCGGTGTTCATTGAGCGCTGCTACCGCCTCATGGAGCGGCGCCACGGCTTTGCGCCCGCGCAGCGCAACTACCAGCTGCGACTGCTTTACATGCTGGCGCACGCGCTGTACCGGTCCCGGCATTTTGCGCAGTCGGTGGCGTATCTGGAACAGGGGCGGGCGCTGCTGCAAGGCGCCACCAACCGCAAATTTGCCGAATTCGGACCCCGGTTCACGTTTCTGTTGGCGGCCAACCTGGCCTTTCTGCGGCGCAACGCCGAGAGCATTGCCTTGCTGGAGCAGGAGCTGAAAGCCGCTGCGGCCATGCCCATATTGGAGGAGCTCACTGGTCGGCTGCAGCTGGTGTTTCACTACTTCGCCGAAGGCAATTTCAGCAAAGCCAACCACACTCTGCTGCGCCTCGGCCGCACCGACCACTGGCTGGAAGAACACCTCGGCCTGGAATGGCTGCTGAAAAAAAACATGGGCGAAATGCTCATTCAGTTCGAAATGGGCCACCACGACCTGGCCCTGGCGCGGCTCAAGGCCATCGAGCGCAGCCTGCTGGAACGTTTCCCCACCGACGGCCCGCCCGCCAACCTGGCCGAAGCCGTCCAACGCGGCGGCCCCTACCACTTCGTGCTGAGCTATCTGGCGTTGGTCCGTGACATCTTCACCGACCCCGCCAGTGCGCTCCACCCGGCCTTTGGCGCCCGCGTGGAGGAACTTCCGGCCTTCCTGCCTTCGGAGCGCGAAGACCTGCAGGCCATGAGCTTCTACTCGTGGCTACGGGCGCGTATGCTCGGCCAGCCCTACTACGAGGTGCTGCTGGACGTGGCGCAGCTCTAGCGCCTGTCATGCTGACGAAGGAGGCATCTTATCTTGGTAGAACCAGTCGCTCACCGATGATAAGACGCTTCGCAATTGGATGCCAGATGAGCATGACGGCCTTTTAGCTACAGTTACTCCTGCCTGAGAACTGACAACAAGCAATTGACAACAAATTACTGTTGAACTAAACCTACTGCCAAGGCGTCAGCGGGCGCTACTTGCGGTTGGCCTCTTTCACGTTCTCTTTGGTTTGGGAGGCCGAGCGTTCAATGGCATCGCCCATGGCTTCGGTTTTGGCCTCCAGCTTGTTGCCGGCGGCTTCCAGCTTCTCGCCAGCGGCTTTCATTTTCGCTTCCAGCTTGTTGCCCGCGGCCTCCAGCTTGGCCTCGGCTTTTTCGCCGGCCGAGTCCATTTTGGTTGCGGCCCGGTCCAGGGCGGCTTCGGTGCGGTCACCGGCCGCATCGGCGGTGGCTTCGGTGTTGCGCTGTTCGGTTTCGGTGCAGGCGCTGGCACTCAGGGATACGGCGATAGCCAACAGGGCTTTCAGGGAGGTTTTCATGGGTGGTGCTGAATACAATGGAATGATAATCTTAATAGAATCAGCCGGCGAAAGGTAACCCGGTTTACCCGCCGTCCGCCGCCGGGGCCAGTTCCGAAGGGAGCACGCTAACTTTTTAGTCTCGGCGCTAGTATATCCCTTACATTTCTTTCCTACTCCGCATTCCTATGGATTCCCTCGCCTCCACCCCGCAAACGCCCGCCACTCCCGAGGTGCCCATTACCGTGACCGACCAGCAGAACTCGGCTCTGCTCGACGACACCCTCACGTTCCTGTCGGCCAGCACGCCCACCAATTCCGGGCCTCAGGGGCGCGTCGAGATTGAGCGATGGGAGGCCGTGCTGGCTTCGACCGACCGCGCCGGGCTGGCCAAAATCAAGCAAGGCCTCCAGCAGCTCAACCAGTTGCTGGCCGACCCCAAAAGCCCGGCCCACGACATTGCCGAAGTGCTGGCTACCCTCGGCGCCGAAACCGCCAAAGTAGCCGAAGAAGCCAACGGCGACTACAGCGCCCCGCTCACCAACCTGAGCAAGCTGCTCATCAAAGCAGGCTCGTCGCTCTCGCGCTAGCGCCCGTTCGGCCCAGTCCCCGTTTGTAGCGCGAACTTTGCGGTTCGGGCCGCCGCGGCTGTCGGAGTAGTCCGATGGCTATTCGGCCGCCTGAGCCCCAACGTTCGCGCTACTTTTTTATGCCCCAGCTTTCTCCCACCCACCTGCTGCCCTACGACCCCTTCGACGGCATGCAGTTTGGCCCCAGTACCTGCTTTCTCAGCGGCCAGTCCGTTGGCCCCAAGGAAACAATTCCCGTTTTTGCCGAGTGGCTGCAAGCCCGCTACGGCATTTCTGAGCGGCCCATGCAGCTCCTGGACCAGCGCACGGTGCTGCTCCGCGAGCTGCAATTGCCAGCCAGTCCCGCGGCCCGTCAGCGCGTAGCAGAGCTGGAGAGCCGGGTAGAAGCCGCCTCGCGCGAGGGCGCCGAAGCCCTGCGGGCGCTCGGCGACGACACCCTGTTTCTGTGGATGGGCAAGATGTTCTACGGCGTCTTCATCACGGAGCTGCTCAACGAGTTTGAGCCCCTTATAAAGCCCAAGTACCCTTTGGCCGAAAACGCGGCTTTGGTACGCCGGTTTCAGGCGTTTTTTCAGTTGCTGCAGGGTCTGCGCGTGCCTACCGAGTACGCGGATTTTGTGCCCGGCTCAGTGTTCGTGCTCGAAGCCGACCCGGCTGAAGACGTCACGCCGTTTGAGTACGACGACGACCTGAACACGCTTGTATTTAGTATTAAGCTCGATAAAACCGTGCTGGTGGCCTGCCTGGTTGATATTGGCCTGATTGGCCAAGCCATGAGCAAAGTTTATGCAGACGCCCAGCGCCCCCTGCACCCCGTGCAGATTGCCGAATTCAAGGCGCGCGTGTACTATGCCGCCCACCTGCTACACGTGGTGCCCGATATTTACCCGCGCACGCCCCGCCCCGGCGATACCACGCTGGTGTTCGACGCCCTGATTGACGACGTGACCGGAGCCATTTTCAACCCTTGGGAAAACTCCGCTTACACCCAGGCCTTGGCCGAAATGTGGCAGCGCTGGAACATCACCCTGGCCGATGTGGTCCAAAAACCCGCCGAACCCCTAAGCCTGCTCTACAACCCCGACGGCACCCCCCGCGAGCTGAAGCACTGGCCATCGGTCAGTGGTGAAGTATAATTGCCGCCAACTCAATACATGAGAAATTTCCTTGAAAATCATCAGACTTCCCATCTCCGCGCGAAAGGGGCCACGCCCGGCAGGGGCCCGGCAGGGGTGAGGTTAATTGTTTGGGCCGCGCTGGCAGCATTGCTGCCACTCACTAGCTGCCTCAACCTGCTCAAGCCGCCGCACGATTTCGCCCACTACCGCCCCGCCCCGGCCCCCGACTACGCCGACGGCCGCAACTGGGCCGCTCTGCCCACCCGCCAGGATTCCTCCCACGCCGTACCCGCGCAAACCACCCTCCGCGACCAGCAGGCTACGGCCGAGGCCGATGTATTTTTCGTTCACCCCACCACCTTTTTCTGGCGCTCGTCCTGGAACGCCGACGTGGGCAACTGCCGCCTCAACCGCTTTACCGACCGCAGCACCATTCGCAAGCAGGCCAGCGTGTTCAATGCCGCCGCGCGCATTTACGCGCCGCGCTACCGGCAGGCCACGCTTTATTCCTTCTTCGACTCTACCGCCGAGGGCAACAGCCGTCGGGCGCTGAACCTCGCGTATACCGATGTGCGTCAGGCCTTTCAGTATTATCTCACGCACCACAACCAGGGCCGCCCCATCATCATTGCCGGCCACAGCCAAGGCACCGACCACGCCACGCGCCTCCTGCACGAGTTTTTTGATAACGACCCCAAGCTGCGCCGTCGGCTCGTGGCCGCCTACCTCATCGGTTTCAAAGTGCGGCCCCGCGAGTACAAGACCATTATGCCCTGTCGGGATTCGCTCGAAACCGGCTGCTTCGTGGCGTACAATTCCGTGACAACCGGCAACGAATTCCCGCCCTTCAGCCGCGTCGCCGTCACCAACCCCCTCACCTGGACGCAGGACACGCTCCGGGCGCCCGCCAGCCTTAACCGCGGCGGCGTCAGCCAGCGCTTCAAGCGCATCGACCCGCAGGTGACTGATGCCAAAATCCACGACGGCCTGCTCTGGATTACGCCGCCCAAGCCCGGCGGCTACCCGCGCTTCCTGCTCCCCGGCGAGTTCATCCTGCGCCATTCCTTTCACATCGTCGACTACGGCCTCTTCTACCTGAACCTGCGCGAGAACGCCCAGGCGCGGGTGCGGGCCTGGCAGTTAAGAAGCAAGTAGGTCGCGCTCAAATTGAACGCGCAAGTGCGTGATTTGAGTGTCAGGGTTGTTTTTGTTGAATACATTAATTGAATCCCAGAAGTGCGCTTCTTGGAATTCAACAAAATCATTAACTGAGGCCAGTGCTAGATTATGCAACTGGTAAGCAATTGGTCCAGCAAATTTGCCAATAACAATAGCTCGCTTATCATCTGTTAAAGGAGTGGGGATGGTGCGAATATTTAGAAGGAAATTGTATAAAATTCCTCGATAAGCTGCTTTGCGTAATCCATCCATATCGCAATTTAAATAAAAAAAGCCCCGCTGGCACAATGCCAGCGGGGCTTTCAATTTAGCTAAAAGCCGCAATTAAGCGCCGATAGCCACCCGCTTAAAGTCCGAAACCGTCATGCCTTTCGACTTGCTGTCGAGCAGCTGGGCGATGGTCATCGAGTTGTCTTTCACGAATTCCTGGTTCAGCAGGGTGTTGTCCTTGTAGAACTTGTTGAGCTTGCCCTGGGCAATTTTCTCCAGCATCGCCTCGGGCTTGCCTTCGGCGCGCGCCTGCTCCTTGCCCACTTCGATTTCACGCTCAGCAATGGAAGCGTCCACCCCTTCCTTATCAACGGCAATGGGCTTCATGGCCACAATTTGCATGGCTACGTCGCGGCCCACGGCAGCAGCGTCAGCGTCGCCCACGTTCTTCAGGCCCACGAGTACCGCCTTTTTGTTGTCGGAGTGGATGTAGGAAGCCACTTTCTCAGCGGTCAGCGTGGCGTAAATTACCTCCAGCTTCTCACCGATTTTGCCCATCAGGTCGGTCACGTGCTCCTGAATGCTGGTGCCGTCCGAAGCCGTAGCAGCCAGGATGTCCTCTTTCGTGCCGGCGTCAATACGCACGGCCGTGTCCAGGATTTGCTGGGCCAACTCGCGGAAGTTGGCCACTTTGGCTACCGATTCGGTTTCGCAGGCCAGGGCTACCAATTTGCCTTTGGTACCGTCTTCGCTCACGCTCACCAGCACGAGGCCTTCCGAGGTTTCGTTTTCGGCGCGCTTGTCCGCGATTTTCTGGCCGTGCTTGCGCAGGATGTCGCGGGCGGCTTCGAAGTCGCCATCGGCTTCCACCAGGGCTTTTTTGCAATCCATCATGCCGGCACCGGTCATGGTGCGGAGCTTATTTACGTCTGCGGCGGTAATAGCGGCCATTAGATGTTGGGTTTAAAAGGTTTAAATGTAGGAACGCGCCTTGGCGCGTTCAATCGTTAGGGTTCAAAAGCAGGGAAACACCCTTAGAAAAAGAGGGAACCCTGCGCCGAACGCGCCAAGACACGTTCCTACAAGGTTCCCTCTTTTCAAAGAGCTAAGAAGGGACTATTCTTCGTCAGCAGCCGTTTTTTCAGCAATAGCAGCCTCGTCGGCTTCCTTGCGGTCGGCGTCTTCTTTGTCAACTTTGCGCTCCGACAGACCGTCTTCGATGGCCTTACCGATTACGCTCACGATGAGCTGAATGGACTTCGAGGCGTCGTCGTTGGCAGGAATCGGGAATTGTACCAATTCGGGGTTCGAGTTCGTGTCGCAGATAGCAAACACCGGGATACCCAATTTGTGGGCTTCTTTCACGGCGATGTGCTCGCGCTTCACGTCGATAACGAACAACGCAGCCGGCAGGCGGCCAAGGTCGGCGATACCGCCGAGTACCCGGTCCAGCTTGGCGCGCTCACGCGTCATCATCAGCTTCTCCCGCTTGGCGAGCGCGGCGTAGGCCGTGTTCTCTTTCACCATCTTGTCGATGGTGGACATCTTCTTCAGGCTCTTGCGAACCGTGGCGAAGTTGGTGAGCATGCCACCCAACCACCGGTCGGTAACGAAAGGCATCTTCAAGCGTTCGGCTTCGGTGGTTACGATTTCCTGGGCCTGCTTTTTGGTGGCTACGAACATGATTTTGCGGCCGCTCTTCGCGATGTTGCGAATAGCAGTGGCAGCGTAATCCAACGAAACCAGCGTCTTGTTGAGGTCAATGATGTGGATGCCGTTCTTCTCCATGAAGATGTACGGCGCCATTTTGGGGTCCCACTTGCGGGTGAGGTGACCAAAGTGGGCACCTGCGTCGAGCAGGTCCTTATAAGTCGTCTGAGCCATGATAGTATCCTCCTGGTTTTAGCGTTTCGAGAACTGGAACGAGCGACGAGCCTTGCGCTTGCCGAATTTCTTGCGTTCCACCATGCGCGGGTCGCGGGTGAGGAAGCCTTCCTTCTTCAAAGCAGGACGGGTTTCTTCGTTGTCGCTTACGAGCGCCTTGGTGATTGCCAGGCGGATAGCCTCGGCCTGGGCCGAAATGCCGCCGCCTTTCACGTTCACCTTGATGTCGTACTGGCCGACTTGCTCAAGAATTGCCAGGGGCTGGTTGACCACGTTCTCCAGCAACTCGTTGCTGAAATACGCCTTCATGTCCCGGTCATTGATAGTGATATTCCCTTGCCCGGCCTGCATGTAAATGCGGGCCACCGAGGTTTTTCTTCTACCAGAGGTGTTGGTAATTGCCATTAGTGGAAAAATTTGTGAATTGTAGCACATGCTTTAGCTTGTGCCGGATTAGAAACGTAAATTCCTGTATGCACAAGCTAAAGCATGTGCTACAAGTTCTTACAGGTTTTTTAGTTCAATAGCAACGGGCTGCTGCGCCTCGTGCGGGTGCTCCATGCCAGCGTACACGTACAGGTTGCGGTACTGAGCCGAACCCAACTTGTTGCCCTGCAGCATGCCTTTCACGGCGTGCTCAATTACGCGACGCGAGTCGCGGTCCATCTGCTCGCGTACGGTGCGACGCTTCTGGCCGCCGGGGTAGCCCGAGTGGGTGATGTAGACCTTTTCGGTCATTTTTTTGCCCGTTACGCGCAGGTTGTCGGCGTTGAGCACGATGACGTTGTCACCGCAGTCCGAGTTGGGCGTAAACGAAGGCTTGTGCTTGCCACGCAGAATGTTGGCAATCTGCGAGCAAACGCGGCCCAGCGGGGCTACGCTGGCGTCTACGATAACCCAGCTCTTCTGGGCGTTGGCCTTATTGACGTGGGTCGTCTTGAAGCTCAGGTGGTCCATGAGTCGAAAAAAAGGTATGCTAAACTATTGAATAAGAGTTCGAAGCCCTTACGGCTTCGGGAAAAACGGACACAAAGGTACTGATTTATGGGGAAATAGACAAGTGGCCGCGAGTAGTTTTTGTCTGAACGTGAAGCAAAAAGATGTTTAGAACGGGCGTTGGTATAATTCGAGCAGGCCAGAAGCTGAGCGAAAACGAAGCACATAACCAAAATGGTTGATGTAGTTGGCAATCTGACGGGCGTTGGTAGTGCTAGCTGCAGGAGCTGCCTGTCGGCCCCAAAGCAAGAGGTAGGTGGGCGCGTGGTGGGGTTGATAGAGAAATGGCGCTAGGCGCGCCGGCAGCTGCTCAGCCTCAAGTAGCGGAGCACAGCCAGGCCGCCACGTGAGCGGGAAATACTCGGTGTTGGCTTCGTAGTTGTCGTAGTTAAATACATCTTTTTCAATACACAGGTAGCTTGCGGCGTGCGAGAAAATACTAATGTAGGTTTTTACGTCTTGGCCATTGGGCATGCGGGTTACCTGAGCGTAGGTAAGGGGCAGCAAGGTGGTGCCAGGCGTCAGATAAGGAGACACAGAGCGATATTCAGCCAGTCCGTTTTGCAAGGAGGCAAACTTCTGAAAGCGAAATCCCAGAAATATAATGGCTATAATAGTACCGGCACCGAGCAGAAATAGCCGTAGCCGCGGCATCCAAGGCAAGGCACCTAGAGCGACCAGTATAGTCAGGTAGCTCAGCAGGCCCCAACGCGGCCGGATGATGCTGCCACCAGAAATGGCATCGGGCAGAATAATGTAGGCCAGCAGCAGGAGCAGCGTGCCCGTGGCCCACGGCAACACGGCCTTAAGCTGTACCTGCCGCCGTAGCAACTGCCAGCTTGCACCTGCCAATGCCAAAAGAATAAGGCCAGCTACGAGCCACCGGTAAGTGCCCTCGGCTGAGCCGAAGTAGGCAAGGGGTTCCAGATGCAGCCAGTCCGCAAAGTTTTCACCGTAATGCTGCGCTGGGGCACTAGTAGCCGTGCCTTTCTGCCAGAAATACCACCCCAGCAGTGGCAAGGTGGGCAAGTAAGCCAGCAACAACCAGCCGGTTCTGCGCAGAAATGCAGCAAATCCCGCTTTGGTGGGGCTTTGAAAAATTGCTAGCAAGCCCAGCAATAAGCCAGAAACTAAATAAGTGAGTGGGTTGGCTGCGTATAGTAGTATAATCAGCCCAGCCAATCCCCAAATGCCGCTGTTTTTGCCGTTGCAGGTCCAGCGCTGCCAGTAGCCCAGCACTAGCAATAGCAAGACCAAGCTCAAGCAAAAGTTGTAGAACCCCCATACAAATAGTGCGCTATAGATTAGGGGAAACCCAAGCACAGCTAGCCAATCGGTCCCTGGTCTGCCTGCGCGTAAGAGATAGCGCAGGGCGAGCGGAAACCCTACGACGTAGAGGGTAAGAATAACTTTCTCAGCTAGCCAGGGCGGGAATATGGTGAGCAGCCCAACCAGCAGTATATGGCTTAGATAGTTGGGCTCCGGATTGATATTAAGCACCAATAGTTGGTGCCACCTGCTACCGGGGTCCAACCACAGGGTTTTGAGCAGCATCGCATTGTATAGGTGTGCGGGTCCATCGGCGGTTAGAAAATAGTGGCTTGCCCAGATTGGCCCCAAGTGCAGCAATAGCAGCAGCCAAAAGGCCGCCTCTTCCCAAAAGCGAGTTAAGCGAAAGAGATGCTTTGGGGAAGCTAGCAACTGAAGCAGTGGCATAGATGTCCCTATCGGTTTTGTCGCAGGGCATCGACCAGTACCCGGAAGTCTTTGGGGTAGGGCGCTTCTACGCTGATTTCCTCTCCCTGCAACCCGGTGAACTGCAGCCGCATGGCGTGCAGGGCAAAGCGCTTGATGAACGGCTGCTCCTCTTCGCCGGCTTTCATGTTGAATTTCTTCTTCAGCGAAGACAGGAAAAAGTCCTCTCCGCCATATAACGTGTCGCCCACGATGGGGGCCTGCAGGTACATCAGGTGCAGGCGAATCTGGTGCATGCGGCCCGTGATGGGCTCGCAGAGAATGAGCGAGTGCCGGGTGAAGTTTTCGAGGGTGGTGAAGTGCGTTTCGGCCGCCTTGCCTTTGTAGGCCAGGCGGGCTTTGCCGCGAGTGGTGTTTTCGATGCTGCGGTCCACCACCTGTTTGTCGAAGTGCGGGGTGCCCCACGCCACGGCGTGGTACTGCTTCTTCACCTCGCGGTTCTCAAACTGCATGGCGAGGTGGCGGTAGGCTTCAGGCGTTTTGGCGAAGGCCAGGGCGCCGCTGGTTTCGCGGTCGAGGCGGTGAGCAGCCTGAATATCGTCGTAGTGCTGGCGGGCCAGGCGCAGCATGTTGGGCGCGCCGCCCACCCGCTCGTCGAGCGTGGCCAGAAACGGGGGCTTGTTCACAACGAGGTAGTCGTCGTTCTCGAAAATAACGAGGTCGGAAAAATTGGGGAGCTTCATACGGAAGCCCAAAGGTACGGCGACGTGAAACGACTGCCCCTGATTTCCAGTCGGGAATGGTGAATGGTGGGCGCAAGGCCCCGCCGAGCGGCAGCGGCTACCCGGCCTACTTCGCCTTGGGCTTGCTGAGCTTGAACTCCAGGGTGGTGCCTTCGCCCACGGTGCTCTTGACCCGAATGCTGGATTTGTGCGCCTCCACGATGTGCTTGCTGATGGCCAGGCCCAGGCCCGAACCGCCCGAGTCGCGGGAGCGGCTTTTATCAATGCGGTAGAACCGCTCAAAAATCCGGCCCTGGTGCTCGGGCGCGATGCCGGCCCCGTCGTCGCGCACGGCAATGCGCACGGCACGGCTGCCTTCCACCAACGCCACCACTACACGGCCTTGCTCCCGGCCGTACTTGATAGCGTTATCAACCAAGTTCACCAGTACCTGACGAATGCGGTTGCGGTCGGCCACCACCAGCAAGCTGGTACCTGCCAGGCTGGGCGGAAATAGCTCAAGCACGGTGCCCCGCTGGGCCGCCTGCTGCTCCAGAAGCTCAAAGATTTCGAGCACCAGCACCACCAAATCGAAGCGCTGGCGGCGCATGCGGACCACGCCTTTCTCCAGCTGGGCAATGGTGACCAGGTCCTGCACCAAGGCGTCGAGCGTGTCGAGGCTGGCGGCGGCTTTGCCCAGAAATTTGCGGCGGGTAGCCGGGTCGATGCCGCCCTCCTCGTCGTCCAAAATGGTGTGCACAAAGCCCTGGGCGGCGAAAAGCGGCGTCTTCAGTTCGTGCGATACATCGGCCAGGAACTCGCGGCGTAACGCCTGGAGGCGCACCAGCTCGTCGATTTCCTGCTGGCGGCGCTCGGCCATGAGCAGAATCTCGTCGCGCACCCGCTTCACCGGCTCGGGTCGAAACAGGAATTTGCTGCTGAGCCGCTTGAACTCCTTGCGCTTGATGTGTTCTAGGCCGGCGTAGATACCGTTTATTTCCCTAAAAATCAGGGCCTCAAACGACAGGTACACCAACAGAAAGCAGGCCGCCACCGTGACACCCGCCGCCAAGAAAGCCTCGCGAAAGGGCAAGCCGGGGCCGATGTGCGCGTAAGCGGTGAGCACGCCCGCCACCAACAGCGCAATGAGCACGGCAATGGTGCGAGAGGAGAGATTCATTGATGCGGCGAGTAGTTAGTAAGGAAAGAACGTCATGCAGAGCGCAGCGAAGCATCTTGCGTGCAATAGTAAATGATTACCAGTTGCGGGCAAGATGCTTCGCTGCGCTCTGCATGACGTTCCTCTTGGTTGGTGGGTATCAGTCCGCGTTGAACTTGTAGCCCACGCCCTTGATGGTCTGGATGTGGTGGTCGCCCACTTTCTCGCGCACTTTGCGCACGTGCACGTCCACGGTGCGGGCCAGCACAAACACGTCGTTGCCCCAGATGTTCTGGAGCAGCTCGTCGCGGTTGAACACCTTGTGGGGCGAGGCTGCAAGGAAGGCCAATAGCTCAAATTCCTTCTTGGGCAAGGTGATTTTTTTGCCGTCCTGGTACACGGCAAAGCCGGTGCGGTCAATGCGCAGGCCGTTGATGTCGATGGCGTCCACGGCGGCGTGGGGGTCTTGGTCGCGGCGCTTCACGGCCGCCAGACGGCCCAGCAAAGCCCGCGGCTTGATGGGCTTGGCAATGAAGTCGTCGGCCCCGGCCTCAAAGGCTGCTACTTCCGAAAATTCTTCGGCACGGGCCGTGAGAAACAAGATGTACGTGTCCTTGAACTTGGGCTGCTCGCGCAGGCGGCGGCAGGCGGCGATGCCGTCGAGGTTGGGCATCATCACGTCGAGCAAGATGATGTCGGGGTTAAACTCGGCGGCTACGTCCAGGGCCTTGCGGCCGTCGCTGGCCGAGGCGGTCTGGTAGCCTTCTTTCTTCAGGTTAAACTCCAGCAGCTCCACGATGTCCGGGTCGTCGTCGACCACAAGAATCTTGTACACGGGCGATTGGGGAGCAGTCACGGCGGAGGGGCTTAAGTGAAGCGAAGGATTTCCGCTGCAAAAGTACCGCTTTGCCCGACGGGCCCATGTTACGATTGTGTGACCACGGTCCGCCCGGGCTAATTTGCCCTGCTCACTATGTTCAGCCGCGACTTCAGGCCCTGGTATTTCACCATGTCCACCTTCACCGTGCCCACAAACATCTCGGCCTGGAACAGCACCGGAATCTTGTTGCGGTCGTCGGAGAGGTACACCGAAATGGCGTTTTCGCCCCGGAACAGCTTGTTGCTTGGCATCTTAGGCACCAGCTTGAAGGCCCGCACATCGCCGGCCTTGGTTTCCACAATTTCCCGGCCCTTGTAGGTTACTTCCAGCATAAAGTTGTCGCCGTCGAGGTAGCCCGGTACTTTGATGACCTCGCCCACCCGCATGCGGTCGAAGTTGAAGGTGCGCAGGTAATAGAACCCACTCACCAGCTCCAGGGTGTTGTTGGCAATCTTCACGGTTTTGCGCCGGGGTTTGTCTTTGCTGTTGTCCTGCACATCGGCCACGTCGTTGATGTGGTCGTAGTTCACGGTTTCTCGCTTGCGGTAATTTTTCTCGGCAATGTCCCGATGGGAGCGCAGGGGCAGGATGCTGGTCGTGTCGATGTAGGCCCGCCACTGGTCGCGGATGCGCAGGAAAAAGTCGAACGAGCCGGTGGTGCGCCCGCTCACGGTGGCCTTGTAGCAGGGCCGGTCGTTTACACGCTCCAGGCTGCCGGCGGTTTCCACGGTGGCCTCGCCACCGTTGATGAGCCCGTAGTGAACGGTGTACTGAATGACTTCGCCGCGCCCAAAGCTGGACTGCGGAATGCTCCGCACGGGGTCGCCGGAGCCGATGGCGCGCTGGGTGGCAGCGGACAACAACACGACAAAAGGAGCAAACAAAAGCCAGCGGCGATTCATAACCAGTAATAAATGACAAGCTAACGCGACGCTAGACAAACAGAGTGCCAGCGTCGGCTTTGGTAAAGATACAGACGCAAAAAAGCCCGCTGCGGATTGCGGCGGGCTTATCTTTGAAAAGTTAAGAGTTATAAGTTGAGAGTGAAAAAAAATGGCTTTCACTCTCAACTTATAACTCTTAACTGAAATTACAGCGTGTCTTCGCCGTCTTCCACGATGGTCAGGTCCACGGGAATTACGTCCACGTCGCCCTTGGCCATGTCGCGGATTTTCTTCTCGATTTCGGCCGCCAGCTCGGGGTTGTCGAGCAGCAGCGTCTTCACGGCTTCGCGGCCCTGGCCGATTTTGGTTTCGCCGTAGTTGAACCACGAGCCCGACTTGCCGATGATGCCCATGTCGACGCCCAGGTCGACAATCTCACCGACTTTGGAAATGCCCTGGCCGTAGATGATGTCAAACTCGACCACTTTGAAAGGAGGCGCCACTTTGTTTTTCACCACCTTCACCTTGGTACGGTTGCCGGTCACATTGTCCTTATCTTCCTTGATTTGGCCGATACGACGGATGTCGAGGCGCACCGAAGCGTAGAATTTCAGGGCGTTACCACCGGTGGTAGTTTCGGGCGAGCCGAACATCACGCCGATTTTCTCCCGGAGCTGGTTGATGAACACGCAGCAGCAGCCCGTTTTGTTGATGGTGCCGGTGAGCTTGCGCAGGGCCTGGCTCATGAGGCGGGCGTGCAGGCCCACTTTCGAGTCGCCCATGTCACCTTCCAGTTCGCCTTTGGGAACCAGCGCCGCCACGGAGTCGATGACGATGATGTCAATCGCACCCGAGGAAATCAGCTGGTCGGCGATTTCGAGAGCTTGCTCGCCGTTGTCGGGCTGGGCGATGAGCAGGTTGGTGGTGTCGATGCCGAGCTTCTCGGCGTAGGATTTGTCGAAGGCGTGCTCGGCGTCGATGAACGCGGCCATGCCGCCTTTCTTCTGCGCTTCGGCAATCATGTGCATGGTCAGGGTGGTCTTGCCCGACGATTCCGGGCCGTAGATTTCCACCACGCGGCCACGGGGCACCCCGCCAATGCCCAGGGCAATGTCGAGCGAGAGCGAACCAGTGCTGATGCTCGGAATGTCGCCAACTTTGTTGTCGCTGAGCTTCATCACGGTGCCTTTACCATAGGCCTTGTCCAGCTTGTCCAGCGTGAGCTGCAGGGCCTTCATTTTTTCGGCGGCGGTGTTGACTTCAGCCTTTTCGACTCTTTCGGCTTTTGGGGCCGCTTTAGTAGCTAGTGCCATGGGGGGTAATTATGAAAAAGGGATTAGGTTTGGTAAAGTTAAGGGTTTTGGGCCAGCACAATCAGATAAATCTATTCTTGGATTAAGACGCTGAATAGCCTCTCTTGAGACGGCTTTTTCTAACACAGTGCCCGGCGGTTTCGTGCCGTTGAATGCGGAAATATATGAGGAATTATCTAAGAATTTTAGTTGCCCTTGTGGCTGTGCTAATTACAGTAGGAGAAGCACGGGCCCAGGTGGATAATCGGGCGTTTACGAGCCCCACGCCGGGGCGCCCGACACCCCGCACCGCATCAGATTACCCGTTGATTGAAGAAGGAGCAATTGACTCGACGGCAACCACTATTCGGGCCGAAGAACCGGCGAAAGCGGGTGATGTGCGCGTCTCGCTCCATGCCTTTGTGTTCTTCAAAGACAACGAGTACTTCAACAAGATTATCGAAGGCTACACGCTCTACGGCACGCAACTGAACCCGCAGCTCGTTTATTATCCAACCAAAGACCTGCGCCTGGAAGGTGGCGTGTTTCTGTGGAAAGATTTCGGCAACCCGGTCCTGCAGCAGGTACGGCCCACGTTCCGGGCCACCTGGACCAGGGGCAAGCAGCAGATAATTCTGGGCAACATCCGGCCGCATCTGCACCATAACTACATTGAGCCGATGTTCAATTTTGAGCGGGTGATGCTAAACCCGCTGGAGGAGGGCATTCAGGTGCGCTACAACGGCACCCGGCTGTTTGTGGACCAGTGGGTGGACTGGCAGCGCCAGCAGTACCGCTACAGCAACTACCAGGAAGAGGTGGCGGGCGGCGTGAGCAGCAGCTACCGCATCAGCCCCGACGGTAGCCCGTGGCACGTAGCAGTGCCGTTTCAGTTCACGGCCACCCACCGCGGCGGGCAGATTGATACCCTGGACCGGCCCCTGCGCACGTCGTTCAACGAAGCCTTTGGGCTGGAGGCACGGCGCCGGCTGAACGGTAAGGACGTACGGGCCATGCGCTTCAACGGCTACGTGCTGGGTTTTCAGAACTACTCTTTCACCACCGGTCAATTTCCGTTTAAGTACGGCCGGGCGCTGTACCTCAACGCCACCGTCGAAAGCCGCTTTGCCGACGTGATGGTGAGCTACTGGCAGGGCTCACGCTATATCGCGCCCCTCGGCGGCGATTTCTTCCAAAGTGCCTCGCGCACGGTGTCGAACCCGGATTTTCTGGACCGCAACCGCCAGCTGGTGATGGTGCGTCTGATGCGTGACATCCGCATATCCGACGCTGCCTCGCTCACGGCGCGGGTAGAACCCGTGTTCGACCTGAACGCCCGCATACTGGACTACTCCCTGGCGATGTACCTGAATTTCCGGCAGGAGTGGCTGCTGGGCAACATCGGCAAGCGGGTACGAGTGGGCCAGTAGGCGCGGGAACTGTTGGCTACGTGGGAGGCAATGCTACAAGCCCGGCGCTTCGTGCTCGGCGCGCGTGAGTACGAAGCGCCGGATGTTTGCCACACTGTCGGCGTTGCGAAACCAGATGCTCCGCTTCGGCGGCGCTTCGGACTGGAAGCCGGCCGAGCGGGCCACGGCCTGGCCCCGCTCGTTGTCGGTGTAGCAGCGAATGAGCAGGCGCTGGCTGCCCACGGCCCCAAACCCAAACCCCACCACGGCGGCCAGGGCCTCTCGGGCAAAGCCCTGGCCTTCGGCCGCGGCCGCCAGGTAGTACCCAATCTCGGCCTGCCCCTTGGTCTGGGGCATCAGGCAGATATCGCCGAGATAGGTGGCGGAAAGGCGGTGCCATATGCCAAAAACGTAGAAGCGGCCCGATTGCCAGTCGTCGGTAAACGCCTGCAGGGCGTGGGTGGCATCACGCAAGGCGCTCACGGCCAGCAGCCGGTCGGGAAAGGAGGTACGGAACCGCGCCCGGTCGCCGTCAATCAACTCAAAAAACGCGGGCGCGTCAGCCAGCTCGTACGGGCGCAGGCACAGGCGGGACGTGAGCAGTGGAGTACGCGGCAGCATGGGGCAGGCAAATGAACAAAAACCGGGTGCGGAGCTTACAGGGCAAGCGGCAATGCTAGCAAAACAGGGACTTGTTTGCACTGGCAAAGATGCTGTGAACAGAAAGGCCGCTTCTGTTGGACAGAGCGGCCTTGCGAAACACTGAAATGCCGAAAGTAGGCTATTTGTTAACGCCTTCGTACTGGCTGGGGCTGCCCAGCGCCTGCTGGGTACGCATGACGTTGACCTGTCGGGCGGCTTCGTTGAAAAACTCCAGCCGACGGATGAGCATTTCTTTCACCAGCACGCGGCCTTCAGGCGTGCGCATGGTGCCGCGCTTGTCGGCCAACACCCGCTCCAGGGCCGCCAAGGTCTGGCCCTCGTGCTGCATAAACTGCTGCTGGAACTCGGCCAGGCGCGCCACCCCGGTGGTGGTGAGCACGAAGTTCTGGCCGGCGCCCTGGTTCAGCACCTCACACAGCACGTAGGTTTCGATGGGCAAGCTGGTTTCGAGCGACGTGGTGCGAAGCTCCAGGCCGGCGGCGAGGGCGTCGAGGATGATGCGCACGTTGCGCTCAAATTGCTGGTAGTAGGCCTGGGATTCCATTTTTAATCGGGGCAATGAGGCTACAAAGAACGTCATGCTGAGCTTGCGAAGCATCTTTACTGCGCTAGTAATTTGATTTAGTACGGCGGTAGAGATGCTTCGGCAAGCTCAGCATGACGTTCTATTAACTCGTTTTTACAATAACTCTTTCACAATCTGTTCCACCCCAATGCCTTCAGCCTCGGCCTTGAAGTTGCGCACCAGGCGGTGGCGCAGAATGGGTACGGCTACGGCGCGCACGTCTTCAATGTCGGGCGAGTACTTGCCATTGAGCAGGGCGTTGCACTTGGCGCCCACAATGAGGTGCTGCGAGGCGCGCGGGCCGGCGCCCCACTCCAGCAGCTGGGTGGCGCGGGGGGCGGCGCGCTCGGTGCCGGGGCGGGTTTTGTGCACCAGGCTCACGGCGTATTCCACCACGTTGTCGGCCACGGGCACGCGGCGCACCAGTTCCTGAAATGCCTGAATGTCGGCGGCATGCAGCACCTTGTTCACGGTCTGCTTGCGGTCGGAGGTGGTGTTTTTCACAATGGCCAGCTCCTCGGCGTAGCTGGGGTAGCCCAGCTCAATGTTGAACATGAACCGGTCGAGTTGCGCTTCGGGCAGGGGGTAGGTACCTTCCTGCTCGATGGGGTTTTGGGTGGCCAGCACGAAGAAGGGCCGCGCCAGCGCGTAGCGCTGCCCGGCCACCGTCACAGCGTATTCCTGCATGCTTTCCAGCAGCGCGGCCTGGGTTTTAGGAGGCGTGCGGTTGATTTCGTCCGCCAGAATAATGTTAGCGAAAACGGGCCCTTTCACGAAGTGAAAATCCCGCTGCTGGTTCATGGTTTCCGAACCCACGATGTCGGAAGGCATCAAATCGGGGGTGAACTGGATGCGGTTGAACGACAAATCCAGGGAATCGGCGATGGTCTGAATCAGCAGGGTTTTGGCCAGGCCCGGCACGCCTACGAGCAGGCTGTGGCCCTGCGAAAACACAGCGGTGAGCACTAGCCGCACCACTTCGTCTTGCCCCACGATGACCTTGCCAATTTCCTGACGCAGCTTCTGGAAGGACGCGGCCAGGGCGTCGGCGGCTTCTTTGTCGTTCATCATGCTCAGTTGGTTCTCAGTTGTTGGTTGTCAGTTATTGGCACATTCAACTCGAAGTTCAGCCGTGAGCACGTCCCGACAACCAACAACGAGCAACTGACAACTAGCGCTCGGCCACGTCCAGCACCTTGCACTGGGCGTATTCGGGCGCGATTTCGAGGTACACCGAGCCGCGGTTTTTCAGGAACCACTCATCCAGGGCCTTGTTCTTTTTTTCGTTGAGGGCCGCGGCGGCAATTTTCTGGTAGTCCTGCTGCAGGTTGGCCTGGTGGGGCGCGGTGCTCGACTTCAGCCACAGGATGCGCATGCCGTCTTTGCCGTCGTCGGTGCGGTAGGGCATGGGGGGCGTGATGTTGCCCACTTTCATGGTGTCGATGGTGAAGAAGATGGCGGGGTCCAGCTTGTCGAGGGGCAGGCGGGTGCCGCCGTCCTCGCGGTTCTGGAGCAGGCCGCCGTTGCCGCCGGTGATTTTATCCGAGGAATTGTCCTTTGCTGCTTTGGCAAAGCTGATGCTGTCCGACTGAATCTGACGGCGCAGCTTGGTGAGCGTCTTGGCTGCTTCACTGGCGTCGGAAGTGCCGGTTTCCGGCTTGAGCAGGATGTGGCGGGTGGAGTAGGTGTTGCCTTTGCGCTCAATAAACTGAATGAGGTGGAAGCCGAACTGCGACTGCACCACCGGCGACAGCTGCCCCGGCTCCAGCTTCATCGACGCCGCCTCGTACTCGGGCACCAGCTCGCCGCGCTTGAACGCGCCCAGGTAGCCGCCCTCTTTGGCCGAACCAGGGTCCTGCGAAAACTCCTTGGCAAAGGTGGCAAAGTCGCCCCCGGCCTGCACCTGGCCCCGAATGTCGTTGAGCTTGGCAATGGCCGCCTGCTTGGCCTGCTCATTAATTTGGGCTGGAATAATAATCTGACCCACTTCCACTTCGGTGCTGAAGTACGGCAGGCTGTCTTGCGGGATTTTGGCAAAATACTGCGCCACCTCGCGCGGCGTCACGGCTACTTTGCCCGTAATGGTGCGCTGCATTTCCTGCTGTGTGAGCTGGTCTTTGATTTGGGGGCGCAAGTCATCCTTCAGCGTTTTAATGGGCTTGTTGTACTGCTCTTCCATGCGCTTCTCGGAACCAATCTGCTGGATGAAGTACGCCATGCGGCGGTCTACTTCGCCGTTTACCTGCTGGTCGGTGACGGTCACGGAGTCCACTTCGGCCCGGGCCAGCATCAGCTTGTTCAGCACTAGGCTTTGCAGAATTTTGCATTTCAGGTCGGGCGGCAGGGCCTTGCCTTCGGCGCGGGCCACTTCCTGCAGGTAGATGTTTTCCACGTCGGACTGCAGCACAATCTGGTTGTCCACTTTCACCACAATGCCATCGAGCAGCTGCTGGCCCTTGGACCGGGTGATGCCCAATTGGGCCTGGGAAGAGGGAGCAAAGCCCACGAGCAGCAGCAACGTAAGCAGGGCCGACGCCGCAGCGCGATTCACTTTAACAAGCATAAGGTAGTAGTGTAGCGCCCCAAGGCCAAATGCCGGGGCTTAAGCGCTGCTCGCCTAACACACGAGCAGGCGCACAAATTTCACGATAAATCCGTTGGCAGACAAAAGCAAGGAGCGCGCCCCGGTTTCAATGGTTGCAACGGGCACCCGCGGCGCGGCGCACAGCGAGGCTGCGCGTCAACCAAACGAAGCAGGGAAGCAAAGCCGTACTCCGCGCTACGATAAATTATTTGGTGATGAGCTTGTTCACTTCGGCCTCGTTTATTTTAACCGGGCGGGCGGCGCGCATCTCCTCAATCCATACTTTCTCCAAATAGGTCTGGTAGTCTGAAGTGGCTTGGCCGCGGGCTTCGGCGAGGGCCTTGGGGCCGGCCGGTAGAATTTTGTCGATGATTACGGCCATGTAACGGCCATCTTTCTGCAGGTTGTAGGTGCCAGGGCCTTTGCTCATCACCTCGTCCACGGCCTTATTGTCGCCCTTTTGAAACATCTTCTGGCTGATTTGTACCGACAGCGGGTTTTTGGTATTAAAATGCTGCTCTATTGCCACCGGGTCGTGAGTATAGGCGCGCACGCTGATGGCATCGGCGGCGGCCGGCCGGGACTTTTTGCCGCCCATAATAGTGCTCAAAGCAATGCGACTGTTCGGCACTCCTTTCTTCAGCAGGTACTCCTGAAAACGGCTGGTTCGCTGCCCACCCAAAGCCGTTTGCGTCTTGGTGGCTGCCTGCGCGTTAGCAAAAAGCATCAGCGTGGTGTCGGTCATCATCTGGTTGGCCAGTTGTTCAAGGGCTTTCGTGCCGGCAGGAGTCAGCGTGGCGGTGCGAGGCCGGAAGCTCACCATTGATGGAACTCCTTTGGTGGTGAACAACGGTATTTGGGTTGTGGTGGTCTGGACAGCTGCCATGCTGCGGGTTGTTGTAGTGTGTTTAACTAAATAAGCTCGCGCCTGGTCGCGCAGCGCCGGCGTGGCGGCGCTCACCACGGTGCCCTGCACGCGCTGGTCCCACTGGTACTTGGCCTGGTTCTCGGCGAAGTACTTTTTCAGCCCCACCGTGTCCTCAATGGCCTTGCTCCACACCTTCTCGTCCATGAGTTGGAAAAGTAGAATGCCGTCGCGGTACTCCTTCACGAGCATGCGGTAGTCCTCGTACTTGGTTTCGAGGCTGTTCTTCTCGAACTCCGTCAGCGACTCTTCCACGTACTGGTCGTAGAGCTGCTGCATGGCAAAGGCCGGCTGGGCACCCGTGCGGGGCCGCTGGTTCTGCTGCGCATACGCCAGGAAGTCCTTTACCAGATAGGGCTTGCCCTTAATGGTGAACAGCGGCGAACTGTCGGAAGGCGTCTTGCCGGCCTTGACATCTGCCGGGGCCGCGTACCTAAACCGGCCGGCTACCAGCGCGGTATCGGCTTTGCTGAAGGCGTAGGTCTTAGCAGCGGCTACTTCGGTAAACTGGTTTTCCCGGCGGATGCGCTTCAGGAAAGCGGCCTTGTTCAACTCCGAGCGCGAATCTTTGGCCACTTTGCTTTTCAGGGTGGCTTCCACGTCGGCGAATTTAGCCACCGGCTGCCGCTCAATCAGCTTGATGACGTGCCAGCCGTAGGGCGTTTGCACGGGCGCGGAGATGTCGCCGGGCTTTTGCAGCTTGAAGGCCACTTCCTCAAACGAGGGAATCATGCGGCCGGTGCCAAAGGGCGGTAGTTCGCCCCCGTTGGCGGCCGAGCCGGCATCTTCCGAAAACTGGGCCACGAGCTTGTCCCAGCTCTCGCCTTTCTTGAGGCGGCTGGCTAGCTCGTCAACTTTTTTCTTGGCCGTCAGCGAGTCGGACTTGGGCGCGTTGGCGTTCATCCGAATCATGAGGTGGGCCACCTTGATTTCGCCCTGCGCGGCTCGCTTGTCGTTTACTTTAATAATGTGGTAGCCGAAACGCGTGCGGATGGGCGCCGACACCTCCCCAACGGGCGTTTTGTAGGCCGCCGACTCAAACGGGTACACCATCTGCATGGCGGTAAAGTAGCCGAGCTTGCCAGCGTTTTCGCGGGCCGAAGGGTCTTCGCTCTGGGTGCGTGCCATCTGGTCAAAATCGGCCCCGCCGGCTACTTCCCGGCGGATGTTCTCAAGCTTCTGGTAGGCGGACAGGGTGTCCTGCGGGGTGGCGTCGGGCGCTACGCGAATGAGGATGTGCGAGGCGCTAACCTCCTGGCTCATGCGGTCGTAGGCTTCGCGCACCAGTTGGTCGGTCACGCTTTTCTCGGTGAGGTAGGGCTGGGCCAGCTGCTGGCGGTAGCCGTCGAGCTCGCGCTTGAACGCCTGCGTGGTGTCGAGGCCGCGCTGCTCGGCTTCCAGCACCTTGAGGCGGAAGTTGGTGTACAGCTCCAGGTATTCGGCCACGCTTTGCCGGGTGCCATAGTCGGGTGCCGAGCTGTTGTTCTTGCGATAGACGTAGGCAAATTCATTGGCCGGAACGGCGTAGTTGCCCAGCGTTTCAACGGCTGGCCCCGAGGCAGTGGCTGCCGCAGCGCCCGAAGTAGCCGGTTTGGAGGCCTGGCAGCCGGCCAGCAGTGCTATGGCGGCGGAACCGGTGTACAGAATGCGTTTGTGCATGGTAAAACGAAGGAAGCAAAAGCGCTGTAGAGGAAGCAGCAAACAGCGCGAACATGATTATACTGGTGCGAAATTAACTAATTTCCGGGGGGAAATAGCTTAGGCAGACACGAAGCCAGCGGGCACGAAAAAGAACGCCTCGCCGGGCCTGCCCCGGCCTCATCGCCACGGCAGTAGGAGCTACTGTGGTGGCTAAAGAACCAAGGCAAGCCCCGCACGGCGTTCTTCTTGCTGAGCCATCATTTCAGGGATTCAACCTAGAAAATGTGCTTGCTCAGGTGGCACACGGTGTGGTTGCCACGGGTAAAAAATTCGACCCGGTCCATGAGCCGATTCACCAGCGTCATGCCCATGCCGCCTTTGCGGCCCTGGCGGATGTACTCGCTCAGGTCGGGGCTTTGGTGCTGGCCGGGCAGGTACACAGTGCTGCTGTTGTCGGCAATTTCCACGTTGATGTCGTGGTCGTTCATATCCAGCTTGAGGTCCAGGAATTGGGTTTCGTCCTCGGCGTTGGCGTGGATGATGAAGTTGGCCACTACCTCGTCCACGGCCAGAACCACTTGGTTCACGGTGACTTCGGGGAGCTGGCGGCTGCTGAGGTGGTTCCGCACGAAGTCACGCACCTGCTGGAGGCTGCGGCGTGAGCAAGCAATGCGGAGAGCAGACTTCATTGGGGAGTTAGGAGTTAGGAGTTAAGAGTTGGGAATTGAAGATTTGAAATGACCAGGAGGACGGATTCAACTCTTAACTTTTAACTCCCAACTCTTAACTTTTTTACGCTGCTTCGGCTTCGGCGGCGGTGGACACGATGGTCATCAGGGCGTCGAGGCCCAGAATCTCAAACACGTTAAAGACCTTTTCCTGCATGTTGAAGAACACCAGTTTCACGTTGGCATCCTGAAAACGCTGCAGGTGCGAGATAAACACCCCCAGGCCCGCCGACGAAATGTAGCTGAGCTTGGCGCAATCGACCAGCACCTTGCGGTAGTTGAGAATATCGGGTTTTGCGAGCTCAGTATCAAGAACAATGGCGGAGCTAGCGTCCAGCTCGCCGTCCAGCAGGAGGGTGAGCGTATCGGCGGTGGGTTGAGCAGTGACTTTCATAATGAGGGCGATACGTCAGGCTCACTGCGGGGGTTGAGCAGACTTGAATTTTATGACCAACAGGGTCTGGTCGTCGTGAATGGGAAAGCCGTTGGTAAAGCCATTGAGGTCGGCGAGGATGGACGATTTAATAGCTTCAGCTTCCTGGAAATAACTTTCCTCCAGGCGGAGCTTGAGCCGGTCTTCGCCGTACTCGTCGGTGCCGTTGCCGCCCCGGGCCTCCACAATGCCGTCGGTGTATATCACCATCACATCGCCGGGGCTGTAGTCGTAAAACTGGTTTTTGATGTGCTTCTCGTAGCTCTCGTTCCGAATGATGCCCAAGCCGAGGCCCGTGGATTCGAAATAGAACACTTCCTCCCGCAGGGCATGGTAATAGAGCGTGTGGCAGTGCCCGGCGCGGGCAAACACGAAGCCGCCCTGCTCGTAGTCGATGATGTAGAGCGAAGAGGTGATGAAGGAAGACTTCTCGAGGCAGTGCGTGAGGGCAGCATTGGCCTGGGCCATAAAACGGCTGGGCACCGGGAACTTGTCGCGCTCGTTTTTGGCCAGCGGGTTTTCCTGCATCAGCGAATGGAAAATCCCCTTCATCTGGGCCATGTGGAAGGCCGCCGTCACGCCTTTGCCGCTCACGTCGCCGATGATGACGGCCAGCCGCCGGCCGGGTAGGTGCAGGAAGTCGTAGAAGTCGCCGCCCACTTCCTTAGCCGCCAGCGAGTGCGAGCTGATTTCAAACCAGTTGTCGGTGGGCAGGTTCTTGGGAATGAGGCTGTCCTGTACCTGAGAAGCAATTTTCAGCTCCTCCTGCGTGCGCTGGTTCTCGAGCGACGTGCGTACCAGCTCCAGGTTCTCAATGCTGAGCACCGCCTGGCTGGTGAAGGTTTGCAGGATGCTCAGGTCATCACTGTCGAACGTGTTGGGCTCTGCTTTGAGCAGATACAGGGTGCCGTAGTCGAACTGCAGGCCCTGCAGCGGCAGCTGCATCAGGGAACGGAAGGCCTGTGGCGCGCCTTCAAAGCCGAGGCGGCTGTTCAGGTCGTTGGTTATGTACTCGCCATCCGGCAGGGTGTGGCTGCTGAGCCGGCTCTGCAGCTCGGCTGCCTGCGCCGGCGAAATGTTGTAGTACTGAACGGCTTTGCCAGCCTCCACTTTTGTGTGGTCGGGCAGGAGAACCAGCCAGGCGGCGTCGGCCTGCACGGTCTGAACCGCCGACTCGAGCAGCATGCTGTACACTTCGCCGGAAGTCTGGCCATGCTGCACGATTTGCACCAGGCGCTGCAGGCTCTGAATTTCCAGTTGGCGCGGCGCGGCGGCTTTTGCCATTGCCGCCACGGGGGCCGCCAGCGCGGGCGGGCGGACGAAAAGCCGCCACAGCACCACCAGCACGCCCACCGTGGTCAGCAGCAGCAGCCAGCTTGAGAATGGTGTAGCCGCCACCCCAACGCTCAGAATGTCGGTTAGCACCAAGCCAGCACCGAGCAGGGTAAACAAAAAACCAATATACAACAGCGGATGATGCACAGGCGAAGCTACGAATAACACAAAAATACCAGCCCGTTGCGCCTTGGCAGACGCCCAATCGGCATGCAAGATACCATCGGCTACCCAAATTCAACCGCACAATTTTGGCCCGTGGTGCGGGGGCAGCGCCCGCACAAGCCGCCACTGCCCCCTGAATCACAAGCCCTGCCCAAGCCGGTTTAGCGGCTCGAATAGTTGGGTGCTTCGCGCGTGATTTGCACGTCGTGCGGGTGCGACTCGCGCAGGCCGGCCCCGGTGATGCGCACAAACTGCGCTGCTTGCAGGGCTTCCATGTTGGCCGCGCCCACGTAGCCCATGCCGGCCCGCAGGCCACCCGCCAGCTGGTAAATCACCTCCGATACGTTGCCCTTGAACGGCACCCGGCCCACAATGCCCTCGGGCACCAGCTTCTTCACGTCGTCTTCGGCGTCCTGAAAGTACCGGTCTTTGCTGCCGTCTTCCATGGCCTCCACCGAGCCCATGCCGCGGTAGGACTTGTACTTGCGGCCTTCGTAGATAATCAGCTCGCCGGGGGCTTCCTCGGTGCCGGCCAGCAGCGAGCCCACCATCACGGCCGCAGCGCCGCCCGCCAGGGCCTTCACCACATCGCCTGAGAACTTGATGCCGCCGTCGGCCACCAGCGTCACGCCGGTGCCAGCCAGGCCGCGCGCCGCTTCCAGCACGGCCGAAAGCTGCGGCACGCCGATACCGGCAATGATGCGAGTGGTACAGATTGACCCCGGGCCTACGCCGACCTTCACGCAGTCGGCGCCGGCATCGGCCAGGGCGCGGGCCCCGGCGGCGGTGGCCACGTTGCCGGCCATTACGTCCAGGGTCGGGTAGGCGGCTTTAATGGCGCGCACGGCGTCCATCACGCCTTTGGAGTGGCCGTGGGCGGTGTCGAGGCTCACAATGTCCACCCCGGCTTCAACCAGAGCCGCCACGCGCTGGAGCAGGTCGGGGGTGACGCCCACGGCCGCGCCCACGCGCAGCCGGCCCTTACTGTCCTTGCTGGCGTGCGGCGCCCGGCGGCGCTTGCGAATGTCTTTGTAGGTCATCAGGCCCGCCAGGCGGCCTTCGCTGTCCAGCAGGGGCAGCTTGTCCACTTTGCTGTCGGTGAGGAGCTGCTCGGCCTCGGCCTGGTCGATGCCGGCCGGCGCGGTGACGAGGCGGCTGAGCGGAATCATCACCGTGGTCACGGACTGGCTCAGGTCTTTCTCAAAACGCAGGTCGCGGTTTGTCAGAATGCCTTCCAGGCGGCGGTCGTCGCCGATGATAGGAATGCCGCCGATACCGTTCTTGCGCATCATCTGGCGGGCGTCGGCGAGAGTGGCGGTGGGCGGCAGGGTGAACGGGTCCTGAATCAGGGCCGATTCGCTGCGCTTTACGCGGCGCACCTGGTCGGCCTGCGTCTTAATGGACATATTCTTGTGAATGATGCCCAGGCCGCCTTCCTGCGCCAGCGCAATGGCCATGTCAGACTCCGTGACGGTGTCCATGGCCGCCGAGATGAGCGGGGTTTGCAGCCGGATGTTGGGGGTGAGGCGGGTGCCGGTGTCGCAGTCTCGGGGCAGCACTTCGGAGTACGCTGGCAGCAGCAGTACGTCGTCGTAAGTCAGGGCCTCGAAGGCAATTTTGGGGGTTGCGGAATCCGCCATAGCAAAAGGGGTTGGGCGTTGGGGCCTTTTGCCAGGCAAAGGTACGGCGGGAAGTTGGGTTGAAGCCCGGCTATATCCCGGTCTGAGGTTATTCTTTTGCGAATTTCACTGCCCTGACTTCGCCGCCGGCCGTTATCCGCGACAGATAGAGCCCCGCTGCCAGGCCGCGCAGGTTCACGGCGTCGCCGTTGCGCACGGCGGTTCGCAGCACCGTCCGGCCGCGCGCATCGGTAATTTCGAGCCAGCCGTCGGCAAGGGAAGCAGGCAGGGCTATCCGCAGCTCCTGCGCGGCTGGATTGGGGTACACGCTGGCCCGCAGTCGCTGGCTTTGGCGGACCGGCGTAACGGCGGCGGGCGCAAAAAGCCAGGTGTAAGCCGCCGGGAATTCGCGCTGCCAGAACCATTCGGCGTGCTGGCCGTCGGCGCGCGGGTTGAAGCTCAGGTTGGCGGCCGGGACGCCGCCGCGCAGCAGCGAATCGCGCATGGCGGTCATGTAGGGGCACCATCGTCGTGCTTTCGCCGGTGCCGCTCACGAAGTAAAAACGGGTGTTAGGGTTGGCCGGATGCTGGTGCACGTACGCAAACAGGGGCTGGGCCGCAAACCAGTAAGCCGGCGAAAACACGCCCACTTTGCCAAAAACAGCGGGGTGGCGCAGGGCCGCGTAAGTAGCGATGAGGGCGCCCATGCTGGAACCGGCAATGCCGGTGTTCTCGCGGTTGGCCAGGGTGCGGTAGTTGGTGTCGATGTAGGGTTTGAGGGTCTGGACGAGGAAGTCCAGGTACAAGTCGCCCTGGCCGCCGCCGTTCTGCGGGTTGTTCCAGGGCGAGTACTCGTTGAGGCGGCTGGCGCCCCCGTTATCAACGGCCACCACGATGCAGCCCGTGGGGTCCTGCCCGTTGGTGTTGAGCAGGTTCAAGGCTTCATCAACGCCCCATTCTCCCGCAAAAGCGGTTAGCTTGTCGAACACGTTCTGGCCGTTCTGCATGTACAGCACGGGGTAGCGGCGTCCGCTGGTGGCGTAGCCCGGCGGCAGGTACAGCCACACGCGCCGGGTGCGCCCCAGCTGCGGCATCTCAAACGTGGTGGAAATAACGCTGACATTGGCCGCGGCCGTGGACTGGCCGCTGGGCGTGCCGCCGGCCACGTCTTCCCAGTTTAGTATTTGGTGGAGCACCGGCCCGGCGCTGCTGCCAAAGGTGAACGTGCGGTTCGGCACCTGGCCATTGGAAACCGTGGTTTCGACCGAGGCCCACGCGCCGCGGGTGAACTTGTACTCGATGGTGCCCGTGCCCGTGGGCAGTGTGATTTCATAGCTGCCGTCGGCGTTGCGGGTGAGCGTGTGCGCGGCACTGGCCGGGTTCCAGCCATTGAAAGTGCCCGCCATGTAAATAGTGGCGTTGGCGGGCGTGGTGGCCGGCACGGCGGTGATTTTGAAGGTGACCTGCGCGTGGGCCGCGAAGCCCAACAAGGCAAGTAAAAGCGAGAAAAGGTGCTTCATAGGATATGGAGAAGGGAGGCGGGGGCAGGTGAGGTGTCCAATGCGAAGGTACAGCAACGGCCTGCTGCACGCCGACCAAAAGCGTATATCAAACATTTTGGCTTCCAATCCGTCTTAGCGGCTACCATTTCAACCCCCGTTTTATGTCTGACTCCGCTTCCAAAACCTGGTTCATCACCGGGGCTTCTTCCGGTTTCGGCGAAGCCCTGGCCACTTACATACTCGAAAAAGGCGGCCGAGTAGCCGCCACGTTCCGCAAGCCTGAGCAGGCCGAAGAATTCACCGCTAAAGAAGCTGGCCGCACCTTCGGCGTGGTGTGCGATGTGACCAACGAGCCGCAGGTGAAAACGGCCGTGGCCGACGCCATTACGCATTTTGGCCACCTCGACGTGGTGGTGAACAACGCCGGCTACGGCTCCATGGGCAGCATCGAAGAGGTGCCGGCCGAGGAGGTGCAGCGCCAGTTCGACGTGAACGTGTTTGGGGTGCTGCACGTGCTGCGGGCCGTGCTCCCGCACCTGCGCGAGCGCCGCGCGGGCCACGTGCTCAACATCACCAGCATTGGCGGCCTGAAAACCTTCCCCGGCGTGGGCATTTACAACGCCAGCAAGTTTGCCCTTGAGGCCATTGGCGAAAGCCTGAGCCAGCAGGTGGGGCCGCTGGGCATTAAGGTGACCAACATCGAGCCGAGCGGTTTCCGGACCAAGTGGGCCGGCGAGTCGGCTACCTTCGTCGATACCAAAATCGACGATTACCAAGCCACCGTGGGCGAAAACCTGCGCAGCATTCAGGGCAACAGCGGCCGCCAGCCCGGCGACCCCGAGCGCGCCGCCAAGGCCATGTACGAAGTGGTGCACATGGAAAACCCGCCTCTGCATCTGCCTCTGGGCAAAGCCGCCGTGAAAGGCGCCCGCGAGAAGTTCGAGAGCACAAGCAAAGAGCTGGCGCAGTACGAGGCCATGGGCAACGCTGCCGATTTTCCGGCCGGCGAGTAAGCCGTAGCTTCCGTATAAAAAGCCTCCGCCAGCTCGCGCACGCCGCTGCGGAGCTTTTTAGTGCCAAAAAGCGCCCGCCGTACCTTCGCCCCATGCCGCTCTCCGCCAACGACCACATTGCTGCCTCCTGGGAAGACCTGCAGCGGCTGCTTTTTCAGAACACCTGGGACGGGCGCATCGGGCGGTTTCGCTCGCCCTTCGTGTACCGCGGCAGCCGCTCGCACCTCTACGAGTTGGACACCAGCCTGCAGCGCCTCGGCGGCCACTACCACGAGCTGGAGCACCACCTGCTGCGCAACTTCCGCAAGTACGCCCGCGACACCACCGTGCCCGCCCAGGCCGCCAGCACCTGGGACTGGCTGGCCCTGGCCCAGCACCACGGCCTGCCCACCCGTCTGCTCGACTGGACGTACTCGCCTTACGTGGCCCTGCACTTTGCCACCGACGACCTCGACGCCTACCACGAAGACGGCATTGTGTGGGCCCTGAACTACGTGAAGGCCGCCGAGCACCTGCCCGCCCGCCTGCGCCAGGCCCTACAGCAGGAAGGCTCCAACGTGTTTACCTCCGAGCTGCTGCAGCCCGTGAGCAGCAGCCTGCGCGAGCTGGAAGTGCTGCAGGCCGAGCCCTACGTGCTGTTTTTGGAGCCGCCCAGTCTGGATGCCCGCATTGTGCACCAGTACGCCCTGTTTTCGCTGATGAGCACGGCCCAGAGCGTGCTGCACGACTGGCTTGCCGACCGCCCGGAGCTATACTTTCGCATCGTGATTCCCGCCAAGCTCAAGTGGGAGGTGCGCGATAAACTAGACCAGGCCAACATCACGGAGCGGGTGCTGCTGCCCGGCCTGGGCGGCCTCAGCCGCTGGCTGCACCGGCACTATTCGCCCCGCAACAACGGCAGCCCATTCCTCGACGAAAATGAAATGCGCTGATTTTGGACCTGCTCAGGCTCGCTGGAGTAGTTTCTAGGCAATGCGAGCTTTGTAGTCCGCGCCAAGCTACTGGCCCAGGCGCTTTTTGGTGAGCCTGGTGGGGATGTGTTCCATGGGTTTATCAGGCCACGGATGCCTGGGGTAGCGGCCCTTCAGGTCCTTGCGCACTTCAAAATAGCCGCGCTCCCAAAAGCTGCGCAGGTCGCGGGTGACCTGCGCGGGCCGCCCGCCCGGCGAGAGCAGGTGCAGCAGCAGCGGCACGCGCCCGCCGGCCACGGTGGGCGTTTCGGTCAAGCCGAACAGCTCCTGCAGCTTCACGGCCAGTACGGGCGCGGCCCCGTCGCTGTAGTCCAGGGTGATGTGCGAGCCGCTGGGAACCTCCAACGCGGCCGGGGCCAAGCGGTCCAGGGCCTGGCGCTGGTTCCAGCCGCCGGGCAGGCGCGCCAGCAGCGGCTCCGTGAGGTCGAGGCGCTGCATGTCGCTCAGGGTTTTGATGCCGGTGAGGTGCGGGCCCAGCCACTGCTCCACCTTTTGGGCCAGCGTTTCCTCATCAAAGGCCGGCCAGTGTTCTTCTTCCAAAGTTGATTCGGAGGCCGGGAAGTGCTGCCGCATAAATTCCAGTCGCTGCTGCAGCTGCCGGGCCGCCGGCGTCCAGTTCAGCTTACTGATGCCGACTTCCTGCAAATAGCTGAGCAGGGCGCGCACCACCAAAGCCGGCTCGGGTTGGCCAATCACCGTTTCGGCCAACAGCAATGCTCCCAATCGGCGCACGCGGCGGCCGGTCACGCGCTGGGCGGCGGGGTCGTAACGCACTTCGTCGGTGGTGGCAATCTGGTCGGCGAAAGCTACTTCCAGCTCGTCCTGCTCCAACGGCGCCGCCAGCGTGGCCCGCGGGGCCGACGAGGTGCCGGCCAGGTGCGCTACCGCAAAAAACGTGGCCTGTGGGTCTACCTCCTTGGTATTCAGGCTCACGCGCTGGCCCGTCACGAGCCGGAGCCGGTCGTGGGTTTCGCGCTGAGCCAGCCGGTCGGGGTAGGCCAAAGCGGTGAGCAGGCTAACTGGCGACTGCATAATGGCCTGGTTACTGGACGGCTCTCGCAGACCCAGCCGGTTCATGAGGTTGCGGGCTACGTCGCGCACGCGCTGCAGAGTGGCGTGGTGCAAGGCCAGGCCCGGCAGAGGCGCCCGGCCGTTGGCGTAGGCTTCGAGCCGCAGCCGGAGGTCTGGGGGCGCGGGGCGGGTGTCGGTGGGGGAGGCCCAGCGCAGCAAGTCGCGCTCGGCCAGCAGGGCAGCCAGGGCGGCGGCGCCGGAGCCGTGGCCCAGCTCCTGCCCGCGCACCACCAAGTGGCCCAGCCGAGGCGGTAAGCCCAGCGCGGCCAGTTTCCGACCGTGGGCCGTGGGTTTCACGGATGAATTAAAAATTAAAAATGAAGAATTAAAAGTGGGTTGTTCTACACTGGAATTATGAGCTTTCATACCCAAAAAACCATCATTGACCACCCCACTCTTGATTTTTAGTTCTTCATTTTTAATTATTTCCAAAGCGCCCAGGCGCACCAGCAAGTCGCGGGCCTGGGAAAAAGCGGCGGTGGGCGGCACGTCCAGCCACCGCAGGCTGGTGGGGTCGGCCGCGCCCCACAGGGCCAACTCCAGTACCAGGCTGCTGAGGTCGGCGGTGTGGATTTCGGGCGGGCGGTGCGCCGGCAGGTTGTGGTGCTCGGCTTCGGTCCAGAGGCGGTAGCAGGTGCCGGGGCCCAGGCGGCCGGCGCGGCGCGGCGCTGGTCGGCGGCGGCGCGGGCCACGGGCACGGTTTCCAGGGTGGTAAAGCCCGTGCGCGGTACAAAGCGCGGCACCCTGGCAAACCCGCCGTCAATTACCACGCGCACGCCCTCAATGGTCAGGCTGGTTTCAGCAATGCTGGTGGCGAGGATGACTTTGCGGCGGCCGGCGCGGGCGGGGCGCAGGGCGGCGTCCTGGGTTTCGAGCGGCAGCTCACCGTGCAGCAGGTGCAGGTCTACGTGGTCGGCCAGGGAGTCGGTCAGCTTGCGGGCGCTGCGCTGCAAATCCCCCACGCCGGGCAGGAAAACCAGTATGTCGCCTTCGGGATGCGTACTAAGCGCCGCCCGCACCTGCGCGGGCACCAGCTCGGCCAGCCGCTCATTGGGCTTGTTGGAGAGCGCCGAAGCGCGCCGCGGGTCGAGGTAGTGCGTGTCAATCGGGAACAGAAAACCGGCCGACGACACCACCGGCGCCGGCAGCCACTGCCCCAGCCGCTGGGCTTCCAGCGTGGCGCTCATTATCAGAATGCGCAGCTCGGGCCGCAGCACCGCCTGTGCATCCAGAGTCAGCGCCAGGCCCAAATCCGCGTTCAAGCTGCGCTCGTGGAACTCGTCGAAGACCACGGCTGCCACGCCTTCCAGCGCCGGGTCGTCCTGAATCATGCGCGTCAGAATACCCTCCGTGATTACCTCTACCCGGGTTTCTTTCGACACTTTGCTGTCCAGCCGCACGCGGTAGCCGATGGTGCGGCCCACGGGCTCGCCGAGTAGCTGGGCCAGGCGGGCCGCGGCGCCCCGCACGGCCAGCTGGCGGGGTTCCAATACCAGAATCTTATCGGCGGGGTTGCGCCAGCCGGCCGCCAGCAGCTCCAGTGGCACTACGGTGGTTTTGCCCGCGCCGGGGGGAGCTTCCAGCACCACCCGGCTGTGCGCGGCCAGGGCCGCCCGCAAAGCAGGCAGCGCCGCAAGAATGGGCAAATCGGGCAGCGGCGGCAGGGCAAAAGCAGTGTTCACCCGCCAAAATTACACCCGCTGCATCGGCCACAGCTCCACGCTCACGGGGCCGCCGGCGTGCAGCAGCGGGGCCCCGGCGGGCGTGGGCAGGCCCTGGCTTTCTATCAGGGAAGACTCGTAGTGGAGCACGTTGGCCGTGAACAGGGGCCACGGCGCGTGCGCAACGCGGCCCCGGTAAAGCTTGGTCTGCGCTTTGTTGCTGGTGTAGAGGCAGTAGCGTTCCGTGAGGAAAAACGCGAGCGAGCCCGGCTCGGCGGGCGGCATGGGCGCCATGATGTTCCAGGTGGCTCGAAACGCGGCCGGTGCCACCCCGGAGTGCGTGCGTTCGGCCCGGAACTGCCGCAGCTGGGCGGTGGGGCTCTCCATGTGCATGGTGGCGCGCAAGTAGGGCAGGTTGAATACCGTGCGGGCTACCCACACGGCCAGGGGGGTGGTGGCGTCGAGCGAGAAAAACCACACGCCGGGCACGCCGTCCAGGTGCACGTAGGTGCGCACGTTCAGCTCCAGAAACTCGCTGGCACCGGGCACTGGCGGGCTCACCCGGGTGCGGACTTTTGACATCCGAAAAGGCACAATGGCCAGCCACGCCATGCCGTCGTGGGTGTCGATTTGCAGGCGCGGCGGCAGGTGGGGCTGCAGCAGCTTGGCCGGCACCGCCCAGTGCATAAACAGCAGGTCGCTCCACTCCTGGCGGAGCAGCGGCGTGCCGGTGGGCCGCTCGCGCATGGCCAGGCGGTTGGCCAGGGTGGGGGCGGTGGGGGCGGCCAGTGCAACGGGTGGGACTGAGAAATCGGACATGGGGGCGGAAAGAAGCGGCTTCAGTAACAACACCTAACCCCAAACAGGAGCCGCGGGTTTGCCGTCCGCTATCCGCTGGGGCTCAGTACTGCGGAAAACTCGGGTCGACCTGCTCCGCCCAGGCGGCTACTCCGCCGCGCAGGTTAAGCACGTTGGTGCGGCCCAGGCGCTGGCGCAGGTAGCCCAGCGCCTGGGCCGAGCGCACGCCGTGATGGCAAATAACCACTACTGGCCCTTCGGTGCGGATTTCGGCGGCGCGGCGCGGCAATTCATCCAGGGGCAGCAGGAGGCTGCCGGGCAGGTGGCAGTAATCGAACTCCATTTCTTCGCGCACGTCCACCAGCTGCCAGTCTTCGCCGGATTGCAGACGGGCGTGCAGGTCTTCGGGGCTGATTTCGAGTGAATTGTTGGGCATAGTGCGGGTGCTGAAGCTGCAAAAATAGTCCTGCTGCTCCTATCTTGCGGCCTCCTGCCGGGCTGCGCCCGCGTGCTCGCTCTGCCGTTGCTAGATATTCCAACCTCGTTTGCTCATTACTGGCACGCCACTACCCCGCTGGAGCTGGTGGCCGTGGTCACGGGCTTTGCCTGCGTATGGCTGGCCGCCCGCGAGTCTCTCTGGAACTTTCCGATTGCCATCGTCAGCTGCCTGCTCTTTGTGGTCGTGTATTTCAAGGCGAAGCTTTACGCGGATTGCGGCCTGCAGGGGTTGTTCATTCTGCTCAGCTGCTACGGCTGGTACGAGTGGCTCTACGGCGGGCGCAACGCCACCGAGCTGCGCGTAACCCATGCACAGGGCCGCGAATGGCTATTGGGCGCGGCGTTTGCGGCCCTCTTCACGCTGGGTTTCGGCTACTACCTGCGTTATCACACCGACGCGGCCTTTCCCTACATCGACAGCTTTACCACTGCCGGCAGCATCGTGGCCCAGTACCTGCTCACCCGTAAGCGGCTCCAAAACTGGTTGTTGTGGCTGCTGGTTGATGTGATTTACGTGCCCGTGCTGTGGTACAAGGACCTCTATTTCGTGAGCCTGCTCTATTTTTTGTACCTGATTCTGGCCGCTTACGGCTATTGGCAGTGGCGCCGCGAGCTGGCCACGCCCCTGCCCTCGTCGGCAGCGGCTGTTTAGAGTTGATTACCGCTAAACCAATGCGTGAGAAAGCAACGCTGGCTGCTAACCCCCGTTAGTTGGTGGCGTAATAGCCAAAAGACGGTTCTCCTTGTTTCACCCAGTAATGAGTGCCGGAATCAGTACCTAGCTTCTTCCTTTCACCTCTCTTCCTCCCTCACCTTTGCTGCGCGTTTCCCTGACTGGCCCGGAATCTACGGGTAAATCGACGCTGGCCAAACGGCTGGCGGCCCACTACGGCACCACTTTCGCGCCCGAATTTGCCCGCGAGTACCTCGCCGCCTCCGGGCCGCACTACACCGCCGAGGACCTCGAAGAAATAGCGCGGGGGCAGCTGGCCGCCGAGGAGCAGGCCGCGGCCCAGGCCACGCGCGTGGTGTTTTGCGACAGTGACTTGCTGGTGATAAAAATCTGGGCCGAGCACGCCTTCGGCAGCTGTCCGGAGTGGATACTGCGCTGCATCGACCAGCAGCACTACGACCTGGTGCTGCTCATGGGCGTGGACCTGCCCTGGCAGCCCGACCCGCTGCGCGAGCACCCGCACCTGCGCCAGCAGTTCTACGACCTCTACCAGCGCGAGCTGCGCGACCAGATGTCCAACTTCGCCGAGATTTCCGGTGACGAGGACCGGCGCTTTGCCCAGGCCTGCTTTTTGGTTGATGAGCTCCTGCAAACCAGAATGCTGCCGCCCACTTCGCCCGCGCCGCCCGCCCAGCCCGTATCGGCTCACCCCACGCACTACACCCTTTTCACCCCCAGCTGCCGGGCTACGTTTGCCTCGCACGGGGCCGAGCTCACGAGCTTGGTGACGTCGGCCAACGGCCTGGAGTACCTCTGGCCCGCCGACCCCGCCGTGTGGGGCCGCCACGCCCCGGTGCTGTTTCCGCTGGTGGGCCGCCTGCCCGGCGATGTGTACCACCACGAGGGCCGCGACTACAAGCTGCCGCAGCACGGCTTTGCCCGCGACCAGCAGTTTGCCGTGCTGCGCCACCAGCCCACCGAGCTGGTTTTCCAGCTGCAGCACGACGAGTCCACCCAGAGCATTTTCCCCTTTGCTTTCGAGCTGACCATTACCTACACCCTGCGCGACACGCTGCTCACCGTGCGCTGGGACGTGCGCAACCCCGCCCCTGACCAAACCCTGCTCTTCAGCATTGGGGCGCATCCGGCGGTGCGGTGCCCCTTGCTGCCCAACGAGGTGTTTGAAGATTATTTCTTTGAGTTTGACCACCCCGTGCGCCTAGAGCGGCACCTGCTGCAGGGCGGCCTGCTCACGGGCCAGACCGCTCCGGTCCTCACCGAGGGCAACGTGCTGCCGCTGCGCTACAACTTGTTTGCCGACGATGCCCTGGTGTTCAAGCACTACGATTTTACGCGTCTCACGCTGCGCTCGCGTATGTCGGCGCACTTCGTGCGCTTCCAGTTCGACGGTTTTCCCTACCTCGGCCTCTGGACCAAAGGGCCCGGCGCCGGCTTTGTGTGCGTGGAGCCCTGGCACGGAGTGGCCAGTCCCACCGGCGCACCCGGCGAGCTGCGCGACAAGGAAGGCATTCTGACGCTGGCGCCGGGCCAAGTGTTTTCTGCCACTTACAGCATTGAGGTGGGTTAAGTAGCCCGCAACCTGGGCTAGCCGGGAGATGATGGGTGCTTGCCCAGTCCCAGGTTTTTCCACCGGTGGGCGTCCATCACCGTCGTAACCAGCAGGGCGTGGGGCAGGGTGACGATGGCGGCAACGACCAGCGCCAGGCTAAACCACGCCGTGGCATCGGGCAGGCGCGGAGCCAGCACGCGGCCCAGTACCAGCAGCGCTACGCAGCTGATGAGCAGCAGCGGCGCCGCCCGGCGCAGAAAGAAACCCAACTGCCCCAGTAATTCTGCCCGGCTGGCCTGGCCATTGTTGCCTGAGGCGTAGCCCAGCCAGCCATTGAGACGCAAAATGTGCTGCAGGCTGTGCCAGAACACAAAGTACACCGCCACCGAAAGCCGCGGCGGCAGCGCCACAAACAGCAGCGTGAGCACGGCCACTTCCACCAGCTCGGTTTTGAGCAAGTCAGTTCGGGCCCGCACGGCGTAGCCGGCCCATAGCGCCGCGTGCCCGCCCATCACCAGCACGCCCAGCACCACCGCAATGGCCTCGAATGTGGCCACCGAAACATGGGCCGCGTCCACGAAAGTGAGCAGCTCGTTCACCAGGCTCCGGGTTTCATGGGCCCGGCCCCAGGCGGGTACCGCAAAAATCAGCAAGCCGCGCAACAGGCTGTGCGCGAGCCACCAGCTGGTAGAAACCTGGGTGTTGGCGGGCGCATCGGCGGAGCCCCAGTGCCACACCGTGAGCAGGAAAAACCCCGCCACTGTAGCCACCGGCCACCACCACCAGAGCAGGCCCACCAGTGCGGCCAGCCCGAGGTAGCCCAGCAGGAACCGGCCCCAGTAGCGCCACCCCATAGCGGCCCGGCCGGCGGGCTGGCTGGCGGGCAGCACGAACTGGTCGCAGGCACCGTGGGCCACGCCCAGCAGCACCATGCCCACGGCCAGCGGCACCCCCAGCAACCAGCCCGCCACCGCCGGAAAAGCCGTCCCAAGCCCCACCAGCGCCAGCACCGCGGCGTAGGAGTAGGAGCGATGAGACCAGTCGGGGGCGAGGGAAAGAGGCATGGGGTCGCGGCAAAACAGTGAGAAACAATACAGGCCGCTGCACAGCTAGCGCAGTACAACGGCCTGTTATCAAATCGCTCTCAACCAGGTTGAGGAGCTTATACTATGATGCTTCACCTGAGCGTGCCAGCCGGCTATTTCAGCCCGCCGGCAACGCTCAGGTAGGGCGCAGTCTATACCACCGAAGTGGCACTGGATGGGGCCACTTTCACCGCCGATTCGCTACGGGCAATGCCGTACACGACCAAGCCAAACCCAATTTTGTTGATGGCGTCGCCAATGTTGTAAATCAGGTCGAGGTCGGAGGGGCGGAGCAGGCCCGCGCCGTCGGGGCCCAGTAGGCCGCCGGGCATGGCCATGTAGCCGATGGGGTAAATGGCCCAGCCCACCAGAATAAACCAGGCCAGCGCCCGGACGCCCTTCTGTACGGCCTCCGATTCGGACTTGGCGGCCAGCTGCGCCACTTCACCCATCCAGGCCGAGTACAGAATGTAGAGGTAACCCACCGTGGAGAGGGTGCCCCACAAGGCCGAGTAGCCCATGGACCCATCGGTAAAGGCTTCGCCGATGTAGCCGCACACCAGCATCACGAGGGCTGCCAGCACCAGTTTCCACAGCAGGGCCACTTTGGCTCCGGCGGCGCGCACCAGTAGGTAGAACTCCACCACCATAAGCGGCACCGTCAGCGTCCAGTCGATGTAGCGCAGCGCGATGGGTGTGGTTTTGGACATGATGTAGAAGTCCCGCATGTAGTAGTAGTGTACCGCCGCGATGCCCGTAATCAATCCCGAAATCAATAGGGAAGTTTTCCACTTGTCAGCAACCGTGCTGCGCTCGAACAGGAAGAATACGGCCGCTGCTGCCATGGCCATGTAGCCGATGAAGAAGGTGAATGCCACCGGGTCGTCTACCGGAATTGTTAGAACACCTAAGAAAGAGTTTTGCATGTGACAAAAAAATTAAGGGTTGAACGATGGACCAAATGTATCATGAAAATGATATTTTGGTGCTTATTGTTTAAGATATTTATTTAAAAGATTAGACAAACAATTTCGCCTGTCGCCATGTACGCTGCATAAGTAGCCTGAACCGTACGGCAGCTTTCAGGCCTTTAGAATAGAATGTGGAGCAGTCCCATTGCCAGTCCGGCGTGCTAGTACCCGGCATTTATTAGGTATCACCCGCTTCATGAGGACTCGACCATCCGAGGCACTGCGGCAACTGGCAGCGCCACAGCTAAAAAAAAGAGCATTTCCACGGCCGCTTGGGGGCCGTGGAAACGCTCTTGGTATTTGACGGTGGTGTGGGCAGGGAATCCGGCTCGGTGCTTTATACGCCTACCCGGGGCTTGTTGTAGTCGGGCTCCCAATCGTTGATGGGCCGGGAAATGCCGGGGGGCAGGTCGAGGTCGGGCAGGCCGGGGTCGTGGGGTTCGCCGCCGTCGTCGTCGCCGTCGTGCGGTGGGGGCGGGGGCAGCGCGCGCCGCCGCCGCCGGGGCAGCACCAGCATAAAGACGAAGAAGGCGCAAAAGACAACGGCGTAGACAAGGCTGAACATGGCAATAGCGGCTGAAGCGGGGCTGAGCTAAAACGTAGGGCGGCGGCTTGGCGTTGCGCCGGCCGGCGTCCCTAAATTAACTGTCTTTCAACAAACGACCAAGCCAATTTGTGCGGCGCCCGCCCGGAAGTTGTGGTCCGGCCGGCTGGAGTGCTACCTTTGCGGCATGTTTAGGGGTGCTGATGTTGTGCACAACATCGGCTGAGATGATACCCATCGAACCTGAACCGGGTAATGCCGGCGAAGGGAACAAACAATCCGCGGACGTTTCCGCTGCCGCTCCGACCCCTGGGGCGACGGCGCGTTCCATTTTTTACGCCATAATCTTTTTGAAAACTGTACTCCTTGCGGGGGCGGCGCTGTGCGCGCTGGCCACCGCACCGGCATGGGCGCAAGGCCCCGTGTCTGGCACCGTCACCGATGCCCGCACCGGCGAAGCCCTACCCGGCGCCACTATTCTGCTCGACGGCACGGCCAGCGGCACCACCGACGCCACCGGCGCCTTCGCATTGCCGGCCGTGCCGGCCGGCACGCACGAGCTGCGCATTTCTTTCTTGGGCTACGATGCGCTGGTGCAACGCGTGGAAGGCCAAGCCGGGGAACAACGGCTGCGCAATGCGCTGCAGCCCGGCGCCGTGCTCACCGGCGAAGCCCTCGTGACGGCTTCCCAGGCCAACGACCGCACTGGTACGGCCTACACCAACCTCAGCAAGGAGGACCTGGCCAAGCGCAACTTCGGCCAGGACCTGCCTTATCTGCTCGACCAGACGCCTTCGGTGGTGGTGAATTCCGATGCCGGCGCGGGCGTGGGCTACACCGACATCCGCATTCGGGGCACGAGCAACACGGGCATCAACATGACCATCAACGGGGTGCCGCTGAACGACCCGGAGTCGCGAGGCTCGTTTTTGGTGAACTTGCCGGACCTAGCCTCGTCCATTAATAGCCTGCAGGTGCAGCGTGGCGTGGGCACCAGCCAGAACGGCGGCGCGGCCTTCGGGGCCAGCATCAACATCTCGACCCTGGGCGTGCGCCGCGAGGCCTACGCCGAAAGCCAGAACACCTACGGCTCCTTTAATACCTGGAAAAACAACGTGCAGTTCGGGACCGGGCTGGTGGGCGGGCATTTCACCGTGGACGGGCGCCTCTCGCGCATCGCCACCGACGGCTACATGAACCGGGCGGCGTCGGACCTGAAGTCGTACTACTTCGCCGCCGGCTACCAGGCCAAGAGCACGCTGCTGAAATTCATCACCTTTTCGGGCCGCGAAAAAACCTACCAGGCCTGGAATGGCGTGCCCGAGCCGGCCATTACCGGCAACCGCGCCCTGCTGCAAACCTACGTGGACAATGGGGAGCTCTCGGAAGCCAACGCCGCGCGGGTGCTGCGCGAAGGCCGCCGCTACAGCTACTACACCTACGACAACCAGACCGACAACTACCAGCAGAACCACTACCAGCTGCACCTCTCGCAGGGCCTGGGCCCGAACTGGAACGTGGGCGCGGCGGCCCACCTCACCCGTGGCTTTGGCTACTACGAGAGCTACCGCGAGCGCCGCAAGTTCTCGGACTACGGCTTGCCCAACGTGGTGGTGGGCAACCAGACCATTACCCGCACCAACCTCATCGACCAGAAGTGGCTGGATAACTACTTCTATGGCGGCACTTTCGCCCTCAACTACCAGCCCCGCGAGGGTAAGCTGCAGGCCACCCTGGGCGGTGCCTGGAACCGCTTCAACAACGACCACTACGGCGAGATAATCTGGGCGCAGTACGCCCAGAACATCGCCCACCGGCAGCGCTACTACTTCAACAACGCCACCAAAACCGACTACAACGCCTACGCCCGCGCCACCTGGCAAGCCACGTCCTGGCTGGGCGTGTACGGCGACTTGCAGCTACGCCGCATCGGGTACCGTATCGACGGGATTGAGGACGACCAGAACGACGTGACCACCCGTGCCCGCTACACGTTTTTCAATCCCAAGGCCGGCACCACCGTCTCCCTGGGCCACGGGCAGCAGCTCTACGCCAGCTTTGCCGTGGGCCAGCGCGAACCCGTGCGCGCCGACTTCACCGACCGCCCCGCCGGCGACCAGACCGCCCGGCCCGAGCGCCTCGAAGACTACGAAGGCGGCTATCGCATCAATCGCGCCGGCCTCAGCTGGCTGGGGCTGATTACGGACGTGCGCTTCGAGGCCAACTACTATTTCATGAACTACCGCGACCAGCTAGTGGCCACCGGCCAGCTCAACGACGTGGGCACGGCCCTGCGCACCAACGTGGCCCGCAGCTACCGCCGCGGCCTGGAACTAACCGGTGCAGTGGCCGCTGCCGATAAAATCAGCCTCAGCAGTACCCTCACCCTGAGCCAGAACCGCATCCAGAACTACCGCGACGTGGTGTACGACGAGAATTTTGAGGCCGTGGTGGGGGCGCCGCGCACGTCCACCATTTCCTACTCGCCGGCCGTGGTATCGGCCCATACCCTGGAAGGCCAGCCGCTAAAAGGACTGCGCACGGCGCTGCTGCTCAAAACCGTGAGCCGGCAGTACCTCGACAATTCGGCCAACAAAAACCGCAGCCTCCAGCCCTACCAAACGCTCGATTTCCGCGTGCGCTACGCCTTCCGCCCAGTCTTCATGAAGGAGATTGAGCTGGCAATTTTAGTAAATAACCTGCTGAACCGCGAATACGCGGCCAACGGCTACACCTACAGCTACGTGGGCGCCAGCGGCCGCCAGGAAACCTTCAACTGGTATTACCCACAGGCCACGCGCAATTTCCTGGCCTCGGTGAACGTGAAGTTTTAAGCTTCATATAAAAACGGAAACGAAAAAGAAGAACGTCATGCTCATCTGGCGTCCGCGAGCAAGCGTCTCTACTGCAATACTAAAATTGATTAGTTGCGCGGTAGAGATGCTTCGGCTGCGCGGACGCCAGATGAGCATGACGGCCTTTCTTATTTTACTCTGGGCCTGCTCAAATAATCAGTCGCACGCCGCCCAGCTCCGAAATCTGATACGGGAACCGGTCGCCGGGTGAGCCGATGAACATGAAGTTCTTGGGGATTTTCCACTTGGCCGAAAGCTCCTCAATCAGTTCTGGGCCGAAGTGGCCTTCCATGGTCACGAAGTCTACTTCGATGGTTTCGTAGGCACGGTCCAGCACCCGGATGTCGCTCAGCAGCTCGTCGGGGAATTGTTCGCCGTCCTTCAGAAGCGTCACAATTTTCAGGCGGTTGGTAAACTCGTTTTCCACCACGTAGGCCATCACCTTGTTCAGGTTGACCACGTTGTCGCCCTTCGTGAAAAACACAAACTCCTGCTGGGAAAGCTCGCGCAGCTGCCGCCGCACCATCAGGCGGCCCAGCCGGGAGGCCCGGGGCAGGTGGCGCTCAAAAGAATCCACGGTCGAGAGAATAAAATTCAGAATGGCAATGCGGTTGAGCATGATGGATATCACGGCCATGGACGGCAGGAAATACTGCAGGAACACCACCAGGTACTCGGGGTGCATTTTAACATTGCCAAACAAGGCCACAAACACGCCGATGATGGCCAGCGTCACGGTGATAACGCCGGCGTACACGGGGCGCGGCAGGTTAGGCCGCTTGCGCTTGAGCAGGAAATTGCCCAAGGCAAAAAAGGCCATTACCGATAGAAACGAAATGGTGTACACGCCCGCCAGCGGCCCCAGCTTCCCGTTGGTGATGAGCAGCACCGACACGCAGAGCAGGAAAAAGGTGAAGAGGATGACGTAGTTGCTGCCGCGCTTGTTCTCCTTGAGGAAGAATTGCGGCAGGATGCGGTCCAGGGTCATGCGCTTCATCAGGCCGCTCACGCCTACAAAGGAGGTGAGCACGGCCCCGCTAAGCACGGCCACGGCATTGATGGAAATGAGCGTGCCCAGCCACGGCCCCCCCGTGACGGTGCCCATGTGCGAGAGCAGGGTTTCGGTGTGCTGCCCCACCTCGGCCAGCGGCAACACCGCAATGGCCAGAAAGGCAATGAGCGGGTTGAACACCGTGACCACCACCCACATGTTGCGCAGCGTTTTCTGAAACACCCCACGGGCCTGCTCCTCCACGAAGTTGGCCGAGCTTTCGAACCCCGAGATGCCCAGCATGGCGGCGCTAAAGCCAAAAAACAGCGCATTGACCACACTCCCGCCTTTGAGCGGCATCTGGAAATTGAGCGACAGATTGCTGAAGCCGTGCTGGGCCAGGTACCACACTGCCACGCCCACCAGCAGCGTAAGCGAGAGCAGGTGCGTAATGAAAATAACCACCGCCACAATGGCCGATTCCGACATGCCCAGAATGGTGAGCAGCAGAAACAGCGCCAGCAGGCCGATGGTGGCCCCAATGATGGGCAGCCCGTGCCACAGCGTGTGCAGGTAGTGCATGGCCTCGTTGGCCGAGAGCACCGCCGTGGCCATGTACGACAGGATAGTAAGGCAGGCCGCCAGCGCGGCGTTGCGCTTGCTGGTGGTGTTCAGCAGCACGTTGTAGGCGCCGCCGTTGAGGGGCAGGGCCCCCACTACTTCGCCGTATATTTTTCGGAATAGAAACAGTACCACGCCCACTACCACCAGGGCCAGCCACGCGTACTGCCCGGCATAGGAAATGGCCAGGGCCGATACATAAAGGCAGGAGGACGAAATGTCGTTGCCACATATGGAGGTGGCTTCTAGCTCGTTGAGTTTCTTATCGTGGCTCATAGTGGGCCTAGGGAAAGGCAAGAGGTAATGAAAAAACAAGTTCTACGGCGAAGGTCGCGTTTGGGGGGGTAAGTAGCGAAATTATTGCGACGCTTGCCGCAAATCTATCGGCCACGGCTGGCTGTGGGCAAAAGCTCCGCAGAACCACGCCCTCGGTCAGCTTGTTATCTTTGCGCTAACATCCCACCTCACCACCCCTTATGTCTTCCCAAGCCGACGTCCTGTCCCCGGAGTCCAAAGCCCACACTGCCCAGAAGGGCAGCACCAACGCCAACGGCTTTACCGATTATTTCGACCTCGATGGCCTGCTGACCGAAGAGCACCTGCTCATTCGGCAAAGCATCCGCGACTTCGTTAAGAAGGAAATTTCGCCCAACATCGAGAAGTGGGCCCAAGACGCGCATTTCCCTTCCGAAATCGTGCGGAAGTTTGGCGACGTGGGCGCCTTTGGCCCCACCGTGCCGCAGGAATATGGCGGAGGCGGACTCGACTACATCAGCTACGGCCTGATTATGCAGGAAATTGAGCGCGGCGACTCCGGCATGCGTTCCACGGCCTCGGTACAGGGCTCGCTGGTGATGTTCCCCATCTACGCCTACGGCTCAGAAGAGCAGCGCATGAAGTTCCTGCCCAAGCTGGCCAGCGGCGAGTGGCTGGGCTGCTTCGGCCTCACCGAGCCCGACCACGGCTCGAACCCCGGCGGCATGACCACCAACATCAAGGACATGGGCGACCATTACCTGCTGAACGGCGCCAAGCTCTGGATTTCGAACTCGCCCGAGTGCCAGGTGGCCGTGGTCTGGGCCAAAAACGAGCAGGGCCGCATCAAGGGCGTCATCGTGGAGCGCGGCATGGAGGGCTTCAGCACGCCCGAAATCCACAACAAGTGGAGCCTGCGCGCCAGCACCACCGGCGAGCTGGTGTTTGAGGACGTGAAAATCCCCAAGGAGAACATCCTGCCCAATATCGACGGCCTCAAAGGCCCGCTTTCCTGCCTCGATTCGGCCCGCTTCGGCATTGCCTGGGGCGCCATCGGCGCGGCCATCGATTGCTACGAGTCGGCCCTGAAGTACTCGCTACAGCGCGAGCAGTTCGGCCAGCCCATCGGCGGCTTCCAGCTCCAGCAGAAAAAGCTGGCCGAGATGATTACCGAAATCACCAAGGCCCAGCTCATGGCCTGGCGCCTGGGTGTGCTCAAAAACGAAGGCAAAGCCACCAGCGCCCAAATCAGCATGGCCAAGCGCAACAGCGTGGAAATGGCCCTGCACGTAGCCCGCGAAGCCCGCCAGATTCACGGCGGCATGGGCATCACGGGCGAGTACCCCATCATGCGCCACATGATGAACCTGGAATCGGTGATTACCTACGAGGGCACGCACGACATCCATCTGCTCATCACCGGCGCGGATATCACGGGCATTCAGGCGTTTAAGTAGGGCGACGCTTTCAAATCAAACCAAAAAGCCCGGCTGCTTACGTAGCCGGGCTTCTTAAATGTTTTTATCTGCTACTCCACCGCTAGCCGCCGCACCGCCTCGCCGCAGCGCACCACGTACACGCCCGCCGGCAGCCCCTCGGGCAGTGCCAAGCGGGCAGTGCCGGCCGCATCTGCCGTGGCGGTGAGTAGCACCCGGCCCAGCGCATCAAGCACGGCGAGCGGGGCCTTCGGTGCGGCCCCAGTGAGGGTGGCGGCGCCGTGGGCGGGGTTGGGGGAGAGGGTCAGTGCGGCCGGGGAGTGGCCGGCAGTAGTGGCCAGCGGGCCGATGCCGCCGTTTAAATAAACACCGATTGTAGAATTGCTGAAGGAGTCGATTATTATAAAATCGAGGTCACCATCGCCGTCCAAGTCTCCTTGTACTAAGTTGCCGTTGCCAATGCCTCGGCCTATGTTGACGGATTGACTGCCACCAAAAGTGCCACTGCCATCGTTGAGCCGGATGCTCAGTGGGCTGCCTTCACCCGCCAGAAGGTCCAAGTCGCCGTCCCCATCAACATCGCCTACCACCAAACCTGTTGCGCCGTTTGTGGACACGTCCTGGTTACCAGTAAATGTGCCCGAACCATCATTTAGGCGAATACTTACAGTTCTCGAAAAAGAATTAGCGACCAGCAGGTCCAGGTCGCCGTCGCCGTCTACGTCGCCCAGCGCCACTTTTTGGGGGTCTTGGCCCACTGGCAAATCAACGGCTCCACTAAAGGTGCCGAAACCGTTGTTCAGGCGGATGCTCACTGTTCCCGCAATTCCCCCACCAAAACCATTTGCGGTGAGCAAGTCTAAATCGCCGTCACCATCCAGGTCTCCTGTCGCGATATCGACTGCAAAACGGGCTGTGGGTATGTTTACAGGACTCGCAAAAAAGCCAGCACCGTTATTAAGTTGAATCCCTGACCCCGAATTACCACTTGTAAGTAAGTCCAGGTCACCGTCTCCGTCCATATCTCCCAGCGCTACACTCTTTACATCGCCGCCGCTTGTTAAGAAAGGCTGGCCGCTGATGAATGCGCCAAGGCCATTATTTACAAGCACGCTTGCTTCGGAAAAAAAGAAATTTCCGACCACCATATCCAGGTCGCCATCACCGTCAACGTCGCCCATGGCAATGCTGGCTGCGTTGCCAATGTTTGGGCGAATATTCTGCATATTGCCAAGCAAGCCCATTCCCGTGTTAAGGCGTATGCCCAACGTGCCGCTTGAGAAATTAGCAGTAACCAGGTCCAAGTCGCCGTCGCCATCTATATCTCCTACCACAGAATCATAAATGGCGTTACCTGAAGCATTTGTGACCTGAAAGCTGGAGGCGAAAGTGCCCGCCCCAGTGCCCCCCACCGCCGCCGTGAACTGTCCCACCCGGCCCTGCGCCAGCGCCCCGCCGCTGCTCGCCGCTGCCGTAGTCACGGTGTACTGCACCGTCTCGCCGGGCCGGAAATCATAGGCCGTGGGCGCGAAGCTCAAGGCATTCCCGCTCACCACGGCCGGCGTGGCGCCGCGCGTGCGCAGCCCGCCGCGCTGGCTGCTAAATACCTTTAGGGCACCGACCGAAGCAGCGGCCAGCGGCTGACTAAAACTCACAGTGAGGGGTGTGTTACGGGCTGCGGCTCGCGCATTGGCCATTGGAATGATGGAGGTGATGACGGGGGCCTGAGCCAACGCCACGCTAGGTGGAGCCAGCAGCAAGGCGGTGCAAAAGACTTGATAGAGGCAGCGGTAGGAGTGACGCATAAGCAGTTTCCGTAGCAATGTAAAAGAAGGCGGTGTCCCCGGCCGGAGGTACCACTTCAAATGTAAGCGGCTGGCGCGTATATGCGGCGACGCCGTTTAATCCGGGCTGGCGCGCGCCTGCGATGCGTTGCCGACTGGCGCCGAGCCTGCGGCTCGCCGGCGAATGAGTCCAGGCAGGCCCGTAAAAAACGCCCGCCCGAGCCGCAGGCTCGAAACCAGTCGGCAACGCGTCGCAGACGCGCGCCAGCCCAACAACTGCGTAACGTCGGGTAATAACACCCGCAACCTAAGCAACAGCGGCAACTTCTGCCCGCGGGCAGCTTTAAGTCCGGCGCTACGCATTCCCGTAGCTTTGCCCAACCACTTGCCGGATAACCGAAAATCAGTTGGGCTTGCCCCTCGCCGATGATTAAACCGCTCACCTCGCTACGTTTCCTGTTTGCCCTCATGGTGTTTGGCGACCACCTGCAATTCTTTGATTTCGCGCAGTACCCGCAATTCAAAGAGTGGCACTACAGCGTAATTGGCGAGGGCTTTATCGGGGTGAGCTTCTTCTTTATTCTGAGCGGCTTCATTTTGTCGTTGAACTACGACGACCGGCTGCTGAGCCGCAAGGTCTCGTTCCGGGAGTTTTGGGTGGCCCGCATTGCCCGCGTGTATCCGCTGCACCTGCTCACGCTGCTGCTGGCGCTGGTCCTGGAAATAGCAAACACCGAACAGGCCAGCGACTTCTTTGCCGACCCCGCCGCTTCCGTGGTCGCGTTTCTGGCCAATGCGGCCCTCATCCACAGCTTCGTGCCCGACCCAAACTACTTCTTCGCCTACAACGCGCCCTCCTGGAGTATTTCGGATGAGATGTTCTTCTACTTCGCTTTTCCCTTCATCATCCTCCTCTTTATCAGAAACAAAGCGCTGCTGCGGTACAGCTTCCTGCTTTTTCTGGCCATCCCGGCCTTTATGTATTTTTCGCCCGGCCAGGGACATCATAAATACCTCTACATCAATCCTTTCTTTCGCATTGTTGACTTTGTGCTCGGCATCTTCCTGCACCAGGTGTACAAGGCCGGTTACCTGGGGCGGCTGTACCGGTCCCGGGCGGGGGCCACGGCCATGGAGCTGCTCTCGGTCGGGGCGTTTGTGGCGGTGTTTCACTACCACAACTATGTGCCGGTGGTGTACCGCTATTCCTGCTACTACTGGGTGCCCATGGCCCTGGTAATCTTCTCCTTCGCGCACAGCCGGGGCTATATATCGGCCTTGCTCTCCGGCAAAGCGCTGGTCTTGCTGGGCGAAATCAGCTTTAGCTTTTACCTGATTCACCAACTGGTAATCAGGTACGTGGTGAGCCGGAACGACGTATACGACTTTGTTGAAGACAGCTATGTGCTGACGGGCGTCATCTTTGTGATAAGCCTGGGTCTTAGCTACCTGCTGCACAAATACGTAGAAATCCCCTGCAACCGGTACCTCAAGGAAAAGTACCGCCACAGTCGCTTCGCGGCCGCACCGACTGTGGAAGCCCCTACGGCGGCAGCAGAACCCGTCCCCACCGCGTAATTTGGCCCCATGATGAAAATCGTCACCGATTCCGAACCCCTCGTGCTGCTCGAATGCCTCGTGGCCGGCACCTCGCACCGCCCCAACCTGGAGAAATACGAGCCGAAGCTGAGCGTTGGGCAGGCCTTGCACCTCACCCGCGAGCCCGATAGCCACTACGACGACTGGGCCGTGCAGGTGCACACCGCCCCCGCCACCGACCCCGCCAACGTGTGGCTGGGCTACCTGCCCGAGGGCCGCAACGAAACCGTGGCCCGCCTGCTCGACGCCGGCAAAAACGTGTCGGCCCGCCTCAACCACAAATCCTGGGAGACTGATTGGCTGCACCTGGACATCGAAGTGCTGCTGCACGAGTAAGGCTGGTTTGGGAAAGCATGAAAATAAAGTCATGCCGAGTGTAGCCGAGGCATCTCGCATGCTGTACTAATCCAATCGTTGAACGAAGCGAGCGAGATGCCTCGGCTACGCTCGGCATGACTTTATTTTTGTGACTAAAAGGAGCTTTTTTGGCCGCAACATAGTTACTCATAAGCTTAGCAACAAGCAACCAATCATTTTAGCAATATCATCATGCGCGAAGCTTATCTGACTGGCGGCAACGAGAATTTTGACGCCACCGACAAGGACATCGATAAAGCCCTGCGGCCGTTGTCTTTTGACGACTTCACGGGCCAGGAAAAGATTCTGGAAAACCTGAAGGTGTTCGTGGCCGCCGCCAAGCAGCGCGGCGATGCCCTCGACCACGTATTGCTGCACGGCCCTCCCGGCCTGGGCAAAACCACGCTCTCGCACATCATCGCCAACGAGCTGGGCTCGGGCATCAAGATGACCAGCGGTCCGGTGCTGGACAAGCCCAGCGACCTAGCCGGCCTGCTCACCAACCTGGAGCCGCACGATGTGCTGTTCATCGACGAAATCCACCGCCTCAACCCCGTGGTGGAAGAGTACCTGTACTCGGCAATGGAGGACTACCGCATCGACATCATGCTCGATTCGGGTCCGAATGCGCGCTCGGTGCAGATTTCGCTGTCGCCCTTCACCCTCGTGGGCGCTACCACGCGCTCGGGCATGCTCACGGCGCCGTTGCGGGCCGTTTCGGCATCTCGGCCCGCCTGGAGTACTACGATTCCAAGCTGTTGACAACGATTGTGAACCGCTCGGCCGAAATCCTGGGCACGCCCATTCACGAAGACGCGGCCTTCGAAATTGCCCGCCGTTCGCGCGGCACCCCGCGCATAGCAAACAACCTGCTGCGCCGCACCCGTGACTTTGCCCAAATCAAAGGCGATGGCACCATCACCGTTGATATCGCCCAGTTTGCGCTCAACGCCCTAGACGTGGACGCCCGCGGCCTCGACGACATGGACAAGCGCATCCTCACCACCATCATCGACAAGTTCAAAGGTGGTCCGGTGGGCATCAGCACCATCGCCACGGCCTGCGGCGAGGAAGGCGAAACCATCGAGGAAGTGTACGAGCCGTTCCTGATTCAGGAAGGCTACATCAAGCGCACCTCGCGCGGCCGGGAGGCTACGGAGGCCGCGTATCAGCACCTCGGCCGCCTATTGCCACAAAATATGCGCGGCAACTCAGGCAGCCTGTTCGACGAGATAACAAGTTAATAGACTGACGTAGAGACGCGACCCTTCGCGTCTCCGGGGACGTGCAACATTACATCGTTCAACGCCCAGACGCGAAGGGTCGCGTCTTTACATCGGTTTAAAGACGGAACGCGCCGCCCCCAGCGGCGCGTCTCTTATTTTCGCACATTCCAACCGTTGCCCATGCTCCTACAGTCCCAATGGGCCCCTTTCATTAAGCGCCGCGCGGCGGAGCTTGGCTTCATGGCGTGCGGCATTTCCAAGGCCGAGTTTCTGGAAGAAGAAGCGCCCCGCCTCGAAACCTGGCTCACGCGTCGCATGAACGGCAAGATGGGCTATATGGAAAACCACTTCGATAAGCGCCTTGACCCGCGCCTGCTGGTAGATGGCGCCCAATCGGTGATTTCCCTGCTGCTCAACTACTATCCTGCGCCGGAAGACCAGCAGGCCGACGATACCCTCAAAATCAGTAAGTACGCCTACGGCCGCGACTACCACTTCGTCATCAAAGACAAATTGAAGCTACTGCTGGCCGACATGGAAGCCGAAATTGGCCAGATTGGTGGTCGCTGCTTCGTGGACTCCGCCCCGGTGCTGGACAAGGCCTGGGCCAAAAAAAGCGGCTTGGGCTGGGTGGGCAAAAACTCCAATCTGATAACGCCCGGCGCCGGTTCCTTCTACTTCATTGCTGAACTGATTGTGGACGTGGTGCTGCCCGCCGATGGCCCCATCCGGGACTACTGCGGCACCTGCACCAAGTGCGTGGACGCCTGCCCTACCCAAGCCATAACCGAGCCCTACGTGGTAGACGGCAGCAAGTGCATCAGTTACTTCACCATTGAGCTCAAGGACCAGATTCCGACCGAAGTAGCCGGGCAGTTTGGCAACTGGGTTTTCGGCTGCGATATCTGCCAGGACGTATGCCCGTGGAACCGCTTCTCTAAGCCGCACAACGAACCACAGTTTCAGGCGCACCCCATTCTGAAAGACCTGACGCCCGGCGACTGGCGCGAAATCACCCACGAGTTATTCACGGAGCTGTTCCGCCAGTCGGCCGTGAAGCGCACGGGCTACGAGGGGCTGAAACGTAACATCAAGTTTGTGCTAGAGGGCGAGTAAGCAGCCGTGTAGTGACGGCTAACTACCCATTCTGCCAAGCACATCGGTGCCGTCTACCCAAGGCTAGTGAGCAGGGCGGCGGCGTCGAGGCTGCCGAACACCCGCTTCAAAACTCTGCGATACACGCGGGCAAATTGCTGATAGCACCAGCTGCGGAAGTCCGGTACTTCGGCGGGCAGCAGCATTTTCAGGGCTTTACGCAGTTCTTTTTCGAAAAGCGCCTTGTTGAAGCTAACCTTCAACAAAATCATTTTCACGTAGTCCAGCATAGCAATAGAGTACGAATGGAAGGGGTAGATGAAGGATGCCAGCCGGCCTTTTCCTTACGGAAGAGCTTGACGTACACCCTGTACTAAAGATACGAAAAAGAGGGAGAGGAACGCAAGTAGCTTAGGCCACTGGTCGCGCTTCGCAATGCCCCAATACGCCAAATGAGCGGCCAGGGCCGCTCATTTGGGAAGGAATGCCAAAATCTTATAGACCTATCCGAATATGCTGAGTAGAGCGTTGGCCTGGGCCGTGGGCAGGGGCTCATCGAATGCCTCGGACAGCGCCACAAACTGCACCGCCGTGGCACCCGTGAGCACCGCCAGAAAAGGCACGGCCATGGTTGCGCTCACCAATTGAACCTCATTGGCTTCGAAGCTGTAGATGGACACCGGCGGGGTGATGCCGCCCGCTGGGCTGGGCACCACCACAGTGGGGCTGGGCACCACATCGGCGTTGCTGGGCCAGCTCTTCACCGCCACGCTGGCGGTGGCAGTGCGGCGCAGGGTGCGCACGTGCGAGGCGTGGCGGGCTTCCACGATTTGGGTGCGTAGCACTACATCGCGTAGCTGCCGGTCGGTGGCGAAAGCGGCCACCTGGTTGAGGTAAATGCTGGCGCTGGCGTCTTCCAGCTGCTGGGCCAGCTGCAGGAAAGCATTGTAGTCGTTCAGCACGTTCGGGAACAGCTCCGGATTGCCGGCATTGTTGCGGCGGCCGCTAAAGTCGAAGCGGGGCGCGGTGGGCGGCGTGAGGCCGGCCGTGAGCAGGGTGGTGCGGTAAAACTGCGCGTGGCCCTGCTGGTGGCGCAGCATGCGCTCAAAGTCGGCCGCACGGCGGCCTGCGCGGCCCCGGCCAAGGCGGGCGAGGCCAGCGCCTGGGTGTAGAGAGCCACCAGCATGTTTTCCAGCTTGAGTAGCAGCAGGACGGCATCGAGGGTGGTATCGGTGGGAGCGGCCTGGGCGGGCAGGGCTGCTGCCAGGGGCAGCGCCGCTATGGCCGCGCGGGCACCGGCCTGGCCAAGGCGGTGCAACAGGTCGCGGCGCGGGGCGGCGGCGGCGGGTGCATCGGCGGTGCTGAGGTGGTCGAGGAGGGAAAGCAGTTTCATGCGGTGGCGGTCGAAAAGGGGGCGCTTACGTGGTGGGCAGTGAGCTGGTGGATACCACGATGGGCAGGAAAAAGGCTTTGGCCTCTTCAATTACCTGAGCCGGGGTTTTGGTCAGACTCACGCTTTGCAGCGGGGCTGCGTTCACCACCACGTCATCGCCGGCAAACGAGCCGGGTGTGCGCAGGTCGCGCACAAACGCGGCGTGGCGGGCTTCCACCGAGGCTATTTTGGCTAAGAAGGACAGCATGGCGGGCGTGCTCACCAGGCGCATCGCTCCGGTGTAGGCCGCCACGCCCAGGTCTTCGAACTGCTGCGCCGCGGCCAGCACCCCCGCGCGGTGGTGAGGGTGAGCGTCGAGAAGTTGAACGCCAGCGGAGTGGTCCGGTTGGCATCGTAGGCGTTGGCGGCCAGCGCGAAGCGAATGCTTTCGCGGTGCACCACCTCGTGGTCGCGCAAGTCGGCGAAAAATGCTTTGTCGGCTGGGAGCAGGTCGGCAGGGGGCGCGTCCACTACTTTCTGGTAGAAGGCGGCTTCGAGCTGCTCCAGCAGGTAGAGGTAGTTGAGCAGGCCGGTTTCGCCGGCGCCCAGGGTCAGCAGGTTCGGGTTAACGGGCACCACGGGAAGGGGGTCGGTGGAGTCGCAGCCGGCCAGTACCAGCCCCACCGAGGCCGCCGAAGCGCCCGCTACGCGCAAGAAGGCGCGGCGCGGCAAGCCGGCGGGAGCTGAAGTAGGTTGAGAAGTCAAATCAGTCATCAAAAGAAAATCGGCTAGGCCGCCTAAACGCGGCTGCCGACAAAGATACTCCCCTCTGGCTCACAGACCGGCACCACACCACCGGCCACAAAAAAAGGGCCGCCCGCCGGGGCCGCCCTTTTTTGCCAGCAGGTACTGGCTTCACCAGCAATCCGGTGCTTACACAAACAGGCCCTTGCCCACGCCAATTGCCGAGCGGAAGTTGCGGACAATGGCCTTCACGGTCAAATCGTCCAGCGGCTCGTCGAACGCCTCGGCGACCGCAGCAGCCTTCAGGGCATCGGTGAGGGTGACGCCGGGCACGGTGGGGTAGGTGGTGGTGTTTTGCACGTTCACCGTGGCCTGCGTCACGTTGTCCTCGCCGGGGAAGTCGGTGGTGGTGCCGGGGCCGTATATGGGCGCCGTCACGGCGGGCACGGGGCCGCCGTTTTCGCGCAGCGAAACCCAGCTTTTCGGGTTCTGGTTATTGGCGCCGCCGGCAATGTCGCCGCCGTTGGTGGAGCCGGCCAGCGTGCGCCGCACCATGCGGATGTGCGCGGAGTGGCGCGCCTCCACGGAGTGGATGTTGAGCGCCGCCGTCAGAATGTCCTTGTTGGCCATGAGCTTGGGCGCGCCGCCTTTGTAGGCCCGCACGCCGGTATCCTCAAGGCTTTGGGCCGTGGCGTAGTACCCGGCCGCCGCGGCGAACGGGGCCAGCCTGTTGCTGGCCGTGTAGTCAAATGCCGCTACCGTGGGGTCGGGGAAAGCATCGGCGCCCAACACGCTTTTGAGGGCGTTGATGTGCCCCAGCTCATCGTCGCGCATGATGGTGACGGCGGGCACGTCGGCCGTCGGAATCAGGCCGGGCGTTTTCAGGCCTGCATCGTAGTAGTAATACTCCAGGTATTCGAGCTGCAGGGCCAGGTTCAGCGTATTTTTGATGTCGGCGCTCAGGCCGGTGGTTTGGCCGTAGGCTTTGTTGAACATGGCACCCAGCATCACGGGCATGGTGGCCGCCGTGATGGTTTTGCCCAGGCCGGCCATGTGCCTGAACACGCGGCGGCGGGTATCGAAACGCTCGTATACTTCGCCGTCGATTTTTTCGATTTCGGAGAAAATTTTAAGTAAGTCCATAAGAATGGCAGGATAAGTCGAAGTTTGGGAGAGGGGAAGGCAGCCGGGGCTACACCAGGCTTTTGGCGCTCACTTTCGAGCCTTCGGCCAAAAAGGTGTTGGCCGTGGTCAGCACTTCTGCTGGCAGCTTCGACCGCTCCTGCCGGGCCGTGGCGGAGGTGGTGCTGAAATCGACCACGTCGTTTGCCACAAAGGAATTGGGGGTGATGAGGTCGCGGATAATGGCCGCGTGGCGGGCTTCTACCGACACAATCTTGCCCGCGACCACCAGAAATTTTGGGTCGGTGATGAAGCGGCCCGCGCCGTTGTAGGCCGCCACGCCCAGGTCCTCAAACGCCCGGGCGCTGGTCAGCACGCTGGTGCGGTCGCCAAAGTTGATGGCGGAGAAATTTGGCGTCAGTGCCTTGATGGCGTTGCCGGCCAACGCCGTTTTGAAGAAGTCGGCGTGAATTTGTTCGTGCAGGGCGATGTCGGCAAAAATCTGCCGCTCTGCCGCCGCCGGGGCCAGGCCCGTGAAGTAGCCGCCCTTGAGAACCTCCGCGTAGAAGGCCGCTTCAAGCTGCTCCAGGGCATAGGCGTAGTTCAATACGCCCACATCGCCAGCGCCCACGTCCACCGTTGTATTGGCGTCAACGTTGCTGTCGTCGTCGTTGCAACCGGCTAGGAGCAAGGCGGTAGCACCCGCCGTAGCCCCGGCATACACAAAGAAGGAACGCCGCTTGATGGGCACGTAGAGCGGCTGCGCGCCTTGGTTGTCATCGGAGCTGGTAGGCCGAAGCGAATCTGACATAAGTGAGGAAAATTGGGGTAAGCAGAAAAGTGAACGGCCACAAAGCTAACCCCGGCACGTAGCCAGTGGCGTACTAAATTATCTCCGCTGAGATGGAACACAAGCCGGTCAGACAGGCACGAATACGAAAAAACCGGCTCCGCATACGCGGAACCGGCTTTTTCAACCTAGGTGCTTCAATAAAGAAGCGGGACAGTCTGTTGCTTAAGCGCCAACCAGGCCACCAGCACGCGAAGGAGCAAGTACCTCGGCTACGGTCAGGATTTCGTCGAACGAAGCCTGAGCATCTTTAGCCGTGTAGGTAGTGCCCAAGCCAGTGGTCAGGTTTACACCCGACTGTGTGATGGTGCTTTCGGGGATAGCGCCTTTGTAGTGCTCCTGGTTGTCCAGGTCACCGTCGCCGTTAATCCAAGACGTTTGACCGCGCATGGTGCGAATGCGAGCCGCGTGACGGGCCTCCACCGAGTGAATCTGCAGGGCAGCCTGAAGCGGGTTGATGGTACCAACACCGGTGATGGTAACATCGGCAATGCCTTGCAGGTCGCCAGCGCGGCCTTTGTAGGCCCGTACGCCGGTGTCTTCCAGCAGCTGGGCTACTTCCAATTGCTTGGCAAAAGTAGTGAGGGTAGCAAACGTGGCGGCTTTGAAAGTAACCGGAGCAACCGGCGTTCCGCCGATGCCGGAGATAACGGTTTTCAGCAGGTTCACGTGAGCCGTCTCGTGCTTCGAAATCTGACGGATGGAAGCCTGGTCAACAGCCGATGCCGTGGCGAACTGCGCCGAGGCAATCATCTTGTTGTAGAAGTCAGCTTCCAGGTACTCCAGGGTCAGAGCATAGTTGAAAACCTCCTTTGGGTCGCCAGCTGAGGTGCCAGCGTACGCTTTCGAGAAGAAAGCAGCCAGGAAAGCAGGAGCCGAAGCCAGGGCAGCGCGCTTGCTCACCGTGTTCAGCGAGCTGAACACGGAACGCCGGGTATCCAAGCGGCCCAGTACATCGGGGTCTACCTCGGAGAGCTTGTTAATGATATTGAAGAAATTCATGGCGAAGATTGATTACGATTGAAGGGAAGGGGAATTAATTAACGCCAACGGAGCTACCATCCAGCTTCTCGGTAATGAAGTCCTGCGCGGCGGCAAGCACTTCAGCAGGTGTCCGGGCTACGTCGAGGCCCACAGCATTCACGACATCGTCGGCTGCGAAAGAGCCGGGCGTTACCAAGTCGCGGATGTAAGCGGCGTGGCGGGCTTCCACCGACACAATCTGGCCAGCAAGCACCAGGTAAGCGGGCGTTTTGATAAGTTTACCAGCACCGTTGTAGGCCGATACGCCGAGGTCTTCGAACGTCTTGGCAGTGGCAAGGATGTTGGCGCGGTCGGTGAAGGTAGCAGCGGGGTATTTCGGGGTCAGGCCACGCAGGGTCTGGCCAGCGGCGTCCCGGGTGATTGCTGCTTTGAAGAAGTCGCGGTGAATGGCTTCGTGCTTGGCTATTTGCTGGAAGAAAGTAAATGCGGTAGCACCAAGGATAGTAGCGCCGTTAGGCAGGGCGGCTACTTTAGCGTAGAAGTCGGCTTCAAGCTGCTCCAGAGCGTAGGCGAAGTTCAGTACTCCCACATCACCCGAACCCAGGCTGATAGCGCCGTTGGCCGTAGTGCTGTTGCCTTTTGGCAGATTAGGCTTGTTATCGTCCGAATCGTCCGAGCAACCAGCTAATACCAGAGCCGAAGCACCAGCAGTGGCACCGGCATACATGAAGAAAGAGCGCCGCTTGATGGGCGTGTACAGCGGCTGGGCGAGCGTCGAGTCGTCGGAGCCACGAGGCTGAAGGTTATCAGACATGGGATAGGGGTGGTTGGGTGAAAAATTGAAAAATTACGGAATGACCACTCTACCCTACTAAACTTTAGGGCATAAAAACGGGGCAGTCCGACCTTTGGGGTTCCTACACACCATTGCCCGTTCTGCCCCGTGAAGCTAAGCCTC
>NZ_MDZB01000095.1 GCF_001816145.1 Hymenobacter lapidarius | reverse complement strand
AACCCACTTTCAGTGGTTTCTTTCAGTCGGCTTTAGCCGAAACCCGCGAATTCCATTCGCAACCCAAACCTATGGACTTCCAGTCCATAGTCGTTTAGTCGTTATTCCTATCACCTTTCCTTCCACCAATTCCTGCTTTGTTATGGCAACAGCACCCCAGCCCAGCGACATTTACGCCACCTTCAAAGAAGACGTCAACATGACGGCCTCGGAACTTGAGAAATGGCTGAAAACCGATGAATCCCAGTCGGTGGGCCAGGACAGCGGCGATGGCACGAGCATCGGCCACCATTCCGGCGAGCGGATCGTCGACATCCTGCACAAGAAAAAAGTCGACCTCACGCCCGACGACGAAGCCCACATGCACAAGGTGCACAGCTACGTAAGCCGTCACTCGGCTCAAGGCCCCCAGCACGCCGCCGACGTGGAAACCTCGCGCTGGCGCTACTCCCTTATGAACTGGGGCCACGACCCGCTAAAGGACAAGTAGAAATAGCCACGGGACTTACGCAATTGGGGGCTGGCGCGCGTCTGCGACGCGTTGCCAACTAATTGAGCCTGCGGCTCGGACGGGCGGATTCTGCGGCCCAGCCGCTCGTCGTTCGTAGGCGAGCCGCAGGCTCGGAGCCAGTCGGCAGCGCGTCGCAGACGCGCGCCAGCCCCCGACTGCGTAACAACAGTTTCTAAGGTGCCAAAAGCCTCTCCCCATGCCGGAGGGGCTTTTTTATGCTTTCTGCGCCACGGCAGCGGCAGCCACTAGCACCCGCAGCGCCCCTGGCTTGATGGTGGCCTCAACGTGGGTGGTGCGGCCCCGGTATTCACCATCAACCTGAAGCTCGACTCGCCGCCGCACTTCCAGATTCACGGCCGTGGTGCAGAAGATTTCCACGGCCCTGGGGTCGAAGGGACGGAAGTGCCAGAACATTTTCAGCAGCTCGCGGCCCACCAGTCGGCGCAGTACCACCACCTCAAACCTGCCGTCGGACACGTCGCCGTTGGGGTTGATGACGGCGCCGGTACCGTAGACGCGGGCATTGGCCAGCACCACCATGAAGGCGGCGCGCTCCACTTCGCCCTCGTCGGTCTGAATGCGGACGCGCATCTGGCGCCGGCGCAGCAGCGACCAAAAAGCCGCCCGAGCGTAGCCCAGCATACCGCTCCAGTTCTGGCGCTGGGCGTGGCGCACGAGCTGGGCATTCAGGCCAATGTCGCTCAGGTGCAGGCAGAGGTCGGAGCCGTTGAGGTACAGCACGTCCACGGCTTTTTCCTGTCCCCGCACGGCGATGGCCAGGGCCTGGGCGGGGTCGAGGGGCAGGGCCAGCTCTTTGGCCATGCCATTGGCTGAGCCGGCCGGGAGCACGGCCAGGGGCAGGTTGGCGGCAATGGCCTGCTCGGCCACGATTTTCACGGTGCCGTCGCCACCCACGGCCACGAGGCGGTCGGGGTGGTCTTTGGCAATGCGGGCCTTCAGGGCCTGGCCGTCGTCCTGGCCGGTGAGCTCCAGCAGCGTGGCGGTGTGGGGCAGGGGCTCGAAATACTTGCGAATGGTAGCTGGCCAGTCCGTTTTGGTGGCGCTGCCCGAGGCGGGATTCACTACAAAGAGGAAGCGCAGGGGAGTAGCAGGGGCGGACATGGCGTGTGTTTTCGGGCGAGGGGTTCGGCGCGACGGGAGAGCGGCTCCGATTACGCTCGGCAAGGCGGTGGGGTTCCTGAACGAAGGGCAGCAGACTCCCCCCGCTCATCCAAACTGCTCCCGCCTTCGTAACGGGGTTTCTGCCGCTCACGGCCGAACTGCTGTTTTTGATGACTGAAAAACTCCTCTCCTGGCTGCGCCTCACCCGGCAGCCCACCCTGAAGCTGTACCGCGGCTTCGGTAGCCCCGGCTGCGTGGTGGTGCAGGGGCACGCCTTTCGGCAAAGTCCGCTGTCCCGCCGCTACGAGCGGGTAAATTTCTGGGCCAATGCCTGGGGCTTGCTGCGCCTGTTCTTGGTGCGGCCCTGGGCCGCAGTGCCGGTGCGCGTGACCGTGGGCGGCCAAACGACCGGTGCCCGCACCGATACCGACGGCTTCTTCCGAGTGGAGGTAGCGCTGCCCATCCCGCTGCCCGCCGGCTGGCACCCGGCCACCGCCGAGCTGCTCGACGCCCGCACCGGCGCGCGGCTGGCCCACGCCACCGCCGAGGTGCACGTGCCCTACGAAACGCCCTACGCCGTTATTTCCGACATAGACGACACCTTTCTGGTGTCGCATTCGGCTACGCGCTGGCAGCGCCTGTGGGTGCTGCTGAGCCGCAACGCCCGCAGCCGGGCCCCATTTGCCGACGTGGCGGCCCACTACCAGTGGCTGGCCCAGGCCGGCCAGCCCACGCCCGGCCCGCCCAACGCGTTTTTCTACGTGAGCAGCAGCGAGTGGAACCTCTACGACTTCATCCTGGAGTTTGCGGCTCATAATAACATGCCCAAAGGCGTGTTCCAGCTCAGCCAGCTCAAGCGCCTGAGCCAGCTGCGAGAGTCCGGCCAGAACAAGCACGCCACCAAGCTCGACCGCATTGTACGCGTTTTCGCGGCCTGCCCCAGCCAGCGCTTCGTGCTGCTCGGCGACGATTCGCAGCACGACCCCGGCATTTACGCAGCCGTGGTGAAGCGCTACCCGGGGCGGGTGCGGGCGGTGTACATCCGGCAGGTGCACGCCGGAGGCCGGCCGGCAGCAGAGGCCGCGTTGGACGAAATCAGGCAGGCCGGCGTGGCGACCTGCCACTTCGAGCACAGCCGCGATGCCCTGCAGCATTCGCAGCAGATGGGGCTGTAGGGCTAGGCTTAGGTACTCGTGCAGAGGTAACCGGACAAAATAAAACGTCATGCTGAGCTTGCCGAAGCATCTCTACCGCAGTAGTAAATGAATTACTGGCGCGGTAGAGATGCTTCGGCAAGCTCAGCATGACGTTCTTAAAAAAAACACGTTTGCTTAGGCGCCCAGCTTCTTCTTCAGATTCTCATCGAGGGCTTCCAGAAACTCCTCGGTGTAGAGGTAGTCGCGGCCGTGCTCCACCTTGTTGCCGTGGATGCAGACGGCCAGGTCCTTGGTCATCTTGCCGCTTTCCACGGTTTCGATGCACACGGCTTCCAGCGCCTGGCAGAAGTCAATCAGCGGCTGGTTGCTGTCGAGCTTGCCGCGGAATTCCAGCCCGCGCGTCCAGGCGAAAATGCTGGCAATGGGGTTGGTGCTGGTGGGCTTGCCCTTCTGGTGGTCGCGGAAGTGGCGCGTCACGGTGCCGTGGGCGGCTTCGGCTTCCATGGTGCCGCCGTCGGGGGTTACCAGCACCGAGGTCATCAGGCCCAGCGAGCCAAAGCCCTGGGCCACGGTGTCGCTCTGCACGTCGCCGTCGTAGTTTTTGCAGGCCCACACGAAGTTGCCGTGCCATTTCAGGGCCGAAGCCACCATGTCGTCAATCAGCCGGTGCTCGTAGGTGATTCCGGCTTCCTGGAACTTGGTGGTGTAGTCCTGCTCGTAAATCTCCTGAAAGATGTCCTTAAAACGGCCATCGTACTTTTTCAGGATGGTGTTCTTCGTGCTCAGGTACAGCGGCCAGCCTTTGCTCAGTGCCTGGTTGAAGCAGGCGTGCGCAAAGCCGCGGATGCTCTCGTCGGTGTTGTACATGGCCAAGGCCACGCCATCGCTCTTGAAGTTGAACACCTCAAACGACTGCGTTTCGCCACCATTCTCGGGCTGGAAGGTGATGGTGAGCTTGCCCTTGCCCTTGGTCACGAAATCGGTGGCCTTGTACTGGTCGCCGAAGGCGTGGCGGCCGATGCAGATGGGCGCGGTCCAGTTGGGCACCAGCCGGGGTACGTTGCTCATCACAATGGGCTCGCGGAAAACGGTGCCGTCCAGAATATTGCGGATGGTGCCGTTGGGCGACTTCCACATCTGCTTGAGGTTGAACTCCTTCACCCGCTCCTCGTCGGGCGTGATGGTGGCGCACTTAATGCCCACGCCGTACTGCTTAATGGCGTTGGCGGCGTCGATGGTCACCTGGTCGTTGGTTTCGTCGCGGTACTCAATCCCGAGGTCGTAGTACTTGATGTCCAGCTCCAAATAGGGCGTAATGAGCTTGTCTTTAATGAATTTCCAGATGATGCGCGTCATTTCGTCGCCATCGAGCTCCACTACGGGGTTGGCTACTTTGATTTTGGTCATGTGTTTTGGGGGCGTTAAGTAATAGCTGTGACCGGGCTTCCGGAGCCCAATGATACGCGAGTAGCAGGTTCGGGTCTGAAACCCTCATGTTCGGTTCGCTACGATTTCGTAGTGAAAAGACCGGTTTTGCCAGCTGCAAAAGCTGCAAGCCTCTATACTATTCTTTCTCCAGTACCTGCCGAATGCCGCCCAGCCCACTGGAAATATTTTCCAGTTGCGTAAGCACGCTCTGCAGCTGGCCGCCGCTGCTGGTGCGCAGGTTGCGGGTGAACGTGGCTTTGATGTCGGTCCAGCGCGTGGTTTCGGTGGGTTGGAGCCAGCCGAGCAGCTCGCGCAGCTTGAGCAGGTTGGATTCGGTGCCGCTGGTAAGGGTCTGGGCTTCGTTGTCGTAGTGGGTGGCAAGGAGGGCGCGCACTTCCTCGTCGTTCATCACGGGGCGCACCTTTTCAGCCAGCTTGGCCATGTTGCGGTAGGAGCCCTGCAGCTTGAAGGGCGGCTCGGTGCGGTATTCGTTGGCCTGGGCCGCCGAGCGGATATACTCCTCGTTTACCCGCGCCACCACGTCGCGGATGCGCAGCAGCTTCTGCAGCACGGCCACGTACTCGTTGATTTCCTCGGGCGAGTGGTTGGCTTCGAAGGTGAGGCCGGTGCTGTCGCCGGTTTCGGCCAGTTTTATCAGCGGGTACACGTCGGCTTGGCTTTTGGCGGCGAGGCGGTTGAGGACGGGATTGGCCACCAGCGAGTTCTCCACATAGCTGAGCAGAAACGCATTGGCCGTGTCGCCGATGATATCGCCGAGGTTGTAAATATCGGCCCGGTTGGCCAGCATGTCGGGGATGCGGAACTGCTCGCCTGATTCGGTGTAGGGGTTGCCGGCCATCACCACGGCCACTTTGCGCCCCCGGAAATCGTAGGTGCGGGCGCGGCCCTGGTACACGCCCTCAATCTTGCGCTGGGCGTCGCAGAGCGAGATGAATTTCTGCAGAAACTCCGGGTTGCAGTGCTGAATATCATCGAGATAAATCATCACGTTGTCGCCCATCTCGAAGGCCAGATTCAGCTTCAGCAGCTCTTCGCGAGCCCCAGAGTTAGGGGCCTGCGCGGGGTCCACGCTGGTCACGGCGTGGCCGATGGCGGGGCCGTTGATTTTCATGAAAATCAGGCCTAGCCGGTTGGCCACGTATTCCATGAGTGTGGTTTTGCCGTAACCAGGCGGCGACACCAGCAGCAGCAGGCCCATGAGGTCGGTGCGCTTGTCAGCCCCCGCCGTGCCTATTTGCTTGGCCAAATTGGCTCCAATAAGCGGCAGATATACCTCATCAATAAGCTTATTCCGCACAAACGACGACAGCACCCGCGGCCGGAACTCACTCAGCCGCAGCTCCTCGCTGAAGCGCGCCACCAGCTCCTTTTTCAGCGTACCGAAGGCTTCAAAAAGCGGCACCACCGCGTGCGTGTAGTGGTGCAGCCGGCGCCGGAACTCGGGGAAATTCAACTGGTAATTCCGCTCCTGGATGCGGGCGTGGGAGCCTTGCAAACCCGTCAGGGTTTCGCGCAGCGGCGTGCGGATGATGCGGGCGAGGTCGAAAGTGGCGGTTAGAAGGAGGGTTGCGCACTCGTTGACCCCATCCCCCGGCCCCTTCCCCTCTGGGAGAAGGGGAGCTGAGGAGGCATTGTCCAACATCTGTTCTTCCGACGTCTGTTCAGGTGTCGTCAGGCTCCCCTTCTCCCGGAGGGGAAGGGGCCGGGGGATGGGGTGCGCGGGTTGCGCCGCCCGCACCCACTGCCGCAACAGTTGGAACTGCGCGGCCGGCTGGTCAACCAGTGCGGCTACCGAGGCCTCGTATTGCGCCGTGGCGTTGCGCTCCTTCAGCGACTGCTGCAACTGCTGCAACAAATCTGCCGCTTCGGGCGAGATAACGAAGGTGTCGCCGCGGGTCAGCTCGTGGAATAAGTAGTCGCCGGCTTCCGCCACTTCTGCCACGGCAAACAAGCCGGTACCGGCGGCAAACTCCTCCATTGCCAGCTGCAGTTCTGCTTTCAGCGCCTCAAATTCCTGCGAATCGGGAAATACCTGGAGTAGCACGCCGATGCCTTGCAGCTGATGCTGCCAGGCGGCCTTGCGCTTGCGCCCCGCAAACCGCTGCCAGTAAAGCGCCGCCGCCGCGCGGGCTGTGGCGGTGTAGCGTAGTAAATCAGCGGTGCGGGTGAGGCGCACCAAGGCTTCGAGCAGCAGGGCCGCGTCGTGGTCGTGCACGCCTTTGAGGTAGCCCTCGGCGTAGCGCGGGGCCATGAATTGCTGTACGTAGGCCGTCAGCTCGGCCACGGTGAGGTGCGAAAGCTCAGCCAGCGAGAGCACGGCGGGCAGGCCGTCGTGGGCGGGCGCGGGGTGCTGGGCGGCTTGCAGAATGAGCCAGGCCAGGTACTCGGCGCGGTACACATCGGCGTTTTCCGATACCACCGTTTGGTCCCACACGGGGCGGGCGGCCAGCACGGCGGGGTCGGTTATTTTCTGGAAGAAATTGGTGCCCGTGAGGTGGTAGTGCAGGTCGCCGTCGCGCAGCACCACGGTCAGCTCCAGCGGCTGGGTGTTCACGGTGAAGGCGTAAGGGCCGAATTTGAGAGCCTGCCCGCCGTCGGTAAATAGCTCGGCGCGGTCCTTGAGCTGGCGCACGGCGTCCTCCTTCACCGTTTTGAGGCGGCTCTGAATGTCGTCGGCCTTCACCGGGTCGCCGAGGCTGAGCAGATGCTGCACGGTCTGGCGCACCTTTTCCACCAGCATATCGGAGGCAAAATACCCGTTGATATCGGCCACCGTCTCAAAACGCCCTAAACGGTTTTGCACCGCTTTCAGAATGCGCTCCGCCGATTGCAGTAGGGCCGAGGCGCGCTGGTTGCGGGCTTCCACCAAGCTCACTTTGCGCGACTCGAAGGCCTCCGAAACTTCCTCGCGCTTGCCCGCCAGCTGGTTTAGGAACTGGTCGAATTCCGGGAATTTTCCCTCCAGCTCTTCCAGCTGCACCATGAGCTTGGTGCTGTACTCGTCGCACTTGGCGGGCGCGTCGCACAGGTCCAGGTAGTTCACCAGCGCCTGGTCGAGGAGCTTGATTTGGGCCGTGAATTCGGCCTGCGCCTCGGTGCCGGCCAGGGCCTGCCGCCGCCGCTTCAGCGCCGCCCGAATCTGGTTGAAGCTGGCGTAAATCGTCGAGATGTTGTCGATGATGCGCGTGGTCTGCGTCGGGTCCTCCATCGGCAGGTTGCTCACCACTTCAATCAGCAGCTCCAGCTCTCCGGATACCGCGTTAGCCTGCTTTTCCTGCTCGTTGGCTTCGGCCACTTTCTGCACCTTTTCAATGGCCTCGGCAATGGCCTGTACGCGTACCGCGTACGGCTTCAGCGCGTCGTCCTTCAGCAGGAATTCCACCGTTTGGGCGGCCACGTCCTTACTGGTTTGCTCCAGCTCGGCGGCGGCTTTCTCCACCGTGGGCAGCTCCACGTAGCGCAGCTCTTTGAGGGAAATGACCTCGCCGCGCACGCCGCGCAGCTCCGCCAGCAGCTGCACGTACTCGTTCACGTCGGTGGCCGTGGTGCGCCGGATGCGGCCGGTCAGCTCGTCGGCTTTGGCCAGCACGCGCTGGGTTTCGGCACCCGTGCTTTTGCGAATGCTCAGCACTTTGTCGAACTCATCCACCGCGGCGTTGGCCGCCTGCTGAATGTCGCGCAGCGGTTCGTTCAACGCCTGAGCCGCCGGCTCGCTGAGCCAGTGGTAGGTGTCGCTGAGGGTTGTGGTCAGGCGAATCAGGTCGAGGTAGAGGCCGGCGTAGCTGTCGTCTTTGGCCAGCAGCGTCAGCACTTCCTGCGCCTCGGCCATGGCCCGCACAATTTCCTTGTTGCCGAGCTTGTATAGGTAGGAGTCGGAGGTTACTGGCAGCTCAAAATCGGGGCCCACGTAGGGCGTCTGCCAGATTTGCACCGCGTGGTGCTTCTTGGGCTCGTCGTCCTTGCGGAAGTAGCACAGCTCGCCGTTTTCAAACAGCGCGTAGCCGTGGCAGCTGATGGGATTATCGACCCGTTGCGCGATGATATTATACGACAGCAGCAGGTACGCGCCGTTGTCCTTGTTGTAAAAAACGTACAGAAAATCCTCCCCGTTGGGCGACACAATTCGCTTCTCAAAAAGCATGTCGCGCAGCTCTTTTTCAAACAGCTTTCCCTCGCCGGTTTGCAGGTAAAATCCGTGCGGAAAAATTAGCCCCTGGTTGTCCGGTAGCAGCACGCAGGCCTCCGCCAACGCATCCATCCGCTGGGCAGTTTGTAGCTTGGCATTGTAAAGAAAATACCGGTAATCCTGCTCCTGATACGGCCGGACTTTCAGCAGAATAATATTGCCAACGACGGCGTAATAAATCTCGGAATCGTCGAGCGTCTGGTCTTTGTCGGCCACCGGCTCGGAGTAGATTCCGCGCCCGTTGGCCGTGTTGTTTTCAATCTTAATGGTGAGGTCGCCGTGGATGGTTTCCACAAAAACCTTGTCCTCAATGCTAATATGCGGGTGTTTGCCGCTGCGCTGCATATCGCGCGTAGTGCGCTTCCAGGTAAACTCGTGCTGCGGCGGAAACCCGTATTCGTGGTCACTGCGGTTGTCGATGTACGTGAGCGTATCGCCCTGCAACAGCCACTTAAACGTCTTGATGTCGCTCGCGCTTTTCCCCACCCGAAATACCATGAATAAATGGCTGCCGAGCACCGAAAATTTTACGAATTGCGTGTTCTTATAATACTTGTATAAGTTACGAAATTCCTCCGCGAATTGCGCGTTCGAAATTAGCTCCAGCGGCAGCGGATGAAACTCGTGACCGGCATAGGAATAGGCCCCAAAAACATCCGATAATTCCACCTCGGTTTTTAGGCCGATAACGACGTTGTAGCCGAACAGGAAATTGCGGCCCACCGGCACCATGTCCCACGGCACGCAATTGTTTTCGGTGCTGATGCGGCCGGTGCCAATCAGCTTGGTGTCGATGGCCCCGAAAACGGTTTTGCGGCCTGCGTTCAGCGCTTCGAGGCGCGTGCGCAGGTCCGAGCCGCTTTTTTGCAGCCGGTTGCGCAGGATTTCGTAGGTGCCGCCTTCTAGCTTGACCCCATCCCCCGGCCCCTTCCCCTCCGGGGGATGGGGAGCCACGGCGGCGCTGCTTTCCTTATTCTTGGTGGAAGTGCTACTTGGACTCATAATTTGGGTAGAGCGCAGTTAGGTGCTCGGCAATTTTCTTTAGCACGTTGGCGGTATCGTAAAGCACTGCCTCATTGGTGAAGCGAAGAACCAGGAAACCGCATTCCTGCAATTCGTGGGTGCGGCCGCCGTCGTATTCGGCTTGGCTTTCATCGCCGTGAATGCTGCCGTCAACCTCGATGATGAGCCAGGCGGCCAAGCACACGAAATCAACGATAAAGGATTCGATGGCGTGCTGGCGGCGGAACGGGGCGCCCAGCTTGTTGCCGCGTAACTCCTGCCACAGGTGGTTTTCGGCCGGAGTGGGGTTCTTGCGGTTGTGCCGGGCGTAGTCTTTCAGGGATGTTTTCCAGCGCCTGGCGTCGGTGGTGTACATGCCGAAGGGGTGGGGCGAGTTCGCCTCATCCCCGTTCACCCCATCCCCCGGCCCCTTCCCCTCCGGGAGAAGGGGAGCCTGACGACTCTCTTCTGGTTCTTCGCCGGGGTTCATTCTGCCTACGCTATTGTAAATGACACCATATATCACAGCCCCTAGCGCCGCCGTGGCTCCCCTTCCCCCGGAGGGGAAGGGGCCGGGGGATGGGGTCCTACAGCTGCAACGTCTTCACCGGCTTATCCCCAATCCCCAGCGCCGCCGCCGTGCTCGTGAGCTGCGCAATGGTGCTGCGCGTGGTGTCATCGCCGGCCTTGTTCATCATTTGCAGCAGCAGGGCCGAAATGCTCAGGGTCTTCATGTCGTCGGAGCTCAGCCCAAACTGGTCCACGAAGCGGCGCAGGTTGGTTTTGAAGTCGCCGCCGTTACCCTCGTGGCCGAAGAAGGCGTCTTTCACCGTGCCCAGCACTTCGGAGTTGTGCACGGCGCGGTCTATCATTTTGCCTTTGGTAATGGCGCCGATAATCTGGTCGAAGAACATGGTTTCGCCGCCCACGATGTCGATTTTGGCCGACTTCAGTGCTTCCGAAATAACGCCGGCCTGGGCGCTGGCAATGTCCTTTTGGATGTTGATTTGGGCCAGTTCCACGGCCTTGTCCTTGTCGAGTCGCAGCTTGAATTCTTCGTGGTCTTTGCCCACGCCGTCGAGCTTCTTCATGGCGTCGGCCTTGGCTTCGATGCCCTTGGCTTCCACCGCAAAGCGCTGCTCGTTCACAGTTACTTCGGCCAACCCTTTCTTCTGGTCAGCATCGGCTTTGGCTTCGATGACGCTGGCTTCGGCCAGGCCTTTTTCCAGGTTCACCTTGGCGGCTACCACGCCCAGCTTTTCGTCGGCTTCGGCCTGGGCTGTGGCGCGTACCTGAATGGACTGCGCTTCGGCAGTGGCGGTGAGCTGCATCACGTTGGCCTCCGACTCGCCTTCCTTCTGGCGGGCGGCGGCTTTGGCTTGCATCACCTGGGCTTCGGCCAGGCCCACGGCGCTGGCTTTGCTGGCCTCCGCTTCGGCCAGAATGCGAATGGCCTGTGAGCGGTGCTCAGCTGACGCTTTCTCGGCCTCGGCGTCAATCAGCGACTGCTTGGCCCGGAATTCGGCGGCCTGCTTCTCCATGTCGGCGTTGCCCACCAGCGTAATGGTGTTCTGTTCCGTTTCCTGGCGGGCCTTGGTCACGGCCACCATCTTTTCGCGGTCGGCCTGGGCCTGGGCGCGGGTATCCTTGATTCGCTCTTCCTCAATTACCGTGGCTTTTTCCACCGTAATCCGCTCGCGGATAATGCCCTGAATGTTCTTGCGCTCTTCTTCCAGCGCCTTTTCCTTCTCAATCTGAGCCAGGGCTACGATGCGCTCCCGCTCGTTCACTTCCAGGGCGCGGGCCTGCTCCACGCGCTCGGTTTCGATGGCGTCGGTGCGCTGCTTGTTGCGCTCGGCCACCAGAATTTGACGGTCGCGGTTCTGCTCCGAAACCTTGATTTCCTCGTCGGCCATAATGCGGGCTTTCTCGCTTTTCTGGCGTTCTTCCTGGCGCACCTTCTCGGTTTCGGCGGCCTCGCGCGACTTGATGTTGGCAATTTCGCGGTACTGTTTTTCCTGGGTTTCGGCCAGCTGCTTTTCGAGCTGCAGGATGGTTTCCTGCGCCTCCACGTCCTGCTTCTTGATGGTTTTCTGCTGGTCGCGCTGCAGCTGGTTGGACTGGATTTTCTGCTCCGACGTCAGGGCAATGATTTTCTTGATGCCTTCCGCATCCAGAATATTATCCTGGTTGAGGGCGTGCAGCGGGGTTTGCTCCAGGTAATCGATGGCGCAGTCGTCGAGCACGTAGCCGTTCAAATCGGTGCCGATGATGCGCAGGATTTCCTGCTTGAACTGCTCGCGGGAGTTGTAGAGCTCAATGAAATCGAAGTGCTTGCCCACGGTTTTCAGAGCTTCCGAAAACTTGGCGTCGAATAGGCCTTCCAGCGCTACGGGGTCGGAGGCGCGGTGGGCGCCGATGCTCTGGGCCACGTTCACCACGTCCTCGTGGGTCTTGTTCACCCGAATAAAGAAGTTGACCTTCACGTCGGCGCGCATGTTGTCCTTACACACCAAGCCTTCGGCCCCGGCCCGGGAAATAACAATGGTTTTCAGCTTGATGTCCATCACCTCCAGCATGTGGAGGATAGGCACTACGATGATGCCGGAAAACGACACTTTGGCGTCGCCCATGCCAGTGCGCAATAAGGCTTCGCCTTGCACGGCTTTTTTATACATCCGGGCCACAACCGCCAGGAAACCAAGTAGAAACAGACCGATGATAATCAGGACTGCCCAGGAAAGGGAAGCTAACATGCGAGTAGGGATGTAGGAATATGAAAGGGTTTGATTTGATTTCGAAGGATGTTCTGAGGTCTGCGGGACCAGGAGTTAAAAAGTACTGTAAGGCTCAATCAAATAGCATTTCCGGGCCGCGTCAAAGTCGATTACCAGCGCTTTTTCGCCCTTGCCCAGCGGCTCGCCGGTGCTCCGTACGTTCAGCATGAGCGGGGCGCCGTCAATGTGCACCGCGGCCTGGCCCAGGCGTTCGGTTGTGGCGGGGAGCAGCACGGTGCACACCTTGCCGATGACGACCGCGCCGCCGTCGTGGTCCTTTTCCATCGCCGTAAACAGCTTTACGAAGGGCAGCGTGAGGAATTTGGCCACAAAAAGGCTGCCGATGAACAGGGGCAGGAAAAACGCCAGCCCCAATAGTAGCGACGTGTTGCCGGTGTAGTAATTGACCAGAATGCTGCCGGCCCAGAGCGGCAGAAACACGAAGCTGAGGAAAATCATCAGCGGAATGCGGCCAAGATTAAAGAAGGCCAGCGCGCCGTTGAGCCAGCCGGTGCCCATGCCTTCGTGGGCGCCGTCGCTGTCGAAGTGCAAGTGGCCGTGGTCCTCAATGCTCAGGTCCACGGTTTTCATGTCCAGCAGCCCCAGCAGCACCGTGAGCCAGTACAGCAACACGAAAACCAGCAGACCCGTGGGCAGCAGATTAGGCGGGGAAATGGCGGCTTGTAAAAGTTCGGTCATGGGCATTGGTCGGGCAGCTGAAAGGTAGGCGTATTAGAATGATTCCAGAGCCAGCCCGGCCTTTTTGAGGCTATTCGGCGTAGCCGAGCTTGGCTTTGAGGGCCTTGAGTTCTTCGCTGGCTTTGCCGGCTCCGCTCGCCCCCAGAGCCTTGTCGATTTCGGCGTCGATGCTCTTGGTGGCTTGGGCAACTTCGCCGTACGATTCGGCTAAGGCTTCCTGCACGGCAATTTTTTCCTTCATGCGCTCCAGCAAGCTCACCGTGCCCGAAGAGTCGAGCTGGGCCAGTTGCTTGTTGATGGTGATGGTGGCGGTGCTCACCGTCACGCGGGCTTTCAGGGTCCGGAGCTCGTTTTCCCACTGGCTGATGGTCGATTTGAGCGTGCTCACATTCTGGTCCATCTGGGCGGCCGAGTGCTCAAACTTGGTTTGGTCGGTGGCGGCGCGGGCGGCCTGGGCGTCGTTTTCGGCCTTTTTCAGCAGGGCTTCGCCGGCCAGCCGGTCGGCTTCGGTGGCGTTCAAGTCGCCTTTGTGGGCGCGCTGGAGCAGGAGCACGGCCTTGCTCTCGTAGTCGGCGGCCTTGGTGCGAAAGCTCTCGCCTTCGTTGCGGGCCCGGATGGCCATGGCCCTCACTTCGGCCAAGCCGTGCAGGCTTTTGTCGAGGTCCTGGCGCAGGTCGCGCAGGCCCTGCTCGGTCATTTTAATGGGGTCTTCGAACTGGTTGACGGCGGCGTGGGCTTCCGACTGGCCGATTTTGAAAAGACGATTGAGGATATTCATGGCTGGTGGATTTAGGCGGTGAGGGGCTTGGAAAACTGAATCAACTCATCCGAAAACTCGCTGAGCAGCAGGCCCAAGGAATTAATGCTGGCATCGAGCTCGGCCAGGCTCAGGGCTTCTATTTGCAGCGTGTCGCGGAAGATGAGCTTGCGGCCGGTTTCGTTGAGGGCGAAGGCACCGTGGATGATGTCGCGGTTCTTTTGCAGCAGGCGCTGGTACACGTCCAGCGAGGGAGCGGGCAGGTCGAGCAGGTATTGCTCCAGTATCAGCAGCGGGTCGCCGCAGCCGATGACGAGGTTCTTAATGGCCAGCTCCGGCTTGTCGACCACAAACACGCCTTCCTGTTCGTCGGCGTGGCAGATATCGAAGCCCAGGTCCAGCAGGTAGCCGTGGATGGTAGCGAAGTAGGAGTTGGTCATGTGCAGGAAAAGGTGAGAAAAGCCAGGTGCTCAAAAAAGTAGCGGCAATGCGAGGAGCTTCGCCGGGTTGGTGGTAGATTTACGATACAATAATACACAAAGTTTTGAATATGCTCAAAGTTTGAGCGAAATAATTTTAAGGTAACATGTCGTACGTCGGAAAGAATATTCGCAAGCTTCGTACAGTTAAGAAGCTGAGCCAGGCGGCTTTTGCCGAATTGTTTGGACTGGCCCGGCCCAGCGTGGGCGCCTACGAGGAGGGACGTTCCGAACCAAAAATGGAAACGCTGATTCAAATTGCTCAGCATTTTGGCTTGTCAGTTGACCTGCTACTTACGAAAGAACTGACGGTAAACGAGCTGTACCATTTCGATATTTTCAAGGAGCAGTTGCAGCCGTCCGCGTCCGCTGCCGAAGAGTTGGCCGAAGCCGACCGCCAGCCGCAAGTGACCCCGCTGGTGCACCGCAACCGGGTCCTGGAATACATCGTGCGCCACCACGACCCCGCTTTCATCGACTTGCTACCTGGCCTCCAGTTGCCCCACCAGCTCACCGGCCCCACGCGCGCCTTCGAGGTGTCGGGGGCCGACATGCTGCTGCATCGCCAGGGCCTGCGCCACCAGGACATCGTGCTGTGCGGCCGCATCGACAAAGCCCGGCCCAGCCTGCACAATGGCCGCGTCTACGTCTTCGTCACCCCAGGCAAAATCCTCATTCGCCGCCTCGCCGCGCGCCTGCCCGACGGCCTCACCCTCAAGCTGCGCCCCGATAACCCCGACTACAGCAGCCAGGACCTGGAGCTGACGCAGGCCCTGGAAATCTGGGAAGTGAAGGGCGTGTTCACCACCCACCTACGGGCCCCCGCCCTGCTCGACGAACGAGTGGCCGAGCTGGAACGCCGGGTAGAGGAGCTAGCCGAACGACTAGGCGCCCAAAACTGAGTAGTTGTTATTGTTCAGCAATGCTAGGTAGAGACGCAATAGTTGGCGTCTCCGTGCGCCTCTGTGAATCGTTCGTGCATCCTCGTTCAATAACAAAACACCAACTATTGCGTCCTCAAACCAAACAGCACCATAGCTTTTGAGGCCAGGGCTACCGCAACCACCCTTGACGCCTCAGATAGTAGTGCCAAACCGTGGCCCCAAGCAGCAGGGCCGCACCCAGGAGCATGGTGCTGGTCATTGCGCGCAAGGAAATAGAGTAGAGCAGGCCGCCGCCGATGACCACGGCCGCGCCCAGCCACCACAGCAGCTCCACCGGCAGCGGGGCAGTGGCCAGGCGCTGGGCCAGCAGAGCGGCCGGGTCGGCGGGCGGGTAGAGCAGCCACTTCAAACGCGGGTAGTCGTGCAGCAGCAAGCCGATGGTTAGCACCAGAAAGCCAGTGGTAAGAAAGGGCGTCCCGGCCCAGTGCTGCGACCAGGTGAGGAAAATGATGTTGAGCCACATGGGCACCAGCAGTACCGCCCCGAACAGCGCAAACCGGCCGGAAAGTAGCAACAGGCCAATAAGCAGCTGCGCCATACCAATGAACTGCCCGAAAATCTCCAGCCCGTTTTTGGCCAGAAAGGCATGGTCCATGGGCGGGCCCATCAGGCCGGGAAGGTGGTTGTCGGACAGCTTATAAAGGCCGCCGCCCAGCATGAGGGCCCCCAGCAGCAGGCGGCAGCCCACCACGTACAGGCGGCGCAGCCGGCCGCCCACTACGAGCGCCACCGCCGTCGCCACGGCCGGAAGTGCAATGCAGAGTCCGTAGAACAAGTTGGGCGAGGGGTTCATGCAGAAAAAGGTGGAATTGGGACGGGATTTTCAGACGCGTAAAGTAATTGGCGTTCTGAGCCGGCGAAGGAAGACAAATGGATTGGATTAATTGGGTTGGGCAATAAATATAAAATGCCCTGTCCACGAAAAAGCCCCGTCAGTAACTGACGAGGCTTTGGGCTGTCGGTGCTTCTCAAAAAAGCCCGCACGAAAAGTTAACCTTCCTTAAAAGGTGAAGCGCAGGCTCACGGCGGCGTCGTTGTAGAAACCGGTGTAGCCATTAAAGACGTCGAAGAACGGCTTGTAGTCCACGGCCACCACAAACGGCAGGTCGGTCAGCTTGTACTCCAGGCCCAGAATAAGGTCGGCCCCGAAGGCGACGTAGGTTTCCTCGTCGGCGCGGTATTCGCGCACCAAATACCTGTCGCCCTTGCGGCCTTTGTAGTAGTAGCGCTCGTCGGCGAAGTAGTAGCGGCCCTGGTACGACCCGGCGTGGAAGCCGGCGCCGTAGTAAAACTGCAGGCCTTTCACGTCGGCCACGCCGTGGTGCTTCTCGCCGAGCACAGTGAGCCGGATGCCGCGGGCTTTGTACTCTGTCGTGAGCAGGCCTTCGATGGCCACGCCCTTGCCGCTGCCCACAAAGTGTTTGACGGTAAGGCCCGAAGAGTATCCGCCACCGCGCAGGCCGATGCCGGTATTGTGCCCTGAGCTGCCGCCGCCGCCTTTTTTGGATTGGGCGCTGGCTGTGAAACCTGGCAGGGCAAGCAGGATGATAAAAAGAATAAACGGTATGCGTTTCATGTAACGACGAAATAGGTGAGGCTAAAAGTTGGACAAAATTAAGCGACCAGCGCTGAACTCTGGCCGGGCCTACCTAACCCGCCGCAATTTCATCGGATAAGTGGATGCAGACGCCGCCGCCATCCTCCCCGGCTGCCCGCAGCATGGCCGCGGCCACGGTAGCTCCCGTCACGGGCCGGTACTTTTCGAGCGGGCCGCGCATGAGCGGCTTCAACACGCCCAGCACAGCCGCCCCAATGCGCTCCCCGAGCCGGGGCTGGGGCCGGTCGCCCAGTAGCAGCGAAGGCCGGAAAATATGAACGGCCCGGAACGGCAATTGCCGTACGGCGGCCTCCATTTCGCCTTTCACCTTGCTGTAGTACACCCCCGATTCGGCATCGGCCCCCAGGCTGGAAACTACCATGAACTGCGAAGCGAAGTTGCCGGCTGTGAGGGCCGCCACCTTCACCACGAAGAGGTAATCAACCCGGTAAAAAGCTTCCTTCGAGCCGGCCTGTTTCATGGTGGTGCCCAGGCAGCAAAATACGTCGTCGGCAATTAGCTGCAGGCGGACATCTTCCAGCTTATCAAGGTCCGTGACCACCTGCGTGAGCTTGGGGTGTACCGTCGGCACCGCCTTTCGGCCCACCACTATCACCTTGGCGTACCGTTCCGATTCGAGCAGCAACGGCAACAAGTGCGAACCAATAAGGCCTGTGGCCCCGGCGAGTAAAGCTGTTTTGCGCATGGAAAAGGGGATATAGAACGATAAACTCCCCTCATTACTAAGGAGGGGATGTTCGAGCCAAGGGCTCGGACGGGGGTGGTTGTGGGCGTTGAAAGATGTAAAAAGAACGACTTGCTAAGAACGACGATTCAAGCTCAGGGTTGACATAGCTGGCCCAACCAGCATCTGCAGAAGTATGGGCTGCTTCGTTCAACGGCACAACCACCCCCGTTCGCGCTGACGCGCGAACATCCCCTCCTTGTTAAGGAGGGGAGCTTTACCATGCTACTTTAGCACCGTGGCTTCCGGCTCCAGCACCACCAGGCCCTGCCGGAACAGCGCGCCAAGGGCCTTCTTGAACACCTTTTTGCTCATGCCCACGCGGCGGTACACGTCTTCGGCCAGGCTTTTGTCGCCGAGGGGCAGGCGGCCGCCGGGGGCGGCCTGAATGGCTTTCAGGAGGGTGTCCGTGGCCGATTCTACCTCACCGTAGCCGTCGCGTTGCAGGCGCACGTCGAGCTTGCCGTCTTCGCGCACCAGGCGCAGGAAACCGGGCAGCTGCTCGCCTACGCGCAGGGGCCGGAACACTTCGTTGTGAAACAGCAGCCCTTGGTGCGTGCCGTTCACGATGACAGGGTAACCCAGCTCGGTTTCGTCGGCCACGAGCAGGCGCACGGCGTCGCCGGGCTCGCCGGGGAAGGGGGAGTTGCCAAGGAACTGCTTCCATTTGGTGGAAGCCACCAGCCGGTCGCTCTCCTCGTCGAGGTACACGTACACAAACACCCGCTCGCCGATGCGCAGGTCGCGGCGCTGGTTGCGGTAGGGCAGGAGCAAGTCTTTTTCGAGGCCCCAGTCAAGGAACGCGCCGGCCGGCCCGTGGTCGCGCACGGTGAGGGCGGCAAAGGAATTGACCAGCGCCAGCGGCCGCAGGTTGGTGGCGATGAGCCGGTCTTCGGAGTCGCGGTACACAAACACGCGCAGCACATCGCCCACGCGGGTGCCGGGCTCCACGTACTTATTGGGCAGCAGCAGGTCGCCGTCGTCGGAAGTGAGGTACAGGCCGACGCTGGTTTCGCGGGCTACTTCGAGGTCGTTGTAATCGCCGAGGAGGAGGCTGGCCATCGGGTAAGGGTAAAGAAGGTGGAGGGCAAAGGTCGGCCCGGAACCGGGAATCCCACGTACGCTTTAGTTCTGCGCGGGCAAGCTTCAGCAAATTGGAGCATTCGCCGGCAACGGCCACCCGGCCACTGCCCCGTGGCCGCGAACCTACCCCAACGGCTCCTCCGCCAAAAAAGCCTTTACCTCTTCCACCGTGGCGCGGGCCGAGCGCCCCACGCCGATGAGCGTGGCGGAGGCAAAGCCCGTCCAGCTGCCGTAGCCCACCAGCCACAAACCCGCCGCAGCGGTGGCGCGGGTGCCCGCGGTAGCCACGCGGCCGTCTAATCTCACCACGCCCAGATTCTCCAGAAAAGACAGCGCCGGCCGGAAACCCGTGCACCAAATCATGGCATCAAAATCTTCGGCGCGGCCGTCGGGCCAGACCACGCCGGTAGGGGTAAATCGGGCAAACGGCCGCACGCTGTGGAGCACGCCGCGGGCGCGGGCTGCTTGCACGGCTTCCACCATCACCACATCGCCGAGGGTGGGCGGCCGGGTGGTGGTTTCGCCCGCGTGGTAGCGCTGCGTGGCCTGCGTGAAGAGCACCCGGCCGTCCACGTCATCGGGCAGAAAGCGCGGCTCCCGCTCCGTGACCCAGACCGTTTCGGCCACCTGCGATACCTCGGCCAGCACCTGCGCGCCGGAATTGCCCCCACCCACAATCAGCACGCGCTGGCCCACGAAGGGCTCGGGGCTGGTGTAGGCACCGGAATGCACCTGCCGGCCCGCAAATGCCGCCCGGCCGGGATAGTCCGGGATAAAAGGCCGCGTCCAGGAGCCCGTGGCGCAGACAAGGGCCCGGCATGTCCACTGGCCGGTGGAGGTGGTGACCACGAAGCCGGCCGGCGTGGCCGCCACCTGCTGCACCTGCACCGGCCGCTGCACGGGCAGCGCGTAGCGGCGCTCGTACTCGGTGAGGTAGTCCATTACCTGCTGCCGGGTGGGATAGCCATCATCGGTGGGACGGGACATGAGCCAGCCGGGCAGGGAACTAGCATCGGCCGGCGAGAAAAGCCGCAGCGAATCCCAGGCGTGCGGCCACGCGCGCCGGGCCCGGCGGCGGCATCCAGCATGGCAAAGGCCCGCCCCGACCGCCGCAGATAATAGCCCACGGCCAGCCCGCTTTGCCCGGCCCCAATAACCAGCACATCGGTGGTGAAAACCTCCATGGTTTAGCAGGTGGCTTTAGCTAAAATACTGGCGCTGGAAATTCTGGGCGTAAGCCTTCACCTGGTCGCGCACGACCCGGAACTGCGCCATGATTTCGGCCTCGGTGCCGGTGGCCTTGGCGGGGTCGGGGAAGTTGTGGTGCAGCTGCGTGGCGCTGGACGGGAACACCGGGCAGGCCTCGCGGGCATTGTCGCACACCGTCATGACGTAGTCGAACGGCACGGCGGCGTACTCGTCTACGTGGTTGCTGGTGTGGTGCGCAATGTCTACGCCGTCTTCCTGCATCACGGCCACGGCGTTGGGGTTGACGCCGTGCGTTTCGATGCCGGCGCTGTACACGACGGCTTTATCGCCCAGCAATTGGGTCAGGTAGCCGTGCATCAGCTGGCTGCGGCAGGAGTTGCCGGTGCAGAGCACCAGCACGTTTTTGGGGTCGGGCATGAAGTAAAAAAAGAGGATTGACAGGAATGGAGCGAGGTGTAGGGAAAAGGCAGGGGCAAACCCGATTATGCCGGCTGCGCCACGCTGCGCCCGCCGTACCAGCGCCGCCGCAGCCAGAACGCCACGTTCACCAGCGCAATCAGGGCCGGCACCTCAATCAGCGGGCCGATGACGCCGGCAAAGGCCTGCCCCGAGTTCAGCCCAAACACGCCGATGGCCACGGCAATGGCCAGCTCAAAGTTGTTGCCGGTGGCCGTGAAAGCAATGGAGGCATTCTCGGCGTAATCGGCCCCCAGCCATTTGCCAGCGGCGAAACTGATGAAAAACATAAGGCCGAAATACAGCGCCAGTGGCAGCGCAATGCGCAGCACATCCAGCGGGATGCGCACAATGAGCTCCCCTTTTAGGCTGAACATCACCACGATGGTGAGCAGCAGGGCAACCAGCGTAACCGGACCGATGGCGGGCAGGAATACCCCTTCGTACCAGGCATCGCCCTTCAGCCGCCGCAGCACCAGCCGCGACAGAAACCCGGCCGCGAACGGAATGCCCAGGTACACCAGCACGCTCTGCGCAATGGCCCCAATGCCGATGTTCACCGCGTAGCCTTTCAGCCCAAAGTACGGCGGCAGCACGCTGATGAACAGCCAGGCCAGCACACTGTAGAAAAGCACCTGGAAAATGGAGTTCAGCGCCACCAGGCCGGCGGCGTACTCCCGGCTGCCGTCGGCTAGGTCGTTCCACACCAGCACCATGGCAATGCAGCGGGCAATGCCAATGAGAATCAGCCCCATCATGTACTCCGGCTTGTCGGGCAGCAGCCAGATGGCCAGGAAAAACATCAGCAGCGGCCCCACTATCCAGTTGAGAAAGAGCGATAACCCAATGATGCGCGTGTTCTTGAAAACCCGCGGCAGCTGCTCGTACTTCACCTTGGCCAGCGGCGGGTACATCATCAGGATGAGGCCCAGGGCCAGGGGTACGTTCACGGTGCCCACCGAAAAGTAGTTCACCGCCCGCTCGACGCCGGGGATGAAATAGCCCAGGCCCACGCCCAGCGCCATGGCCAGGAATATCCACAGGGTAAGGCCGCGGTCGAGGCCCGACAGCTTCTTTTGCGCCAGAACCGTGGGGACCGGCGCGGGCCGTGAGGCCGGGGGATTAATCGTTGACAAAGGAAAGAGTATTTAGGATTTGAACGAGGACGAGACTGCGGCCGTGGCAGCACTACGCCCACCGTCGCGCTCCAGCAACAGGGTGTCGCGCCACACGCCGCGCAGCTGGCCCTAACGCAGCTTAGCAGCAGCCACCACCGGGCGTGCACGCCACCTGCAGCTGGGGCAGCACCGCGAAGGCGCTTGGGATGCCGCAGGCGTCCTGCGCCAGGCAGGCCGTTTGTTTGGCGGTCAGGCTGAAATCCTGGCCATCGAAGGTCAGGCCAAACTTGCCGATGGTGGCCTGCTGGTACTCTACCTCAATGTCCAGGTCCTCGCGGCCCAGTATTTTATCCGACAGGTTGAGGATGTGCAGGAATTTCTCGGGCGCGAGCCGGTGGTCGTAGTCGCCGGCTTCCCACAGTTGGAAGTTGGCCACGGTTTCGCGGCGCTCCACCCCGCCGCAATCAACAAAATGCTTCGTCACCAGCCCCACTTCCGTCACGTGGAAATGGGCCGGCAGGTAGCGGCCATCGGGCAGCTTGAAGTTAATGGCCGTGAGTCCCGCCAGGGATTGCTTCATCTCAGATATTTTCATGGTTTCCGGGTTTTAAAGGGAGTATTCAGCAGGCGCAAGCAGCAGTGGGGGCGGGCAATTCGACTAGCAGGCCGCTCAGCAGGTGGCGGGCGCGGGCCCAGCCGGCCCGGTCAATGCAGTAGCACACCCGCGGGCCGTCTACTTCGCCCTGCACCAGCCCGGCGGTTTTCAACTCCTTCAGGTGCTGCGACACGGTGCTTTGGGCAATGGGCAGCTCCGTCACCAGCTCGCCGCACACGCAGGACTGCCGCTGCGCCAGCAACTGCAGAATGGCTATGCGCGCCGGGTGCCCCAGGGCTTTGGCGATGACGGCCAGCTGCTGCTCGCTGGTGGTAAACTGGTCGCGTTTGTGCAAGGCCATGGCAGTATGTTTCGTTTATCGTCGATTAACGATTGTAAAGATAGCAGTCACATTCATTTGAGCAGCGTGTTTCTGTATAACATTGTTATTATGCAATAAATAATACAAAAAATCAGTAGGCAAAAGAACAGCCTAAGTGCAAAAGCAACAAAAACATAATGTTGCAAAATGCGTTTCTGCCCTATATATTGCATCATCACCAGTGCCAAACGGGCTAAAAGGTGCTTTCATGGTGCTATTAGTCTATTCTGTCTTCTTATTTGGCTATTCCATCGAAAAGACAATTTGTATAAATCCGTTAAGCGGATATACTCGTTATTAAATTTCAGCGTCTTCCGCTTGTTTACTCCTGATTCGTTCACGTAATCCTCTACTGCCGTGCTTAAATCCTTACGCTATCAAGCCGTGCTGGCTTTCGCCCTCTTCACCGGGGCCACTGCTCACAGCCAGACCCTGGCGCAAGCCGGCAGCGAACAGGCAACGCCAGCTACGCCGCGCACGTCGATACCAGCCAGGCCACTGGTTTATCCCGATTCGGTGTACATCAACCCGGAGGTTCGGCCCCAGTTCACGGGCGGCGACAAAGCCTTTGCCGCGTATCTGAGCAAATCCATTCGCTATCCGAAGCAGGCCTTGCAGCGCAACATCTCCGGCCGCGTTTTCGTCAATTTCGTGCTGAACGCCGAAGGCAAAGTACAGGATGCCCACGTGGTGAGCGGCCCTGGCAACGGCCTGAACGACGAAGCCCTGCGCCTCGTGTGGCTGATGCCCCCGTGGCAGCCCGCCCGCGTCAACGGCCTGCCCGTGCGCGTGGCCTGCACCGTGCCCATCTCCTTCAACACCCAGCGCTAAGTGGTAAGAGGTGAGGTGGTGGAATAGTGGGTTTGATGTTCTGTTTGCGCAAGTGGCGCAGTCACAACATCAAACTCACCATTTTACCACCTCACCTCATTGGTAAAGGCCCGTGCCGGGCTGGCCCAGACCAAAATCGGTGAAAGTCACCGTTTCGCGGGCCGTTTCGAACAGGCGTATCCCGTTGGCGGCGGTAATGCCCCGCGGGTAGTAGCCCACGAGTATCTGGAAGGTGCGCAGGGCCGTGAACTCGTTGCGGAACCGCAGGCCCAGGCCAAATCCGGTGTAAGGCGAACCCGAGAAGGGCGTGCCCCCGCGGGGGCGCTCACTCACCCAGGCGGCATCGGCAAAGGCCACGCCAGCCAGCCGGAAGCCCAGCAGCGAGAGCGGCGTAAACAGCGTGGTTTCGTAGTTCACCACAAAGCGGCTGGTGGCCTGAATGGGCTGGCCCGGCGAAAAGCCCCGCAGGCCCCGCTCGTTGGTGATGCCCTGCAGGAATTCGCCCGGCAGGCGGTTGAGTCCCACGGTGGCCTTGCTGCCCAGAAAGTGCCGGTACTGCCAGTTGCCCGCGTTGTAAAGCTTGGTAAACGAGGTGAGCTCGGTGGAAAGCACGCCCTGCTCCCAGCGGCGCGAGGAGTTCAGTAGCTGATAAGCGCCCAGGTCCACGGCGCCGTACAGGTAGCCGCTGCGCGTGCTGAAGCCCGCTGCCGCCAGGCGCACGTCCACGTAGCGGCGCGGCACTGCGCGGTTGAACTCGTAGCCAGCCGTGAAGCTCAGCAGCGTACCCGTGGGCACGTCCTCGGTGCGGCCAAAGCCGAACAGGTACCGGTCCTTATAATAGCGGCGCACGGAGTAGCCCACCGTGCCCAGCGCCGTGGTGCCGTCTTGGAAAGCGGTGGGGGGAAGGGGCACGCCCGCCTCGGGCTGCGGCACGGCGCGGTAATTGGTGTTGAACACCCGTGCCGAGACGATGACGCGGCCGGGGTTTTCGTAGCCCAGGTCGTAGGAGCGCAGCCGCAGGGCCCGGCCCACCCAGGCATCCTGCACCGAGTAGCGCAGCGGGTAGTATACGTAGGGCTCGCCGGGCGCTGGAGCTTGCAGGGCCACGTTTTGGTTGAAGGTGTTGACACTGACGGACCCGGCGTAGCGGACGCTGGGCGAGTAGAAGTCGCGGCGCACCGTGAGGCCACCCGCGCGGTAGTTGTACTCGTTGCGGTAGCGGGCCTGGGCGTAGATAAAATGCCGAAAAGGCGCCGTGTAGCTGCCTTCGTACGACCACTGCTGGGGCTCCTGGTCGTTGCCGCTCTTCAGGCCGCGCCCGTAGCGGTAGGAGTTTCTCAACTGGTGGCCCAGGCCCAGAAAGTTCTGGTCGCCGAGAGTGATGCGCCCCGCGGTGGCCGACCCCAGCTCGAACCCGCCCGTGGTGCTGAACACGTCGGTGGTGAGCACATCAATGTCCACGCTGTCGCGCGTGGTAGTGGCTTCGTTTACCAGCACGCGGGCATCCAGCAGCTCGGGCGTTTGGCGCAGCAGGCGTTCCGACTCCGTCAGGGCCTGGGGCTCCAGCGGCTGGCCGGGCCGGAACAGCAGCACCTGCCGCACCCGCGAGCGGGCCGTTTTGATGTGAAACGTATTGCCCGACTTATCCAGGAAAGAGCGCGGCGCCTTGGTCGAGTCGGTGAGGCTGTAGCCGAAGGCGTCCAGGGTGCGGATGTTCACGCGCCGCACTATTTTGAAGTTGTGGGCGTCGAACTGCCGGTCCAGCAGCACGGCGTCGAGGCCGGCGCGCTCTTCCTGGCGCTTCGTGAAATTGAACAGGGCCGAAACGGCCCGCCCGGCCAGGGTTTTGCGCCGCGAGTAAGCCTTGAGCCGGTTGAGCATCCGCTCCTCGTCGAAGCGCTGGCGCAGGGAGTCGGCCCGGTGGGGCAGGATTTCCCGGCTGGCTCGCAGCGAGTCGGGCGGCACCGCCGAGCGCGGGTCGAACGCCTGCGCCTGCGCCGGCCGCACCCCTAGTCGGAGCAGCACCAGGACCAACAGAATACAAAAGCGAAAGCTCATAATGGGGCGCAACGCTGCAAATTACGAAAAGGAGCCTGCAGCCCATGCGCGCCCTCTCAAAGCGCCCGCCAGCCCGCCAGGACTAGGCCCGGTCCCACGCCGGTGCAGAACAGGCTGCCTTTGCTAAAGAACGGGAAATGGCAGCTCGCTTATTTTTTGATAAAAAGAAACTATTACCAAAAAAATTAGCTTAAGTAATAGCGCCAATTTGGCCGCCGTTTATTACTTTTAAGCCCGAAAGCAAGCCACTTCGCATGAACGAGCGCATTCAAGAGAAACTAAGCATATTAGCTGATGCCGCCAAGTACGATGCGTCGTGCAGCAGCAGCGGGGGCAAGCGCAAAAACGAGAACAAAGGCCTGGGCAATGCCGAGGGCATGGGCATCTGCCACAGCTACACCGAAGACGGCCGCTGCGTGAGCCTGCTCAAGATTTTGCTTACCAACCACTGCATTTTCGACTGCGCCTACTGCGTCTCGCGCCGCTCCAACGACGTGAAGCGTGCCGCCTTCACCGTGGACGAAGTGGTGGACCTGACCATCAACTTCTACCGCCGCAACTACATCGAAGGGCTGTTTTTGAGCTCCGGCATTTTCTCCAGCCCCGACTACACCATGGAGCGCCTCGTGCGCATTGTGAAAAAGCTGCGCACCGAGCACAATTTCAACGGCTACATCCACGTCAAAACCATTCCCGGCGCCTCGGAGGAGCTCATTGCCGAGGCTGGCCTGTACGCCGACCGCCTCAGTGTGAACATCGAGCTGCCCTCGGAGCTGGCCCTCACCACGCTGGCCCCGGAGAAGAACTACGCCGAGATTCTGACGCCGATGGCCCAGATTCGGGACGGCATTATTCAGAATAAAGAAGAAAAGGCGCTGTTCAAGAAAGTGCCTGGTTTCGCCACGGCCGGCCAAAGCACCCAGCTCATTGTGGGTGCCAGCGGCGAAACCGACTTGGAAATCATCAAGCTCACCGACTCGCTCTACACGGGCTACGGTTTGAAGCGCGTGTACTACTCCGGCTACATCCCCGTGACCGACGACGCCCGCCTGCCACAGGTGACGCAGCCGCCCGTTATCCGGGAGCACCGCTTGTACCAAACCGACTGGTTGATGCGCTTCTACGGCTTCCAGGCCGATGAAATCCTCGACCCCGCCCACCCGCACCTCGACCTGGAGATTGACCCCAAGCTGGCCTGGGCCCTGCGCAACCGCCACGCATTTCCGGTGGACGTGAACACGGCCGAGTACGAAATGATACTGCGCATTCCCGGCGTGGGTGCCCGCTCGGCCAAGCGCATTGTGGCTGCCCGCCGCTTCGCTTCGCTCAACATGGAAACCCTGCGCCAGCTGGGCGTGGTGCTCAAGCGCGCCAAGTACTTCCTCACCTGCCAGGGCGAGCACCGTCCTATCATCGGCGAGCTGAGCGAGCAGCAGGTGCGCCGCCAGATTTTGTTCGGGGGCGCTTCGGTGCGCTCGGCACTGGTCACCCAGCAGCTGGATTTATTCGCCCAAGCCTCTTAAAGCAGCTATGAACTACGACGCTCACTTCCCGCAAAGCCGGTCCCGGTTGCACACCAGCAGCCTGGGCGGTGTGCAAAACGACATTTTATTCTCGGTTATGAAAATCATCCACCGCCAAAACGTGCCGATGCCTGTCGTCGCACCCTCCGACAAAGTCACGCGCCTCTCCTGCTGCTGCCGCATCAGCGAACTGGTGCCCCTGGTGCGCCAATTGCACGACGACGCCCGCGCCCGCGCCCTGGCCCAAATGAGCACGGAAACGCAGCAGGCGGCGTAGTTTGCGGCCCGTCTGGTAGCATTTCAGCGAATACCAGGCAAATACCTTTGCTGAAAACTACTCTATGATTAGGCTCAGCCCTTTGCAACGGGAAGACGTTGCGCACTTTCACAGATGGATTGCCGACTCAGAAGTCATCGATTTTTCGATGTCGGTTTTCCAGACTATGAGCACGCTTCAGCAAATAGATAGCTGGTTTGCGGCCACCTTGCAGGACGCGAAAAGCCTCAACCTGGGCATCTACACCACAGATACGAACGAGCTGATTGGCTACGCGGGGCTGTCGGGTATCTCAACCGTGAATCAGTCGGGTGAATACTTCATTCTGATTGGCGAAAAAGCCTTTTGGGGGCAGGGAATCGGCACCGCAGTGACCGCGCAGGTAGTAGCCATCGGCTTCACCAGGCTTGGTCTCAACCGGATTATGCTCACTGTTTCGGAACCCAACACGGGCGGTTTAAAGGCGTACGCTAAGGCTGGTTTTACGGTGGAGGGCCGTATGCGGCAGGCCTGCCTTCGGCGGGGTTCATTTCACGATAAAATCATGATGTCTGTGCTGAAATCAGAATGGCAACATTAATTTTTGCCCTAACCAAATCTGGTTAGCTCCGCTTAACTACTCCCGACTTTTATTGCCTTTGCGACCTGTACGCCGCCCGCCTTCCGCTGTTAGTGTCGCGCCTGCCCGCCGGGCTGGCGCTCCCGAACTCACCGCGCCACCCCGCGACTATACCTACGACGGCACATTTGAGGGCTTGCTCACGGTGATTTTTACGGTGTACGACTGGCGGGCGGCCCCCAACAGCATTCAGCCCGAGGCCACGGCCCAGACCGGTCTGTTTGCCCAGTCCGCGCACCGCGAAACCGACGAGGCCCTGGCCGCCCGCGTGTGGGAAGGGCTTCTGAAAACGATGGATTCGGAGGCCCGTGCCCGCCTCTACCACGTGTTTCTCAGCGAAGACGCCGAGCGGGAGATGCTCATCTTTCGGTACGTGGACTTGGCCTTGCGCGCCGGCCGCGACATTTCGGAGAACTACGCCAATGCCGACGTGCGCCGCATCCAGCGCCTGGCCCAGCAGATGTTCCGTGAGAAGCACCGCATGGAAGCCTTCGTGCGCTTCGAAAAAACCACCGACGAGCTGTTTCACGCCACCATCGAGCCCGATTTTGACGTGCTGCCGCTCATCGCCGCGCACTTCACCAAGCGCTACGCCGACCAGCGCTGGCTGATTTACGACAGCCGCCGCCACTACGGCCTCTACTACGACCTGACCCGCACCGACGTGGTGCGCTTCGAAGCCGACAAGCCGCAGAAAGCCTCCGACCTTTCCGCCACGGTACTCGATGAGCGCGAGCCCCTGTTTAAGCTGCTCTGGCAGTCGTATTTCGACCACGTAAACATCCCGGAGCGCAAGAACCTAAAGCTGCACCGCCGCCACATGCCCCTTCGCTACTGGAAATACCTGAGCGAAAAGCAGCCGCGCGAGATGCGTTTCGAGCCCATCAAAAACAAGCAGGCCATTGCGGGCAAGGAAGTATTGGCGGGCCAGAAGCAGCTGCCGCCGCCGAAACAGGCCCTGTAGCATATGCTTTAGCCACAAGCTAAAGCAGGCGTTACGTTGGACTTCCGTAGAGCATCATAGAACAGAACTAAGCTTACGGCTTGCAGCTTGTGGCTAAAGCCTAACTTGCGGTCTAATCCGAGGTTTAGCAATGAGTACGACACTGATTTTTGGGGCCTCCGGGCAATTGGGGCAGTGCCTGGCGCACGTAGCGCAGGAAAGAGGCACGCCTAACCTGGTGTTTCTGGCTGAGGCGCAGGGTAATATTCTCAATAAAGAGGGGCTGGCGGCGCTTTTTGCCCAGCACCGCCCGGCCTACTGCATCAACTGCGCGGCTTACACCGCCGTGGACAAAGCGGAAGACGAAGTGGATCTGGCCCGCAAAATCAACCGTGACGGCGTGGAAAACCTGGCCCGCCTGTGCGGCGAGTACGGCACCGTGCTCATCCAGATTTCGACCGATTTTGTATTTGCCGGCACCGGCAACCTGCCGCTGCTCGAAACCGATGCCACCGAGCCTATCAGCGTCTACGGCCTAACCAAGCTGGAAGGCGAACAGGTGATTGAGGCCCACACCGACCGGTTTTTTGTCCTGCGCACCAGCTGGCTGTACTCCGAATACGCCAACAACTTCGTGAAAACCATGCTGAAGCTGGGCCGCGAGCGCGAGGAGCTGCGCGTTATCTGGGACCAGGTGGGCACGCCCACCTACGCTATCGATTTGGCGGGCTGCATCCTCACCATCATCGAAACCCAAAACCAGCAGTTTGGCCTCTACCACTACAGCAACGAAGGCCTGACGTCGTGGTACGATTTCGCCGTGGCCATTTTTGAGCTGAGCACAACGCCCGTGCGCACCGTGGCCATTCGTACGGCCGAGTACCCCACCAAAGCCACCCGGCCCATGTACTCGGTGATGGACAAGACCAAGGCCAAAACCGAATTAGGCGTGGCTATTCCGCACTGGCAGGCCAGCCTGCGGACGTGCATGGAGCGGCTAGCCGCCGCGCAGTAGCGAGGGGACTACTCCCGGCCGTAATTGACCCCAAGTTGCGGAGTATATGCACAAGCCCTAGCGGGGTCGTACCCGGAGGGCGACATATTGGTAGAAAATCAAGCGCAAAAATGCTAAAGCCCCCTCGGGGTCGTACCCGGAGGGCGACACTTATTGAATGAGTGCCGCCCTCCGGGTACGACCCCGAGGGGGCTTGAAAAACGACTTCCCAGAAACTCTACTACCGATATGTCGCCCCGCTGGGGCTAAGGCTCGATATTCCTAAACATAGGTTAATTAATTAATCAGTTGTTAAGCCCCAATGAGCTGAATGTAAAGAAGAAAGCTATTGGCTTACTACTTGCTCCCGGCCGTAAAACCGATTCGCGCAGTAGGCCAGCGCCACCAGCCCTAGGCCCACAGCGCACACGCCGGGCCACTGGAAATGGTCCCAGGCGAGGCCGCCCAGGAAGGAGCCAGCCGAAGCCCCGATGAAGCAGGCCGTCATGTACACGGTGTTGAGGCGGCTGCGCGCTTCGGGGAGCAGGCTGAACACACGGGTTTGGTTGGAAATATGAGCCATCTGCTGGCCTACGTCCACAATTAGCACGCCCACGATGAGGCCGGCCAAGTGGTAGCCGCCAAAGCCCAGCAGCAGGAAGCCGCCCAGAAACAGCAGAATGCCCAGCGTGAGGGCGTAGTCCGGCCCCTTGCGGTCGGCCGATTTGCCGGCGAAGGAAGCCGCGAAGGCTCCGGCCGCGCCCACCAGGCCAAAGAGGCCGGCCACGTCGCTGTGGTAATGGTAGGCGTCACTTTCCAGAAAAAATACCAGCGTGGTCCAGAACGCGCTGAAGCCCCCGAACAGGCAAGCCCCCACCAGGGCCGAGCGGCGCAGCACCGGCAGCTGCCGGGCCAGGGTGCCGAGGGAGCGGAGCAGGCTGCCGTAGCTGCCCGCGTAGTGCGACTGGTTGCGCGGCAACATCCGGGCCAGCACCAGTGTGAGGAGCACCATCAAGGCGGCCCCCACCCAAAACATGGCCCGCCAGCCGAAATGCAGCCCCACGTAGCCGCTGATGGTGCGCGAGAGCAAAATGCCAATCAGCAGCCCGCTCATCACCTTGCCCACTACCCGGCCCCGCTGCTCCTCAGAAGCCAGGGAGGCCGCCATTGGAATCAGCAGTTGGGGCACCGACGAGAACACCCCAGCCAGCAAGCTGGCCGCTACCAGCAGCGCGAAGCTGGGCGCATAGGCTGCCCCGGCCATGCAGACAGCAGCGCACAGAAGTAGCGTCAGGGTGAGGCTTTTCCGTTCCCGTTTGTCGCCGAGGGGTACCACCAGCAGCAGGCCCAGCGTGTAGCCCACCTGCGTAACGGTGGCCACCAGACTCACGCGGCTCTCGGAAAGACCAAACGTGCGGCCGATTTCGCCCAGCAGCGGCTGGTTGTAGTAGAGGTTGGCCACCACCAGGCCGCAGGTCACGGCCATGAGCCAAACCAGGGCCTTGCTGAGCGGCGGCGGTACCGCGTGGATTGACAGGGCAGGAGTGAGCGAAGAAGGACGCGTATCGAAAGCGGTACTGGGCATGGAGGGAAACGGCGGCGCGGTGGCCAGGGCACAAAGCCCCTTCAACAGCGCAATGCTGCCGATGGTTGCGCCCCACGCGGCTTATTACAACCCCGGGTGGCTGGGGCCAGCTGCAAAGGAGCCCACAAAAACGCCGTGGCGCCGGGAATGCGCGGGCCGCAACGCGGCAACCCGACTCATGTGCCTGCGTTCAACCACCTATGAGCCGAGGATTTACCAAAGAGGACGATGCCCAGACGCCGCCCATCATTCCGCCCCGCGCGGCGCTGCCGCCCGGCACGCCCAACTACGTGACGCCGCAAGGCCTGGAGCTGTTGCGCGCCGAGCTCAGCGCCCTCGAAGCCGAGCGCGCCCTGGCCGAAGCCAACCACGACAACGACACAGACCGCACCCACCAGCTGTCCTACTACAACGGCCGCATTGCCCTGCTCGCCGAGCGGCTGGGCAGCGCCAAACCCGTGGACCCCGCCGGGCAGCCCCCCAAGGAAGTGCGCTTTGGTGCCACCGTCACGCTGCGCACCGTGCGCGGTGGCAGGGTGGGGCAGGAGCGCACCTTTACCATTGTGGGGGTCGACGAAGCGGATATTGCGGCTGGTAAAGTCGCGTTTGTGGCGCCCATTGCGTGGGCCGTGCAGGGCCAGAAGCTGAAGAAGCAAGTGTCGCTGAAGCTGGGTTCGCAGGAAGAAGTAGTAGAAATCACGGCCATTGAGTACTGGGCCCCTGACCTGTAGGAACGCGCCTTGGCGCGTTCGGCGCCTGAACGGTGCCCCGCTCAACAATTAAACACACCCTGACCAATGCCGCCCCAACGATTAAACGCGCCAAGGCGCGTTTCTACACTTGCTTCTTGTAAGCGCCCGGCGTCATGCCTTCGTGCTTTTTGAAAAGGGCCTGGAAGTAGGAGAGGTTGTTGAAGCCGGCCCGCAGGCACACCTCGGCCACGCTGGCAAGGGGGTGGCGCAGCAGGCGCTTGGCCTCGCCCAGCCGCTCCCGGATGATGAACTCGACCGGTGTAATGCCAAACTCGCGCTTGAAGACGCGGAAGAACGTGGCCTTGCTCATGCAGGCCAGCGCGCTGAGCTTGTCGATGGATAAGTTCTCAGCTAAGTGCTGCTTGATATAGTCCACCACGGCTGCAAAGCGGTGGGTGGTGACGTAGCGAGCGTAGTCGTGGGAAATGAGCTGGCGGGCCTGGGTTTGCATGAGGCGCACCAGCAATTCCTGCAGGGTGAAGCCGGCCAGCACGTCCTTGTTGGCGTGGGAAGTGCGCGCCACGGCCACCAGGCGGCTTAGGGTGTCGGTCAGCTCGGGGGTGTTGGTGAGGTGGGCGTAGTCGGGCTGCTGTAGGGACCAGGGCTGGTGGGCTTCGGCGCGGGGGTATCGCTCGTTGAGCAGGTCCAGGGTGTGGCGGATGGTGTCCGGCGCGATGGCCACGGCCAGGCACTGGGTGGGCTGGCAGAGGCAGGCTTCGGGGAAATCAATTTCCATCAACTCGTCCTTTTCTACCACCACCGACTCGCCGGGCAGGTAGTCGAAGGCGGCGCGGCCGGGCAGGTGCATCACTTTTTTGCCGCGCAGCATGGTGGTCAGGGCCAGGCCATCGAGACGCAGCCGGACGCGGTGGGCGGCCTGGTGGGTTTCGAACACGTTCAGCTCAAAACCATTGAGGGCGTACACGGTGCGGTTTTCGACGAGGCTGTGCAGGCGCTCGGGGGCTAGCGGGGCAATGGCGGCGGGCAGGTGAACGCGGGACGGCATGGGTGGGAATTTGCAGGAATATGCCTCGGCGCGTTCAGGCAGGCGCGCCGGCCTGGTCGTGGAAATGGCAATGAGCAACGCAGGGGGGCGTCGTTCAACGGTCAAACGCGCTGAGGCGCGTTCCTACAGCAAGTTGCGATTATTCCCGCATACTTTAAGACAATACCACAACCCGTGGAAAGGTTATTCAGGGAACTTTACCACCTGATAAACGCTCTCAACCTTTACTTTTTACAACGTCATGGCTGAAACCCTCGAAGCAACCTCCACCGTGGTAGCACGTCCCAGATTCAAGTCCCATTACGACAATTTTATTGGGGGCAAATGGGTGGCCCCGGTCAAGGGCCAGTACTTTGAAAACCCTTCGCCCATCGATGGCAAGGCTTTCTGCAAAGTGGCCCGCTCTACTAAAGAAGACATTGAGCTGGCCCTGGACGCCGCCCACGAAGCCTTCAAAACCTGGGGCAAGGCCTCGCCCACCACGCGCAGCAACGTGCTGCTGAAAATCGCCGACGTCATGGAGGCCAACCTGGCCCACCTGGCGGCCGTGGAAACCGTGGAAAACGGCAAGGCCATCCGCGAAACCATGGCGGCTGATTTGCCGCTGGCCATCGACCACTTCCGCTACTTTGCGGGCGTGATTCGGGCCGAAGAAGGCTCGGCCACTGAGCTGAACGAAACCACGCTCTCGCTCGTGATTCAGGAGCCGCTGGGCGTGGTGGGCCAGATTATTCCCTGGAATTTCCCGCTGCTGATGGCCACCTGGAAAATTGCGCCCGCCCTGGCCGCCGGCTGCTGCGTGGTGGTGAAGCCCGCCGAGCAAACCCCGGCCAGCATCATGGTCCTCATGGAATTGCTGCAGGACGTGATTCCGCCCGGCGTGCTCAACGTCGTGAACGGCTTCGGCCTGGAAGCCGGCAAGCCCTTGGCCAGCAACAAGCGCGTGAACAAAGTAGCCTTCACCGGCGAAACCACCACCGGCCGCCTCATCCTGCAGTACGCCGCCGAAAACATCACTCCCGTGACCATGGAGCTGGGCGGCAAGTCGCCGAATATCTTCACCAAATCAGTGATGGACGCCGACGACGACTTCCTGGATAAGTGCCTGGAAGGCGCGGCTATGTTCGCGCTCAACCAGGGCGAAATCTGCACCTGCCCTTCGCGCCTGCTCATCCACGAGGATATTTACGACGCCTTCATGCCCCGCCTCATCGAGCGCGTGAAAGCCATCAAGCTCGGCCATCCGCTCGACCCCGACACCATGATGGGCGCGCAGGCCAGCAACGACCAGTACGAAAAAATCCTGAGCTACTTGGAAATCGGCAAAGCCGAAGGCGCCGAAGTCCTTACTGGCGGCGAAGCCCACACCCACGACCACCCCGAGCTGGGCGACGGCTATTACATTCAGCCCACCATTTTCCGCGGCCACAACAAAATGCGGATTTTCCAGGAGGAAATCTTCGGCCCGGTGCTGTCCGTGGCCACGTTCAAAGACAACGACGAAGCCATTGAAATGGCCAACGACACGCTCTACGGCCTCGGTGCCGGCCTCTGGAGCCGCGACGCCCACGAGCTCTACACAATGCCGCGCGCCATTCAGGCCGGCCGCGTGTGGGTGAACTGCTACCACGACTACCCTGCCGGCGCCCCATTCGGCGGCTACAAGGCCTCGGGTTTTGGCCGCGAAAATCACAAGATGATGCTCGCCCACTACCGCCAGACCAAGAACATGCTCATCAGCTACAGCAAGCAGAAGCTGGGCTTCTTCTAAGCCAAAACCAGGCTGATTCAGTTCAACCAGAACGTCATGCTGAGCGCAGCCGAAGCATCTCTACCGCGCAACTTATTAAAGTTAGTATTGCAGTAGAGATGCTTCGGCTGCGCTCAGCATGACGTTCTGGTTTGGGCAGGATGGAAACCTAACGCTTCGGCAAAGCGGCGTTCCGTCGGATTTTGCGTAGATTCGGCTATTCCCGTTCCTAACAGTTTGACTGCCATGCAAGCAAAAAATAACTGGATTTTCGCCTTGAGCGTCATGTTAATTTCGCTAGGAGCCCAAGGCCAAAAGTTGCCGGTGCCTGGGGTAAAGAACCCAGATTGGGTGCTGCGCGAAATACCTCTGCAGCACGGCATGCCAACCTTGCGGGTGTACGCAGTCCCCCAGCCCGGCCGGCCCCTACGGGTAGACCAGCGCAATGCCGAGACGGGCGAAATTACGCGGCTTGCCGACCCGGCCCACGGTCTCTTTTACGACCTTGAAAACCATATAATAGAAGACCAGCGCGATGGAAAGCGGTACGTTTTTTATCGCAAGGGCAGCGTACCTAAAGCACCTCGCCCCGAAATCAGATTTTTGTAAACAGCGACTTTCTGCAGTGGCCCATCGGCTGGGAATAGCGCTCACTCATCCAGCCATTCACCCATTGAAAACATGCCCACTCCAAGAGTCCTAGTCACCCAAGCCGCCGAAGCCACCATTGGCCTGCTGCGCGACGAAAACGGCCCGCTCATGTTCCACCAGAGCGGCGGGTGCTGCGACGGCTCTTCGCCCATGTGCTTCCAGAAAGGGGAATTCCGCATCGGTGGCAACGACGTGTGGCTGGGCCAGATTCACGGCTGCGACTTCTTCATGAGCACCAGCCAGTTCGAGTACTGGCAGCACACCCAGCTCACCGTGGACGTGACCAAGGGCCGGGGCGCCAGCTTCTCGCTGGAAATCCCGCTGGGCGTGCGGTTTCTAATTCGCTCGCGGCTGTTCACCGAAGAAGAATCGAAGGATATGCTGCCGGTGCGGGAAGGCGAGGAATATTTGGAGGAGCAGGCCGCTGCATAGGTTTCGATTAAACGAAACCCAGAAACCCAGAACGTCATGCTGAGCTTGCCGAAGCATCTCTACCGCAACAGTAATTCAGTTACTACTGCGGTAGAGATGCTTCGGCAAGCTCAGCATGACGTTCTTTTTCTTGTTCTTACAACAACGCCTTACGCCGGTTCCTGGAAATGGTACAGAAAGGTGATGACACCGGTGTAAGCGGGCTTTTTCTGACCTTCAATTTCCAGCGTCACGGCCAGGCGCGCTTTGGCAATGCCGCGCAGGTTGGCCACCGACAGCAGCGAGGCGCGCAGGCGCACCTCGCTATCCACAGTCACGGCCTGGTTGAAGCGCAGGCTTTCGATTTCGTAGTTCACCTGCATTTTCAGGTTCTCGATAGCCACAATTTGTTGCCAGAGGTAGGGCAGGAGCGCCACCGTGAGGTAGCCGTGGGCAATGGTGGCCTGAAACGGCGACTCGGTGCGCGCGCGCTCGGGGTCGGTGTGAATCCACTGGTGGTCGAGGGTGGCGGCTGCAAACTGATTGATTTGCGCTTGCGTGATGGCGTGAAGGGCCGAAACGCCCATTTCCTGGCCCACGTAGCTTTCCAGTTCGGCCAAGCTACGGATGGTAAGAGTGCTCATATAAATAAAGGTGGCGTACGGTTGCGGTAAGGGGCCGCAAACATACGCCACCCGGCCACGCAATCAATCCAGGGCGTTTTAGCTGTTGCGGCCAAATACGCGGCGCAGCAGTTCGGTGGTGCGGGCCACGGGGTTCTCGCGGATGTTGGCTTCTTCCTGGGCGATGAGTGTGAAAAGGCCGTCTACGGCTTTGCCGGTGGCGTACTGCGTGAGGTCGGTTTGCACGGGCTTGCCCAGCGGCAGCTGGTTGTAGGTGGTGGCCAGGTCGGTGTAGTAGCGGGTGGCGCCTACTTTGCTCAGGCTCTGCTGCATGATGGGGGCGAATGCGCTGGTGAGCTGGCTGCTGGTGGTGCGCTTCAGGTATTGCGTAGCGGCATCGGGCTGGCCCGTGAGGATGTTCCAGACATCCGAAAACGTGAGGCTTTTGATGGCGGAGAGGAAAATGGGCTTGGCGCTGCGGGCGGCGTCTTCGGCCCCGCGGTTCAGGCTCAGCTCAAATTCATCGACCTGGCTGCCCAACCCGATGCTGCGCAGCGTGGTGGCCACGCGCTGGGCATCAGGCGGAAACGGAATGCGGATGAGGCGGTTCAGGTAGAAGCCGTCGGTTTGGGAAGCCTGGTCGGCGCCCTTGCCAATGCCTTGCATCAGGGCGGCTTTCAGGCCGTTGGCGGCTTCGGTATTGGAGAGGCCGCCGGTGGGGGTTCTCATCCCGGTGGGCAGCTTGATATTCCTGAAATCGGGAAAGCGAAACTGCGCCGACGCGCTGAAAGAGAGGCTTCCGAGGAAAAGCAGGGCGGCGATGAAAGTGCGGGTTTTCATAGGTGGGCGAGGCAGCGGGAGTAAGGCAGGCCGCCTGCTTGCCCATTTTGCAAGCGTCGTGCCACATCTGCCCAGGCAGGCTCGTCGGGCCGGTTTTGCGACTCGCCACCAGCTGGCTCGTTATTCGGCGGGGGCAGTATTGGCTTCGGCCGTGTCTTTATCGGCGTTGGCTTTCTTGGCGTGGGCTTCCTGCTGCTGGGCCCAGAGGCGGTGGCTTTCCTGCGGCATCACGATGGGCACCTGCAGGCAGATGCTGTGGGTTGGGAGCACATGGTCCCAGTCGGCGATGAGCTGCTTGTAGGCCTGGCCCACGGGCCGGATGTTGCGGTTCAGGTCGTAGAGGCCCAGCGGGTTGAGGTTGCCGTTGTCTTCGCGCAGGGCGGTGTCCCAATCCACTTGGTCGGTGAGGGAATACCAGGTGAAGCCCACCACGGGCACACCGTCGTTGCGCACGCGCAGCACGTTGGCCCATTCTTTCCAGAGCCAGTTCACGGCTTCGTCGCCGCAGGGGCCCTGCCAGAGGTTGGTTTCGGTGTGCATTACCGGCAGGCGGTAGCGGTCGTGGTACTGATTGGTGATGACGTGGTAGCCAAAGATTTCGCCCGAAGCGCGGGTGTGGCCGTTGGCCGACACGCGGTGTTCGTTGGTTTTGTAGTAGTCATTGCCCATGATGCAGTGGTGCTTCATGGTGTTGTGCATGAAGAAGTGGTATTCCTCGCGCGTCATGCCGCTGTCCATCAGGTACTCGTACATCTCGGAGTCCACGCGCCGGCCGTAGTTCAGGTCCAGCGACAGAAAGCGGCGGGCATTCATGATTTCGGCCGGGCGAATGGCGGCCGGATTCTCGGCGTGGAAGTACTCCGACGACTCGCTCTGGATAAAAATGGCATCGGCCCGCACTCCCAGAATGGCGCGCATGGCCAGCACATTGGCCTTCACAATGTGCTTGAGGGCCGTCACGAAGGCTTTGTCGGAGCTTAGCTGCTCGTTCCACCAGCCATACAGGGCCGAAAACTGCGCGCAGATGTACATCTCATTCACCGGCGTGTAGAGCTGCACCCACGGAAACCGCTCGGCAAAGGCGCGGGCGTACTGCGCAAACAGCTCCGGAAAATCAGGGTTCTGGAAATTGCCTATCCAGTCGGGTACGCCGAAGTGGCACAAGTCCACGATGGGTGCAATGTTGCGCCGCAGCAGGTCCTGAAACGTGTCATCGGCAAACGTCCAGTCGTATTTGCCCGGCCCCAAAAACGTGGTGTGAATGGGCGGCCCGTAGCGCAGAAAGCAGATGCCCAGCTCCTGCACCAAGTCAAAATCCTTCTGCCAATGCTTGTAATGCCCGCATTTAGCCATCTCGTCCACGCGCACCGTGCCGTTTTGGATGGTGGGATTGCTGTTTTCGATACCCGTGGCAAAAAGGAACTGGGGACCCATGGCGAAGAATTATAGGCAGCAAAAGAGAAGAAACATGGGCCGCGCGCCGGCCCGGCCGTATCAGGGGTACTGCAGTAGTGTCCGTCGTGTTTTGACCGGCGGCCAGCGGTAGGTTTTCGCTTCGGGTGCGATGGTGCGCCGGGAAGTATTCTAACCCGCTTTCCGCAATCTACGTTGTCGGAGGGCAGCATTCCTTCACGCATTCTTTCAAACCGGCTATGACAGCGTTAGCGCACCTATTGGAACACAAGCTGGTGGCCATCGTCCGCGGGGCCCATCCGCCGGACCTGGTGAAAATGGCGCAGGCCCTGCACGCGGGCGGCGTTCGGACCATGGAAATCACCCTGAACTCGCCCGGCGCGCTGGCCTCCATCGCAGAGCTTGCGGGCGCCATGGCGGGCAACATGCTGGTGGGCGCCGGCACCGTGCTCGACGCCGAAACGGCCCGCGCCGCCCTGCTCGCCGGCGCGCAGTTCATCATCTCGCCCACGCTCGATAAAAAGACCATTCGGATGACCAAGCGCTACGGCGCCGCGAGCATCCCCGGCGCGTTCACGGCCACCGAAATACTGAAGGCCTACGAACACGGCGGCGACATCATCAAGGTATTTCCCGCCTCGGTGGGGGCCACCTATTTTAAGGACATTGCCGGGCCGCTGCCCTTTATCCCGCTCATGCCCACCGGCGGCGTGTCGCTCGATAACGTCCGGGATTTTCAGAAAGCCGGCGCCGTGGCCTTCGGGCTGGGCAGCGCGCTGGTGGATACCAGCCAGCCCGTAACGGAGAACTACCTGCGGCAGCTGACGGAAAAAGCGCGGCAGTTTGTGCAAGCCGTGGCCGGGTAGCATGACGTGTTTTTACAAATTGATTCAACTATGAAAATCACCCGCTTCACATTATACCAGGTGCCGCCGCGCTGGCTGTTTCTCAAGCTAGAAACCGACGCCGGCCTTGTGGGGTGGGGCGAGCCCGTGATTGAGGGCAAGGCTGCCACCGTAGCCGCGGCCGTAGCCGAGCTCATGGAAAATCTAATCGGCAAGAACCCGCTCAACATAGAAGACCATTGGCAGGTGATGTACCGCGGCGGTTTCTACCGGGGCGGGCCCATTCTGATGTCGGCCATTGCCGGCATCGACCAGGCGTTGTGGGACATCAAGGGTAAGTATCACAATGCCCCCATTCACCAGCTGTTGGGCGGCCGGGTGCGGGAAAAGATGCGCGTGTATTCCTGGATTGGCGGCGACCGGCCCCACGAGGTGGGCCAAGCCGCCGCCGATATGGTGGCCAAGGGCTTCACGGCCGTGAAGATGAACGCCACCGACGAGATGGAATACATCGATTCCTACGTTAAGATTGATGCGGCGCTGGCCCGTATTGCGGCCGTGCGCGAGGCCGGCGGGCCCGGCTTGGGCATCGGCATCGATTTCCACGGCCGCGTGCACAAGCCCATGGCCAAGGTGCTGGCCAAGGAGCTGGAGCCCTACCGCCCCATGTTCATCGAAGAGCCGGTGCTGTCGCAGAACAACGAGGCCCTGCGCGAAATTGCTCGGCACACGTCCATTCCTATTGCCACCGGCGAGCGGATGTTTTCGCGCTGGGACTTCAAGCAGCTGCTCATTGATGGCTACGCCGACATCATCCAGCCCGACCTCTCGCACGCCGGCGGCATCACGGAGTGCAAAAAAATCATCAGCATGGCTGAGGCTTTTGATGTGGCGGCGGCCCCGCACTGCCCGCTGGGGCCCATTGCGCTGGCCGCCTGCCTGCAGGTAGATGCTACCTGCCACAACGCCTTCATTCAGGAGCAAAGTCTGGGCATTCACTACAACAAGGAAAACGACCTGCTCGACTACCTGACGGATAAAACGGTATTTGACTACGAAAACGGCTTCTGCAAAATCCCGGAAGGGCCGGGCCTGGGCATCGAAATCAACGAAGAATACCTGCTGAGCCGCGCCGCCATTGGCCACAACTGGCGCAACCCCATCTGGCGCAACGCCGACGGCAGCGTGGCGGAGTGGTAGGAGCGAAACTCCCCTCCTCAGCCGAGGAGGGGACGCGGCCGCGTAGCGGACGCTGGGGTGGTTGACCTCGTTGAACGATACCCGAACGAAGCGGCTGCGAGTCGTTCAACGAAGTCAATCACCCCCGTTCGAGCCCTTGGCTCGAACATCCCCTCCTCGGCTGAGGAGGGGAGTTTACGTTCTTGTAAGCCCATGGACTCACAAACCACTTTTCTCAGCTGCGATTGGGGCACCTCATCTTTCCGGTTGCGGCTGGTGGAGCGCGCGGGGCTCAAAGTCTTGGCCGAGGCCAGCTCCAAAGAAGGCAACGCGGCCACGGCGGAGCTCTGGCAGCAAGCCAACCAGCCCGCTGAGCAGCGCGTTGCGTTCTACTTTGGTATTCTGCGCAAGCACCTCAAAACGCTGGAAAAGGCTGTTGGGACTTCCCTGAACGCGGTTCCCGTGGTTATGTCGGGCATGGCTTCGTCTACCATTGGCATGCTGGAACTGCCGTACAAGGCGCTGCCCTTTGCCACCGATGGCTCGGACCTGGCCATCAAAATGCTTGCGCCAAACCCTGATTTCACCAACCCGGTCCTGCTGATTTCTGGCGTCAAAAGCGAAGTCGACGTGATGCGCGGCGAAGAAGTGCAGCTCGTGGGCTGCGGCTTTGAAACCAGTGATAAGGAGCAGCTTTTCCTGCATCCCGGCACGCACGCCAAGCACGTGCGGGTGCGCGCCGGGCAGGCCGTGGCGTTCGAAACCTACATGACGGGGGAGATTTTTTCGCTTCTGTCAAAGAAGAGCATTCTGGCAGCCTCGGTGGAAGAGGGCGGTCAGTTGGAGGAGGCCAACCACCGGCACTGGTTTGAAATGGGCGTGCGCGCCAGCCAGCACGCCAACCTGCTGCACAACGCGTTTCTGGTGCGCACCAACGACTTGTTCAAAAAGGCCAGCAAACGGGAAAACTATTTTTACCTGAGTGGGCTGGTGATTGGCAGCGAGTGCCGGGACCTGCTCAGCAACCTGCCCGCCAGCATCATACTAGCCGGAGAAGCCGTGCTAATTGACCATTACCGCGCCGCGCTGGGCACGCTGGGCATTGCCGACCACTGCCCCATCGAGACGAAAACTGCCGTAGAAGTAACACTGCGGGGGCAGCTGGCCGTGCTCAACCACAGCGCCCTCACCCAGCCCCACTGATGCCGTTATGCATTATGCAACGTATTGTTGATGAACCCAAAAGATAATGGTTGGCAGCTAAGAGCTGATGGCTAAACACTCATTATGGAAGCACACGCCATTCTGCACGCCCAAGCAGCCCTGGGCGAAGGGGCCCTGTGGAACCCCGCCACCCAGCAGCTGTATTGGGTTGATATTGAAGGCCGCTCCTTTCATGTGTTCGACCCGGCCACCCGACAGGACGTCTGCTTTCCGACGGGCGCGCGGGTGGGCACGGTGGTGCCCATGCGCAGCGGCAACGTGCTGCTGGCCCTGCAAACTGGCATTCACGAGCTCGACCTGCGCACCGGCCACCTCAAGCTGCTGGCCAACCCGCTCACCGACCCCAACCTGCGCTTCAACGACGGCAAATGCGACCCGGCGGGCCGGTTTTGGGTGGGCACGTTCCACATGGAGCAGCGGCCCCACGCCGGTACCCTCTACCGCTACGACCCCGATGGCCGCCTGCACGTGATGCTGCGCGGCATCACCAACTCCAACGGCATCGCCTGGTCGCGAGACCAGGCCACGATGTACTATATCGACACGCCCACGCTTACGGTGCAGGCGTTTGACTACGACAACGCGACCGGCAACATTGCCAATCCGCGGGCCATCATCCGCCTTCCGAAAGACGAAGAAGGCCTACCCGATGGCATGACCATTGACGCGGAAGGCAAGCTGTGGGTGGCGCTGTGGGGTGGCGGCGCCGTGCACCGCTACGACCCCGGCACCGGCGCACTGCTCCAGAAAATAACCGTGCCCGCGCCGTTCACTTCCTCCTGCGCCTTCGGTGGCCCCGGATTAGCAACCCTTTACATCACCACGGCCCGCCACGGCTTCACACCGGAGCAGCATGAGCAGTTCCCGCTGGGTGGAAACGTGTTTGCGGCGGAGACAGGCGTGGCGGGCGTGCCGGCGTGTTTTTTTGGGGATAAATAGCGGCAGCCCTACAGCTCGGCCACCTGCAGCTGAATGTCCACGTTGCGGCCGTGGTCGTCGGCGCAGGAAATTTTCACGTTGCCCGTGGGCGGCCTGATGAATACCCGTTCAGTGGCCGAAGCGGCGCGCAGAAATTGGTCGTTCACGTACCAAAACACTTGGCGCACCTCGCTGCCCGCCGCGCAGCTCAGCAGCAGCTGTTGCTTTTCGGCGCGGTTGAGCAGGTATTCGGCATTGGCCAGGGGCGAGGTGATGGCCAGCGCCGCGCCGGTTTCGTCGGTGCCGCGCACGAGGCGGCAGACCACGTTGTGGGCCGGCAGCCGGGTGGCGGGCAGCCCCTGCGACTCGCGAAAAGCCAACACCTCGGGTGCCGGGTTGAGAAATAGCTGACGGCGAAACCCCGCCTCGGGCACGCAGGCCCGGCAGTAGGAAATAGCGCCATCGGCCGATACCAAGGCTTCGCGCTGGTGCTCGCAGCGCCGGGCGCTGGATATCCCCGGCAGGTAGTAGTCAATCAGCTGATTGGGGCAGTGCTCGCCGGGCACGAGCCCGCTTTCGGCGCATACCAGCCGGAAATCGAGGCTGGCGGGGGGCGTGGCCCAGTTGTTGGGCGAATTGTAGGCCAGGGCGTTGAATAAGTCGAACAGTAGGGGCGTGGCAATGTCGGTGCCCGTCAGGGCGGGGCTGCCTTCGCCGCTGAAGTTGCCCACCCACACCCCCACGGTGTAATCCTGGTTGTAGCCAATGCTCCAGGCGTCGCGGCGGCCGTAGCTGGTGCCGGTTTTCCAAGCAATTTTGGGCAGGCGCGCGCTGCCCTGGTAGCCCAGTGGCAGGTCGGGCCGGGTGTGCTGGGCCAGAATGTCGGTGATGAGGAAGGCGGCGGCGGGGGAGACCAACCTCGCGTCTCCAGCCGTCAACCTCACCCCCCGGCCCCCCTCTCCAAAAAAGAGGGGGGAGCCTGACGACTTTTGCCGTCTGCGGTCGTTTGGCTCCCCCTCTTTTTTGGAGAGGGGGCCGGGGGGTGAGGTTGACGGCAGAGGGGCGGTGAGCCGCACCGCGCAGTACCGCCCCTTATCCGCCAACGCCGCATACAGCGCCGTGAGCTCTTCCAGCGTGGTGCCGCAGCCGCCCAGAATCGTGCTTAGCCCCAGCCGGGGCGCATCGTGGGCCACGCGCTGGAAGCCGGCATCGCGCAGCTTATCCGTAAAGGTGACCACGCCTATCTCGCTGAGCACACGCACGGCCGGGATGTTGAGCGAGTAGGTCAGGGCCCGCTCCACGGTTACTTCACCGCTGAAATTCTTATCAAAGTTCTCGGGGCGGAAGCCGCTGAAGTTGCTGGGCACATCGGGCAGCTTCATTTTGGGCGTGACGAGGCCGCGGTCCAGGGCCAGGGCGTAGAGGAAGGGCTTGAGCGTGCTGCCCGGCGAGCGCACGGCCCGCACGCCATCGACCTGCCCGGCGCGGGTGGCATCCGCAAAGTCGGCCGAGCCCACGTAGGCTTCCACGGCGCGGGTGCGGTTGTTGAGCACCAGCACGGCGGCTTGCGAAATGCCCAGCTCGTGCAGGCGGCGCACGTAGTTTTTGGTCAGGTCCTCGGCCTGGGCCTGCGGGCCGCGCCGCAGCGTAGACCGGATGATGGCCTGGCCGGGGAACTGCGCCACCAGCCGGCGCGCTAGGTGCGGGGCCAGCGCCGGGGCCGCGTGCCGCCGCACGTCCAGCGGCTCGGCCAGGGCATCGGCAATGTCCTGGTCCGGAAACAGGCGCCGCTGCCGGAACTGCCGCAGCCAGCGGTTGCGCTCGGCCAGAATCAGGGCGTTGTTCTTGCCCAGCACCAGCAGGCGCGGCTGGTTGGGAATGATGGCCAGCGTCACGGTCTGGGCCAGCGAGAGGTAGTCGGGCGGCTGCTGAAAGTAGAGCAGCGCCGCCGACTTCACGCCTTCAATGTTGCCGCCGTAGGGCACCAGGTTGAGGTACAGCTGCAGAATCTCGGCCTTGCTGTAATGCGCTTCCAACTGCATGGCCCGCAGCATTTCCTTCAGTTTGTTGGCCACGGTGCGCTCCTTGGGCTCCAGCAGGCGGGCCACCTGCATGGTAATGGTGCTAGCCCCGGTGGTGCGTCCCCGGCCGAACAGGTTGCGCCCGGCCGCCTGTAGAATCGCGACCGGGTTCACCCCAAAGTGGTAGCGAAAGTACCGGTCCTCCTTATGGATGATAGCCTGCTGTAAGGCCGGGGTAATCTCGGCCAGCTCGGTTTTCATGCGCCACTTCTGCGTGGCGTTGAGGTAGGCGTGCAGCACGGTGCCATCGGCGGCCAGCACCATGGGGGAATATTGTGGGGCCGGGGGCAGCGGGAATGTCCAATTGAGGCCCAGCAGCACAATCACTGCAACCAGCAAAATCCCCCCAAATCGTATTCCGGTCCGCCGATTCATTCTCAAAGATATCCGTCAAATAACGGCACGCCCCCAACGGCCTAAAGCGCAGTCACTGAAGGCAGCAGCTCTGAAAAAGGAAGCGTAGTGAAGACATGCACACTGCCATGAAGCAAACAAGATTAAGAAAAAAGCACGAAACGGCGGCATGTAGAATGAAAATTTCAAGAGGTGTGAATTAAATGACCAAAAGTTTTATTGATTTTTTATGAAAATGGCCATTTATAAAAAAAATCAATAAATGTAAAATCCGGACGCGACACCTCTCCGTAGGTTTATTTATGGCCAGTTAAGACGGGCGTCACTCGTGATTCTCTTCTTTCTGTCCACAATGTTCACCAACCCATTTCCATATTCTCACACAGCTACATGAAAAAAACTTTCCTAGCGACCTTCCTCATGGTGGGTCTCAGCGCCGTCGCTTCGTTTGGCCAAGCCACGGTCGACCCCGAACTGCGGACCGCCCTTGCCACCAGCCCCACGACTCAGGTAATCGTTACATTCAATGGAAGCGGTGCCCCGCAGGCTTCGCAATTGGCCTTGCTCCAGGAATTGGGCATTACCAACGGCATCACCTTCAAAGCCCTGCCAGTAGCGGGTGTGATGGCTACTGCTGCGCAAATCGACGCCCTGTCCATGAACCCGGCCGTGCGTTCGCTTTATAGCAATAAACAGCTTGACTTTTACAACTTCGACGACACCAACCTGACGGGCGTGAAGCGCCTGCGTACCGACCGTGAAACCACGACTCGCAACAACGGCACGCCGGTTTCGGGCCGTGGCATTGGCGTACTCATCAACGACAGCGGTGTAGACGGCACCCACGAGGATATCAAGTTTGGCTCGCATCTGGTGCAAAACGTGCTGGGTACCACCAACCTGAAAGGCGTGAATGGTATGTTGCCCTTCACTCCAATTGAGGGTGTGCTCAACACCGACACCAATTCGGGCCACGGCACGCACTGCACCGGCACGGTGGGCGGCAACGGCGCCCGCTCGGGTGGCAAATACGAAGGCGTAGCGCCCGGCGCTTCGCTGGTGGGCTACGGCTCAGGCGGTGCCCTGTTCGTTCTCGACGCCATCGGCGGTTTCGATTACGCCCTCACGCACCAGTTCCAGTACAACATCCGCGTTATCAGCAACTCCTTCGGCTCCAGCGGCGCCTTCAACCCCAACCACCCCATCAACGTGGTGACCAAGAAGTGCTACGACCGTGGCATGGTGGTGGTATTTGCCGCCGGCAACTCCGGTCCCGGTGCCGACACCCACAACCCCTACGCCATTGCACCCTGGACCATTTCGGTGGGCGCTGGCGACCGCAACGGCCAGCTGGCTGGCTTCTCTTCGCGCGGTGTGAAGGGCGAGCAGGGCACCTTCGTGGTAGACGGCGAAACCTGGACGTTTAAAAACGAGCCCGTGATTGTAGCCCCTGGTGTTGACGTAGTGTCGACCCGTGCCGTGGCTCCGATAGCTGCCCTGGGCACCCCCACCGACGTGGCCGTACTCACGCCGGCCCAAATTCCGTTCTATACCCATAGCAGCGGCACTTCCATGGCTACGCCCCACACGGCCGGTGTGATTGCCCTGATACTGGAAGCCAAGCCGTCGCTCTCGCCGGCTCAGGTGAAGGATTTGATTCAGCAAACCGCCACCAACATGCCCGGCCGCGAGTCGTGGGAAGTGGGTGCCGGCTACGTGAACGCCTTCGCCGCCGTGGACCAGGCCTTCCGCTCCACTACCTATGGTTCGACGGTGAATGCCGCTCGTACCTTCAAAAGCAGCGTGAATTCGAGCGCTGCCGTTACACCCTTCACCATCAACTTCGACCCCGCCATTACGGCTGGTAACCAAATCACCTTTTTGGTGGGTGCCGGCGTCAACAGCCTGGAAGCTAAAATCTCGTCACCCGGCCTGCTGGGCGAAACCGGCAACCCTACCGCCCTGGTGTTGCTCGACCCCAACGGCGTGCGGCGCAGCTCGGGTACCCCTGTTACCTTCACCATCTCCTCCGACCGCAGCGTGGCTGTGACCTCGCCTATCCCCGGCACCTGGACCCTGCGCGTAGAAGGGCTGCGCGGCGTGGCCCTGCCCGAAACCATTAAAGGCAAAATCACGCTGCAAACCCCTGCTGGTACCTCAAACCTGAACGACATCGCCGGCCATCCCGCCGAAGCTGCCATCAAAATGGCTGTGACCGAGCGCCTCGTCGACGGCTTGTCCAACGGCTTCAAGCCTGATGCCCTGCTAACCCGCATTCAGTTGGCCGACTACCTGCTCATGGGCCAGGGCATCCGCCAGTTTCTGCCCACTAACGGCACCCGCACCTTCTCTGACGTAGCCGCTAGCGAAGTGTTGCTGACGGAGGCTGTAGCCGCCCGCGGCGCTGCCCAGCGCGACCGGTTCCACACCAACAATGGTGTGATGCTGGCCAGCGAAAACGGTAAGTTCTCGCCCAACACTTCGGTGAACCGTGCCGCTCTGGCTTACTCGCTGGTGCAGAGCCTCGGCTTCCAGCAGCAGGCTATGGCCCGCACCGGCAAGGCCGTAACCGTGAATTTTAACGGCCAGGCTATATCTATAGACGATGCCGACAAGATTCCGGCTGGCATGGAAGGCTACGTGAGCATCGCTCTGGAGCTCAACCTTATCAATGCCTTCTTCAGCATTACGCAGGGTCCTTACGATTTGCAGCCCACCATCACGGCTACATTCAAGCCCACGCAGAACGTCACCCGTGGTGACTTTGCTGTCATCGTGACCCGCACCTTCCAGCAGTACAACGCCCAGACCCAGCCCGCTGTGCAGGCTCGCAACGGCGCTGGTACTTCGGCGGCCCTGGCTTCGCAGGAAGTGGCTGCTTACCCCAACCCTTTCACGGGTACTACCACCATCACCTACGCCCTGGCTCAGGATGGTCCCGTAAGCGTAGAAGTGTTCAACACGATGGGTGCTAAAGTGCAGACCCTGGTGCTTGGCAACGAAACCGCTGGTTCGCACCAGGTGAAGTTCGACGCCGCCAAGCTGGCCCGTGGCACCTACCTCTTTAAGGTAAAGACCGGCGAAACGGTAACCGCCAAGCGCCTGGTAGTGCAATAAGCACCGCCGGAAGCTCGCTAACAAAAAAAGACCTGCTCCATTTGGAGCAGGTCTTTTTTTGTTAATGAAGCAGTGTGAAAAGTCACAGGGCGGTCAGCATGACGGGCTGATTGAATTTTCAGCCTTACTAAACAGCTTCAGTAGCAGAAAGCGAAGGCCGGGGTCAAAGTCTTCTGCGGCTTCTGTCAGACTCTCTGTACCGGCGAAGCCCATATGCCCGCACCTCAGTTCCGGCGCATTCAGTAACGCTTTGCGACCAAGCTTGCCTAGGTTAGCGCCGCAAATCGACTCAGAGGTGGCCTACTTAGATAACACTTGCTGTGGGTCAATTACAATATTCGAAAAAAAATATTTAGTGGCATTCAATCCGCACCTGTGTTCCCATGCTGAAAACGTATTTCTGTATAAATTAAATACAACTTTTTATTTTAATAAAATTATTTTTTTAAAAATTATTTTTTTTTTCGTGTTTTGATTTCGATATTTATATCAGTAAAACAGTCAAAAAAAAATAATCAAACTCCTAACCAACCAAAACCAATCAATTTTTATGAAAAATTTTAATAACCTCTCTATTGCTGCCCTGATGGCCGGTACTACGCTCTTCGCAACGGGTTGCGAAAAAGCCACTGTAGCTCCTGAATTGGCTACTTCTACTTCCCAGGATGTTGCCCGTGTTAAGGACCGCGCTATTGAAACGCGTGTGCAAGGCACTTACTATGATGCCGTTACGGGTACGACTTCTCGCTTTACTGCAACCCTGCGCATCGACGAGTTTGTCACCAGTGGAGGCCAACTGTTTGCAAAGGCTAGCCTAAGCCAGATTGGTGGAGGCTTGAGCCGTGACGCGGTAGCGCTGTTAGAAGGTCAGTCAAGCATTACCTTCAGTGGTGTTTCAACCACAAGTTGGTCTCCAACATCATTGTCCCTATCTGTTTATGGTACGGGATTTATCGTGGGCACCAATTCTTATCTGACATTGGACAAAAGCTACATCATTACGGTTGACGAGAACACCCGGGGCTACAGAAATGCAGGGGAGATTCTGATGGACATCAACAATTATCTTGCATCCGGCGCATACACTGATACCACGATATCCGCTACTGGCCTGGAGTATCTGGTATCTCTGTATAATAAACTGGCTGACGTTGTAGGCCGTTTCTAAGCTGGCCAATAGCTTGCCAAGCGGGGCACAAGGCGAAGATGTATTTCGCGTTGTGCCCCGCTTTTTAGTTTAGGTTCAGAACAAAACAGGTGTGTAAGCGCAGTCTAGCTCTGGCAAGCCACTGTAGATTGATATGCGTGGCCATGCAAGCTGGTAGGCCATCCCGCCCACTGCGTACGTAATGGCATTCCTTACGTAGTTTTTGATAACAAGTGAACTCATCAGTACAAAAGGGCTGCTCAAAGAGCAGCCTTTTTGCGTGCAGTAACGCACTGTGGAAACACCGTCTTTAATCATTTCACCCGCACCACGCCGGCGCCATTGTAGGAGTGGTATTCGGCGTTGTACATGGCGTCGGCGTTCACCGGGCCCAGCTTGAAGGTGCCTTTGCTCACGGCGCGGCATAGGTAGTAGAAATACTTGGGAGTGCCGGTGGCCGTGGTGAACATGTTAATTCGGTCGTCGCGCACGTCGAGGTAATCGGGGGTGCTGGCGTTGGTGGCCCAGTTCAGGTCGCGCACGGCACCGAGGCGGGCATTTTCGATTTCCAGACCGGCGGGCAGCAGGTCGGTGATGGCCACGTTCTTCACGGTGCCGGCCGCGTCGCCGGCTTCGATGGTGATTTTGACCACCACCAGGTCGTTCTGGCGGAAGGTGGGCGTGCCCAGGGGCTGGCCGGTGCGGTTCAGGAACTGGCGGCGCACTTTCAGGTAGCTGTCTTCCTCCTTCACCTGCCCGCTGGCCGAAACGCCCTCCGTTTCCCAGAAATAGTAAAGGTTGCCGCTGCCGGCAGTGCGCAGGTTCAGGGGCCGATTGGCCACGTTGGGAATGGTTAAATCCTTGCCGGTGAAGCTGCCCAGGACTTTGCCGCCTGCCGAGACAGTGGCCGTGGCGGTGCTGCGGGCGTCGCGCTTCGCGATTTTGCCCAGGGCCAGCAGAGCAAAGGCACGCACCTGGCGGCTGAGCTGCCGGGCCAAGGCCAGCACCTGCGGGTTGTTGGGGTCGGCTTCGATGAGGGCGTTCAGCACCACGGCCGCGTCGCGAATGGGGGAGTAGAACGAGCCGTCCTGGGCCCGCTTGGCGGCGGTTTCGCCGCCGAACTTGGCGGGCAGCAGCGCCTGAAACTGGCGCTGGTTGCCGAGCAGGGCCTGGGTGCAGGCCAGCAGGTATTTGGAGTCCTGGGCCAGCAGCTGGCGGTTGGCTTTGTAGTAGTTCAGGGCCACGGCGTCCTGGCGGCCGGCCAGGGCCAGCACGTAGAGCGAATAGGCAATTTCCTTGCTGGCAATGGTTTTCTCGCGGGCCAGGTTGTTCACGTCGAAGTACTGGTAGGGCTCGGTTTCGCGCTTTTTGAGGCGAAATTGTAGGTAGCGCAGGGTTTTGTCGAGTACCGACTTGTTCACGGCGAAGCCGGCGCGCTGGGCTTCCTGCAGGAAGTGGGCGGCATAGGCCGTGGACCACCAGTTGTCGTAGTCGCCGCCGGGCCAGTAGCTCAGGCTGCCGTTGTAGAGCTGCATCGCCTCAATCTTGCGAATGGCCTCCTGCACGTGGTAGTTGGGGTTGTATCGCTGGTTTTTGGCCGCAGCACCGATTTTCTGCTGCAAGGTGGCGGCCAGGTCGGCGTAGTACAGCTGCGGGAAAGCGGCCGACACGGTTTGCTCCAGGCAGCCGTAGGGGTATTGCAGCAGGTAGCGCAAGTCCTTGCTGAACTCCGTGAGCGGCGAGCGGCTGATAACCAGCCGGCTGCTGAGCGAGGCGGGCAGGAAGTCGGTTTTCAGGTTGAGCGGGAGCGAAGCGCCGCCGGCTAGCACGCCGCTGCCGGTGCGTTTCTCAAGTGAAGAAGCAGGGCGAACGGGAATGTCGATGGTTTCTGTGAAGGTTGCGTTACCGGCGTGGAAGCTAACCTCCACCTTTGCATTGCCGATTTTTGACTTAGCGAGTAAGTAGAATACTACACGCTTCTCAGCGTTTGGCTGTAATAGAGCACCATATGAATCGGTATGAGCAAAGTTCTTTTGGCTGATTTGAACCACACTCAACGGTTCTTGTGGATTCACTGAAATGATGGCAGTACCGCTGATGGGTTTTCCCGTCGTATTCGTCAGCGTCACCGACACGTCAATCGTGTCGCCCGGACTCATAAACCGAGGCAACGCCGTTGAAATAACCACCGGGTCGGCCACCTTCATCGTGGCCTCGGCCGAGCCGAATGCATCGTCCTTATACGCCACGGCCATGATGCGCAACGCCCCGCTGAACTGCGGCACGCGCAATTTGTAGCGCACTTTGCCGGCGGCATCGGCGGTGAGCACGCCGCTCCATTTGGCCACCAGTTTCACGCGGCGGTTGGGGATGGGGTTTGTGCGGCGGCGCAGGTCGGCGGCATCGCCGCCGCTGCTGCTGGTGCCCAGCTCGGGCAGCAGAAAAGGGTACATGTCGAAGGCCGACACTTCGAGGGCGCGCTTCTGGTAGAAGTAGCCGTAGGGGTCGGGCGTGACGTAATTTTTGATTTGCAGGATGCCCTCGTCCACCACGGCCAGCGTGACCTGCGCGCGCGGCGCGGTAGTGATTTCCACGGTCTGGAAGGTCTGCGAGCGGCTGGCGGCGGGCGCGGCAATGGCCACCGCGAGGCGGGCGCCGGGCTTTTCCACGGTGAGGGGCACGAAGCCGCGGGCCACCGTGAGCGGCAGGCGGTTGTCGGAAATGGCGCGGATGGCCGTGGCCGTCACGTACACGTTGGGCACGTGCTCGGCGGTGATGGGGACTTTGACCTGGGCCGATTTCTGGTCGGTGGTCACGTAGAAATGGCTGAGCACCTTGCCCCGTTCCACGGTCACGAGCACGCGGCCGGCGAAGGGCGTTTTCAGGAGCAGGGTGGCGGTTTCGCCGGGCTCATACCTGGCCTTGTCGGCCTCAATGGTCACCTCGCCCTCGTTGTTCACCTCGAAGGAATTGGCCTGGGTATCGCCGTAGCCATAGGCGTAGAAGCGCTGCGCCACGTAGCTCACGGCGCCCGGCCGGCTGATGCGCACCTCGTATTCGCCCGAACTCAGTGGCGTAAAGCTGAACGGCGTGCCGTTGCCCACGGCCTGCGTGCGCGTCGCGATGGTTTGCTCGCGCTGCTGGGAGTTGTAGACGTAGCGGCCGCCCTGGCGCTCCAGCACGGTTTCCCAGAGCAGGCGTACCACCTTCACCTGGGCCTGGGCTGAGGTAACTTTGCCCTGCGGCGTGAGGGCCAGTAGGCGTACGGTGGCGGCCTGGCGCGTGCTCAGCAGCTCCGGCAGGTCCTGGATGCCGAACACGGTGGCCTGGGTTTGCACGTCGAAGGTGGCGAGGCGGTTCACGGGCCGGCCGGTTTCGTCGAACACCGTGGCGAAGGCCACGCCTTCCAGCGTGCCCAGGTCGCGCACGTCGGGCACGTCGAAGGTGGTGGTGGCCTGGCCGGCGGCATCGGTCACGCCCTCGCGGGTGGTTTTTTCGAAGCGCGAAGTGGGCGTGGCGGTGGTTTCGCCGTCGTTGTTCGACGTGGTTTTGCGCCGCTCGCCGCTGTTGATGTCGAAGGAATAGCCGGGGAAATTCTTGGGCTGGAAGGTCTTTTCTTTCAGCGAAAATTCCACCTCAAACTTCCGGTCGGCTGCGGGCGGGCCAAACAGGTTTTGGGCATTAATGGTGGCCGTCACGGTCTGTCCGGGCTTGAGCACGGCGGGTGCGGCGGTCACCGTCACCTTCAGGCGGTCGGGAATGAACTCCTCCACGCTGATTTGCTTGGAAGTCAGCAGCACGTCGTTGCCGGTCAGCACTTCCAGCGTGTAGCGGCCGGTCATTACGGCGGGCGGCAGAATGAAGCGACTTTCGAACGAGCCGGCCGCGCTCAGCTTCTGGCGCAGGCTGCTGTATTCCCGGCCGGTGGGCAGCAGCAGGCGGATTTTCACGGGCAGGTTGGCGGGGGGAGTTTGCCAGTCTTCGGTGCGTACCACGGTGTTGGTGCGCACGGTGTCGCCGGGCCGGTACAGGTTGCGGTCGCCGTAGAGGAAGGCCTGGTAGCGGGCCGCGTTGCTGGTTAGCCCGCCCACCTCAAAGCGGGAAGTTTCGACGCGGCTTTTGGTGAGGTCCAGGAAGGTGAAGTCGGCGTCTTTCACGGCCGTCACCATGCCCAGCTTGAAGCGCTTCATGCTGGCGGCGGAGTCGAACGCGGCCACGCCGGCCGCGTCCGTCGTCACAGTGCCGATTACCTGATTGTTCGAGCTCACCAGGTTCACCGTCACGCCGCTCAGCGGCTGGGCCGTGCGGATGGAGTTGGCGAATACCAGCGTGCCGCCGGTGGCGCCCTGCTTCACAATGAGGCCCACGTCGGTCACGGCCACCAGCTTGCTCACTTGCAGCCACTGGCGCTCGGTGTCCTGCACGCGCACCACGTACAGCCCCTTCATGGCGCCCTGGAATTCCAGCTCCTTCAGGTCGAGGTTCAGCAGGCGCAAGCCGCCGGATTTGGGCAGCCCGTTCACCGAAATGGTGCGCTTGGAAAGCACGCTGCCGATGTTCTCCGTGTCGTAGTAGCGGAAGCTGCGGTCGATGTATTCGCCGTCTTCGTCGCGGTTGCTCCCTTCGTCATATTCTCCTTCATCGCCGTCGGAGCCGGGGTAGCCGTAGTTGGCCTCGCCGCGCAGCAGCTGCTGGATGTTGTTGGCGTAGACTTTGGCGATGGTCACCTTCACCTTCTGCACCTCGTTGATGCGCAGGCCCAGGTTGCGGGTGCCCAGCGCGTCGAGGTACAGGGCCTTTTCGCCGCTGGCAAAGCTGATGCTGGGCCGCTCGGCCGCGAAGGAAACCGACTGGCTGTAGGTGTCGAACAGCTGCCCGCCCAACAGCCCGCGCGTGCCCGAGGCCAGCGTCACCTGGTAGGTTTTACCCACCACGAAGTTGCCCTTCAGCGCAAAGCCGCTTTCCAGCGCCTCAATGGCAAACGGCGCGCTTGGCGACACCTTCAGCGCGGTTTGAATGTCGGGCACCGACACTGGCTGGTTGGTGAGCACCGTCACCACGGCCTCGCCGTTTACCAGCGTGCCCACCAGCTCGCACACTTCCAGAATTTGCGGTTCGGGCACTTCCAGCTGGGCCAGGAGCGGTTTGTCGGTGGCTTTGCCGCCCACGGCGGGAACCAGGCCAGGCGCAATTTCCACGGTCAGGGCCGCGCCGGGCTTCACGTCCTGCGCGAAGCTGATGCCCAGAATCTTGTCCGGCTCGGCCGAAATGAGCTGCACGGCCACGGGCTTGCCGTCCTGGCTCACGCGCAGCAGGGGCCGCAGGTCCACCGGCCGCACGGGGTAGTTGAACACGAGGTTGGCGCGCAGCTCGGCCGTGCCCGCGGCCTTAGTCGAGCGGCCGTAGAACACCTGCGGCGCGGCCATGCTTAGGTAAGGCGTGTGGAAGCGCTTGCGGTTCAGGGCCAGCTTGTCTTTGCCGCTGGGCAGGTTTTCGGGGCGCAGCGCGGCGTCAAACACGGTGCTGGGGCGGAAGGGCTCGGCGGGTGAAAAGGTCAGCTCCCGGTCGCCGGTCCATTTGAACTTGCCGCGCACGGCCGGCGAAAACCGCACGTACTGCGTGGTGTCCCAGCGGTTGAGCTGAGCATCGGTCACCACGGCGTCATCAAAAGTGAAGACTAGGTTGGAGTACGGGTCGATTTCTTCGCCGTCGGTCTGGGCCAAGTCGGCGGCCTGTTCCTTAGCGGTTTTTTTGGAGCACGACGAAGCAGCCAGCAGCGCAAGCAACAGCAGCGGCAACAGGGACCTGAAGAAGCGAAAAAGCATGGTGCAGAAAGGCAGGTGAAAGGGCAGGGTAAGGTATGGCAAAAGTGGGAGTGGTTCACCAGTACGACTTCACTCCACCAATTCCAGCACCTCCCGCCGCGCCACCACCCGAAACTCCAGCCCTGCCAGTGGCTCGGCGGGCACGTGCATTGTCGGGAAACCCAGCCGCACCACCGGCAGAATGTCGGATTTCAGCGAGCCGATAATCATTAAGAAGTTTTTGGGCGTGATGCGGAGACGTGCGAACAGCCCACGGATGCATCTTTGCGCATGCTTTCCCACCCGCACGAAGTCTTTCTCGAAGTTGCCCAGCGCTTGAGCTTCACCAAGGCCAGCCAGGCGCTGTTCATCAGCCAGTCGGCGGTGAGCAAGCAGGTGAAGGCCCTGGAGGAGCACTACAAAACCGGCCTGTTTGAGCGCCTGGGGAGCAGCATTCAGCTCACGCCGGCCGGCCTCAAGCTCTACCAGAAGCTGCTGCAGGCCAAGCAGCTGCAGCACGAGCTGCACCAGGAAATGAGCGAGCTGAGCACGGAGTTTGCGCCGAGCCTGAATTTGCTCATCGGGGCCAGCACCACCATCTCGCTCTACGTGCTGCCGCCCGTGGTCTCGGCTTACCTGCGCTTGCACCCCAACCGCCAGCTCAGCCTCAAAAACCGCAATTCCGACAACATCTTGCGCGCCCTGCTCGACCACGAAATCGAGCTGGGCATCATCGAAGGCATCCACAAAGTGAGCAACGTGACCTACACGCCCCTGCTCACCGACGACGTGGTGGCCGTGTGCGCCGCTCGCAATCCCCTCGAAAACCGCACCCTCGAAGTGCACGACCTACTCAGCACGCCGCTGGCCCTGCGCGAGGCCGGCTCCGGCACCCTGGCCGTGCTGGAGGAGGCCCTGGCCCACCACCGCATCAAGCTGGCGGCCCTGCCCGTGCGCGTGCGCATGGGCGGCACCGAAGCCCTCAAGAATTTCGTGCGCGTAGACAGCTGCCTGGCCTTCCTGCCCCGCCAGGCCGTAGTAAAAGAGCTGGCTTCGGGTGAGTTTTCAGAGGTGAAAATCAACAACTTCCCACTCAAACGCGAGTTCAATTTCATCCAGCGCAAAGGCACCGAAAACAACGCGCCCTACAAGGATTTTCTGCTTTTTACCAAGCGCTACTATTCCGGAAAGGCATAGGCTATTCCAAAATCCCATCCCCATAAGGCATACCACGGCTGCTGCGCTGCCGTACTTTGCCCCATGAACCTTGTAGCCTCCGAATCCCTTTCGCGCCTCGCCACCCTGCATTGCTCGGCGTGCGGCACGTCCTATTCTGCTTTCGAATTGCAGCGCGTTTCCGCTTGCTGCAGCCTGCCGCTGGTGGCCGGCTACGACCTGCACGAGGCGCTGAGCCGCGACGTTATCGACCAGGCCGATTCGTCTATGTGGCGCTACGGGGTGCTGCTGCCGCTGCTCCACGAAAAAAACAAAGTGACCCTGGGCGAGGGCATGACTCCCATGCTCCACCTGCCGCGCTTGGCCGCGCGCCACGAGTTGTCTTCCCTTCTGCTAAAGGACGAAGGCCAAAATCCCACCGGCTCGTTCAAGGCGCGCGCCTTGGCATGGCCATCTCCAAAGCCAAAGAACTGGGCGTAGATGGCTGCATTATTCCCACCGCCGGCAACGCCGGCGTGGCCATGGCCGCCTACTGCGCCCGCGCCGGCCTCCAGGCCGTGGTAGTCATGCCGCGCCACACCCCGCAGGCCTTCAAGGAGGAGTGCTACTGGTACGGGGCCGAAGTGGAGCTGGTCGATGGCCTCATCAGCGACTGCGGGGCCCGCGTGCGCCAGCGCAACGCCAACGGCGCCCTGCTCGACATTTCCACCCTCAAGGAGCCCTACCGCCTCGAAGGCAAGAAAACCATGGGCTACGAAATTGCCGAGCAGCTGAACTGGACGCTGCCCGACGTGCTGCTGTACCCCGCTGGCGGCGGCACCGGCCTCATCGGCATCTGGAAAGCCTTCCAGGAAATGAAGCAGCTCGGCTGGCTGGCTCCTGATGTGAAACTGCCCCGCATGGTGGCCGTGCAGGCCGAAAACTGCTGCCCTCTGCTCGAAACCTACGAGGGCCGCCAGCTCAACTGCCACAGCTACCAGGGCCGCGCCACACTGGCCAACGGCCTGGCCGTGCCCCACCCGCTGGGCGAAAGCATGATGCTACGCGTGCTCCGCGAGTCCAAAGGCACCGTAGTGGCCGTGAGCGACGAAGACATGCTGGCCGGTATGCGCGACCTCGGCAAAGACGAAGGCCTGTTTGTAGCCCCCGAAGGCGGCGCTGTCTGGATGGCCGCCCGCCACCTGCTGGCCACCGGCTGGCTGCACCGCGACGAAAACGTGCTGCTGCTGAATACCGGCAGCGGCCAGAAATACATGGACAACGTGGCCGGCCGCGCCGCTGGGTAGTCGTTCGAAAGTAAACGCGTTGCCCCTTGCCAGTCCAGCGACTATCAGCCATCTAACAACTAATGCCTAACGAATTAAATAGTACCACGCCAACCCATCGCATGATCAACGGGCAGTGCATTTCAGGCCGTCATGCGAAGCCCAGCCTGCGGCAGGCTCGGCGAACCGCATTCTATTTGTTGAGCTAAAATTTTGCCTGTTCGGTTGCAACAGCACCGGGCATTTGCCAGCCGCGCCCTACTATTTTGAGCAGCGTTCGGCGCCACGACGGCAGGCTACGGTACCTCATTTCGGTTTCGTGCAATTCCTTGATGTTCAAATCTGTCACCCGGTCGTAAAATTCTTCCAGGGACTGCCCGGCGTGTTGGCGGAACACGCGGGCCAACAGCGGGCGCGCCGCCTTCAAATTCCAATAGTGCACCACGTACGGAGCTGCTTCAACCACCGCGCGGTCGGCGCCAAACCACAGACTAAAAGCCAGTTGCTCCATTATGTGTTTGTTGTAAGTGGCGTACAGCTGGTCGGCCAGGTCTACCACTTCCGGCAGTCTCTCGGCCGCCACAAATGTCATTCCAATAACCCCGGAGTTATACAATATCGTCCGTTCATCAACGAAGTAGCGCTGGGTGCCAACCGGAAATACGTGTCCTTTCAGGTGCCTGTAAACTTTGCGGCTCAGCAGATTCCCCGCCGCTAACCGGTCTTCGCTCACATGCATGACGTACTTCCCCTGCTGTACTTGCCTAAACAGCGGCTCAGGGTCGGCTTGCCAGATGGTATCGGTATCAACGAAAAGCAGGTTGCCGGGATAGTGCTGCGCAGCGTGGCCCAACACACCTATTTTTAATAGGTAGACCTTATTACTGCTGCCGCGCCAGTTTTGCCATTGGGCGAAGGAAACGGCCGGATACACAACTCCGTTCCGTGCCCCGAGCACTTGCCGGAATGCAGCAGGCGAATCGGTGTAAATCAGCACCTGGGCCGCCTTATGAGCAACCTTATAATAGGAAAGCAGGCTATAAAGGGCCTCCGCATGCAGCTCCTTCGAGCCGTAGGCAAGATAAATCAGGGAGCAGGGCACCTCTGGCATAATTCACTTGGTCTGGGGTTGCGTCCTGTAATATAGACAGTTACGCATGTAGAGCTTAAAACGACCGTGCTGGTTGGTCAAAAGTACAAGTTCGCCAAAGGAAAGACTCTTCGGGATACGATTACAGTGCGGTGGTGAACTCTCTTTATTTATAGGTAATGAGCATGCTGATTGACCGTGTCAAGTCATAAATAAAGTATAAATTACTTAGACGGCGCTATGGACTTGTGAGCGAAATTATCGGTTATGAAATTACTCGCCGCGCTTAATAAGGGCTTCATTTCCCGACGCGGGATTAACTAAATTTGCTTTGAAAACACCTGTAGCTGTCTTTTTCCTGTCGTGACTCATCCTTTTCCCATCTCGTTGTTGTGCCTGTCAAGCAGTTGGGGAGGGTTGGAGTTGAATACCGTCCGCTTTGCAAGCTGGATGACGCAAAGAGGCTGGCAGGTGCAACTCATAACCCTGCCGAACTCGCCAATTGCGGCTCGGGCGCAGGAACTAAATCTGCCGGCGGCTTTACTCCGCAATCCCTGGAAGGCAGTCGATTTACCGGCCGCAGTTCGCCTCAGCAGCATCCTAAAAAAAAATAAGACCGAGGCACTTATCGTCACCCGCAACGGCGATTTGGGGCTGGCGGTGCTGTGCAAAAAACGGCATTTGCCCACGCTGCGGCTGCTCTACCAGCAGCACATGCAGCTGGGGCTGGCCAAGCGCGGCCTGGTGCACACCTTGCGCTACCGCGCCCTCGATGCCTGGCTGACGCCCTTGCACCGGCTGGCTCAGGAAGTGCTAGAAAAAACCCGTCTGCCGCCCGCCCGCTTGCACGTGGTGCCGCTGGGCATCGAGTTGGAAAAGTTTGCCCGCCCCGCGTTTACCCAGGCCCAGGCCCGCGCGCAGCTGGAACTCACGTTGCCGCCGCAAGCAGTGCTCCTCGGGTTGATTGGCCGGTTCGATGACGGAAAAGGACAGGACTTTGTGGTTGAGGCAGTGGCGGCGCTACGCCAGCGCCATCCGCAAGTGCACCTGCTTTTTGTGGGCGAGTCGACCCGCAACGAGGGCAACGCCTACCGCGAAGCCGTACTGGCGCGCGTGCAGGCCCTGGGCCTAGCCGAGGCCGTGCACGTGCGGTCCTTCGCGTCGCAACCCGCAGTGGCCTACCGCGCCCTCGATGTTTCCATCACGGCCTCCGTCAACGAAACCTACGGCATGGTAACCATCGAAGCCATGGCCACGGGCTTGCCCGTGGTGGCTTCGGCCACCGGCGGTACCCTTGAAATTGTGGACGACGGCCGCACCGGCTTGCTGTTTCCGTTGCGCGACAAGCCTGCCTTTTGCGCCGCTATCGAACGGTTGCTCAACGACCCCGCCCTGGCCCGGCAGCTGGGCCAGCAAGCTCAGGCTGAGGCGCTGCGTATGTATTCCCACCATTACCAGTGCGAATTGACGGAGCACGTGTTGTTCGATGCGGTGCGGTAGCCACTTTTCTGCGCCTCGGTGCGGCAGGGTCACTGGCCCGGTTCTGCCACCGCGCACGCGGCCTTCACGGCCGCTTGGCTGGCCTGCTCGCTCACCCCCGCCCCGCCCACTTTCTTAAGCGCCGTGGTGTACCCGCTCAATAAAGTGACGTGGCTTTGAGGCGAAGAATGAATGCGAACGAAAAACGAAGGCTACGCTTCGCCAAAGAGGGTAGGAGCGCGGGGACTCACCCGGGCCTGCCCAAATGGGCACTGGTCCAGCACTACGCAGCGGCCACAGGCGGGGGCATGAAAGTAGCAACATTTCTGCCCGTGGAACATGAGTGCCTCGTGGTGGTCGTACACCTGCTGGGCATCCCAGTTGGGCGGTAGCAGGGCTTCCAGCATCTTGTGGGCGGGGCCTTCGCCCACTTTGGGGCCAATGAGCGCCAGGCGCTGGGCCACGCGGTGGTGGTGGCTGTCCACGGGCATGGCCGGAATGCGCAGGGAGCTGAAAAGCAAGGTGGCCGCGCTGGTTTTCGGCCCCACGCCGCTGATGCTTTCCAGCCACGCCCGCGCTTCCGGGATGGGCATTTCGGCCAGGAAATCCAGCGAGCACGGCACCTTCGTGCCGCAGCGCTCCCTGATTTCGCGCAGCACTGCCTGGATGCGCGGCGCCTTCTGCTCGGGCCACGTGCACGCCCGAATGGCGTGCTGCACGTCCTCGGCCGGCGCTTCCAGCACGGCCTCCCAGGTAGGGAAGGTGGCGCGCAGCGTCTGGTAGGCGCGGTGCGAATCGGCGTTTTTGGTGCGGTGCGAGAGCAGGGCACTCACCAGCTCGCTCAGCGGGTCTTTGGTGCTGAAGAAGGGGAACGGTGCCCCGTACTCGGCGCACAGGCGGGCGTGTACCAGCAGGGCCTTGGCCTGGCGTACGGTAAAGTCCGTGGCCAACGCCTCGGTAGTGAGAGGGGGAGCGGCTGCTTTCATGCTACGCCTACGCGCGCAGCGAGTGTGCAGGTTGCCTGCAGCCCTAAACCGGTTGAAGGTCGTTCCAAAGTAAGAGGGTTGTCAGTTGCGCGTTGTTCGTTATCAGCCAATATTTTACCAACAACCAACAACCAACAACCAACAACCAACAACCCAGTCCCGCATTTACCGAACCGAATTGTACAGGCTGATGGCCTGGCGCTGATTGCTGGCCTGCTTGCCTTGCAGCACAATGGGCACAATGAGCACCGGCAGCGCCGCGTACACCAGGGGCGAAATAGTCTGTCCCGAGTCAGAGGGCCGCAACGATTGCAGCACGCCGGCCGCCATCAGGCCGCCGCCCACAATGTAGCTGGCCACGGTGAGGCGCTGGTACCGGCGCGAGTCAAAAAGCAGCTGCTGGGCGCCGGCGTTGTCGGTGGTGGCCAGCATGAGGTTGCGGCTGTTCAGGCTTTGGATGGGCCCGTTGTCCTTGGAGAAATACTCCGTTTTCACGGTGCGGTAGCCGCCGTAGGGGTAGCCGCCCATGCCGTAGCCCCCGTATCCGTACCGGCCGTAGCCGGGGTTGCCAAAGCCGCCGGGCCCCGAGTTGTACTGCGATGAGGTGATGGAATAGAGGCTGATGCGACCCGTTTTATCCCGCCGCAGCGTGGCCTCACGCGAGGAGTTGGGCAGCGTAGTGCGCACGTAGTGGCCCGTCTCGTCTTCATAGAAACCCACTTCGCCCAGGTCAAGCTTGCGCTGGCCGTCCAGCAGCAGGTACGACCGCCCGAACAGCGGCGATTTTATCTCCACATCGGAAGCGTTATAGAGCATGCCGTTCTTCAGGCCCACCTGAAACCGGGTGGGTTGGGAGTTGTTGCCGGGCAGCTGGCCCGCCCGTGCGGGCGCATACACCGGGGCCGGGGCTGCCATGGGAGCGGGCAGCGGGGCCGTCACGGTGGCGCGGCGGGTGGTGTCGGGGGCAGGTGCCGGCACGGCGTCGAGCTGGCGGGGAGCCGGGGCCGGCCGGGGCCTAGCCGGGGCCGGCAGAGACGGGGGCGCCCCCAGCTGGCGGGGGGCTTCGTCCTGGGCCTGCGCGGCCGACCCTGCGAGCAACACCAACAGCGCCGGAAAAAGAACGGGGAACTTCATAGAAAGGACCGAAGGAATGGGAAGGGAACTGGACAAGGTACCAACGCCCGGCAAATATGGGAGGCCCGCCCCAAAAAGCGTGCCCGCATACCGGCACGGCCCCAACGCAAACCATCGGCAGGAAGTGTGAATTCCAGTGCCCAACACCAAAATATCCTTCCCGAACGCACCTGCGCGGCTCCCGTCCATACCAAGCCTGCGCAGGCGACGCCTCTTGCCGCGGGAACTACCAAATCGGAGCAAGCAGAAAAACGCCCCAGCCGTTTCCTGTAAGGACCGGTGAGGCGTTCAGTTGCTTATTTGCGGGCTAATTGAGTAGTTTTTCGAGCAGGCTCAGGCTATCGGCTAGGTCGGTGGTGCTTTCAAAATCCAGCGGCTTCAAAATGTAGCCGCTCACGCCCAGCTCCTCAACACTGAGGCGGTCCACGTCCATGCTGGATGTGGTGGTAATGAACACCGGAATGTGATGAAATTCGGGGTTGCCGCGCAGCTCCGTCAGGAACTCAATGCCGTTCATGCGGGGCATGTTCAAATCCAGCAGAATCACCTCGGGCAGGGGGCGCAGGGCTTCGGTGCCGTTGCGGCCCAGCAGCAAATCCAGGGCTTCTTCGCCGTTGAATGCCGTGTGCAGCTGGTGCGGTACGTTAAACTTGGCGAAGGATTTCTCCGCCGTCATGGTATCAAAAATATCGTCTTCAACAAGTAGAACAGAACGCATACAATACAAAAAAAGGTAAGGTTCGCACGGAACCTGCCACAACCGTGGTCAGAACAAACAAGGCCAAACCTCAACCGTTGGGTTCCCTCCCAGCCAAGTTTACTTTGGCCAGGTAAAGATAAAGCCCGCCCCCTGGCCCGATGCCGACTCGACCCGAATGGCGCCGTGGTGCTCGTCAATTATCTTTTGCACAATGCTCAAGCCAATGCCCGTGCTTTCGGCCGTGTGACGGTCGCGCAGGGTTTGAAACAATAAAAAAATCTTGTGATGGTACTCCGGGGCGATGCCCGGGCCGTCGTCCTGCACCCGAAATTCGTAGAAGCGGCCGGCGTCGCGGCAGCTCACTTCCAACCGGCCGGCGCCGCGGTGGTGGTACTTCACGGCATTGCTGAACAGGTTGGTAAACACCTGCTGCAGGCCCAGCCGGTCGGTCAGAAAAACCGGCATCTCCGGGCTGGTGCGCAGCGTGAAGTCGGGCGGAATCACGAGCTCTGCTACTTCGCTCAGCAGTTGGCCCACGTCGACGAGGGTGGCAGCCTGGGCGGTGCGGCCCACGCGGGCATAGGCCAGCAGGCCGTTTATGAGGTCTTCAAGGCGGCTCAACCGGCCCTTCATCTGGTCGAGGTAGGTGCGGAGCTTGGGCGAGAGCTCCGCCGACAACTCGTCCTCAATCCATTTCACAATGGTGGTCACCCCGCGCAGGGGCGCCTTGAGGTCGTGCGAGGCCACGTAAGCAAACTGGTCGAGCTCCTGGTTGCGCTTTTCCAGGGCACTGAAGCTGGCATCCAGCGTCTGGGTCATCCGGTTGAGCGAAGCAGCCAGGCCCCCGAGGTTGTCTTCGGCCGTATCGGTGATTTTTACGCTGTAGTCGCCCTGCACCACCTTCTCGGCCAGGGCCCGGATTTGGGCAATTCGCAGGCTGACCTCGGCGTTGATATCGGCCAGTTCGCTTTGCAGCCGGCGGTTATCGGCCAGCTCCTGCACTATTTTCACCACCAGCCACACCACTATCAGCACCGCGAGCACGGCCGATACCAGCACCACAATGGGGGTGGCTTTTGCGAACAGCTCCTGCGACGCGCTGCGTTGCGCGAGCACGGCCATTTCCTGCGCCTGAATCCGGTTGTAGAGGGTGCGTACCTGGCGCAGGGTCTGGCGGTCGGTGTCGAGAGATGTCTGCATGGCCGACTTGCTCATCGAGCTGCTTAACTGCGTCAGCGGCCGCAGAATGCGGAATTCCTGCTCCACCAGCCCACGCAGCGAATCGAGGCGGGCCTGCTGGGTCGAGTTGTCGGCGGTTAAATTATCTAAGCGCTCCAGGCTATTGGGCAGCTCGTCGGTGGCCAGGCTGAAGGGGCGGAGGTAAGCCGTGTCGCCGGTGAGGATGTAGCCGCGCACGCCTGCCTGGGCGTCCTTGAGCACCGCCGTCACGCTGGCTACTTGCTGCATTACCTGATAAGTGTGCTCCACCTGCCGGGTTTGAACCTTTAGGCCGCGAATGCTCCAGAACGAGGCCGCGGCGGTGAGCAGCAGAATGCCCACGGCCAGTACCAAGCCGGCAATAATTTTGGGGTCAATTTTTGACTTCATTGTGTTGCGAAGGTAGTGGGCCGCCCTACGCGGGTGCCGGGGGTAGGGTTGGGGCCGGCGGCTCCGCCCGTATCTTCGTGCCCATGCCGTTTGCTCCTTCCGACCGCCTCAGTAGCCCCCAAAACCTGCGCATCAAGCAACTGCTGCGCCTCCAGCAGAAGTCGGCGGAGCGCCGCGCCCTGGGCCTTACCCTCGTCGAGGGCCTGCGCGAGCTCACCATTGCCGTGGAAGCCGGCGTAGCCGTTGCTGCCGTGTATTCGTGCGCCGAGCTGGCCGATGAAACCGGGCAGCAGGACTTGCAGAAGCTGTTTTCTGGTTTGGATAGTGCGCCTGAGTGGTTTGAGGTGACCAGGCCCGTTTTCGAAAAAGTAGCGTACCGTGAGGGCTCCGACGGCCTGCTGGCCGTGCTGCGCACCCCCGCCCGCTCCCTCGCCGACCTGCGCCTGCCCGAAAACCCACTCGTCATCGTGCTCGAAGCGGTGGAGAAGCCCGGCAACCTCGGCGCCATCCTCCGCACCGCCGACGCCGCCCCGGTCGATGCCGTGCTCATCGGCGACCCGCGCACCGATTTATTCAACCCCAACGTCATCCGGGCCAGCATTGGGTGCGTGTTCACGGTGCCCACCGTGGCCGCGCCGGTGGCCGATATTTTGGCCTTTCTACGGGAAAAAGGCATCCGCACCTACGCCGCCGCGCTTGCCCCCGATGCCCGCGACTACACCGCCTGCGACCTCCGCGGCCCCACCGCCCTGGTGATGGGCACCGAGGCCGACGGCCTCACGCCCCAGCTGCGCGCCGCCTGCGACGAAACCATCATCGTGCCCATGCGCGGCCGCATCGACTCCCTCAACGTGAGCGTGGCTACCGCCGTGCTCACGTTTGAGGCGGTGCGGCAGCGCGGGTAGCCTAGCGCGCCGCAGGCGGCATTTCGCCCAGCAGCACTTTCAGGTAGGGGCGCAGGGCGGCGGCGGGCACGCTTGCCGGCAGCCGCCGGGTAGCGCGGTACTGCCGGATAACCGTGTACAGCTGCCGGCGATTGTATACGGTGGCTTTGATGAAGCCAAACGTCGAAACGCCCAGCAGGCTGAACGCCACCGGCGCCACCCACGGGTCGTAGTAGTACTTGCTGTAGTTGGGCGCGGCCCCGTAGGTGCGCGGGTCGGGCTCGTAGTGCCGGCCCAGCGCGGTGGCTACTGGCACAGGGTACCCGGCGTACTTCATAATATTGAGGCCGGTTTTCCACTTCGCATAGTACAGTTGAATGACCGCGCGGGCCGTGTCGTTGAACCCGTAAGCGTCCTCAAAGCCCCGCGACGAGAGCCGATAGTCGCTCGTGGCCGGGTGCTCCGTCATGGCCGCCGCCGCGTCCTGCCCGCGCGCTGCCGGCGCGCCCGCCAAACCCAACCCAATAATGACGGCAATGGTAGTAGAAGTAGTCAAAGAATAAGTTTTTTAAGAAGAAGCTGTTTAGAAAGTCGGTTTTGGGTTGATTTTTCGCAAAAAGAGGACGACAAAGGCCAGCCAGTGCCAGGCCAGCCAGTTGCCGACGCTGGTTTCG